>NZ_JBIAVQ010000014.1:0-299554 GCF_042894505.1 Streptomyces sp. NPDC001536
TGCGTTTCCGACTCTATCAGACCGTTTCCGGTTCCGATTTCCTCGGTGCTTTCCAGGTTCCCGCTTTCGCGTTTCCCTTTCCGGCGGCTCCGACTTTATCAGAGATTCTGAGTCGGAATTCCCACCCGCTTCGGGGACTGGATCCGGCGCACGAGGCGACCGGGTTCCCGTTCAGGCGGAGCCGTAAACGTACTGGAGCGGGGTGCCCCGATGCAAATCGAGGCGCCCCGCTCCTGGTTCACGCGTACGGAGTCCGACGGACCGTCAGACCTCCACCACCACCGGGAGGATCATCGGCCTGCGGCGATAGGTGTCGGAGACCCACTTGCCGAGGGTCCGCCGCACCAGCTGCTGCATCTGGTGCGGTTCGACCACGCCGTCCTGGGCCGAGCGCTCGAGGACCTCCGTGATCTTCGGGATCACGTCGGCGAACGCCGAGTCCTCGATGCCCGAGCCACGGGCCTGGACGTGCGGTCCGCCCGTGATCTTGCCGGTCGACGAATCGAGGACCACGAAGACCGAGATGATGCCCTCGTCGCCGAGGATCCTGCGGTCCTTGAGAGCCGGCTCGCCGACGTCGCCGACCGAGAGGCCGTCGACGTACACGTAACCCGCCTGGACCTTGCCGGAGATCTTGGCCTTGCCCTCGATGAGGTCGACGACGACGCCGTCCTCCGCGATGACGATCCGGTCGTGCGGGACGCCGGTGAGGGCGCCGAGCTCGGCGTTGGCGCGCAGGTGCCGCCATTCGCCGTGGACCGGCATCAGGTTCTTCGGGCGGCAGATGTTGTAGAAGTACAGCAGCTCGCCGGCCGAGGCATGGCCCGAGACATGGACCTTGGCATTGCCCTTGTGGACGACATGGGCGCCCCAGCGGGTCAGACCGTTGATCACGCGGTAGACCGCGTTCTCGTTGCCGGGGATCAGGGACGACGCCAGGATCACGGTGTCGCCGTTGACGATCCGGATCTGGTGGTCGCGGTTGGCCATCCGGGACAGGGCCGCCATCGGCTCGCCCTGGGAGCCCGTGCAGACCAGGACCACCTCGCGGTCGGGAAGGTCGTCGAGCGTCTTGACGTCGACCACCAGGCCCGGCGGGACCTTCAGATAGCCCAGGTCCCTGGCGATGCCCATGTTGCGGACCATCGAGCGGCCGACGAAGGCGACCCTGCGGCCGTACTCGTTGGCCGCGTCCAGGATCTGCTGGATGCGGTGGATGTGGCTGGCGAAGCTCGCCACGATGATCCGCTTGCGGGCGTTCCCGAAGACTTGGTGCAGGACGTTGGAGATGTCCCGCTCCGGCGGGACGAACCCCGGCACCTCGGCGTTCGTCGAGTCGGAGAGGAGGAGGTCGATCCCCTCCTCGCTCAGACGTGCGAAGGCGTGCAGGTCCGTCAGACGGTTGTCCAGCGGGAGCTGGTCCATCTTGAAGTCGCCGGTGTGGACCACCATGCCCGCGGGGGTGCGGATGGCCACGGCCAGCGCGTCCGGGATGGAGTGGTTGACCGCGACGAACTCGCAGTCGAAGGGGCCGATGCGCTCGCGGTTCCCCTCCGCCACCTCAAGGGTGTACGGGCGGATGCGGTGCTCCTGGAGCTTCGCCTCGATCAGCGCGAGGGTCAGCTTGGAGCCGATCAGCGGGATGTCCGGCTTCTCGCGGAGCAGGAAGGGGACGGCACCGATGTGGTCCTCGTGGCCGTGCGTGAGCACGATGCCCTCGATGTCGTCGAGGCGGTCCCTGATGGACGAGAAGTCCGGCAGGATCAGATCGATGCCGGGCTGCTCCTCCTCGGGGAAGAGGACTCCGCAGTCGACGATCAGAAGACGGCCACCGTACTCGAAGACCGTCATGTTTCGGCCGATCTCACCGAGACCGCCGAGCGGGGTGACCCGCAGGCCGCCCTCGGGGAGCGGCGGGGGCGGACCGAGTTCAGGATGCGGATGACTCAAAAGACTCTCCTCACCACACGCGCCACGTACCGGTAGGGCACGTGGCGCGCATGACGTTCGTGCTAGTAGCAGTTGTCGTTAATGGGTGCAGGCACCGGTGGCCCGCTTATTCAGTTGTGAAGTCCGTTGCGCGCCGGGGCGCGCGAAGTCTGTTGTCAGAGCTGTACCCCGCCGGCGGCAAGATCGATCTTGAGCTGCTCGATCTCTTCGGGCGCGAGCTCCACCATGGGGGCGCGCAGCGGTCCGGCGGGCAGGCCCTGGAGGGCGAGCGCGGCCTTCGTGGTCATGACGCCCTGGGTGCGGAACATGCCCGTGTAGACCGGGAGCAGCTTCTGGTGGATCTCGGTGGCCTTCTGTACGTCGCCGGAGGTGTACGCCTCCACCAGCGCGCGCAGCTCGGGGGTGACCAGATGGCCGACGACCGAGACGAAGCCGACCGCGCCCACGGAGAGCAGCGGCAGGTTCAGCATGTCGTCGCCGGAGTACCAGGCGAGGCCGGAGCGGGCGATGGCCCAGCTGGCGCGCCCGAGGTCGCCCTTGGCGTCCTTGTTGGCGACGATGCGCGGGTGCTCGGCCAGCCGGACGAGTGTCTCGGTGTTGATCGGGACGCCGCTGCGGCCGGGAATGTCGTAGAGCATGACCGGCAGCTCGGTGGCGTCGGCGAGGGCCTTGAAGTGCCGGTACAGGCCCTCCTGCGGGGGCTTGTTGTAGTACGGCGTGACGACGAGCAGGCCGTGGGCGCCGGTCTCCTCGGCCGTGCGGGCGAGTTCGAGGCTGTGGTGGGTGTCGTTGGTGCCGACGCCGGCGACGACGTGGGCGCGGTCTCCGACCGCTTCCAGTACGGCTCGTACGAGGTCCGTTTTCTCCGCGTCGCTGGTGGTGGGGGACTCACCGGTGGTGCCGTTGATGATCAGGCCGTCGTTGCCTGCGTCCACCAGGTGGGTTGCGAGCCGCTGCGCGCCGTCGAGGTCGAGCGCGCCGTCCGCCGTGAAGGGCGTGACCATGGCGGTGAGGACCCTCCCGAAGGGGGTCTGCGGAGTGGAGGTCGGAGCCATGGGTAACACGCTACTCGCTGCTCAAGGCGTGGTCTGCCCTCGGGGGGCTGGAAAAGTCATGACAAAGATGGAGCCCGGCACTGCCTGCTCGGGGGTTCAAGCAGTGCCGGGTCCGTTTGATCAGGCTAGATGAACTTCTCTAAATGCCGCAATACGGACACTTCGCACGGCTGACCCGTACATCTGTGCCCGGGCGGAGAACGCGGGTGCGTTACGGCGCCACACGGCCGTTCGCATTGAAGGCGGCGTAGGTGAGCGGCATGAGCTTGGCCCACTCCGCCTCCATCTTCTCGCCGACCATCTCGATCTCCCGCTGCGGGAAGGACGGGACCTTCGCCAGTTCGTGCTGGGTGCGCAGGCCGAGGAAGTGCATCAGCGAGCGCGCGTTGCAGGTGGCGTACATCGAGGAGAACAGGCCGACGGGGAGGACGGCACGGGCGACCTCGCGGGCGACGCCGGCGGCCAGCATCTCCTGGTAGGCCTCGTACGACTGTCGGTAGGAGTCCTCCATCGTGCGGGTGACCAGCTCCTGCTGGGCCTCGGTGCCCTCGACGAAGACGTACTTGCCGGGGCGGCCCTCCTGGACGAGCTTGCGGTCCGCGCCGGGGACGTAGAAGACCGGTTCGAGCTCCCTGTAGCGGCCGGACTCCTCGTTGTACGACCAGCCCACGCGGTGCCGCATGAACTCGCGGAAGACGAAGATCGGGGCGCTGATGAAGAAGGTCATGGAGTTGTGCTCGAAGGGGCTGCCGTGCCGGTCCCGCATCAGGTAGTTGATGAGGCCCTTGGAGCGCTCGGGGTCCTTCTGGAGCTCCTCCAGGGACTGTTCGCCGGCGGTGGAGACACGGGCGGCCCACAGGACGTCGGAGTCGGCCGCGGTGTGCTTGACCAGCTCGACGGTGACGTCGCTGCGGAAGCTGGGCTTGAGGTCGTCGGCGGGGGTGTCGGTCACGGCTCGGCGGGTCCTTCCATCACTTCTCTCGGGCGGCGCCCACTCTACGGCCCGGCACTGACATCGGGGCGTTCGGTGCCGGGACGCGACATCTTCGGTGAAGTTCTGTGAATTCGGGGCATCAGGGCACCTTTTGTGGCACTCGTGCGTCTGTATCAGCAACAGTCACTTATTCGAGCTTGAAAGGAGCGTCTCCCCGATGTTCCGTCGGCGTGAGCCCGTCCCGTTCGCCTTCGTCGCCGAGGCCGACAGGTTCCGCAGCAATGTCACTCCCCCGCCCCGTGAGAAGTCCTCCGCCGGGGAGATAGCCGGGAGCTGGCTCCTGGGCGTCACCATCGTCGCCGCACTGGTGGGGTCCCTGGTGCTCGGGATGCCCGCACTGACGCTCGATCACTCCCCCACATCGACGCAGGAGTCACAGGCGTCCCAGGGACACTGACTCATCCGGGCCCCCGAGGGTGGATCCAGGGGACAGCGGCGGATAGCCTCACCGGGCACAGCCCCCGCATGGATCGAGTGAGGACCAGTCGTGCCCCTGCCCTTCCTGACGGCCGACCGCGCATTCGAGACAGCCGACGACGTCGCGCTGCCCTTCGACGACCGCAAGCACTGGCGGCGTCCCTACCGGCCCGGTCCCTATCGGGTGGGTGCGGCCGCGCTGCTGTTGCTGCTCGCCTCGTATGTGCTGTTCGCGGCGGTCATCATCGCCCTCACCGGCTCCGCGTCCGAGGGCGGGGTGGTCTTCGGGATCGCGCTGGCCGTCATCGCCGTCGCGCTGCGGCTGCTGCGCATGGGCACGTGGGTGAGCGCCCACGGGGTGCGTCGGGTGGGGTTCTTCCTCACGCGTACGACGCGCTGGGACAAGGTCGTCGCCGTGCGGACGGTGCAGCAGCCGGTGCGCTGGCTGGGGCTGCCGCGCACGGTGCAGGGCCAGGCGCTGACCGTCGTACGCCATGACCGGGCGGCCGGGGACACGGTGCCGCTGCTGACCACGCACAACGCGGACTTCCTGGCGCGGCCCGAGGCGTTCGACCGGGCCGCCGACTCGGTGGAGGCGTGGGGCGCGGAGTACCAGCGGGGCTGACTCACCCGTAGAGACGCCGAAGGGGCCGGTCCGCAGCTGCTGCGGGCCGGCCCCTTCGGCTTACGGCAATCAGGCCTGGACGGGTTTTCCCTCGTGCAGGGCGATCGCGCGCTGCATCGCCTTGCGGGCGCGCGGGGTGTCGCGGGCGTCGTGGTAGGCGACGGCGAGGCGGAACCAGCTGCGCCAGTCGTCGGGTGACGCCTCCGTCTCGGCCTTGCGCTTGGCGAAGACCTCGTCGGCCGAGTCGCGGTCGATGCGGCCGCTGGGGGTGCGCTGCAACTCGTCGAGGGGCAGGCCGCCCTCGGCGTCGAGTTCGGCGGCGAGCTGGTTGGCCTTGCGGACGAACTGGGTGTTCTTCCACAGGAACCACACGCCGATGACCGGCAGGATCAGCACCGCCACGCCGAAGGTGACGGTGAGGAGCGTGCCGGTCTGGATGAGCATGACGCCGCGGCTGCCGACCAGGACGAAGTAGAAGACCAGGACGGCGGCCGTTATGGCGTAGGACAGCTTGGCGCGCATCAGCCCAGGTCCAGGAAGTGTTCCAGGCCGAAGGTGACGCCCGGGGTGGTGACCACGCGACGGGCGCCCAGCAGGATGCCCGGCATGAAGCTGCTGTGGTGGAGCGAGTCGTGACGGATGGTCAGCGTCTCGCCCTCGCCGCCCAGCAGGACCTCCTGGTGGGCCAGCAGGCCGCGCAACCGGACGGAGTGGACGGGAACACCGTCGACATCAGCGCCGCGCGCGCCGTCCAGGCCCGTCTCCGTGGCGTCCGGCGCCGGGGCGGTGCCCGCCTCTGCGCGGGCCGCGGCGATGAGCTGGGCCGTGCGCGTGGCGGTGCCCGAAGGCGCGTCGACCTTCTTCGGGTGGTGCAGCTCGACGACCTCCACCGACTCGAAGTAGGGCGCGGCGATCTGCGCGAACTTCATGTTGAGGACGGCCCCGATGGAGAAGTTGGGCGCGATGAGGACGCCTGTCTCCGGGGAGGCGGCCAGCCAGCCGTTCAGCTGCGAGAGACGCTCGTCGGTCCAGCCCGTCGTACCGACGACGGCGTGGATGCCGTGGCCGACGCAGTACTCGAGGTTGGCCATCACCGAGTCGGGCGTGGTCAGTTCGACGGCGACCTGGGCGCCCGTCTCGGCCAGCGTCTCCAGCTTGTCGCCCCGGCTCAGGGCGGCGACCAGCTCCATGTCCTCGGCGGCCTCCACGGCCCGTACCGCCTCGGAACCGATCCGGCCCTTGGCACCGAGGACCGCCACGCGCAGCTTGCTCATCTCTTGCTTCCTTAAAGACGCTTCCGAAGACAGACGGGGAGGGTTACGCCACGGCCTCGTGCAGACGGGACGCCTGCTTGTCCTTGAGCGGGCCGATGACCGACAGCGAGGGCCGCTGTCCCAGGATGTCGCGGGCGACCGCGCGGACGTCGTCCGGGGTGACCGCCGCTATCCGGGCCAGCATGTCGTCGACGGACATCTGCTCGCCCCAGCACAGCTCACTCTTGCCGATGCGGTTCATGAGCGCACCGGTGTCCTCCAGACCGAGGACGGTGGAGCCGCGGAGCTGGCCGATGGCGCGGGCGATCTCGTCGTCGGTCAGGCCGTTCTCGGCGACCTGGTCGAGTTCGTCCCGGCAGATCTTCAGCACGTCGTGGACCTGCGAGGGCCGGCAGCCCGCGTACACGCCGAACAGGCCGCAGTCGGCGAAGCCCGAGGTGTACGAGTACACGCTGTAGGCCAGGCCCCGCTTCTCGCGGACCTCCTGGAAGAGCCGGGAGGACATGCCGCCGCCCAGCGCGGTGTTCAGCACACCCAGCGACCAGCGACGCTCGTCCGTGCGGGCCAGGCCCGGCATGCCGAGGACGACGTGCGCCTGCTCGGTCTTGCGGCCCAGCAGCTCGACGCGGCCCGCGGTGCGCAGGGCGCGCCTGCCGTCGCGCGGGGCGATGGGCGTGGCGTCGGTGTTCTTGAGGGCGCCCGCCTTCTCGAAGGCCGCGCGGACCTGCCGTACGACCTTGTTGTGGTCGATGTTGCCCGCGGCCGCCACGACCAGGTGCGTCGGGTCGTAGTGCTTCTTGTAGAAGCGGCGGATGCGGTCGGCGGTGAGGGCGTTGACGGTGTCGACCGTGCCGAGGACCGGGCGGCCGAGGGGGTTGTCGCCGAACATCGTGTGCGCGAACAGGTCGTGCACGCAGTCGCCCGGGTCGTCCTCGGTCATGGCGATCTCTTCGAGGATGGCGCCCCGCTCGACGTTGACGTCGTCCTCGAGGATCAGGGAGCCCGTGAGCATGTCGCAGACGACGTCGATGGCGAGCGGCAGATCGGTGTCGAGCACGCGTGCGTAGTAGCACGTGTACTCCTTCGCCGTGAACGCGTTCATCTCGCCGCCGACCGCGTCGATCGCCGAGGAGATGTCCAGCGCCGACCTGCGCGTGGTGCCCTTGAAGAGCAGGTGCTCCAGGTAGTGCGTGGCGCCGTTCAGGGACGGGGTCTCGTCGCGGGAGCCGACGTGGGCCCAGATGCCGAAGGTGGCGGAGCGGACCGAGGGCAGGGTCTCGGTGACGACACGCAGGCCACCCGGAAGGGTGGTCTTGCGGACCGTGCCGATGCCGTTCGCGCCCTTGACGAGGGTTTGGGTACGGGCGACGGCCCGCGCCTCCGAAGAGGTGCGGGCCGTCGCCGTTGAGCTACTCGACGTCACTTGTCGGTGTCGTCCTTCTTCTCATCGTTCTCTTCGCCCTCGATGACCGGGATCAGGGAGAGCTTGCCGCGGGAGTCGATCTCGGCGATCTCGACCTGGACCTTGGAGCCCACGCCGACGACGTCCTCGACGTTCTCCACGCGCTTGCCGCCGGCGAGCTTGCGGATCTGCGAGATGTGCAGCAGACCGTCCTTGCCCGGGAGCAGCGACACGAACGCGCCGAAGGTGGTCGTCTTCACGACCGTACCCAGGTAGCGCTCGCCGACCTCCGGCATGGTCGGGTTGGCGATGCCGTTGATCGTGGCGCGGGCGGCCTCGGCCTGCGAGCCCTGGGCGGCACCGATGTAGATGGTGCCGTCGTCCTCGATCGTGATGTCGGCGCCGGTGTCCTCCTGGATCTGGTTGATCATCTTGCCCTTCGGGCCGATGACCTCACCGATCTTGTCCACGGGGATCTTGACGGTGATGATCCGCGGGGCGTTGGGGGACATCTCGTCCGGCGTGTCGATCGCTTCCATCATCACGTCAAGGATGTGGAGGCGGGCGTCACGGGCCTGCTTGAGGGCCGCGGCCAGGACGGAGGCCGGGATGCCGTCCAGCTTGGTGTCCAGCTGGAGGGCGGTCACGAACTCCTTGGTGCCGGCGACCTTGAAGTCCATGTCGCCGAAGGCGTCCTCCGCACCGAGGATGTCGGTGAGGGTGACGTAGTGCGTCTCGCCGTCGATCTCCTGGGAGATCAGACCCATGGCGATACCGGCGACGGGGGCCTTCAGCGGCACACCGGCGTTCAGCAGCGACATGGTGGAGGCGCAGACCGAGCCCATGGACGTCGAGCCGTTGGAGCTCAGCGCCTCGGAGACCTGGCGGATCGCGTAGGGGAACTCCTCGCGCGTCGGCAGGACAGGGACCAGGGCGCGCTCGGCGAGGGCGCCGTGGCCGATCTCGCGGCGCTTGGGGGAGCCGACGCGGCCGGTCTCGCCGGTGGAGTACGGCGGGAAGTTGTAGTTGTGCATGTAGCGCTTGCGGGTCACCGGGGAGAGGGTGTCCAGCTGCTGCTCCATGCGGAGCATGTTGAGGGTGGTGACGCCCAGGATCTGGGTCTCGCCACGCTCGAACACCGCGGAGCCGTGCACGCGCGGGATGGCCTCGACCTCGGCGGCGAGCGTACGGATGTCCGTGACGCCACGGCCGTCGATGCGCTTCTTCTCCTTGATCACGCGCTCGCGGACGAGCTGCTTGGTCAGGGAGCGGTACGCGGCGGAGATCTCCTTCTCGCGGCCCTCGAACTCCGGCAGGAGCTTCTCGGCGGCGAGCGCCTTGACGCGGTCCAGCTCGGACTCGCGCTCCTGCTTGCCGGCGATGGTCAGCGCGGAGGCGAGCTCCGGGCGGACGGCGGCGGAGAGCGCCTCCAGGATGTCGTCCTGGTAGTCGAGGAAGATCGGGAACTCGCCGGTCGGCTTGGCGGCCTTGGAGGCGAGGTCGGCCTGGGCCTTGCAGAGCACCTTGATGAAGGGCTTCGCGGCTTCCAGACCGGCGGCGACGACCTCCTCGGTCGGCGCCTCGGCACCGCCCTTGACCAGCTGGATGGTCTTCTCGGTGGCCTCGGCCTCGACCATCATGATCGCGACGTCGCCGTCCTCCAGGGTGCGGCCCGCGACGACCATGTCGAAGACGGCGTCCTCGAGCTCGGTGTGCGTCGGGAAGGCCACCCACTGGCCGTTGATCAGCGCGACGCGGACGCCGCCGATCGGGCCGGAGAAGGGCAGGCCGGCCAGCTGCGTGGACGCGGAGGCGGCGTTGATCGCCACGACGTCGTACAGGTGGTCGGGGTTGAGCGCCATGATCGTGGCGACGACCTGGATCTCGTTGCGCAGGCCCTTCTTGAAGGACGGGCGCAGCGGGCGGTCGATCAGACGACAGGTGAGGATGGCGTCCTCGGAGGGACGGCCCTCACGGCGGAAGAAGCTGCCGGGGATCTTGCCGGCGGCGTACATCCGCTCCTCGACGTCCACCGTGAGGGGGAAGAAGTCGAGCTGGTCCTTGGGGTTCTTGGAGGCGGTGGTGGCCGACAGCACCATGGTGTCGTCGTCCAGGTACGCCACGGCGGAGCCGGCGGCCTGCTTGGCCAGACGGCCCGTCTCGAAGCGGATGGTGCGGGTGCCGAAGGAGCCGTTGTCGATGACGGCCTCGGCGTAGTGGGTCTCGTTCTCCACTAGCGTTTCTCCATTACTTTTCGTCTTTTGTCCCGGCCCGCCCGTGTGGTGGGGGGACATGGGTGGAGAAGCGCGCCGTCTGTTGCGGGCCGGTCTTCGATCGAAGCACCCGGGTTCGCATTGCCCGGGAGCCACTACCGAGGACCGGCGGCGGCGAGGTGCACTTCTCCTCGTGGTACTGCGTTGTGCTACCACACTACAAAGTAGGTGTGACACTCCGCACGTTTCCGCACGTACGGCAAAGGGAGCGGTCCCCGACTCGTTTCGGGAACCGCTCCCTTCATGGCGTCTTACTTGGCGCCCGCCGCACCACGGCGGATGCCGAGGCGGTCGACCAGCGCGCGGAAGCGCTGGATGTCCTTCTTCGCCAGGTACTGGAGAAGGCGGCGGCGCTGACCGACGAGGATCAGCAGACCACGACGGGAGTGGTGGTCGTGCTTGTGGGTCTTGAGGTGCTCGGTCAGGTCCGAGATCCGGCGCGAGAGCATGGCGACCTGGACCTCGGGGGAGCCGGTGTCGCCCTCCTTCTGACCGAACTCGGCGATGAGCTGCTTCTTCACTGCGGCATCGAGCGGCACTCGAAACTCCTCGTAGTCTGAAAATGGCCACCGAGTGCCCCCGGTCTATGTCTCGGGGGAGCTTCCGTTACTCGGGAGGCGGGGATCCGCTGGGCGCGGCCTCCAGAGCGAAGGGCTCCGGGGGTGCGTACACGAACGGCCGTCACTCAGGGTACCAGGCAAAGGTGGGGGCCTTCGCCCCGGTTCCGGAAGCACCCTGACGGGGTGCGGGGGGCCACTAGGGTGAGCGCTCGGATCGTGGTCGTACGACGTCGGAAGGGGTCGCCGGGACATGGCGGAGACGGCAGAGGAGATCAAGGCGCGCAAGGAGCGGGAGCGGGACGAGCTCTACGCCCTCGACATCTCGGGCGTCGAGTGGCACAGCGCGCCGGGCACCGAGGAGCACGAGGAGCGGGTCGAGATCGCGTACCTGCCCGAGGGTGCCGTGGCCATGCGGTCCTCGCTGGACCCGGACACCGTGCTGCGGTACACGGAGGCGGAGTGGCGGGCGTTCGTGCTGGGCGCGCGGGACGGGGAGTTCGACATCGAGCCGGCGCCACAAGAGGCGGAGTGAGAGTGAGGGGCGGCACACACGCGTGCCGCCCTTTTCACTTCCTCAGTGCTTGAGCCCGGCGCCCCCGACGGCCAGGGCCATCAGCACCGAGTCGGTCGGGTACTTGTCGTCGGCGACCAGTTCCCGCTTCCCGAAGAAGACCCGGCCCTGTTCGTAGAGGATGTCCGACTGCTCCGGGGCGCTGAGCTCGCCGTCGTCGTCCTCGGGGAGTGTGAAGAGGAGGAGCGGGGTCTCCTTGTCCGTCCTCGGGTTCCAGCGCACCACGGCGGCCGGGGCGACGGCGCCCGCTCCGCGCCGGTAGATCAGCAGGTCGTCGCCGCTCATCCGCAGGGGGTAGACCTTCTGGAGCTCGCGTCCGTCGAACTTTCCGGCGGTCTTGCCCGTGACCAGGTCGAACGCCACGATCCAGTTCGACGGCTCGTTGGTCTCGATGCGCTCCTCGCTGGTGACGAAGGCCCGGTCGCGTCCGACGACCACGCCGTCGCAGGCCTCGTACTCGCCGAAGAAGGACAGTCCGAAGTACCGCTCGCCGCACGTGGCCTCGTAGCCGTTCAGCGCGATGGTCGTACGGTGCTTGCCCGCGCTGTCGAGTGAGATCAGGTCGGTCACCTCGCTGTCCCCCGCCGCGACGGCGAGCACCGGCGGTTCGGACGACGGCAGGTAGACGGTCTGGACCCCGCCGGCGACCTTGTACGTCCAGCGAACCTTGCCCGTGCGCGGGTCCAGCTTCTGCACCTGGAAGGTGACGTCGGGCAGTGATCCGCAGCTGAGCAGGGACAGCAGGGCGCGGCCGCCGGCGAAGGCCTTGTCCTGGCACTTGGCGCCGAGGCTGCTGTTCCAGAGCTGCTCGCCGGACTTCATGTCGTACGCCACGGAGCCCTGCCCCCAGGCCACGGCGACGACGCCCTTGGTGAGCGTGAGGTTGGTGTTGGTGACGTAAGCGGCGTTCGCTGCGGGCATCTTCTTCTGCCACAGCTTCTTGCCGGTGTCGAGGTCGAAGAAGACCACCTGGTCGCAGACGCCGTCCTTCTCCGAGCCCTTGGGCCGCGGAGGCTGGATGACGACGGCGGTACGGCCGTCCGCGGTGACGTGTCTGCTGGTGGCGCAGATATGGCCGTCCAGCTTGAGGCTCCAGGCCTTCTCGTCGGCGTCGAGGGCGATGTTGTAGCCCTCCAGACGGTCGGCGACGCCCTTGACCATGACCTTGCCGGTGGCCCAGGTGCCGGGCGCGTAGCGCGGGTCGGCGTCGTTGGTCTTGGAGAGGTTCTCCTCGTCGTGCTCGATCATCATCCGGCCCTCGGGCGAGGCGGGGACCGTCTCGGTCGTCTCCCTGATCTCGTCCGGGCTCTGCGCGACGGTTCGCTCGGCGCCGGCGGGTGCGCTGTCGCCCCCGGACGCGAGGAGCCAGCCGCCTCCGCCCAGCGCGACCGCCGCGACGACGGCCACGGCGCCCAGCAGTTTCGTACGGCGGCGCCTGCGGGCGGTGTCGGCCGAGAGTGCGGATTGGGTGTAGATCGAGGGAGGCGGGCCGAAGCTCACGCGAAGGAGCCCCTTCTGTTTCTGGCGGGATGATGACCGGATCGGCGACCGTTTCGGTGATCGGATCGGCCCTACTATGCCCGGCGGCGCGATCTGGACGGGGATCGGGGTGGTCCGCCGCCTCCCCCAACAGCCCTGCGCGGCAAGGCGCTTCGGGGATCCTTGTGCTCGGCTCCCCTCACCTTCCGTTTGTGTTCGGGGCGTTCACGAACATCGCCCTTTTTCGTCATGAATGCGAAAGCTGTGTAGGCCAGTTCTGGGCAGGTTGTGACGCGGTGGACGTGCGCTCAGGGGTGGACGGGCCTGCCGGGGTGGGGCTTGTGGTGATTAGGCTGGTACCGGGGGCGACGCCAGAACCCGTGGACCGGGCGTCAGTACTCAGGGGGAGAGCCGGTGGATCGGACGACCTCGAACGACTTCGGATGACCGGAAGACGACAAGAACAGGTCGCCCCTAGCACGGTATGAGGGTGCTCGACCACATCAGGAGGAATTGTGAGCAGCGATCGGGACGGGATCCGCGGGGGCTGGGCCACACCCGGCGATGACCAGCCCGACGCGGAGTCCGCCAGCGAGATGACGGGCGAGTTCACCATCGACTACGCGCCGCCTGCCTGGTACACGCAGAACGCTTCGGGGGGTTCGGGTGACGGGGGGACTCCGTCGGGTGCGGGTGGATCGCCGAGTGCGGGCGGACCGGCCGGTTCCTCCGGATCTTCCGGCTCCTCCGGATCTTCCGGTACGACGGGTTCGGCCGGGGCCGGTTCGTCGGCTTCGGGTACGCCCGGTGCCGCGCCGTCTCCCGTGGACTGGTCCGCTTCCTCGCTGCCGGGGCTGACGCCGCCCGCGCATTCGCGTCCCCAGGGTGCCGCTCCGGCGCCCGGGGCTCCGTTCACGCCTCCGGCGCCTGGTCCGGGATCTCCCTTCACGCCGCCCGCGCCGGGTCCTGGTGCTCCCTTCACTCCGCCCGCCGCTGGTCCGGGGGCGCCTTTCACGCCTCCGGCGCCGCCGTCCTCGGGTCCCGGGGCGCCTTTCACGCCGCCGGCGCCTGGTCCGGGCGTGCCCTTCACGCCGCCCGCGCCGTCGAACGAGGGGCCGGGTGCGGTGCCCGGGCTTCCGGCGGGGAGCGGGTTCGAGCCGCAGCGGCCACAGCAGCCTTCGCAACCCGAGTCGCCGGCCCCGGATGCCGGGTCGCCTACGGCCGTGCCGAACATTCCGGGGTTCCAGTCCCCGTGGGGCGCTCCGACGGCACCGCCCGCGTCGTCCCCGTCGAGCTTCGCCCTGCCCACGCCCGCGACTCCGCCGGCCGCCGCGGACTCCGACCCCGCCCCGGCAACGCCGCCCACCGCGCCGCCGACGAGCTTCACGCTTCCCGCGCCCACGGCTCCGCCTGCCCCTGCGGTGGCGGACTCCGACGAGTCGGCGCCCTCCGCGTCGCCGTCGAGCTCCACGCCGCCCGCCCCCGCGCTGGTCGACGAGGAGCCGGAGTCCGGGAACGGTGACCTGGAGAGCGGCGCCACGATGCGGTTCTCCGCGGCCTCGCTGAAGCGGGAGATCGCGGAGCGCGCTGCGGTGGCCGAGGAGGAGTCTGTGCCGGTGGACGAGGAGGCCGACGCCGCCGTCGCCGCTGACGCCGCCGAGCCCGCCGTGTCCGAGGACGCCGAGCCCGCCGAGGATGCCGTAGTGGAGCCGGCCGTGGTTGGCGAGGCGGACACCGCGGGTGCCGATGCGGTGGACGAGGTTGACGACCACGTCGCGGAGACGGTCGAACCGGCTACCCAGGACAGCGCGGAGACGGTCGAGGAGGCCGACGAGGCAGATGAGGTCGTCGCGTTCCCGGGTGCCTCCGAAGACACCTCGCTGGCCCAGGACGTCGACGCCGACGTGGCGGACCCGGAGCCCACGGCGGAGGACGCCGGTCCCGACGAGGAGACCGAGGCGGAGGAGGCCGCGCCTCAGGACGCCGTGTCCGAGGACGCCGATCCCGCCGAGGCCGAGCCGGCCGACGCCGAGCCGACCGACGCCGAACCGGAGGACACCGAGCCCTCGGACGCGGCGCCTGCCGAGGCCGAGCCGGAGGACGCCGTACCCGCGACCACGGAGCCCACCGACGCCGTACCGGCTGATGCCGAGCCCGAGGACGCCGTACCGACTGCTGCCGAGCCCGAGGACACCACGCCCGAGGACAGCGCCCCCCAGGACGCACCCCCCGCCTGGACTCCCCCGCCCGCGCCGCAGGCCGGAATGCCGCCGCTGCCGCCGTCGTACCAGCCCGCCGCTCCCGCCCCGGCAGCTCAGTGGCCGGCACAGCCCCAGGCCCAGCCGCAGCCCCAGCAGCCGGCCCCGGCGGCACCCGCGCCGCAGCCGACGGCCGCGCAGGCCCCGCCCGTACCGCAGCAGCAGCCGCCCTTCCAGCCGCAGGCCCCGCAGCCCGCGCCCGCCGCCTGGAACCAGCCGCCCGCGCCCCCGGCACCCGCCCCGGTCGCACCGCAGCCCGGCACCCCGGCCGCCCAGCAGCAGCCCGCGACCCCCGGCCCGCAGGACGGTTACGGCTTCCCGCAGCCCGGTGGCGCCCCCGCACCCAACCCACAGCCCGGCTACGGCTTCCCTCAGCCGGGCGCTGCCCAGCCGACCCCGCAGCCCCCGGTGCCCAACGCCCAAGGCGGCTACGGCTTCCCCCAGCCGGGTGGCACCCCCGCACCCACCCCGCAGGCCGGCGGCACCCCCCAGCCCGGCGCTGCCCAGCCGACCCCTCCGCAGCCCCCGGCGCCCAACGCCCAAAGCGGCTACGGCTTCCCCCAGCCGGGACAGCCCCCGGCCGGCGCCCCCTCGGACCCGCACGCCCAGCCGATGCCCGCCCCCGGTGCCCCGCAGCCCGCTGCGGACGGTTACGGCTTCCCGCAGCCCGGCGGCGCCCCCGCGCCCAACCCGCAGGCCGGCTACGGCTTCCCCCAGCCCGGTGGCCCGGCACCGGCCCCCAACGCCCAGGCCGGCTACGGCTTCCCGCACCCCGGTGCACCGAACGCCCCGCAGGCACCCGCCCCCGGCGGCTACGGCTTCCCGCAGTCGCCCGCGCCGCAGGCCGGCCAGCCGCAGCCGGGCGTACCGCAGGTACCGGCCCAGCCGGACGGACAGCCCCCGGCGGCCGCTCCGCAGGGGTACGACCCGCACGCCGCCCAGGCACCGCAGGCACCCCAGCCGCCCATCGACCCCCGCACCGGTACCGCCTGGCCGCAGCCCATGCAGCACGACCAGCGGCAGATGACCAACCCCGGTGCGGCGCCGCTCGGTTACACCGCTGCCGTGGAGCTGTCCTCGGACCGGCTGCTGAACAACAAGAAGCAGAAGGCGAAGAGCGGCCGCCCCGCCGCCCAGCCGTCCCGGTTCAAGATCGGTGGGAAGAAGGAAGAGGCCGAGCGGCAGCGGAAGTTGGAGCTGATCCGCACGCCCGTGCTGTCCTGCTACCGCATCGCGGTCATCAGCCTCAAGGGCGGTGTCGGCAAGACGACCACGACCACCGCCCTCGGCTCGACCCTCGCCACCGAGCGGCAGGACAAGATCCTCGCCATCGACGCCAACCCGGACGCCGGCACCCTCGGCCGCCGGGTGCGGCGGGAGACCGGGGCCACCATCCGTGACCTCGTCCAGGCGATCCCGTACCTCAACTCGTACATGGACATCCGCCGGTTCACCTCCCAGGCGCCGTCCGGGCTCGAGATCATCGCCAACGACGTCGACCCGGCCGTGTCCACGACCTTCAACGACGAGGACTACCGGCGGGCCATCGACGTGCTGGGCAAGCAGTACCCGGTGATCCTGACGGACTCCGGTACCGGTCTGCTCTACTCCGCCATGCGCGGTGTGCTCGATCTGGCCGACCAGCTCATCATCATCTCGACGCCGTCCGTCGACGGTGCGAGCAGCGCCAGTACGACGCTCGACTGGCTGTCGGCGCACGGGTACGCCGATCTGGTGTCGCGGTCCATCACCGTGATCTCGGGTGTCCGCGAGACCGGCAAGATGATCAAGGTCGACGACATCGTCAGCCACTTCGAGACGCGCTGCCGCGGTGTCGTGGTCGTGCCCTTCGACGAGCACCTCGCCGCCGGTGCCGAGGTCGACCTCGACATGATGCGGCCGAAGGTGCGCGAGTCGTACTTCAACCTCGCGGCGATGGTCGCCGAGGACTTCGTACGCCACCAGCAGATGCATGGCCTGTGGACCAGCGACGGCAACCCGCCCCCGGTGGCGGCCCCGCCGCTGCCCGGCCAGCCCATGCCCGGGCAGCCGTACCCGCACCAGCCTCAGCAGCCGTACGCCCCGCAGCCGGGCCAGCCCTATCCGCAGCAGGGCCAGCAGCCCGGTCAGCCCTACCCGCCGCAGGGTCAGCCGTACCCGCCGCAGGCCCAGCAGCCCGGCCAGCCCGGGTACCCGTACCCGCCCGCGCCCCCGCAGCAGTAGCCCACACAGCCGAAGGGCGGCCGGTGCTCACCAGCACCGGCCGCCCTTCGGCGTCGTAAGAGCGAGAAAAGCGGCTACTCGGCCGCCGCGATCAGCTCTCGGCACTTCTTGACGTCCTCGGCCATCTGCACCAGCAGCGCGTCCAGGGAGTCGAACTTCGCCTGGCCGCGTACGTACGCGAGGAAGTCGACGGCCACGTGCAGGCCGTACAGGTCGAGGCCCACCCGGTCGATGGCGTAGGCCTCGACCGTGCGCTCGGTGCCGTCGAACTGGGGGTTGGTGCCGACGGAGATCGCGGCCGGCATGGCCTCGCCCTGGGCGTGCAGCCAGCCGGCGTAGACGCCGTCGGCGGGGATGGCGGTGTGCGGGAGCGTCTCGACATTGGCCGTGGGGAAGCCCAGTTCGCGGCCGCGCTGCGCGCCCCGAACGACCACGCCCTCGACCCGGTGCGGGCGGCCCAGGATCTCACCGGCGCCCTCGACGTCGCCGGAGGCGACCAGGCGGCGGGTGAGCGTGGAGGAGAACGGCTCGCCGCCGCCCGCCTCGCCGCACACGAACAGGTCGATGACCTCGACCTCGAAGTCGTACGTCTTGCCCTGCTCGGCGAGGAACTCCACGTTCCCCGCGGCCTTGTGGCCGAAGCGGAAGTTGGGGCCCTCGACGACCGCCTTGGCGTGCAGCTTGTCGACCAGGACCTTGACGACGAACTCGGCCGGCGAGAGCTTCGAGAACTCCGTCGTGAAGGGCAGGATGAGGAGCGCGTCCACGCCCAGCTCCGCCATCAGCTCGGCGCGGCGGTGGTGCGGGGCCAGCAGGGGCGGGTGGCTGCCGGGGCGGACGACCTCGCTGGGGTGCGGGTCGAAAGTGACGACGACGGCGGGAACGCCCAGCTCACGGGCGCGTTCCACGGCATGCCGGATGATCAGCTGGTGCCCGCGGTGGACTCCGTCGTAGGAACCGATGGTGACGACGCTGCGCCCCCAGTCCTCGGGAATGTCCTCCAAGCCACGCCAGCGCTGCACTGTGACCGCTCCTCGTCGAACCTGTGTCCGTGTGTACGGCTTACCTCTTACGCAGGTCTAAGGGTGCCATGCCGCGTCGCTCCGGCCCGCATCGGCATGGGCGCTGTGACTCGACGCACGTGGCGCGGGCGGGTCAGGCGGGGACGCGTACGCCTGCCAGGTTCTCGATCATCCGGCGGGTGCTGGGGCCGACCACAGCCGCCCACCGCTGCGGAGCGTCGGTCAGCCAGCCCGCCACCTGCCCGGCGAAGCCCGGCACCTGACGGGCGAGATCGACGAGGCCGCGGTCGAAACGGGCCGCGCCCTCCGGGGTGCGGACGAGAAGGAGACCGGTGCGGTGGACGAGTTCGCGCAGTCCGTCGTCGGGGTGGCGGGCGGCGGCGCGCAGGAGGGCGTCCAGGACGGCGGGCGCGTGTTCGTGGCTCAGGAGGAAGTCGAGGAGTTCGCGACGCAGGGGGCGGGAGGCGGGGGTGCCGGGGGTGGCCAGTACGGCGGCGAGGGCGGCCCGCACCTCCTCCGAGCCGCCGTCCAGCAGGCCCGTGACCAGCGGGAGCAGTACCGCCCGCGCGGCCGGCCCCTGGTCGAGGCGCCGGTCCACGTATGCCGCCATGTCCGCCGCGGTCTCCGGGCGCTGCTCCACCGCCTCCTTCACGAGTACGGCGATCCGGCGGGCCTGCGTGGGCGTGGTGACGTCGGCGAGGGTACGCAGGGCCGCTCCGGCGCCGGGGCGGCGCAGCCGGGCGCGGAAGGCGTCCAGGACCGGCTCCGGGTGGGTGGCCAGGGCGGCGACCAGGGCGCTCGGCGGGAACTGCGGGTCGCCGGCCAGGAAGTGGCCGAGAGCCTGCGGGAGATGGCGGGCACGCGTGCGTGGATCGCGGACCAGGAGGGCGAGCGCGCCCCCGTGCAGGGTGCAGTCGGCGGGGCGGGCCAGCAGGGTGAGGGCGGTGTAGCGCAGCAGCTCGCGGTCGGCCTCCGTCGTCACGTGCGGGGCGGCGCGCAGGCCGTACGCCACCGCCGCGACCCGTCGGTCGGGGCGTTCGTCGTGCGCCCATCGGTCCACGGCCCGGCACACCGCCGACGGTTCGTCCTCCGCGAGCACGGCGAGCAGCTCGTCGGCCCGTCGGTGCGCACAGTCGACGAGCACCTCGGTGAGGTCGTCGAGGGCCAGCCTCCGGTGGGTGTGCAGCAGCGCCTGCGCGGCCTTCGCGACGGTCGCGTGCGGGGTGGCGGGCAGGGGGCGCTCGTCGTCGAACCAGCGGGTCAGATGCGGTGCTACGGCGGTGGCGTCGGCGGCGAGCAGTCCGGAGGCCGCGTCCAGGAAACGGGGGGCGGTGTCGTGCGCGGGGCCGTCGGCGAGGACGAGACGGCGGAGGAGGTCGAGGAGGGTGATCGGGGGGAGGGGGAGGGCGAGCCAGAAGTCGGGGGCGAACTCGGTGGATCGGGTGGGGGGTTGGGGGCGGGGTGGGGCGTGCTGGGGTCGGGTGCGGGGTGCGGTCTGCTGGGGTGTGTCTTCTTGCGCGTGGCCTTGAGCTCGTTCTTGCGCTCGGTCTTGGGCGCGTTCCTCGCGTCGCCAGGCCACCACGCGGTCCGCGAGCAGGCGCAGTACGCCCGTGTACGGCGTCGCGTCGGGGACGCGGAGCAGGGACTCGGTGAGGAGGCGGGCCGCCCACCAGGAGTGGGGGTCGGCGTCCAGGGCCTGGATCAGCTCCTCCAGGCGGAGGGCCAGTCGGGGGGTGCCGTGCTGGCGGGACAGGAGGAGCAGGGCCTGGACGACCGGGCCGATGCGGTGGTGCGGGACCGGGAAGGGGTGCGGGCTGTGGCGGTGGACCAGGGCGCGCAGGGCCTCGTCCAGGTCCAGGTGCATGCCCTGGATCCAGTCGGCGAGTTCCTCGTGGGCGAAGCGGTAGCCGTTGCCGGCGGGGACCAGGAGGCCCTCGGTGAGGACGGCGGACGCCCAGCCGGTGCCGCCGCCGAGGCGGGCGGGGGCCTGGCCCCAGGGGAACACCGCCTCGAACGACTCGCGGTCCAGTTCGCCCTGGCCCGGGCCGAGGCTGCGGCGGGCGGCCTCGTGCACCTGGCCGGAGACCTTTGCGGCGAGGCGGCGTACGGCGGTGCCGCGCAGGCCGTTCTCGGCGGCGAGGCGGACGGCGACGCGGAGGCACATCAGGTCGAGGTGGGCGGCGAAGACGTCGTGGCGGTCTGTGCGGGTGCCGAGGGTGTCGGTGTGGCTGTCGATGTCGCTGCCGGGGAGGGCGGCTCGGACCTCGGAGAGGAGGCGGAGGGTGAGGGGGTGGCGGGCGTCGGTGTCCGTGAGGGCGCCCTCGGGGATGCCGTAGCGGGCTCGGGCCTGGCGGGCTTCGTCCTCGTGCAGGTCGGCGAGGTGCACGCAGGGCGGTTTCTCGCCCCCTCCGCCCCTACCCGTCCCCTCCCTGAGGGCTGCGCCCCCAGACCCCCCATCGGCCTGAACGGCCTCGTCCTCAAACGCCGGACGGGCTGGGGGTGGCTGAGCGGCATCGGCATCGGCATCGGATGCCAGGCGGACCGGGAGATGCGGTCTGTGCAGGATCCCATTCGGAAAGCCCTCCCCCGCTCCCTCCCAGTACTCCCCCCGGCACGCCACCACCAGCCGCGCCCCCGTCTCCCCCAGCCACTTCGCCGTCCCCTCGGTCCACTCGGTCATGCGGTGGGCGAGGACCGGGGGCATCTCCTCGGGGCCGTCGAGGAGGAGGAGCAGAGGCCGATCCTCGGTGTGGGCGAGGCGGGACAGGTGCTCAGGGTTCACGTCTCCCAGGTCGGCGACCTGGGCCGAGCGTGACGCGGCGACGATCCGGGCCGCCCGGGTCAGCGCTCTGCGGGCCGCGTCGGCGACCGAGGTGTCGTCGTCCCTGAGGTCGGCGCCGCGCAGCCAGAGGGTCGGGGCGGGCCGGGGGCCCCGGTTGCGGCGGGCGGCGAGGGACGCGAGTTCTGTCGTACGACCGCTTCCGGGTGGGCCGACGAGGGCGAGGACGGCGGCCGGGCCCTCGGTGAAGGCCTCGAACTCCGTTGCCGTGGCGGCCCGTTGGATCGGGGGGACCGATCCGGGGGTGTCGGTGCCCGCCCGGCCGACGTAGCCCGCGAGCGCACCCGGCGGGCCGTCCTGGCCCACCGAGGTCGCCGTCAGTTCGAGGACGCCCGCGAGGTTGAGGTCCACGCCGTACGCGGGGACGGTCGCCGCGTTCTCGGCGAGGAGCTCGGCGAGCGGACCGGGCGGTGCCGGAAGCAGGGGTACCGCGAACCCTGCGTCACGGCCGCCGCCCTGGAGCGCGGTGCCGAGGACGCCGACCACCGCGCCGGTCGCGGCGTCGAGCACCGGTCCCCCGGCCGCCCCGCCACCCAGCCGCAGCGCGTCCCGCCCGGCTGTGCCGATGGCCAACTCCAGCGCACTGTCCAGGAGATGGAAGCGATCCGTCGCCGTGTACGTCACGGGGGCCGCGCCGAGCACCCTCGCCTCACGCCAGCACCCGGCGGCGATCCGCACATAGGCGCCGGTCCCGATCCGGTTCCGCACGGTGACGGGGAGCGGGTCGGCGCCGAGCCCCTCGGTCCGTACGAGGGCCAGGTTCAGCTCGGGCAGGGCGGTCACCGCGTCGGCGGTCACCACGCAGTGGCGGTCCTCGGCGGCGTAGAGCAGAAGTCTCGGCAGTCCGTCGACGGCCTCGTGGCTCGTGATCACGGTGCCGTGGTGGTCGGCCACGAACCCGGTGCCCCGGGGGCGGCCGGCGAGGTCGTGGATACGGACCAGGGATGCGTCGCCCGCCTGTCCCGGCCCGGAAGTCGCCGTGTGCTCGCTCTCACCCGCGCGCCGGCGGCCGCCCGCGGTCCGCGGGCCCCGTCCCGCCATGGTCGAACCTCCCCGCCGTGCCCTTCCCTGTCTTCGACGGTAGGC
Organism: Streptomyces sp. NPDC001536; assembly: GCF_042894505.1. NCBI lineage: Bacteria > Bacillati > Actinomycetota > Actinomycetes > Kitasatosporales > Streptomycetaceae > Streptomyces > Streptomyces sp. NPDC001536. Next base: position 22,029 of record NZ_JBIAVQ010000014.1, read on the forward strand.
ACCAGGTGATCGGCGGGACAGATCGCGCGGTGAACGCGCCCCCTTCCGCTCCCCCGCTTCACTCCGAGCGCCTGCCCGCACGGGTGAATGGGCGGGGATCGGTGGATACACCCTAGGGGTGGGGGAACCGAGGGGGGACCGTGGAGCGGCGGACAACTCCGTGACCGCCGCTCCACGGGCGGGAGCGTCTCAGCCGAAGACGGCGAGGCTCTTCGCCTTGCCCTTCTGCTCCTCCACAAGGGCCAGCAGATGGCCCTCGGGGGCGAAGACGGCGACGGTGCCGCGGCCCGAGTACTCGTCGGGCATCTCCAGGCGTACACCGTTGGTGAGCAGCCGGGTCCGCTTTTCGTCCACATCCCAGCGCGGGAACGCGGCCGCGGCCGCCTCGGCGATCGGCATCACCGTCAGCTCCTGCTGGTGCTGCTCCAGGGTCCTGGCCGCGTCCAGCTTGTACGGGCCGACGCGCGTGCGCCGCAGAGCGGTGAGGTGGCCGCCCACACCCAGGTCCGCGCCCAGGTCACGGGCGAGCGCCCGGATGTACGTACCGGACGAGCAGACCACCGAGACGACCAGGTCCAGGACGGGCGTGCCGTCCTCGGCGACGGCGTCGCGGACGTCGTACACCGCGAAGGACGAGATCCTCACCGGCCGGGCGGGGATCTCGAACTCCTCGCCGTCCCGCGCCCGCTTGTAGGAGCGCACCCCGTTGATCTTGATGGCGCTGACCTTGGACGGCACCTGCATGATGTCGCCGCTGAGCTTGGCGATGCCCGCATCGACGGCGTCCCGGGTGACCTTCGAGGCGTCTGTCGACCCCGTGATCTCGCCCTCCGCGTCGTCGGTCAGGGTCGTCTGGCCCAGGCGGATCGTGCCCAGGTACTCCTTCTCGGTGAGCGCGAGATGCCCGAGGAGCTTGGTCGCCTTCTCGACGCCGAGGACGAGCACACCGGTCGCCATCGGGTCGAGGGTGCCGGCGTGTCCGACGCGGCGGGTCTTCGCGATCCCGCGCATCTTGGCGACCACGTCGTGCGAAGTGAAGCCCGACGGCTTGTCGACGATGACAAGCCCGTCGGGCGTCTGGTTCTTCTGCGTCATTCGGCGGTGTCGTCCTCGTCTTCACCCGGCTTCTTGTACGGGTCCGCGTCACCGGCGTAGGCGGCGCCGGCCGAGACCTCGCGCACCTTCTCGTCGGACTGGCGTGCCTTGTCGAGGAGGTCCTCGATGGTCTTGGCGGTGTCCGGGAGGGCGTCCGCGACGAAGGTCAGCGTCGGTGTGAACTTCACACCGGCCGCCGCACCGACCGCGGAACGCAGCACGCCCTTGGCGCTCTCCAGACCGGCGGCCGCGGCCGCGCGCTCCTCGTCGTCCCCGTACACCGTGTAGAAGACGGTCGCCTCCCGGAGGTCACCCGTGACCCGGGTGTCCGTGATGGTGACGTGCGAGCCGAGCCGCGGGTCCTTGATCCCGCGCTGCAGCTTCTGGGCCACCACCTCTCGGATGAGGTCCGCCAGCCTCTTCGCCCGCGCGTTGTCGGCCACTGGTCCGTCTCCTTAAGTGTCTTGCTTCTTGCCAAGCGTTCGTCGCTTCAGTCTTCGTCGCTGTGGAGTCTGCGGCGAACCGAGAGCAGTTCCACCTCGGGCCGTCCGGCGACCAGCCGCTCACAGCGGTCCAGTACGTCGGTGAGGTGTCCCGTGTCCCCGGAGACCATCGCCAGCCCGATCTCGGCCCTGCGATGGAGGTCCTGATTGCCCGTCTCCGCCGCGCTCACCGCGTATTTGCGCTGGAGCTCGGCCACGATCGGACGGACGAGAGAGCGTTTCTCCTTGAGCGAGTGGACGTCGCCGAGGAGCAGATCGAAGGACAGAGTCCCCACATACATATGTGTGTCCGGATGTCCCGCCGGTTCGGGGTATGGGCGCCGCGTCGACGCCGATACAGGAACCGTACACGCAACGGCCGGGGCCGATCGACGGATATTACGTCCGCCGACCGGCCCCGATCGCGTGCTACGACAATCAGCCGCGCGGCTTCTCGCGCATCTCGTACGTCGCGATGACGTCGTCGACCTTGATGTCGTTGAAGTTGCCGAGGTTGATACCGCCCTCGAACCCTTCGCGGATCTCGGTGACGTCGTCCTTGAAGCGACGCAGACCGGAGATGTTGAGGTTCTCCGCGATGACCTTGCCGTCGCGGACGAGTCGAGCCTTCGTGTTGCGCTTGACCTCGCCCGAGCGGACCAGGACACCGGCGATGTTGCCCAGCTTGGACGACTTGAAGACCTCGCGGATCTCCGCCGTGCCGAGCTCGACCTCCTCGTACTCCGGCTTGAGCATGCCCTTGAGGGCCGCCTCGATCTCCTCGATGGCCTGGTAGATCACCGAGTAGTACCGGACGTCGACGCCCTCGCGCTCCGCCATCTGCGCCGCGCGGCCCGCGGCGCGGACGTTGAAGCCGATGACGATGGCGTCGGAGCCGGTCGCCAGGTTGATGTCGGACTCGGTGACCGCACCCACACCGCGGTGCAGGACACGAATGTCGACCTCGTCGCCGACGTCGAGCTGGAGCAGCGAGGACTCGAGAGCCTCCACCGAACCGGACGCGTCGCCCTTGATGATGAGGTTGAGTTCCTGCACCAGACCGGCCTTGAGCGCCTCGTCCAGGTTCTCCAGGGAGAACCGGACTCCACGCCGGGCGAAGTTGGCGTTGCGCTCGCGCGCCGCGCGCTTCTCGGCGATCTGACGTGCCGTGCGGTCCTCGTCGACGACCAGGAAGTTGTCGCCGGCACCCGGGACGTTGGTGAGACCCAGGACCAGGACGGGGGTCGACGGACCCGCTTCCTCGACGTTGTTGCCGTTGTCGTCGAGCATGGCCCGGACTCGGCCGTACGCGTCGCCGACCACCATGGTGTCGCCGATGCGCAGCGTGCCGCGCTGGACCAGGACCGTCGAGACGGCACCGCGGCCGCGGTCGAGGTGGGACTCGATCGCAATACCCTGCGCGTCCTGCTCCGGGTTGGCCCGCAGGTCGAGCGAGGCGTCCGCGGTGAGGACCACGGCCTCCAGGAGAGCCTCGATGTTGAGGCCCTGCTTGGCGGAGATGTCGACGAACATGGTGTCGCCGCCGTACTCCTCGGCCACCAGACCGAACTCGGTGAGCTGACCGCGCACCTTGGTCGGGTCGGCACCCTCGACGTCGATCTTGTTGACCGCGACCACGATCGGCACGTCGGCCGCCTTGGCGTGGTTCAGCGCCTCGATCGTCTGGGGCATCACACCGTCGTTGGCCGCCACCACGAGGATCGCGATGTCGGTCGACTTGGCACCACGGGCACGCATGGCGGTGAACGCCTCGTGACCCGGGGTGTCGATGAAGGTGATCTTGCGCTCTTCGTCGTTGACCGAGGTCGTGACCTGGTACGCGCCGATGTGCTGCGTGATACCGCCGGCCTCGCCCGCGACGACGTTCGTCTTGCGGATGGTGTCGAGCAGTCGGGTCTTACCGTGGTCGACGTGACCCATGACGGTCACGACCGGCGGACGCGCGACGAGGAACTCCTCGCCACCCTCGTCCTCGCCGAACTCGATGTCGAAGGACTCGAGCAGCTCGCGGTCCTCCTCCTCCGGGCTGACGATCTCGACGACGTAGTTCATCTCGCCGGCGAGCAGCTGGAGGGTCTCGTCGGAGACGGACTGCGTGGCAGTGACCATCTCGCCGAGGTTCATCATCACGGCGACGAGCGACGCCGGGTTGGCGTTGATCTTCTCCGCGAAGTCGGTGAGGGACGCACCGCGCGACAGGCGGACGGACTGTCCGTTGCCGCGAGGCAGCATCACGCCGCCGACCGACGGGGCCTGCATGGCCTCGTACTCCTGGCGCCTCTGCCGCTTCGACTTGCGACCACGACGCGCGGGACCGCCGGGACGGCCGAACGCACCCTGTGTGCCACCACGGCCACCGGGACCACCCGGACGACCGCCGAAGCCGGGACGGCCACCGCCGCCACCGGGACCACCCGGACCGCCGGGACGACCGGCGAAGCCGCCACCGCCGCCACCGGGACCGCCCGGACGACCGGCGAAGCCGCCGCCACCGCCACCGGGACCGCCCGGACGACCGGCGAAGCCGCCGCCGCCACCCGGACGACCGCCGCCACCGCCACCGGGACGACCACCGCCACCGGGACCGCGGCCACCGGGACCACCGCCGCCGGGACGCGGGCCGGCAGCCGGACGCTGCGGCATCATGCCGGGGTTGGGACGCGGACCGCCGCCGGGACGGGGAGCTCCGCCCTGCGGACGGGGCATGCCACCGGGGCTCGGACGACCGCCACCCGGAGCCTGCGGACGGGGACCGCCCGCCGCACCCTGGGGACGGGGACCGCCCTGGCCCTGGCCCTGCGGACGCGGGGCGCCGCCGGGACGGTCACCGGGGCCACCAGGACCGCCGGGACGCGGGGCACCGCCCGGACGGGGCGCCTGCGGGCGCGCCATGCCGGTGGAGCCACCAGAGGTGAAGGGGTTGTTGCCCGGACGGGGACCGGCCGGACGGGCACCGGGACGCGGCGCCTGGCCACCCGGACGCGGGGCGCCCGGACGGTCGCCACGGTCACCACGACCCTGGCCGCCCTGACCGGGACCACCGGCGGGACGGGGGCCGCCCGGACGGGGGGCCTGCTGGCCGGCCGGACGCGGGGCGCCCGGACGCGGGCCGGAGCCCTGGCCCTGGGCGGGCGCGGCGGGAGCCGACGGGGGTGCCGTGAACTCGGGCGTGGTCGGAGCCGGGGACGCCGGCGCGGGGCGCGGCGCGGGCTTCGGGCCCGGGGTGGGACGGGGGCCGGGAGCGGCCGGCGCGGCGGGAGCCGCGGGCGTCTCGGCAACGGCCGGCTTGGGGGCCGGCGGGCGCGGGGCGGCCGGACGGGCAGCCTGCGCCGGAGAGGGGGCGCCCGGCTTTGCCGGGGCAGCCTTGCGGGCGGGGGCGGGCTTGCCGCCTCCGTTGCCCTGCTGAAGGGCGTCCGTCAGCTTACGGACGACGGGCGCTTCGATGGTCGAAGACGCCGAACGGACGAATTCACCGAGTTCTTGGAGCTTGGCCATGACGACCTTGCTCTCAACCCCGAACTCCTTGGCGAGTTCGTATACCCGGACCTTAGCCACTTCGCTCCTTTTAGGTCCGGGTTGCGTCCGGACCGTCGCTACTTCATGGGCGTACTCATCGCGTGCTCATCGAGTGCTCATCGCAATCTCGACCTACTTCCAACTCGCGGGGTACCAGGGCCGCACGGGGGTTCCGTACGACGCTCCTTGCGGTGTTGCCTGCTCAGCAACTGTCTGTCTGCTCGACGTACTGGCGCAACGCCATTACGTCGAGCGCTCCCGGGGCGCGAAGCGCCCGCGTGAACGCCCGGCGGCGTACCGCCTGGTCGAGACAGACCAGGGCGGGGTGCACATACGCGCCCCGGCCGGGCAGCGTACCGCGAGGATCGGGGACGCACGCGTCCTTGATCGCCACGGTACGCAGCAGATCGGTCTTGGCCGCTCGCTGCCTGCACCCCACACAGGTGCGTTCAGGGCATGCGCGGGCACGCGTCCGGCCAGACACTGCTAAGTCTACCTCCCCGTAGCGACCTCACCCCTTTGGGGCAGGGATCGAACGGTTGTTGTCGTGATCTCAGCCCCCGTGGGCCGAGATCTATTCCCGATCGAGATCCGGGACCTATTCGCCCGGCTGCTCGGTGTCCGGACGGATGTCGATCCGCCAGCCGGTCAGACGAGCCGCAAGCCGGGCATTCTGCCCTTCCTTGCCGATCGCCAGCGACAGCTGGTAGTCCGGCACCGTCACGCGCGCGGAACGGGCCGCGAGGTCGACGACCTCCACCTTGGAGACCCGGGCCGGGGAGAGCGCGTTCGCCACCATTTCGGCCGGGTCGTCCGACCAGTCGACGATGTCGATCTTCTCGCCGTTCAGCTCACCCATGACGTTGCGCACCCGCCCGCCCATGGGGCCGATACAGGCGCCCTTGGCGTTCAGTCCGGAACGGGTGGACCGTACGGCGATCTTCGTCCGGTGACCGGCCTCGCGCGCGATGGCGGCGATCTCCACCGAACCGTCGGCGATCTCCGGCACCTCCAGGGCGAACAGCTTCTTCACCAGATTGGGATGTGTGCGCGACAGGGTGACGGACGGACCGCGTACACCCCTCGCCACCCGCACGACGTACGAGCGCAGCCGCATGCCGTGCGGATACGTCTCACCGGGGACCTGCTCCTGCACCGGCAGGATGGCCTCCAGCTTGCCGATGTCGATCAGCACGTTCTTCGGGTCACGGCCCTGCTGGACCACGCCCATGACGATGTCGCCCTCACGCCCTGCGTACTCGCCGAGCGTCGCGTCGTCCTCGGCGTCGCGCAGCCGCTGCAGGATGACCTGCTTGGCGGTGGTGGCGGCGATACGGCCGAAGCCGGACGGGGTGTCGTCGAACTCGCGGGCCTCCTGGCCCTCCTCGAGGTCCTCGGGGTCCTCCTTCGCCCACACCGTCACGTGGCCGGTTTCCCGGTTGAGCTCCACGCGCGCGTGGCGGCGGCTTCCCTCGGTGCGGTGGTAGGCGATGAGGAGGGCCGACTCGATCGCCTCGACCAGCAGGGGGAAGGAGATCTCCTTCTCCCGTACCAAGCCCCGCAGGGCACTCATGTCGATGTCCACGGCTACGCCTCCTCTTCCTTCTTGTCCTTGCGGTTGAACTCGACCTGCACGCGCGCCTTGTCGATGTCGGAGAAGGCGAGTCTGCGGCTGGTGGCCTTGCGGCCCTTGACTCCGGGCACCTCGACGTCCAGGCCCTCGTCGTCGACCTCGAGGATCCGTGCGACCACTTCGCCGCCCTCGGTCAGCTGGAACTTCACCAGCCGGCCCACGGCGCGCACATAGTGCCGGTGCTCCTTGAGGGGGCGCTCCGCGCCCGGGGTGCCGACCTCGAGGGTGTATTCGCCCTCGCCCATCGCGTCCGTCTCGTCGAGCTTCGCCGAGAGCGCGCGGCTCACATCGGCGATCTGGTCCAGGTCCGCCCCGGTGTCGGAGTCGACGACGACGCTGAGCACGCGCTTCCGTCCTACGGAGTCCACTGAGATCTCTTCCAGATCCAGTCCCTGGGAGCTGACGAGCGGTTCCAGGAGCTCTCGCAGCCTCTCGCTCTGGGTGGTGCTCATCCGGGTGACTCCTCGGCCGCGTGTGCTGTTGTGGGTAGGTCGCGTGTCTGGTCAAAGGGTATCCGGTCCCAAGGTGTGTTGCCGTCCACCGTGCGGCGACCGGGGGCCGCAGCGGTGCCGGTGAGGGGTTGCGGACCGGGGCGCGGGTACCGTGATCACCGGCGGGCCGCCTTCCCGCCCGTCTGTTCGTACGAGCCCCCGAGGACGACTGCCGTGCCGTACCCCCCGCCGCCGCGCACCCCCTCGGGGCCGCGCCGAAGAACCCTCCTCGCCTCCGCCGCGGGCGCCACCCTGCTGGTGGGGTGCTCCTCCGGATCCGATCAGACCGAGGAGAGCACCGGTGGCAGTCCGTCGGTCGCCGAACGGGCACGCACGCGTGCGGCGCGGGACAGCCGGGGGATCGTCGAGCGGTACGACGCGGTGATCACCGCGTATCCCGGGCTCGCGGACCGGCTCGGGGTGCTGCGGGCGGAGGCCGTGCGGCATGCGGAGGCGTTCGGCGGTACGCCGACGGCCACCGCCTCGGCGTCGCCGACCGCTCCAGGCTCCCCCGCCCCCTCCCCCTCCGTCGTACCCGGCACCGAGAAGGACGCCCTCGCCGGGCTCGCCGCCGCGGAGCGTTCCCTCGCGGACGCGCGGGCGAAGGCGCTCCTGGAGGTGCCGGGCGAGCTGGCCCGGCTGCTGGCCTCGGTGGCGGCGGCCGGGGCGGCGCACGCGTATCTGCTGACGGAGGCGGCCAAGTGAGCGACGCGGAGAAGAAGCGCGGGCCGGTCTCGTCGGCGGGCGGGTCCGTGCGGACGGAGGGCGTGCAGTGAGCGACGAGCAGGACAAGCGTGAGCTGGCCGCCCTCCAGGCGGCGCTGGCGGCCGAGCATGCCGCCGTCTACGGGTACGGGGTCGTCGGCGGGCGGATCCGTGAGGGGCGGCGGACCGAGGCGAAGTCGGCGTACGACGCCCATCGCGCCCGGCGCGACGCGCTGGCCCGTGAGGTGCGGGACCTGGGCGGCACCCCGGCGGCGGCAGCGGCCGGATACGCGCTGCCGTTCCCGGTGCCGGACTCGGACGCGGCCGTACGGCTGGCCGCCGAGCTGGAGGACCGGGTCGCCGGGGTGTACTCCGACCTGGTGCGGGCAACCGTGGACGGGCGGCGCTCCATGGCCGCCGAGGCACTGCGGGAGGCGGCGGTGCGGGCGGTTCGCTGGCGCGGGGAGAGCGTAGCCTTCCCTGGTCTCGCCGAACGGGCGGCGACCGCGTCGGCCTCGCCGACTTCGCCGGCTGCGGCAACGCCCACGGCGTAACGGGTACGGGAAGGGAACTGCTCGCGTATGGCTTTCGAACCGCCACAGCGTCTGGTGAGGGCGCTCGGTGAGACGGCACCCGGTGACGGCTGGTTGGAGAAGCTGCCCGAGGTGGCTCGGCAGGCCGTCGCGCTACGCGAGTCGACCGTGGAACGGGTGCAGGTGCCGGGCGGCCGCAGCAGCCTGGTCGTGCTGATCCGGCGGTCCGACGGCACCCCCGCCGTGCTCAAGCTGGCCCCGCCGCGGTTCCGGCCGGAGGCCGAGCGGGCGGCGCTGGCGCACTGGGGCGGGCTGGGTGCGGTGCAGTTGCTCGACGAGCCGGTGACCGAGGGGGTGCTGCTGCTGGAGCGGCTGCATCCCGATGTGTCGGTGCGGTCGCTGCCGGAGGCGAAGGCGCTGCTGGAGGCGGCGGGGACGTTGCGGCGGCTGTGGGTGGAGCCGCCGGGTGACCAGGTCTTCGAGACGGTGGCCGAGCGGACCGGGCGGCAGGCCGAGGCGATGGCTTCGAGCACGGACGCGGATGTCGCCGGGCTCGTGGAGGCGGCCCTCGCTGCGCGGGAGGAGTTGCTGGTCGAGGCGCCCGAGCAGCGGTTGCTGCATGGGACGTTTCGGCAGAGCAAGGTGTTGGCCGGGGAGCGTTCGCCGTGGCTTGCCGTGGGGCCGGATCCGGTGGTGGGTGAGTGCGCGTTCGATCTGGCGCGGCTGGTTCGGGATCGGGTCGAGGACTTGATCGCTCAGCCGTCGGGGGCCGCTATTACTCGGCGGCGGATCAAGCGGCTCGCCGAGTCGTTGGATGTGGATCAGGAGCGGTTGCGGGGGTGGACGTTGTTCCGGGCCGTGGAGTCCGGGGTGCGGGCGCGGCGGGTTGGTCGGCTTCAGGATGCTGAGTTGTTGCTGGAGTTTGCCGGGTGGCTTTAGGGGTTGAGTTTTGGGTGCGGGCCGGTGTGCTTGCCGCGTTCGGCCGGAGGCGAGGCCGGCGGAGGAGTCGGTCGACGAGGGGGACGAGCTGTCCGATGTGGACATCTCCGCGGCGAGGGATGCCGTCCGCCGGGTGCCTCTGCGGACCGCGGCGGCGGCACCTCTCGTTCCCTGCTTCCTGAGGAACTTCTGCGGATGACGGTCAGGCGCTGAGGCGGGCGATCGCCTCGTCCACCGTCAGTTCCTCGCGCTCGCCGGTCCTGCGGTCCTTGAGCTCCAGGACGCCCTCGGCGGAGCGGCGGCCCGCGACGAGGATCTTCGGTACGCCGATCAGCTCGGCGTCCGTGAACTTCACGCCCGGGGAGACACCGGCCCGGTCGTCGACCAGGACGCGGAGGCCCGCGGCGCGCAGCTTCTCGGAGACGTCGAGGGCCAGCTCGGTCTGGAGGGCCTTGCCGGCGGCGACGACGTGGACGTCGGCCGGGGCGACCTCGGCGGGCCAGCACAGGCCCTGCTCGTCGGCGGTCTGCTCGGCGATGGCCGCGACCGCGCGGGTGACGCCGATGCCGTAGGAGCCCATGGTCACGCGGACCGGCTTGCCCTGCTGGCCGAGGACGTCGAGCTTGAGGGCGTCGGCGTACTTGCGGCCCAGCTGGAAGATGTGGCCGATCTCGATGGCGCGGTCCAGCTTGAGGCCGGTGCCGCAGTTCGGGCAGGGGTCGCCCTCCTGCACGACCACGACGTCGACGTACTCGCCGACCTCGAAGTCACGGCCCACGACGACGTTCTTGGTGTGCGTGTTCGCCTTGTTGGCGCCCGTGATCCACGCGGTGCCCGGGGCCACGCGCGGGTCGGCGATGTACTTGACCTTCTCGCCCAGGCCCTTGGGGCCGACGTAACCGCGGACCAGGTCGGGACGGCCCGCGAAGTCCGCCTCGGTGACCATCTCGACGACCGCCGGGGCGAAGTGCGCCTCGACCTTGTCCATGTCGACCTCGCGGTCGCCGGGGACACCGACGGCGACGATCTCGCCGTCGACCTTCACGAGGAGGTTCTTCAGGGTCGCGGAGGCCGGGACGCCGAGGGAGGCGGCGAGGGTCTCGATGGTGGGGGTGTCCGGGGTCGGGATGTCCTCGGCGGCGGGGACGGCGGAACCGTCGACCGGCTTCAGCTCGTACGAGATCGCCTCGGTGTTGGCCGCGAAGTCGCAGTTGGGGCAGTCGGCGAAGGTGTCCTCGCCGGCGCCGGCCGGGGCGAGGAACTCCTCGGACTTGGAGCCGCCCATCGCGCCCGCGGTGGCGGCGCAGATGCGGTAGTCGAGGCCGAGGCGCGTGAAGATCTTCTGGTAGGCCTGGCGGTGCAGCGCGTAGGACTGGGCCAGGCCCTCGTCCTCGGTGTCGAAGGAGTACGAGTCCTTCATGAGGAACTCGCGGCCGCGCAGGACGCCGGCCCGCGGGCGGGCCTCGTCCCGGTACTTGTTCTGGATCTGGTAGAGGATGACCGGCAGGTCCTTGTAGGAGGACGCCTGGTCCTTCACCAGCAGCGTGAAGATCTCCTCGTGGGTCGGGCCGAGGAGGTAGTCGCCGCCCTTGCGGTCCTGGAGGCGGAACAGCTCGGGGCCGTACTCCTCCCAGCGGCCGGTCGCCTCGTACGGCTCGCGCGGCAGGATGGCGGGGAGCAGCACCTCCTGGGCGCCGATCGCGTCCATCTCCTCACGGACAATCCGCTCCACGTTGCGCAGGACCCGCATGCCGAGGGGGAGCCAGCTCCAGATACCGGCCGCGGTGCGGCGGACGTAGCCGGCGCGGACGAGGAGCTTGTGGCTGAGGACCTCGGCGTCCGCCGGGTCGTCGCGCAGCGTCTTCGCCATCAACTGGGACATGCGCTGGACCGGTGCGTTGGCCATGGTTCTCGTACTCCTGCCGGAAAAGGGTGATGGCTAGGAGGTTAGCCGGGGGGCCGGTTGCGGCGGAAATCGGTTAACGGCGGCGCAGCGGCAAGGGGGCGCCCATGACCGCGTACGGCTTCGGGGCGCTGGGGAACAGGACCTGTCGTGCGAGGTCCTGGTAGCCGAGGGAGTGGTAAAGGCCGCGGGCCGGGCTGTCGGTGTCGATCGCGGAGAGGATCGAACGGGGTTCACGGGCGCCGTCCGTGATGGTGGTGATCAGGGAGCGGCCGACCCCGCGGTTCTGGTAGCGCGGGTGGACGTGGAGTTCCGTGATCACGAAGGAGTCGTCCAGCCAGATGTCGTGGCCCTGGGCGCGGAGGTACGGCTCCACGACCGTGGACCACCAGTGGGTGCGGTCGTTGGGCATGCCGTAGACGAACCCGACGAGGTGTCCGTCCGCGGTCGCGCCGAGGGCTCTCGCGCCGGGGTACGTCATGTGGCGGAGGACGATCTGGCGGCGTACGGCCACCTCGTCGGCACCGAGTCCGAAGGCGATGGCCTGGACCGCGAGGGCCTCGTCGACGTGGGTGGAGAGGTCCAGGGGGCCGATCACTACGTCGTCGTCGGGGTGGCGGCGGTGTCCGTGACCGGGAAAGCGCATGTGGGGAGATTACAGGGGGGTGCGCGTCGGTGGTCGGCTGCGGGTTGTACGTGGTCGCTCGCGTGCTTCCCCGCGTCAGAACAGCACGCTCATGAACGCGCCCACCTCCTGGAAGCCCACCCTCTTGTACGTCCTTCTCGCCGACGTGTTGAAGTCGTTGACGTAGAGGCTGACCACCGGGGCCACGTCCGCGAGGGCGTAACGCAGGACCGCGGCCATGCCCGGGGCCGCCAGGCCCCTCCCCCGGTACTCGGGGGCCACCCAGACGCCCTGGATCTGGCAGGCCTGGTTCGTGGCCGCGCCGATCTCGGCCTTGAAGACGACCTTGCCGTCGGCGTCGAGGCGGGCGAACGAGCGGCCGGAGCCGACGAGTTCGGCGACCCTCGCCTGGTAGAGGAGGCCGCCGTCGCCGGCCAGCGGGGAGACGCCGACCTCCTCGGTGAACATCGCCACGCACGCCGGCATGATCGTTTCCATCTCGTTCTTGCGGACGCGGCGGACGTAGGGATCCGGGGCGATGTCGGTGGGCATGCGGTCGGTGACCATGAGGGGCTGGCGCGGGCGGATGTCCCGGGCCGGGCCCCAGCTGGGTTCGAGGAGACGCCAGAGTTCGGCGGTGGACTCCGCCGGGCCGACGATCGAGGAGCAGCGGCGGCCGGCCCTGCGGGCGCGGTCGGCGAAGGCGCGGACGGCTCGGGGGGTGGCGCAGATGGGGACCAGGTTGGCGCCGGCGTAGCACAGGGACGTCAGCATGCCGTCCTCGTACCAGCCCCACATCTCGCCGCCGAGGCGCCACGGGTCGAGGCCGGCGACCTGTACGCGGGACGTCACGAAGGCGTTCGCGACCGGCTCGCGGTCGAGGACGGCGAGCGCGGCGTCCAGGTCGCTCGGTTCGAGGACCCGGGAGGTCGTCTGGGTCAACACGGGCGGGGCCTCACACTGGGGACTGCTGATCTCCGCACTGTACCTGCGGAAGCTGAGCGGTGCCGCCCAGTGGAGGGGGCCGTTGTTTTTGGCGTGCGGGGCGTTGAGGTTGCCGGGGCGCCTCTGAGCTCGGGTGGTTGTGATTCGTCGGCGGCTGCGGGTTGTGTGGGGCTGGTCGCGCAGTTCCCCGCGCCCCTGGAGGGCTGGGGCCTGCGGCCCCTCAGCCCTCCAGCTCGTCCGGCTAAAACCGTCAGCCTGCTACCGCCACCGACGGCTCGCCCGACGCGACGCCTTCCGCCTCCATCTGCTCGGCCAGCTTCATGGCCTCCTCGATGAGGGTCTCCACGATCTTGGACTCGGGGACGGTCTTGATGACCTCGCCCTTGACGAAGATCTGGCCCTTGCCGTTGCCGGAGGCGACGCCGAGGTCGGCCTCGCGGGCCTCGCCGGGGCCGTTCACGACGCAGCCCATGACGGCGACGCGCAGCGGGACCTCCATGCCGGTGAGGCCGGCGGTGACCTCTTCGGCCAGCTTGTAGACGTCGACCTGGGCGCGGCCGCAGGACGGGCAGGAGACGATCTCCAGGCCGCGCTGCTTGAGGTTCAGGGACTCCAGGATCTGGTTGCCGACCTTGACCTCCTCGACCGGGGGTGCCGAGAGGGACACGCGGATCGTGTCGCCGATGCCCTGGGAGAGCAGCGCGCCGAAGGCGACCGCCGACTTGATCGTGCCCTGGAACGCCGGGCCCGCCTCGGTGACGCCGAGGTGGAGGGGGTAGTCGCACTGGGCGGCGAGCTGCTTGTACGCCTCGATCATCACGACCGGGTCGTTGTGCTTCACCGAGATCTTGATGTCCCGGAAGTCGTGCTCCTCGAAGAGGGACGCCTCCCACAGCGCCGACTCGACCAGGGCCTCGGGGGTCGCCTTGCCGTACTTCTGGAGCAGGCGGCGGTCCAGGGAGCCCGCGTTCACGCCGATCCGGATCGGGGTGCCGTGGTCCTTCGCCGCCTTGGCGATCTCCTTGACCTTGTCGTCGAACTGCTTGATGTTGCCGGGGTTGACGCGGACCGCGGCGCAGCCGGCCTCGATGGCCGAGAAGACGTACTTCGGCTGGAAGTGGATGTCCGCGATGACCGGGAGCTGGGACTTGCGGGCGATGGTGGCGAGGGCGTCGGCGTCGTCCTGCGTGGGGCAGGCCACACGGACGATCTGGCAGCCGGACGCCGTCAGTTCCGCGATCTGCTGGAGGGTCGCGCCGATGTCGGACGTACGGGTCGTGGTCATCGACTGCACCGAGACCGGGGCGTCTCCGCCGACCGCGACGGAGCCGACCTGGATCTGCCGGCTCTTACGGCGCTCGGCAACCCTGGTCGGAACGGACGGCATGCCGAGAGAAATCGCAGTCATCTGCTGTGCAACCCCAAGTCGTGGATCAAGGTCCGGCGCCAACGGAACAGTGGGCTCCAGGCTTCGAGATTACGGCACATGCCCAGGCTCAAGCACATCCCACCAATCAACCCACCCGAACGAAGACGGCCCGGCACACAGAGTGCCGGGCCGCCGTGAACGCCGTATGGCTAGGAGATTCTCACCGGGTTGATGAGGCCCGGATCGCTCTGGATGCTCAGCTCCGGAGCGGTCTCATGGCTCAACACGGGAGTGCCCTCACCTTCCCTGTTCAGGAGCTCCACGATCTCCGTCCACACGCCGTCCACCAGCCAGGCTCGCTGTCGGGGGCGAACCTTCCCCGGGGCACCGAAGCGCTCAGGAAGATCACGCCACAGGATTCCCGTGCGCAGACGATGGAGCATCCCCTCCAACGCAGACCGTAGGTCCAGCGATGACCGAAAGTGGTGCGCCCCGTACGTGGAGCGGAGCAGTTCCTCGATGCGGGCCCACTGGCTGTCCTCAGGGTCGGGAGGCACAAGTGTCCCCGTGTGCTCGTGCCACTGAGTGGTCGAGCACTTCGTCCCTTCGCGGTACCGAAACCCGGAATCCACGATGCGGACCCGTACCTTGAGCTCCTCGACCAGACAACGCTGGTCGGAGGACGACAGAGCCCGGATGTCCGGAGCGGCCGCGCCCAGAACATCCACAAGCCGGGCTTCCTTGTGAGCGCGACGCTCCAGCTCCGTCGGCCAGTCCTGGGCATGGGCCAGGATCCGCTCGAAGACCTCCTTCTCCGATTCGAGCTGACGCATCGCGGCCGTGACGACACGGCTCTGGGGTGCTTGGCACCGCAATCCGTCCAGTTCCTCCGCACACTGCGCGACCAGCCTCTCCAGCGACCTCACCCGCTCAAGGTGCCGAATCAGCCGCGTCTGCACCTCGGAGGACGTCGACAGCATCGGCCGAGTGTGGCGTGGCAGGGCGGCCAACACGGCATTGACGTGCCGCACCGCCTGCTCCTCGACGTGATCAGCGCGCAGAAACACACAGCCACATGAGACGGCTTCCTGCCATCCCGAGCAGCGGTACGTCCGCACCCCGTCGTTGCTGCGGAAGCACCCGACGTAGGGCCGGCCGCACGGCCCATGGATGCGCCCGGTGAGCGGGTACTCCCCCAAGGGAATCTTGCGTGGCCGAGCCAGCTCGGCCAGCGCCTGCTGAAAGGCATGGATCCGATCCGCCGGGAGGATCGCAGGCAGCGGGATCACCACACTCTCGCCGTACACAGGCCGCCCATCGCCGTCGAGCCTCGTGCAATGGCCGCCCCACTGCTGATCGGAACGGCGAAAGACGGCCTCTCCGAGAAACGCTGCGCTCCTGAGCCGCCGGTTGAGGTTCGAGGCCGTCCAGCGCTTTCCACTGCGGGTGAGAAACCCACGTCGGTTCAGTTCCTCGGCCATGTCCGCGACTGGGCGACCTCCCTCGATCACAAGGTCAGCCAGGAGTCTCACCACAACGGCCTCAGCCGAGTCGACTTCGAGAATCGACCCGAAGGCACCCTTCCCACTGATCCGATAACCATAGGGAGCCGGACCGCCCGGCCAGCCGCCCTCGACCGCCTTGAGCTGCCGACCCGACTGTGTGCGGGCGACGATACGGCGGTAGTCCGCCTCCACCGCCTGTGCCAGCCGGTCGACGGTGAGCCACCTTTCAACGCCCGGCTCACCCAGAGCCTCGGCACAGCACTCGACCCATGCCCCGGCATCTTCGATCTGCCAGATACAGCGCCAGATGGCGGCTTCGGTTCGCCCCAGACGGTCAAGGCTGTGCAGGAGCACCAAGTCCACCCGTCCTGCGGCGATTTCCATGAGTAGTTCGTCGAACCCAGGCCGGGAATCCGTTGCGCCGGATTCGCCTAGATCTTCCCAACGTCCCGCAAGACGCCACATCGGCCGCTGCTCTACGAACGCCCGAATAGTGTCAGCCTGAGCCGGGATTCCATACCTTCGCTTCTGCTCCGCCGTCGAGACCCGCATATAAGCAGCGACAGCGAGAGTCTCGGAGTCCCTGCCCTTGTCTTCTGCGCACAGCGCAGTACCTTGCTGCATGTCAGTCCCTTCGAGACTGGCCAGACCCCAGGGTGTTGGCGCACCGCTGGGGTCACCCATGAACAGCAAAAACGTACGAGGCACCCACTCCCGTCGCACAAAGAATTCACGCCCTTCACCCGTGCGAGCTGCATGAGCGAAGGGCGTGACGATTGTCGCGATGACAGAAAATGAGCGATTCTCAGCTCAAGCGGACCGGATTAACGACATCGGCGACCAAGACGAGCAGGGTAAAGCAAATAAAGATCCCCGCCACCACATAAGCCACCGGCATCAGCTTCGCCACGTCGAACGGCCCCGGGTCCGGTCGGCGCAGTACCTTCGCCACGTTCCGGCGCAGGGACTCCCACAGGGCGCCCGCGATGTGGCCGCCGTCGAGCGGCAGCAGCGGGAGCATGTTGAAGAGGAACAGGGAGAGGTTGAAGCCGGCGAGCAGCATCACGAACATCGCCAGTTGCTGGGAGGCCGGGATGTCGAGGGTCGCGATCTCGCCGCCCACCCTTGCCGCGCCGACCACGCCCATCGGGGAGTCCGGCTCGCGCTGGCCGTCGCCGAAGGCGGCGTCCCACAGGGCCGGGATCTTGGAGGGCAGGGCGGCCAGGGAGTCGACGGCGTCGCCCACCCGGTCCGTCATCCAGACCACCGAGTCGCCGAAGTCCTGCTTGACCACTCCGGTGGCCGCGCTGAAGCCGAGGAAGCCCGCCTTGACGTACTCGCCCTCGACGTAGGCGCCGTTGGAGTCCTTCTTCGCGACGAGGTTGGTGGCGATGGTCGCCTGGAGGGACACCTGCTTGCCGTCCCGGTCGACGACGATCGGGACCGTCTTGCCCGCGCTGTCGCGGATGAGGTCGGAGAGGGTGTTCCAGTCGTCGGTCCTCACTCCGGCGAAGGAGACGATCTTGTCGCCCTTCTTCATGCCGGCGGCCGCGGCCGGGGAGGCCGCGTCGGTCTTCTTGCAGGTGTCGCGGTTCTCGCTCTGGGAGATCACGCACGGGGAGACCGAGGCCACATTGGTGGTCTGCTGCTGGATGCCGAAGCCCATGAGGACGGTCAGGAACAGGCCGATCGCGAGGATCAGGTTCATGAACGGGCCCGCGAACATCACGATGACGCGTTTCCAGGGCTTGCGGGTGTAGAACATCCGCTTCTCGTCACCCGGCTGGAGTTCCTCGTACGCGGCCGAGCGGGCGTCCTCGATCATGCCGCGCCAGGGCGAGGTGGAACGGGCCTCCAGCTTGCCGTCGGGTCCTGGCGGGAACATGCCGATCATGCGGATGTAGCCGCCGAACGGGATGGCCTTGACGCCGTACTCGGTCTCGCCCTTGTTCCTCGACCAGAGGGTCGGGCCGAAGCCGACCATGTACTGCGGCACCCGGATGCCGAAGAGCTTGGCCGTGGACAGGTGCCCCAGCTCGTGCCACGCGATCGAGACCAGCAGGCCGAGCGCGAAGACCGCTATGCCGAGGATGAACATCAGGGTCGTCATGCACGGGCCTCCGCCGTCTGTGCTGCCAGTTCCCGGGCCCGGGTGCGCGCCCAGGTCTCCGCTTCGAGGACGTCCGACACGGTGAGTGAGGTTCCCGTGACCGGCGTGCCGTGTTCGTCCACGACGCGCGTCACGGTCTCCATGATCCCGTTGAACGGCAGCGCGCCGGCCCGGAAGGCCTCGACGCACTCCTCGTTGGCGGCATTGAACACCGCCGGGGCCGTGCCCGCGAGCTCCCCCACGTGCCTCGCAAGGTTGACCGAAGGAAACGCGTCGTTGTCGAGCGGGAAGAACTCCCACGTCGACGCCTTGCTCCAGTCGAACGCGGGGGCCGCGTCGGGGACGCGCTCCGGCCAGCCGAGGCCGATGGCGATGGGCCCCCGCATGTCGGGGGGCGTCGCCTGGGCGATCGTCGATCCGTCCGTGAACTCAACCATCGAGTGGACATACGACTGGGGATGCACGACCACCTCAATGCGGTCGAAGGGAATGTCGTAGAGGAGGTGTGCCTCGATGACTTCCAGGCCCTTGTTGACGAGGGTCGCGGAGTTGATCGTGATGACCGGGCCCATGGCCCAGGTGGGGTGGGCGAGGGCGTCCTCGACGGTGACGTTCGAGAGTTCTTCCTTCGTACGGCCGCGGAACGGGCCGCCGGACGCCGTCACCACCAGCTTCCGTACGTCCGCTCTCGTGCCGGACGCCAGCGACTGGAACAGCGCCGCGTGCTCGGAGTCGACCGGGATGATCTGCCCGGGCTTGGCGAGGGCCTTGACCAGCGGGCCGCCGACGATGAGCGACTCCTTGTTGGCGAGCGCGAGGGTGCGGCCCGCCTCCAGGGCGGCGAGGGTCGGGGCGAGGCCGATGGAGCCGGTGATGCCGTTCAGTACGGTGTGACTGTCGGAGGCGGCGACCTGGGTGGCCGCGTCCGGTCCGGCGAGGATCTCGGGGAGCGGCTCGCCCGTGCCGTACCGGCTCGTCAGTGCCTCGCGCAGCTGCGGCACAACGTCCTCGCGGGCGACCGCGACGGTCCGCACCCCGAGCCGGTGCGCCTGCTCGGCGAGGAGGTCGACCCGGCCGCCGTTGGCGGAGAGCGCGGTGACCCGGAAGCGGTCCGGGTTGCGCAGGACGAGGTCGATGGCCTGGGTCCCGATCGACCCGGTGGAGCCGAGGATCACCACGTCCTTGGGGCCGTCGCCCGCCACGGGGTCGTAGACGAGGTGCGGGTCGGCGAGAGGGGCTGGACTGTCGCTCATCCCCCCATTGTTGCCGTAAGGACGGTGTGTGAGGACAGCGCGTCCCCCGAAGGAGCCCTAAGGGGTTCTCCCCGCGGGACGCGCTGTCATGGGCCGGTCAGCGGATCGGGCGGTGGACGTTCTCGTGTTCGCTGGGGCCGGGTGTGGCGTCGGCGATCCACGGGCCCTCGCCCGAGGGGTCGACGATGCCCTCCTCCAGCCACTCGTAGGTGCCGGACATGACGCCCTTGACGACCTTGCGGTCCAGGTCGTCGGTGTTGGTCCACAGGCGGCCGAAGAGTTCCTCGACCCGGATGCGGGACTGGCGGCAGAAGGCGTCGGCGAGCTGGTAGGCCTCGCGGCCGTGGGCCTCGGTGGTGCGCAGGAGCTCGGCGCGTACGCAGACCGCGCTCATCGCGAAGAGTTCCGCGCCGATGTCGACGATCCGGCCGAGGAAGCCCTGCTTGGTCTCCATGCGGCCCTGCCAGCGGGACATCGCGTAGAAGGTGGAGCGGGCGAGTTTGCGGGCCGTGCGTTCGACGTAGCGGAGGTGGACCGAGAGGTCGACCTCGCGTTTGAATTCGTTGTACGAGTAGGGGAGTTGGCCCTGTCCGGCGACCAGTTTCGGCAGCCACTTGGCGTAGAAGGCACCGGCCTGGGCGCCTGCCTTCGCCTTGTCCGACAGGGACTTCTCCGGGTCGATCAGGTCGCCGGCGACGGAGAGGTGGGCGTCGACCGCCTCGCGGGCGATCAGGAGGTGCATGATCTCCGTCGAGCCCTCGAAGATGCGGTTGATACGGAGGTCGCGCAGGACCTGTTCGGCCGGGACCGCGCGTTCGCCGCGGGCCGCCAGGGAGGCCGCCGTCTCGAAGCCGCGGCCGCCGCGGATCTGGACCAGTTCGTCGGCGATGAGCCAGCCCATCTCGGAGGCGAAGAGTTTGGCCAGCGCGCCTTCGATGCGGATGTCGTTGCGGTCCTCGTCGGCCATCTGGCTGGAGAGGTCCAGTACCGCCTCCAGGGCGAAGGTGGTCGCCGCGATGAAGCTGATCTTCGAGCCGACCGCCTCGTGCTGGGCGATCGGCTTGCCCCACTGCTCGCGGGCGGCCGACCACTCGCGGGCGATCTTCAGGCACCACTTGCCCGCGGCGACACAGGAGGCGGGCAGGGAGAGACGGCCGGTGTTGAGGGTGGTCAGCGCGATCTTGAGGCCGGAGCCCTCCGGGCCGATGCGGTTCGCCGCCGGGACCCGGACCTGGTGGAAGCGGGTGACGCCGTTCTCGATGCCGCGCAGGCCCATGAAGGCGTTGCGGTTCTCGACGGTGATGCCGGGCGAGTTGGTCTCGACGACGAAGGCGGTGATGCCGCCCTTGTGCCCCTCGCTCTTGGGGACCCTGGCCATCACGACCAGGAGGTCGGCGACGACGCCGTTGGTGGTCCAGAGCTTCACCCCGTCGAGGACGTACTCGTCGCCGTCGGGCACCGCGCTCGTGGCGAGCCTGGCCGGGTCGGAGCCGACGTCCGGTTCGGTGAGGAGGAAGGCGCTGATGTCGGTGCGGGCGCACCGGGGCAGGAAGGCCTCCTTCTGCTCCTGGGTGCCGAACAGCTTCAGCGGCTGGGGGACGCCGATGGACTGGTGGGCGGAGAGGAGTACGCCGATCGCGGGGCTGGCGGAGCCCGCGAGGGCCAGGGCCTTGTTGTAGTACACCTGGGTGAGGCCGAGGCCGCCGTACTTGGTGTCGATCTTCATGCCGAGGGCGCCGAGCTCCTTGAGGCCGGCGATGACCTCGTCGGGGATGCGGGCCTCGCGCTCGATGAGGGCGCCGTCCACCTTGCTCTCGCAGAAGTCGCGGAGCTTGGCGAGGAACTCCTCGCCGCGCTGGGCGTCCTCGTCGGGCGGCATGGGGTGGGGGTGGATGAGGTCGAGCCGGAAGCGGCCGAGGAACAGTTCCTTGGCGAAGCTGGGCTTGCGCCAGTCCTGTTCCCGGGCCGCTTCGGCCACCTGACGGGCCTCACGTTCGGTGACGACGGGCTTCTGTTGTGGTGCGGACATGAGGGCCACCTCACCGCGAATCGGGATCATGGTTACCGACCGGTGCTACCCGATCGTATGTACCCGATACCGAGCGTGCCCACCACCCCTGGGAGCGGCCGTTCAGCCGATGTCGACGGAATACGCCTTGGTGTCAAGGCGGCCGGTGCCCTTGAAGACCTCGGTGCCGGACTCGATGCCGGAGACGTACTTGTCGTTGCCGAGCAGCTTGCGCCGAACGAGGGCCTGGGTGAAGTCGTCCAGGTTGAGCGTGGCCTTGGTGGTGTTCGTGCGGCGGACGAAGGAGTACACCTTCCAGCCGATGTCGCCCTGGTAGATGTCCCACATGGCGCCGCCGAGGCTGACGGATCCGTACTTGCTGCCGAGGGGTCCGGCGCCGCCCTGCCGGTTGAGCCAGATCATGATCTCGTCGGTGGGCTGGTCCTGCCAGTCAGCGGTGTTCTTGCTGTGCAGCCACAGGTCGTAGGCGACGTTCATGACGCCGGGGTTCGAGCTGACCGTGAACTCCCAGCTGGTCCTCACCGGCTTGCGGTCGCCGACGCGGATCGGCAGACCGGTGGCGGACTTGTCGACCTTCCAGCCCCAGTGCCAGCCGAGGACGCTGGACGCGTAGGACTTCACGTCGTAGTCCTTGCCGGTGCCGCTGTTGGCCAGGCTGTAGTTCGTCCCCCACGAGATCGTCGACCCCGACCGGGAGTTGTCCCAGACGCACTGCGTGCCGGTGGCCTTCTCCCGGTTCCAGACGTTGTTGTTCACGTAGTACTTGCCGAGCGTGATCGTGTCGAAGTCCGTGCACTTCTTGCTCGACTCGTCCGCCTGCGCGACGGTCACACCGACGGCCGCGGCGAGCGCGACCGTGGCGGAGACGAGGGTCTTCGCCTTCTTGGAGAAGCGGGGGCGGCGGTGCTGCATGGGGCGGGTCCTCACGAAGGGGGTGATCGATGACGTCCCTTCAGTGGGCACCGAGGCGTCAAAGGTTGCCGTCGCTAGCCGGTCAGTGGGTAGGCCCGCAGTCGGGTGCCGCGCAGGACGTACAGCGAGCGGCCGTCGGTCAGGAGTCTGACCTGGGCCGCCTGGGCGTCGACCGTTTTCAGGGTCCAGGCTGTCTTGTGGGTGCGGAGGTCCACCGCTGTCGCCTCCTCCTGGAGGACTCCGCCCGTCTGGGGGAAGACGTAGCCGGCCGCGAGGAGCGGGGGCGGGGCCGGTTTGTCGACGAGGGTGCGGTTGCTCTTCCAGGTCCAGCCCTGGTGGCGGTCGTCGCGTTGGACGACGGCCAGGTCCTTGCCCAGGGCCGTCAGGTAGATCGTCGTGCCGTCGATGGTCGTACCGCCGTGCAGGACGCGGCCCTTGGAGCCGGTGCCGGTGTCCTCGGGGTCGAGGCTCCACAGGGTGCGGCCGGTGCGCAGGTCGAGGCAGAGGACACCGCGGCCGGCGACGACCGCGGTGCCGTCGGCGGCGGCGACGGTGCGCTGGGTCAGCCCGTTGTACTGGACGTCGAGCGCGGTGGTGGACAGGGCGCGGCTCCACAGGGGCGCGCCGGTGGTGGCGCGGTACGCCGTCACCTCGTCGTTCTCCAGGAAGACCAGCACCCCGTCGGCGACCGCCCCGGCGGCCCCCTCGGCGGCGCTGCGCCGGACGCGTCGGCGCCAGCGCAGCCGGCGGTCGGTGACGTCGTAGGCCAGGAGGTACCGGTCGCGGCCGCCCGGTCTGTCGCCGTAGTGGGCGCCGGGGGCGTGTCCGACGGCGTAGACGGTGTGCCGGTCGGCGGTGAAGACGGGCTCCAGCAGCAGGTCGAAGCTGACGCCGAGGGGCGCGGAGTACCAGACCCGGCCGTCGGACGCCTCGATCCCGGCCAGCCGTCCGGTCAGGCCGCCGGTCTTCATCACGGCCGCGCTGCCGCAGGCCGTGAGGTGGCCGGCGTTGACGATCTCGCCGATCCAGCGCGGTGTGCCGGTGCGCGCGTCGATGCCGAACACCTGCCGGTCGTCGTACGCGGGGATGATCAGCGTGCCGTCGATGAGGACCGCGCCGGTGCCGATGCCGGCCCGTTTGAAGTCCGCGGTGTACTCCCAGCGGGCGCTCGGCGGATCGCCCGGGTCGCGGGTGGGGGACGTGGCGGGCGCCGGCCGGTGTACGGGCGCGGCCTCGTCCTCGCCGTCCGTGCGGGAGACCGCCCATACGGCGCCGCCCGCACCCGCGAGGGCCACCGCGGCGACGCCGGTCAGCAGCGCGCGCCGGGTCGGCCCGGGCGCGGTCGGCGGGGCGCCGCTCACCCGGGCCGGCGGGGCCTCGCCGGTGCGGGCGGTGCGTTCGGCGAGGTCGGCGAGGACCGGGGCGGGCAGCCGGTCGCCGAACCAGCCCGTGCCGCCGATCCGTTGGGCGACGGACGCGAGGGTGGGGCGCGTGTCCGGGTCCCGGTGGAGGCAGTCGGCGAGCAGCGGCCGTAACTCCTGCGGTACGACGGTGAGTTCGGGTTCCTCGTGAGTGATGCGGTAGAGGACCTCGCCCGGTTCGCCGTCCCCGAAGGGCGGGCGGCCGCAGGCGGTGTACGTCAGGACGGAGGCGAGCGCGTACACGTCGCAGGGCGGGCCGTCGCGGCCGTCGGCGGCGAGTTGCTCGGGGGCCATGTAGGCGGGGGTGCCGGGTGCCCCGCCGGTGCGGTGGTCGGTGTCCGCGGTGCGGGCGATGCCGAAGTCGACGAGTCGGGGGCCGGACGGGGTGAGCAGGATGTTGGACGGCTTGAGGTCGCGGTGGACCACTCCGGAGGTGTGCAACGCGACGAGCCCGGCGACGAGTTGGGCGCCCAGAGCCCGTACGGACTCCTCCGGCCACGGCCCGTGGGCCGTGACGGCCTCCGCCAGTGAGGGGCCCAGGACGTACGCGGTGGCCAGCCATGGGCGCCCGCCGTCCGTGCCCGCGCCGACGAAGGACGGCACATGCTCCAGATCGCCGAGGGCCCGTACGGTGTCCGTCTCGTGCTGGAAGCGGGCCGTGAAGTCGGGGTCGGCGGCGAGCGCGGGGTGCACGGCCTTGAGGGCGACGGTGCGGCCCGTCGGGGTGCGGGCGAGATAGACGGTGCCCATCCCGCCGGAGCCGAGCCGGGCCAGCAGCCGGTGGCCGCCGATCGTGTGGGGGTCGTCGTCGGTGAGCGGGAAGGGGCGCATCGGCCTCACCCCGCCGGGAGCGCGATGACGGTGGAGTCGTTGACGACCAGCGCGGTGTTGTCCACGACGAAGGCGGTGTAGAGCGAGGAGGCCGCCTGGCTGCTCTGGAAGGACCACTTGTACGCCCCGGAGCGCGGGTCGAGGGCCACCACTCCGGCGCCTCCGCCCCACGTCAGCAGGGTGCGGGCGGACTTGGTGAGGCTGAGCCCCGGCGCCTTGCGGGTGGCGTAGGGCGGGTCGGGCAGCAGGTCGCGGCGCCAGATCTCGCGGCCGTCGGCCGGGTCGACGGCGTACACCGTGCGGTTCGCGTCGGTGACGTACACGACGGTGCCCAGGCCCGGGACGCGCAGGACGTGGGGCACGTCGACGTACACGCCGGTGCCGGTGCCGTCCCCGTCGTCGTCGTTGAGGTTGATCTCCCACGACGGCTTGTCCGAGCGCAGCGGCGCGGCCGTCACCCGGCCCTGGTGGACCTGGTAGACCTGCCCGGAGAGCGTGTCCGCCGAGATCGTGGCGCCCTCGGTCGTCCAGGTGTGGCGGACGGGCGGGCCCATGGTGCCGGAGGCGATGTCGACCTCGGCGAGTTCGACGGCGCCGTCCTCCTTGTACAGGACGTGCAGTTCGTCCTTGCCCGGCAGGAAGATGAACGCGCCGGACTTGGCCACCGGTACCTGGAGCCGCCAGCGCTCCTTGCGGCCGACGAGGTCGAAGGAGACGAGGTAACTGCGCGGGGTGGCGCCCTTCGTGAAGTTGTCGGGGCCGTTGGCCTTGCAGTAGAGGATCCCGCGCCGTTTGTCGCAGGCGAGCAGTTCGCTCAGGACGAGCTCGCCGACGCCGTACGGCCGCTTGCCCCACCTCTGCCTGCCGTCGTCGGTGGCGACCGTGACCAGCTCGCCGTAGCACTGGAGGATCAGCGTGCCCGGCTCCCCGGGCAGCATCGGCTCGTTGGAGTCGATGCCGACGCGCTGCCAGACGGGGCGGCCGTCGGACATGTCCAGCGCGGTGAGCGCCGGGAACTCGGCGAGATAGACGACGTGGGTGCCGTCCGGGTGGGTGTCGTGCCACAGGCCGGTGTTGACGTTGTGGAGGAACTGGTTCTTGGCCTCGTAGCGCCACAGCGCGGCGGGCGGGGTGCCGCGCGGCACGGTGGCCGGTTTCGCCGTCGTACGGCGGCCCGCGACGGCCGGTGCGGTGAGCGCCCCGGTGCCGCCGCGCCCCGCCACCCATCCGGCGACCGCGCCGCCGCCCACCAGCAGTCCGGCGCCGGCGGCGGTGAGCAGGGTGCGGCGGGAGGGCCTCGCGAGAGGTGCGGGCGGCGGGGCGTCGGCGGCGGACTCCAGGGCCAGCGCGCGGTCCGCCTGCCGGGCCAGCGCGGCGAGCAGCCGGGCGGGCGGCTGGAAGGGCTCGTCGCCCAGTTCGTCCGCCAACTCCTGGGCGGTGGGCCGCTCTTCGGGGTCCTCGTGGGAGCAGCGGCGCAGCAGCGCGTCGTCCGGGGCGCGGCCCGCGGCGGCATGGGTGAGGACGTCCCCGAGGGCGGCGATGTCGTCCTGCGGGCTGCCCGTGAGGCGGGGCCGGACCAGGCGGGGGCCGTCGGGGGCGACGAGGACGGCGTCCGGGGAGAGGGCACCGTGCGCGTACCCCGCCGCGTGCAGCCGGGCCAGGGGCGCGGCGAGACACGCGGCGAGGGAGCGCACGGTGCCGGCGGGGAGGCCGCCGTACATGAGGGCACCGGCCTCGGCGAGGGTCAGCGAGGGGGTGAACCGCCAGGCGATCCAGGGGGTTGGGCGGCGGTGCCGTCTTCCAGGAGCTCGGGGAAGCCGGGGCCGGTGGCGGTGCGGAGGGCGGTGGCGGAGCGGCGGGTGGGGGTGGAGGTGGCGCGCGGGGTGGGGGTGTCGTGGTCGAGGTCGGTGGCGGTGCCCGGGTGGAGGGCGGTGCCCGTGGGGGCGGTGCCGTTGCTCTTGCCGTTCCGGTTCCCGCGTCCGTTGCCCCTGCCGCGGCCGGTCAGCCCTGCTCGGGTTTTCCCGTTGCCCACGCCGTCCCGGACGAGCGTGATCTCGGCCAGCCCCTCCTCGCCCGGCCTGCGGGCCAGCAGGCGCGGTTCGCCGCCCGCGGGTGTCAGCCGGGCCAGCAGGACGTAGGGCCCGAGCAGGCGTGCGTCGTCGAGGCTCAGCTCTTCCATGCGATCCCCCATCGCTCCCCGTCGCTCTGCGGTGCGCGCCGGCTCCCCAGCAAGCGCATTCCTCAAGCAGGGGTAACGACGTGCGCGGGTCGCGGCCCGTTTCACAGTGTGGGCATCGCGCGCAGGGTGTCGCGGCGGGCGACGAAGACCCGTCCGGCGGCGCCGGCGAGCCGCCAGCCCGGGGGATCTGCCTGGTCGGCGAAGGTCCACATGAGACGGCCGGTGCGGATGTCGACCGTGTACACGCCCCTGTCGGCGCCCGGCTGGACCGGGGAATCGGTCGGGTTGCCCAGCAGCCCGTACAGCGCGTGGCCGACCACGACATCGGCCCGGCGCGGTACGCCGCTGTAGTCCATGGAGACCGTCCAACGCGGCACCCCGGAGCGGGCGTCCAGGCACCGCAGGGCGGTGGGATCGGCGGCCGTGTACACCCGGCCGTCGGCGACGGTGGGCGCTCCGTAGAAGCCGTACGCCCGGTCCGGCGCCTGCGTCCAGCGGGCCTTGCCGGTGCGGGCGTCGAGCAGGGCGAGCGGGCGGCCGCCCACGCAGAAGGCACCGTCCCAGGCAGTCGGGGCGACGGCACCGACACGACCGCCGCCGATCAGCGCGGGCGTGCCGATGGTCCAACGCCAGGTCGCCCGGCCGTTCGCGGTGTCGAAGGCCTGGGCGGTGCCGTCGTCGGTGCACACCAGCAGCCGCTGCCGGGTCACGGCGGCACGCGCGGCGGCGACGCCGGTCACCGCGCGAGCGGAGGTCCACCGGTCCCGACGGTCCGTCAACCCCACCGCACGGACCCGGCGTTCACGGTCGAGGACGTACGCCGCCACGCCGTCCACCGCGAGCAGCTGGGCGGCACCGATGTCCCCGGTCCGCCAACGCGGCTTCCCCGTAAGGGAGTCGAGGCCGGTCAGGCGGCCGTCGCCGGTCACGACGAGGATCACCGGCCCGGCGACGAGCAGCTCACCGAGCCGGTCGGGAGCCTTGGTCCCCTTCCAGCTCCACGCCCGCCGCCCGGTGTGCTGCACCCACGCGGCCACGCCGCCCGGCGTGCCCGCGGCGACCACCTGACCCGCGGTGACCGGGCCCGGCCCGTCCGGGTGCAGCCCCGTGGCCCGCCAGAGCGCGGCGGGCACGGTGTCGGCGGTCGGGGCGGCGAGCGGCTCGGCGACGGGGACGCCGTTCTCGGTACGTTCGCCGGCCGGCTCGGCCCGGTCGCGGGTCAGCCACCAGACCCCGGCCCCCACGCCGGGCACGGCCAGCGCGGCGGTCGCGGTGAGCAGGCGCCGCCGGGTGGGGGACGGGACGGGGGCGGCGGTCCGCAGCAGGTGGTCCGCCTCGGCGCGGCGGTGGTCGATGTCGGCGGCGACGGGGGCGGTGAGCCATGCGGGGGCGGGGGTGACGGGCCGGGGGCCGCCGAAGCTGCGGGAGAGCTCCCCCGGCGACCGCCCGCCCGAGCCCTCCTCGGCCCATCCTGCCCGCTCCCCCGGCGACCGCCCGCCCGAGCCCCCCTCAGCCCACCCCGCCAGCTCCCCCGGCGTGGGCCGGCCACCCGCCCCCTTCGAAAGACAGGCCCGCGCCACCCCCACCAGCCCCTGCGGCACCCCCTCCAGGTCCGGCTCCTCGTGGACCACCCGATACCCGACCGCGGCCGGATGCCCCGCCCCGAAGGGCCCCCGCCCCGTGCAGGCGAAGACCAGCACCGCCCCCAGCGCGAAGACGTCCGCGGCAGGCCCCGCCCGGCGGCCCGTGATCTGCTCCGGCGGCGCGTATCCCGGTGTGGCCGGCGCCGCTCCCGGCTGGGTCAGGGTGAGGCCGTACTCGGGTCGGGCGATGCCGAAGTCGATGATCCGGGCGCCCGCCCGCGTCAGGACGATGTTGGACGGCTTCAGATCCCGGTGCACCAGCCCGGCCTCGTGGATGACCTCCACCGCCCGCGCCAGCTCCCCCAGCAGCGCCCGCGCCCCGGCCTCGCCGAGCGTGCCGTGCTCGGCGACCGCCTCGTGCAATGTCGGCCCGGCCAGATACGCGGCGGCGATCCACGGTACGGGCCCGTCGAGGTCGTACCCGAGCACCGGCGCCACCCCGGTCCCGCGTACCGCCGACGCCGCGTCCGCCTCGCGCCGGAAGCGCCGCACCATCACCTCGTCGCGTGCCGTCTCGGGCCGCAGCACCTTCACCGCCGCGACCTGCCCCCGGGCGTCCCGGCCCAGGTACACGGCGCCCATCCCGCCCTCGCCGAGCAACGCGACGACCCGGTACGGGCCGATCCACCGGCCGGGCTCCCCCGATTCCGTTCCGTGGCCCCCCACGATCGGCCATGGTAGGGAGGAACCCCACACCCCGGAAGAGCCGTCGGGAGGCCCGGAGGGGAGTCCGCGCCAAGTCGATGTCGAAGCGCTTCGACAACCTATGGACACCCACCTCGGGTGGAGCTACTGTCGAACCACCCTCACCCGCCCTTATTCGCACTGCGCACTGTCGAAGCGCTTCACAAAGCTTGGAGAGCTGGATGGTCACCCTCGCCGAGGTCGCCCAGCACGCCGGAGTCTCGGCGAGCACGGTGAGCTATGTCCTCAGCGGCAAGCGGTCCATCTCCGGGGCCACCCGGCAGCGGGTGGAGCAGAGCATCCGCGAGTTGGGCTACCACCCGAACGCGGGCGCCCGCGCCCTGGCCAGCAGCAGGTCGAACATCATCGCGCTGATGGTCCCGTTGCGCACCGACATGTATGTGCCGGTGATGATGGAGATCGCCATCGCGGTGGCCACCACGGCCCGGCTCCACGGCTACGACGTCCTGTTGCTCACCGGCGAGGAGGGTCCCGACGCCGTACGCCGTGTCACCGGCAGCGGGCTCGCCGACGCGATGATCCTGATGGACGTCGAACTCGACGACGAGCGGCTGCCGTTGCTGCGCGGCACCGACCAGCCCTCCGTGCTCATCGGCCTCCCCGCCGACATCTCCGGACTCACCTGCGTCGACCTCGACTTCCGGGCCACCGGAGCACTCTGCGTCGAGCATCTCGCGATGCTCGGCCATCGCGACATCGCTGTCATCGGCGAGGCTCCCGCGGTCTACGAACGGCACACCGGCTTCGCCGAGCGCACGCTCGACGGACTCCGGTCGCGGGCCCAGGAGTTGGGCGTACGACTGCTGCACCGGCCGTGCGAGGGCGGGTACGACGCGATGGCCGTGACGCTCGCCCGCATCCTCGACGAGCGCCCGTCCACCACGGGCTTCGTCGTGCAGAACGAGTCGGCCGTCGAGCCGCTGCTCGCCCTGCTGCGCCAGCAGGGCCGTGCCGTGCCCGAGGACGTGTCGGTCGTCGCGGTCTGCCCCGACCAGGTCGCCACCCAGGCCTCGGTGCGGCTGACGTCGGTCGCCATCCCCGCGCAGGAGATGGGCCGGCACGCCGTGGAGCGCCTGGTGGCCAAGCTCGACGGGCGCGGCAAGGACGAAGTCGTGCTCATCGCACCCGAGTTGACGGTCCGGGCGAGTACGGGACCCGCGCCGTCGGCGCTCTGACGAACCTGTTCCTTCCGTTCCTTCCGTTCCTTCCGTTCCTTCTGTTCCTTCTGCACCGAGCAGCCCGAGCAGACCCGCTGGGGCACCCCTTGTCTCCACTCGCCTCCAGGAGCACCCCTCGTGACTCAGCCTGCCGTAAACCAGCCCCAGCAGGGCGTTGTCAGCCTCGCGCAGTCGTCTCCCACCGTCGGTACGTTCCGTGAGCGGGACGGCTGGCTGGAGTGGAGCGGGCGCCAGGAGACGCTCCGTATCGAGCCCTGGGGCCCGGACGCGGTCCGGGTCCGGGCGAGGCTCGGCGGCCCGATCCTCGAAGGGCTGCCGGGCGCGTTGCTGGAGAGCCCGCCCGCCACCTCGTCCACGGTCAAGATCGAGGACGGCCGGGGGCAGTTGACCGTGGGCACCCTCACCGTCGAGGTCGACGCCGAGGGCCTGATCCGCTTCCTTCGCACCGAGGACTCCGCCGAGCTCCTCGCCGAGTCCCGCGCGCACTTCTGGTGGCCCGGCTCGCGTCTCTACACCGCCGTCGGCAACGGCCACCACCGTCTGGAGCAGCGCTTCGCCGCGTACGACGACGAGAAGCTGTACGGCCTCGGCCAGCACCAGCACGGCAGGCTCGACCAGAAGGGCCTGGTCCTCGACCTGGTCCAGCGCAATGCCGAGGTCGGCATCCCGGTGCTGACCTCCAGCCGCGGCTACACCCTGCTGTGGAACAACCCGGCGATCGGCCGGGTCGAGCTCGCCCACAACGGCACCCGCTGGGTGGCCGACTCGGCCCGCCAGATCGACTACTGGATCACGGCTGGCGCCCCGGCCGACGGCCAGCGCCGCTACTCCGCGGCGACCGGCCGCACCCCGATGATGCCGGAGTGGGCTGCGGGCTTCTGGCAGTGCAAGCTGCGCTACCGCACCCAGGACGAACTCCTCTCCGTGGCAAGGGAGTACAAGCGCCGCGGGCTGCCGATCTCCGCGATCGTCTGCGACTTCTTCCACTGGACGCATCTGGGCGACTGGAAGTTCGACCTCTCCGAGTGGCCCGACCCGGGCGCCATGGTGCGGGAGCTGGAGGAGCTCGGCATCAAACTCGTCGTCTCCGTCTGGCCGTCGGTGTCCCCGCTGAGCGAGAACCACCAGCTCATGGAGCAGCGCGGCTATTTCATCGGCACCCAGTACGGTCCGATGGCGCACGCCGACTGGCCGGACAAGGAGGTCGCCTCCACCGTCCAGGTCGCGTTCTACGACGCCACGAACCCCGAGGCCCGCGAGTTCATGTGGTCGCGCGTCCGCGACAACTACCTGGTCCCGTACGGCATCACGGCGTTCTGGCTGGACGCCTGCGAGCCGGAGCTGAAGCCGGGCTTCCCGGAGAACCTGCGCTACTGGGCGGGCCCGGGCCTGGAGGTCGGCAACAGCTACCCCGCCGAGAACTCCCGCACCTTCCACGAGGGCCTGACGGCCGAGGGCGAGGAGGTCATCACCCTCAACCGCTCGGCGTGGGCGGGCAGTCAGCGCTACGGGGCCGCCCTGTGGTCCGGTGACATCGGCACCGACTTCCCGACCCTGCGCCGCCAGATCGCGGCCGGCCTCAACACCGCGCTCTCCGGGATCCCCTGGTGGAACACCGACATCGGCGGCTTCCACGGCGGCGACCCGACCGACCCGGCGTACCAGGAGGTCATGGTCCGCTGGTTCCAGTTCGGCACGCTGTCCCCGCTGATGCGCCTGCACGGCTTCCGTGACCCGGGCATGCCGCTGGGCCCGGAGATGACCGGCGGTCCGAACGAGGTGTGGTCCTACGGCGAGGAGGCCGGCGCGATCCTGGAGCGGTACCTGCGACTGCGCGAGCGCCTCAAGCCGTACGTCCTCGACGTCATGCGCGAGGCCCACGAGGAAGGCCTGCCGCCCATGCGGCCGCTGTTCCTGGAGTTCCCCGAGGACCACGCGACCTGGTCGGTCGACGACGCCTATCTCTTCGGCGGCGACCTCCTGGTGGCCCCGGTGCTGACGGCGGGCGCGACGGCCCGCACGACCTATCTCCCGGCGGGCGCGACCTGGACGGACGCGTGGACCGGTGAGACGTACGAGGGCGGCACGACCGTGACGGTCGACGCCCCGCTGGACCGCATCCCGCTGTTCCTGCGGGACGGGGCGCGCCTGCCCGTGGCCGAGTAGACGCGCCGGTGCGGCCGGTCCCGATAGGGGAGGGACCGGCCGCACACGCGGGCCGACGCGGGAACCGGGGAGCCGCCGGTCCGGCGGCTCCCCTTGCGCTCAACTGCTGCTGACGGTCAGGTTGTTGGTCTGGAAGTCGAGCCCGCCGGACGACGAGGTGATCTCGTAGCCGAACTGCACGTCGCCGATGGTCTCGTTGCCGAACCAGCCCTTGGTGTCCTTGATCCACTTCAGGATCGGGAGGATGTTCACCGTGCCGGAGCTGGAGTCGGAGGTGCGCAGGAACGAGAAGACCTCGTTGACACCGTTGGTGCCCTTGTAGACGGTCCAGGTGTGGCCGCCGAGGGTGACGTTGCCCTGCGAGGTGCCCAGCGGGCCGACGGCTCCGTTGTAGTTGACCCAGAGCATGATCTCGTAGTCGTAGTCCGTGTCCCAGATGTCGTACGAGGTGTTGTACGCGCCGGACGACGGGACCGTGACGTTGTAGCTGCTGGAGAGCGAGCCGAGGGAGGTGATCGTCTTGTTGATCACCTTCTTGGAGTTGGGGTAGGACTTGATGCCGCCGGTGTTGGGGTGGTTGGCCCAGACACCCCAGTTGGTACCGGAGTTGGCCCACACGCACTGGCTGCCGGCGCCGGAGCCCCAGATGTTGTTGTAGAGCGTGTAGCCGTTCAGGGTCGTGTTGCCCCACTGGTCGCAGGAGTTCCAGACGGCGGCGGAGGCGGGGGCGGAGGCGAGGCCGACGGTGGCACCGAGGGCCATCGCCGGGGCCAGCACGGCCATGGTGACTTTGCGGAGAGTGCTCTTTGCCATGGTGTCCCTTTCCATGGGTGGGGGGAATTGCGGGGTGTTCACCACGCCCCAAGCGGGAGGACGTGGTCTTCTCCGGCGACAAGGTCGAGCGGCCGACCGCCGGTGGAAGTCCTCAGTTCGACGCGGTGGGTACGGGTGGGGCGTAGCACCGCGGTCGCTTCGTGCGGGGTCCAGACGAGGTCGAGCTCCGCGCCGAACCGGGTGCGGACGCCCGTGAGCCGACCTGCCGGGTACGCCGTCGGGAGGGCCGGCAGCAGGACCAGCCGGTCCGGCGTGGACTGGACGAGCATCTCGATGAGCACGGCCGGGAGGGTGTGGGCGGCGTCCGCGTTGTAGACGTCGCGGTTCGGGTAGTGCGCGCTCATCAGGGAGTCGTGGAAGAAGTCGCCCTTGAGGACCTGACCGAGGGCGTGCGCGACCCTTTCGCCGTCGCGCAGCCGGGCGGCGACGAGGGCGTGGTGGAGGTGGCCGTGGGCGGAGTCGTTCTCGGCGCCGCGGAGTTCGAGGGCGCGGTGCGCGGCCGCGGCGAGGTCGGGG
Organism: Streptomyces sp. NPDC001536; assembly: GCF_042894505.1. NCBI lineage: Bacteria > Bacillati > Actinomycetota > Actinomycetes > Kitasatosporales > Streptomycetaceae > Streptomyces > Streptomyces sp. NPDC001536. The sequence goes on from NZ_JBIAVQ010000014.1 coordinate 55,567, forward strand.
GTGTCGTACGGGGTGATCTCGTCGAGCGGCCAGACGCCGTAGAGGTGGCTGAGGTGGCGGTGGTCGTAGGTGTCGTCGAGGCCGGGCCAGGCCCATTCGGCGAGGGCGCCGTCGTCGTTGATCCGGTGGGGCGGGAGCCGGTCGGCGAGGGCGCGCCATGTCGAGGCGTGCTCCGGGTGATGTTCGCCGGCGGTCAGCAGCGCGTGCCGGGCGGCCGAGAGGTCCATCGCCGCGTTGATCGCACCCCAACTGGCGTTGGCGGGGCGGTTCTCGGGTGAGTAGGACGGAACGACGACAAGACGTCCGTCAGCGTCCGTCCGGGTGAGGAAGTCCTCGTAGAACAGGGCGGCTTCGGCGAGCGCGGCGGCGGTGCGCGGGTCGCGCTCGCCTCGGGTCTCGTCGTGGTCGACGAGCGGCTTGAGCAGCCAGTCGGCGCCGGCCGTCCACAGGTGCAGCGGGTATTCGCGGCTGAAGTGGTACGTCAGCCCGGACTCGCCGTCGCTGTGCGGCGGGGCGACGATGCCCCGGGCGCCGAAGATAGCGCGGGCGTTGTCCCGCCAGTCGTCGAGCTGACGGTGGATCAGGGAGGCGTGGGCCTCGGTGACTTCGGGCAGGGCGGCGGCCGCCGCGGACGCGGTCTGGAGGTTGACGTTGGCGTCGTTGGTGAACGCCCCCGACCAGGCGGTGTCCCAGTCGCCGGTCCACAGACCGGTCAGGCGGGGCGGGAAGAGGCCGCTGGAGGAGAGCAGGTGGTAGCGGCCGGCGGCGAAGAGGCGTTCCAGGAGGGCGGGGCTGTCGGTGCGGGTGAGCAACTCCGAGCCGGGTAGGGCGCGTTCGGCGGGGTCGGCGTCGAGGTCGAGGGTGACGCGTTCGTAGGCGGTGCGGTGGAGGGCGGTGTGGCGGTCGAGGAGGAGGGTGTACGGGTCCGGCTCGTCCGCGGCGAGTTCACGGAGGCCGCGCGCCTGCTCCAGCACGTCGAGCTCGCCGGTGTGCCGCAGTACGCGGGTCAGCAGCAGTACGGACTCGGCTCCGGCGATCCGCAGGCCGGGGGGTGTGAGCGTGGTGGTGCCGCCCGTGACGAGGACCAGGGTGACGCCGGTGTAGGCGCGGTCGCTGCCGGGGTAGCGGGCCCGCAGGGTGAGCAGGGCGCCGTCGGGGGTGAGGACGGCGCCGTGGCCGACGCCGAGGTCCTTCGGGGCGCCGGGGAGCCGGTGGTCCAGGGAGATGTCGAGGTCGGCCGCGATGACCTGCTGGACGATGACGTCGTCGGCGCGGGAGACGAAGACGCGGCTGTGCCGGCCCTCGGACTCGCTGTGGACGACCCCGGTGGCGAACGCGACGGAACGTCGGTGTCCCCGAGCACCGCCGGACGCCGTGCGCAGCCGTATCTGGAAGGCGGGGTGGAAGGGCTGCACCCACTGGAGGTCCCGTCCGTCCGTGAACCCCTCCGCCGCGGCCGGCTCCCCGGCGAGCAACCGGTCCTGGAGTGCGGGCAGTTCGGCGGCGAGCTCGGGCGGGCGGGCCTGCTCGGCACCGTTGGGGCGGACGAGGGTGTGATGGGTGACGACGACCCGCTCGTCGTCCGGCTCACCGAACACAAGAGCGCCGTGATGGCCGTTGCCACTCAGGAAGCCGTCCTCCCAGCGGGTCGCGGGGCGGGGTTCCCAGGTGCCGTGCACGATGCCGGTGTCCGCGTTCACGTTCCCGTTGACGTTCATGTGCGCAACACCACCACGCCGTACCGGTCCAAGGTCAACTCGTCCGTGACGATCGCCCCCGTGAGGAGGTCGTGGTGAGTGCCGGGGAGCTCGACGGTCACGGATTCGCGGGAGTGGTTGAGGACGAAGAGCAGGTGACCACGTCGTACGGCCTCGACGCTCGCGGGGAGCCGGTCGAGCACCGGGCGCACGTCCGCCTCCGACGCGAACTGCGCCAGCAGAGCGCGCAGTTGGTCCGCCTCGGGAAGTGTCGCGAGATACCGCGCCCGCCCCTTGCGGAGCACCGCCGGCAGCCCGTCGAGGTCACCGCCCTTGAAGACGGCCTCGGCGACCGCGTCCTCGTCCTTCTCGATCTCCTCCGACCACAGCGTCCCGCGGAACCCGTCGCACTCGACGCCCTCCCCCGCGTCCAGCGGCCACCACTCGTGCAGGGTGCGGATGCCGAACAGCTCCCGCAGCCGTCCGTCCATGCCGCCGGGCCGCACCCGGTCGTCCTCGTCTGCGATGCCGGTGAGGAAGCCGGAGACGAGGGTGCCGCCCTGTCGGGTGTACGCGACGAGGTTGTCGATCGCCGTGTCGCTCAGGGAGTACAGCTGGGGGACGACGACCAGCTTGTACGCGCTCAGATCGTGCTCGGGGTGGGCGAAGTCGGTGGCGAGGTGGGCCTCCCACAGGGCTCGGTGCCAGGCGGTGAGGACCTGGGTGTAGTCGACCTCGGTGGAGAGCCTGCCCTCGTGGGCGCCGGCCCACCAGGAGTGCCAGTCGTGCAGGACGGCGATGTCGTTGGCGGTGTGCGTGCCCGTCACCTCGCCGGAGATCTGGGCGAGTTCCGCGCCGAGCCGCTTGACCTCCTGATACGTCCGCCCCCGCTCCCCCGCGTGACTGACCATCCCGGAGTGGAACTTCTCGGCGCCCTGCCGCGACTGCCGCCACTGGAAGTAGCAGACGGCGTCGGCGCCACGGGCGACGGCCTGGAGGGACCAGAGGCGGTTGAGGCCGCGCGGCTTGGGGTGGTTGACGCCCCGCCAGTTGACCGGTCCGGCGGCCTGTTCCATCAGCATCCAGGGTCCGCGGGCCTGCGAACGGGTCATGTCCTGCACCAGAGCGCTGGTCTGGGCACCGAGGGGGTCGCGCGGATCGGGGTAGAGGTCGACGGAGACGACGTCCTCCTCCTCGGCCCACCGCCAGGCGTCCTGCCCGCTCCACAGCGGCATGAAGTTGGAGGTGACCGGGACGTGCGGGGTGTGGCGGCGCACGATGTCCCGCTCGGCGACGTAACACTCCAGGAGCATGTCGGAGGTGAACCGCTTGAAGTCCAGCACCTGGGCGGGGTTCTTGAGGTAGTGGGCGTGCCGGGGCGTGTGCACCTCGGTCCAGTCGCCGTAGCCCTGGCTCCAGAAGGCGGTGCCCCAGGCGTCGTTGAGTTCCGCGAGCGTGCCGTATCGGTTCTGGAGCCAGCGGCGGAAGCGGGCGGCGGCCTCGGGGCCCCAGTCGTAGGTGCAGTACTCGTTGTTGATGTGCCACATGGTGAGGGCCGGGTGGCCGCCGTAGCGGGCGGCGAGGTCCTCGGTGATGGCGGCGGCGTACCGGCGGTAGACGGCGCTGGAGTGCGAGAAGTGCTGCCGGCCGCCCCACCACTCGGTGCGGCCGTCCTGGTCGACGGGCAGGGTGTCGGGGTGCAGATGTCCCAGCCAGGGCGGGGGCGAGGAGGTCGGGGTGGCGAGGACGACGCCGATGCCGTGTTCGTGCATCAGGTCCATCAGCCGGTCGAGCCAGCCGAAGTCCCGCTCTCCCGGCCGGGGTTCGAGCTTGGACCAGGAGAAGACGCCGAGGGTGACGGAGTTGACGCCGGCGTCCTTCATGAGCCGGACGTCCTCGTGCCAGGTCTCCTCGGGCCACTGCTCGGGGTTGTAGTCGCCGCCGAAGAGGATGCGACCGCGCGTCGCGTCGCCGAGTTCGGGCCTCTTCTCCATGGCCATCAGACGGGCTCCCCGTACTGGATGCCGCGCCCGTTGGTGGCGAGGTAGACGCGCCCGTACACACGCGGGTCTCCGGTGATGACCTCGCCGGTCCACCCCCACTGATGCCGGTCGTCGTTGATCCGCACCCAGGTACCGGCCTCGTCGTCGGACCGGTGCACTGCGGTGATGCTCTCCGTGGAGCCGACCATGTAGATCGCCGGGTAGTCGGCCCCGTCGGCGGCCTTGCCGAAGCCGAGGGTGTACGAGGCCCAGCAACTGGCGACCTTGTCGAAGCTCAGGCCCCCGTCGGTGGACCGGTGGAGCCCGTTCGACTTCACGCTCAGCCACAGGTCACCGGGGCGCCCGGGCGCGGCGACCAGCTCGAACTGGCTGTCCCCGGAGGGCAGCCCGGTCGCACGCCCTGTGAACGTGAGGCCACTGTCAGTGCTGGCGTATAGCGTTCCTGTGTCGGTGTCGTACGCGTAGAAGTGCGTCGGGTCGGCCGGGTCGGCGACCGGCGTGGCGCCCTTCGGGAAGGAGGAGATCTCGGTCCAGGTGGCCCCGTTGTCCGCGGAGCGGTAGGCCGGGTACTTCGTGCCGTCCCAGTGCACGAAGACCCACAGCAGCACGCTGCCGTCGGCGTTGGTGGCGATCGGCCCCGGTGCGTCCTTGGCGACGGAGGGCTGGGCCTCGAAGGGCGCCCAGGTCTGTCCGCCGTCGTTCGAGTAGGCGCCGTTCCCGTGGTCGCCCCACCCGCTGCGCACGACGTACGCCGGCTTCCGCGCGGCCTGTGCGAGTCCCGTCGCCGTCCCGAACACGGGGTTCGTGGCCATGCCGCGCGAGGGCGAGGCGGTGAGCCGCTCGTGGTACATCACGCCGATGTCCCCGGACCCGCTGATCAGATGCGCCTCCCCGACCGGGGGCGAGATCAGCTGCCGCACGGACGTCTCCTCCATGCCCCGGATCTGCGGCGCCCAGTGCTTCAGGTCCCGGGTGCCGTAGAGGGTGGCGCCGGTGCCGTAGACGACATGCCGGGAGTCGTACGGGTCGAGGGCGAGCGCCTGGATCCACCAGCCGAACTTGGGCGCGTCCGCGCCCCACTTGAGATAGGGGGTCTCCGACACGTCGAGAACAGCCGAGTCCTTGAGGGACGTCCAGTGGCGGCCACCGTCGGTGGAGCGGAACACGGTGTCGATGGCGGCCCACCGGTTGTTGGTGGAGACGACGAGGGTGCCGGGCCGTCGGGCGTCCACGGCGACCCCGCCGTAGCCGAAGGTGTCGGTGGAACCGTCACCGGTCGTCCCACCCGGCTTCACCGGGGTGACCTCGGTCCACTTGCCGTTGGCGGTGCACAGCTTGTGCACGCTGCCGTCGGACTGCCCGTTGGGCCCGGGAGCGTTGGCGTACGTCACGTACAGCTCACGGGTGAAGCGGTCGTACGCGGCCCGGATCGGCACCCTGGCGGCCACGCCGGAAGGCTGCCCGGCCACGGCCTCCCACTTCGTCCCGTCGGCGGTACGGAACAGGTTGGCGGCCCTCCCGTCGGAGTCGCCCCAGCCGGCGTAGAGGGTGCGCCCGGCGGCGACGAGCAGGGTGACCCCTTGCCCGGAGGCGCTCGGGGTGCCCGGGAATCCGGTGGCGGCCGCCCAAGTGGCCCCCCGGTCGGTGGACTTGAGCAGCCCGTCGTGCCGGGTCCCCAGCCACAGGGTGTCACTGTCCCGCGGATCGACGAGCAACCGCTCACCGGCCCCCCGCCCGTCCTCGTTGGCCCCGAGCTTCACGGCGAGATCGGTACGGGCCCAGGTGACACCACGGTCGTCGGACCGCAGCACGGCTCCGTTTGACGCCCAGGACTGCGCATAGGTACCGAGCGCGAGATAGACCCTGTTGGGGTGGGCCGGGTCCACGGCGATGGCCTCCACGCCGAGGAGGTTCCAGTCGTCCCAGCCGAGGTGATCGGTGAGCGGGGTCCACCGACCCGATCTGTCGTCCCATCGGTAGGCCCCACCGATGTCGGTACGGGCATAGGCGAGCCCACGGACGGAGGGATGGAAGAGAACTCCGGTGACGAACCCGGTGCCACCGATGAAGACGTTCCGCCAACGGTAGGGGGAGGCGGCGGCCTCGGCGGCACGGGCCTGAGCGACGGGAAGAGCGGTGAGCGCGGTGGCGGCAGCGGTTCCAGCAAGAACGGCACGCCGGCTCAGATTGGACGTAAGCATGACAAGCCTCGCTCTGAAGAAATGGGGGAGTCAGACCTACCTGGGGGCGCGGGGAACTGCGCGACCAGCCACCAACAATCCGCAGCCGCCGACGATCCGAAGCACCCCATTCAGTGGGCGCCGGTCAACCCTTCACCGCACCCGTCAACATGCCCTTCTTGAAATGCCGCTGGACGAACGGCGACAACACAGCCACCGGCAGCAACGCCATCACCATGACCGCCATCTGCACGGCCAGCCCGGACAGCTGCCCCGTCTTGATCGCCTGCCCCAACCCCACCGGCGCCTCCTGCTTCTGCACCAGCTGGATCATGACGTTCTGGAGCGGCATCATGTCCTGGTCGTTGAGATACAGGGACGCGTTGAACCAGGCGCTCCAGTACCCGACGGCGTAGAACAACGTGATCACCGCGATGACGGCCCGCGACAACGGCATGATGATCTGCCACAGAATCCGGAAGTCCCCGGCCCCGTCGATCCGCGCGCTGTCGGTCAGCTCCGGCGAGATCCCCATGAAGAACCCGCGCAGCACCAGGATGTTGAAGACACTGATCGCGCTCGGCAGGATCAGCGCGAGGTAACTGTCGGTCAGCCCGAGGGTCTGCACCAGGAGATAGGTGGGGATGAGCCCGGCGCTGAAGAACATCGTCGCCAGCAGCGTCATGAGGATCCACCGGTGCCCGACCGACTCCGTCCGCGACAGCCCGTACGCGCACAGCACGGACACGGTCATGGAGAACACCGTACCGACGAGGGTGACCAGGACGCTGATGATCGCCGCCCGGGTCACCTGGCCGCCGCTGAGCAGTTCCTGGTAGGCGATGAAGGTGATGTCCTTCGGCACCATCACCAGACCGCCGGCCTCGTCGATGGTCTTGCGCGAGGAGACACTGGTGACGACGACGATCCACAGCGGGAAGAGAATCGCGAGGCAGGCGATCCCCAGCACCAGGCCCTTGCCCGCCAGCCCCACCTGCGAGGGCCGCTCCTCCCATACCGGCCGGGGCGGCGCCGCCCACCGGCCGGGCTTGTGCACAGGTTTGTCGATGACGGCGGTCATTTCTTGTACACCCCCTGCTCGCCCATCAGATGGGCCACCTTGTTCGCGGCAAGGACGAGACCGATGCTGATGACGCCCTTGACGAGTCCGGCGGCGGCCGCGTAGCCGAAGTCCTGGTTGCGGACGCCGTTCCACCACACGAAGGTGTCGAGCACTTCCGAGGCGCCCGGTCCCACGGCGTCTCGTTGCAGCAGGATCTGCTCGAAGCCGACGGTCAGGGCGTCGCCGACACGCAGCACCAGCAGCAGCGCGATCACCGGCCGGAGCGCCGGCAGGGTGACATGCCACATCCGGCGCCAGCGGTTGGCGCCGTCCATCGCGGCGGCCTCGTACAGATCGGGGCTGACCGCGGCCAGGGCGGCGAGGAAGACGATGATCCCCCAGCCGGCGTCCTTCCAGACCGCCTGCGCGGTGACCAGGAACTTGAAGGTGTTCGGGTCGGTCATGATGTCGAGGCCGTCGTACCCGTGGTCGCGCAGCAGCGTCGAGAGCAGTCCGGCACCGCCGAGCAGCTGCTGGAAGACCGCGATCACCAGCACCCACGAGAAGAAGTGCGGCAGATACAGAACGGCCTGCGCGATCGCCCGCACCCGGGGCCTGACCACGCTGTTGATGAGCAGCGCGAGCAGGACCGGGATCGGGAAGAACAGCACGAGCTGGAGGAAGAACAGCACCAGGGTGTTCTGGACCGCCTGCCAGAAGGAGGAGTCCTCGAAGATCCGCTGGAAGTTCTCCAGCCCCACCCAGGGGCTGTGCAGCATGGACACGACGCCGTTGTCGCTGATGTAGGGGTCGTAGTCCTGGAAGGCGACCACGTTGCCGAGGATCGGCACGTAGTTGAAGAGCAGGACCAGGGCGACGGCCGGCAGCGTCATCAGGAGCAGGACACGGTCGCGTCTGAGCCTGAGCCGCAGACTCAGCTTCCGCGAGACCTGTTTCCTACGGGATCCGGTGGCGCCGCCGGATTCCTCCGGGGTCTTGTCCGTGGTGTCGGCCTCGGCCCTGCTCCGAGGCACCGTGCTGTGGGACACGGCCGTTCTCCTTGCCTCGGTACCGGGTCAGCTGGCCGCGGAGCCGTTCTCGTCGAGGATCTGCTTGTACCAGTCGCGCAGCTTGTCGCCGCCCTTGCTCTTCCAGTCCGAGACGGCCTGCTGCATGTCGCTGATCTTCTTGCGGCCGCGGACGATGTCGTCCTCCAGCTGCTCGAAGTCGTTGGCGAGGTTGGTGTAGCGGTTGGGCTCGGTGATCTGCATGCCCCAGAAGGTGGACTTCTTGGTGAAGGCGCCCATCCGCTGCTCCCACTCGACCTGCCCCTTGGCGACCTCGGGGAAGTCGGGGTGGGCGAGGGTCGCGGCGGGGCTCGCGACCATGACGTAGGCGTTCATCACCTCGAGATTGCCCTGGTCGGTCTTGGTGGGGACGCCGTCCTTGACGGTGTAGTGGGTGCCCTCCACGCCGTAGTTGGTCATCATGTACTCCTTGGTGCCGTACGGCGCCGCGGTGACGTTCGCGACGGCCAGCACGTCGCGGATGACCGACTCGGAGGCCTTCTTGTTGACGAAGGAGAAGATGCCGGCGGGCTGCTCGGCGTAGATGGTGGGGTTGCCGCCGTCATGGCCCCAGACGTCCATGCCCCAGATCTTGAACTCCGGGTTCTGGGTGGCCTGTTCGGCGGTGCGGCCCCACCACTGGGAGATGTTGTTGGGGTAGATCAGGAACTCGCCCGCCGCGAACTTGGGCCCGGGGTCCGGGGCGTTCTTGCCCATCTTGGAGTCGGGGTGGACGACGCCCGCCTCGAACAGCTTGCGGGACCACTCGATGGCCTCGAGGTACTCCTCGGTCTCGATGCGGTAGACCAGCTTGCCGTCGACCATGTTCCAGCCGAGCGGCTTCTCGCTGCCCGAGAAGACACCGAAGGCCTGCCAGGCGGTCCACTTCATGTCCAGACACGCCCAGCGCTTGGCCTTGGCGTTGGTGATCTCCTTGGCCAGGGCCATGAACTCGTCGCAGGACTTGGGTATCTCGTACCCTTCCTTCTCGAAGATGTCCTGGCGGTAGAGGGGCACGATGCTGGGCGCCCACGGCGCGGGCATGGGCAGGCCGCGCAGCTTGCCGCCGAAGATGGAGCGCTTCCAGGCGTCCGTGGGGATGGCCGCGAGGTTCGGGTACTCCTTGACCGCGTCGCCGGACAGGTAGGGCCCGAGGTCGGCGAACTTGCTCATGATGGCGGTGGGGATCTTGCCGTTCATGTTCCAGCCGGGGACGACCACCACGTCCGGGACGTCGCTGGAGGCCAGCACCGCGCCGAGCTTCTGCTCGTAGGTGTTGCCGTCCTGGTTCTGCCAGGCGACGTCGACACCGATCAGCTCGTTCATCGCCCTGTAGTAGGCGTTGCCGCTCTTGGGCGGGGAGCCCCAGAACGGCGACATGACGGTGACCTTGCCGCCCTTGCCGAGCTTCTTGGTCACCGAGGTCTTCAGGGTGGCAAGGTCGAGCTTGCTGGTGAACCCGATCGCCGAGCCGTTCTTGGCGGGGATGTCCGGCGTCACCACATTGCTGACCACGTACGCCGGCAGGATCTTCTCGGCGTCCTTGCCCGACGTGGTGCCGTCACGCGAGCCGCTGTCCGAACCGCCGCAGGCGGAGAGCAGCGGCATCCCTCCCGCCACTGCTGCGGTGGCGACCGCGGTGGAGGCGAGGAAGCTTCTCCGGCTGGGTCCGGAAGGACCAGGGGAGGGGGAAGCGGCGTTCGGCGTCATTGCGTCAACCCTTCATGGCGCACCAGGACACCCGGCGGAGGAGCCGTCGGCTGTGGTGTCTTGAGTGGAACTGGCTGAGCTGAGGCGCTTCTTGGACTTCTACGGTCGCTGCGTAGTCGAAGCGCTTCGATGTTGCTGTGAGGTTAAGTGAAGGCCTGTGGGTGCACAAGGGTCGCTCCCAATATTCCTCCGAGGCATGGGAGGCGACCTTTTCTTATGCACCGCTTGAAGTGATGGCGCCGCTCCCTTGACACCCGCCCCGGTGTCGAATGAGCATCGAAGCGCTTCGAAAGCGCTCGACCGCTCCACTCCAAGGGGATCCCCAGGTGACCGCACAGACGCCGCCCACGCCGCCTTTCCGCGATCCGCATCTGCCGTTCGCGAAGCGCATCGACGATCTGCTGTCGCGGCTCGGCCTCGACGAGAAGATCGGCTTCCTGCACCAGTTCGCCCCGGCCGTAGAGCGGCTCGGCGTCGACGCGTTCCGCACCGGTCAGGAGGCCCTGCACGGCGTGGCCTGGATGGGCCCGGCCACGGTGTTCCCGCAGGCGGTGGGCCTGGGCGCGACCTGGAACACGGATCTCGTACGACGGGTCGGCGAGGCCGTCTCCAAGGAGGTCCGCGCGATGCGGGCCCGCGACGACCGCGTCGGCCTCAACGTCTGGTCCCCGACGGTGAACCTGCTGCGCCACCCCCTGTGGGGCCGCAACGAGGAGGGCTACTCGGAGGACCCGAAGCTCACCTCGGCGATCGCCGTCGCGTACACCCGCGGGCTGCGCGGCGACCACCCGACGTACTGGCGCACCGCCCCCGTCCTCAAGCACTGGCTCGCCCACAACAACGAGACGGACCGGGCCACTTCGTCCAGCTCGGTCCGCCCGCGCGTGCTGCACGAGTACGATCTGCGCGCCTTCCGCGAGACGGTCGAGGCGGGTGCGGTCGCCGGAGTGATGCCCGCGTACAACCTGGTCAACGGCCGCCCGAACCACGTGAGTCCATATCTGCGCGAGCATCTGCGCACCTGGACGGACGAGGACCTGCTGGTCTGCTCGGACGCGGGCGCACCCTCCAACCTGGTCGACCACGAGCACTACTTCGACACCCATGAGGAGGCCACCGCGGCCTCGCTCCTGGCCGGCGTCGACAGCTTCACCGACCACGGCACGGACAGCACGCAGATCACCGGCCGGGTCACAAAGGCCTACGAACAAGGCCTGTTGACCGAGGCCGACATCGACGCGGCGGTCCGCCGCCAGCTCTCGGTCCGCTTCCGCCTCGGCGAGTTCGACCCGCAGTACGACCCGCACGCCCTGACCACGGACTTCGACACCCCGGCCCACCGCGCCCTCGCGCAGGAGGCGGCCGAGCAGTCGGTCGTCCTGCTGCGCAACGACGGGGTGCTGCCGCTCGCCCCGGACACCCGGCTCGCCGTGGTCGGCCTGCTCGCCGACGAGTGCAAGCTCGACTGGTACAGCGGCACGCTGATCCATCGCTCCACCCCGCTGGAGGGCCTGTACGAGCGTTTCGGCGCCGAGCGGATCGAGTTCACGGAGGGCGTGGACCGGGTCCGGCTGAAGGCGTCGGACGGAACCTTCCTGCGCGTGCCCGAGGCGGACGCCGACGACACGGTGCGCGGCGCCGAGGGCGCCCTCGACCCGGCGCTGCTCGCGGGCCGCACGGACCTGCCGCCGCTCACCACCCACGCGGTCGGCACCGAACTCGCCCTGGTCGACTGGGGCGGGGGCGTCCTGACCCTGCGCGCTCCCGACGGCCGCTATCTCTCGGTCGCCGAGGACGGCTATGTGCGCGCCTCCGCCGACCAGCCCGGAGGCTGGGTCGTCCAGGAGACGTTCCGGCTGGAACCCCATGAGAACGGACACCTCCTCAGACATGTCGGCACGGGTCGCCACGTCTTCGTCGGCGCCGACGGAGTAAAGGTTGCCGATGAGAACGCGGAACTCGACGATCAGCCCGAAATCTTCACGCTGATCGTCGCCGAGCACGGAAGGGACGCGGTCGCCAGGGCCGCCGCCGAGGCCGACGTGGTCCTCGTGGTGGCGGGCAACGACCCGCACATCGACGGCCGCGAGACCGAGGACCGCAGGACCCTCGCCCTCCCCGCCCACCAGGACCGCCTGCTGCGCGCCGCCCGTGCCGCGAACCCGAACACGGTGCTGGCGCTGGTCTCCGCCTACCCGTACGCGATCGAGCCGGGTCCGCTGCGGGCCGCGCTGTGGATGTCCCACGGCGGCCAGGCCGCCGGCACCGCGCTGGCCCGGGTCCTGGCCGGCGACGTCTCCCCCGCGGGCCGCCTCCCGCAGACCTGGTACACCGACGACGCGGACCTGCCCGACCTCCTGGACTACGACGTGATCGGCGGCCGCCAGACGTACCTGTACTACGAGGGCACCCCGCTGTTCCCCTTCGGGCACGGCCTGTCGTACGCGTCCTTCTCCTACGGGGACCTCAAGTACCGCGCGGAGGAAGGGGCGTTGCGCGTCTCCTTCACCGTCGTGAACACCGGGGACGTGACGGCCGACGAGGTCGCCCAGCTCTACACACGCGCCGTGGACCCCTCGGTCCCGCGTCCGCGCCGCGAGCTGGTGGCGCACCGCAGGGTCACCCTCGCGCCCGGCGAGAAGGCGGAGCTGTCCTTCGACGTCCCGCTGTCCGCCTTCGAGTTCTGGGACGTGGCGCACGGCAGGTGGCGCCTGGAGCCGGGGCCGTACGACCTGATGGCGGCCGCCTCCAGTGAGGATGTGCGGCTGCGGACGACGGTTGTGCTGGACGGCGAGCCGGGCGGGCCGCGGCCCGTCGTCGAACGGGGCCTGGACGGGGCCGACTTCGACGAGCAGAGCGGTGTCGCGATCGTCGACCGGACGAAGACGGCCGGTGACGCGGTGACGCCGGCGAACGGCAGGGCGGCCGAACTGGTCTACCGTGCCTGTGACTTCGGGGCGGGTGTCACGGAGGTGACGGTGGCCGTGGCGGGCGAGGGCACGGTGGAGATCTCGCTCGACGGCGGCCCGGCGCTCGCGGCGCTGTCGCCCAGGACGCCCACGTCAGGGCCGTACGACTATGTCACGCTCCGCACCGCGCTCACGGCCTCCGGTGTGCACGACGTGCGCCTCAGGCTGCGCGGCCCGTTGCGGCTCGCGCGTGCCGGCTTCTCCGGCTGAGGGTCCGGAGGGGGTCGGCACAAAGAAGGGGCCCGGCACCGGAAGGCATCGGTGCCGGGCCCCTTCGGACGGTGAGCCTCCGCCGCTGCGAGCACTCTAGCTGAAAATGGTTCCCATTAGCTAGAGCCATCCGCGCACGGATGTGCCGACGGCCGGAGCCTCTGCACAGCGGGCTCCGGCCGTCGGTCGTTCACCGCGGGTCAGAGAGCGATCCCGGTGAGGACGAGCACCCGCTCGTAGGTGTAGTCGTCCATCGCGAACTTCACGCCCTCGCGGCCCACACCGGACTGCTTGGCGCCGCCGTACGGCATCTGGTCGGCGCGGTAGGAGGGCACGTCGCCGATGACGACGCCGCCGACCTCGAGCGCGCGGTGGGCACGGAAGGCGACCTGGAGGTCGTGGGTGAACACGCCCGTCTGGAGGCCGTACTTGGAGTCGTTGGCGGCCGCGAAGGCCTCGGCCTCGCCGTCCACCTTCTGCACGGTCAGGACGGGTCCGAAGACCTCCTCGCAGGAGATCGTCGTGTCGGCCGGTACGTCGGTGAGGACGGTCGGCGCGTAGGAGGCGCCGTCGCGCTTGCCACCGGTGAGGAGGGTGGCGCCGGCGGCGACGGCCTCGTCGACCCACGTCTCGACGCGCTTGGCGGCGTCCTCGCTGACCAGCGGGCCGACGTCGGTCTTGTCGTCGGACGGGTCACCGGTGACCTGGGCCTCGACGGCGGCGACGACACGGGGAAGCAGCCGGTCGTACACGGAGGCGTCGGCGATGACCCGCTGCACGGAGATGCAGGACTGGCCGCCCTGGTAGTTGGAGAAGGTGGCGATACGGGTCGCGGCCCAGTCGAGGTCGGCGTCGGAGGCGTAGTCGCCGAGCACGACCGCCGCGCCGTTGCCGCCCAGCTCCAGGGTGCAGTGCTTGCGCGGCACCGAGTCCATGATCGCGTAGCCGACCTTCTCGGAACCGGTGAAGGAGATGACGGGCAGCCGCTCGTCCTGCACCAGCGCGGGCATCCGGTCGTTCGGGACGGGAAGGATGCTCCAGGAACCGGCCGGCAGCTCGGTCTCGGCGAGGAGTTCGCCGATGATGAGCCCGGAGAGCGGGGTGGCGGGCGCGGGCTTGAGGATGATGGGGGCCCCGGCCGCGATCGCGGGGGCGATCTTGTGGGCGCACAGGTTGAGCGGGAAGTTGAAGGGCGCGATACCGAGGACGACGCCCTTGGGGAAGCGGCGGGTCAGCGCGAGCCGGCCCTGACCGCCGAGGTCGGTGTCGAGGCGCTGGGCCTCACCGCCGTTGAACCGGCGAGCCTCCTCCGCGGCGAACCGGAACACCGAGACGGCACGGCCGACCTCGCCCCGGGCCCACTTGATCGGCTTGCCGTTCTCGGCGGAGATCAGCTGGGCGATCTCCTCGTTGCGCTCGGCGAGGCGACGGCTCACGTGATCGAGAGCGGCGGCGCGGGTGTGGGCGGGCGTGGCGGCGAACTCGTCCCGGACGGCGTACGCGGCGGCGACGGCCTCCTCGATCTGGGCGTCGCTCGGCACGCTGACCTTGCCGACGATCCGCCCGTCCCACGGCGAGCTGACATCGAAGCTGACCTCGCCGGCGACCTGGCGCCCGGCAAGCCAGAAGGCGTGGGTGGAAGTCATGTCCCGGCCCTTCCGCGTTGGGGGTGTGCGTTGGCTTTCGGGTCCACGGTAGGGGCGGGGGCACGGAGGGGCGTTTGTCCGGCGCGGAGTGGTGGGGGGTGGGGGTACGCCGGATTGGCGGGGTGGTGGCAGGCGGGAATGCGCCCCGAGGGCTTTTCGCCCCCGCCGCTTCACGCCGGTCCAGGCAATCTCAGCCCGTCCGGCGTTTGAGGACGAGGCCCTTTCGGGGCCGACGGCGGGGGTCTGGGGGCGCAGCCCCCAGGGATGGGACGGGTAGGGGCGGCGGGGGCGAGAAAAGCCCTCCGGTCACTGCTCCGTCGACGTCGCCTTCAGCGCCAGCCACAGTTCCATCCGCACATCCGGATCATCCAGCGACCGCCCGAGGATCTCCTCCACCCGCCGCATCCGGTACCGCAGCGTGTGCCGGTGCACGCCAAGGTCGGCCGCGGCCGCGTCCCACTGTCCGTGCCGGGACAGCCATGCCCGCAGCGAGGCCACCAGATCCCCCCGTCCGGTCGCGTCATGCTCGCGCAGCGCCCGCAGCAGACCGTCCGCGAAGGCCTGCACCGCGTCGTCGGCCAGCAGCGGCACCACCGACCCCGCCGCCAGCTGCTCGTGCTCCACACACACCCGCCCCCGCCGCCGCGCGACGGACAACGCCTGCTCGGCCTGCTTGTAGGCGGCCGCCGCGGCAACGGGACCGGCCGGCGCCGACACCCCCACGACCAGCTCACCGTCGCCCTCCGCGCCGCCCTGCTCCCCCACCGCCCGCCCGGCGTCCAGGCCGGCGGCGTACTCCCCGCACGCCCCGACCGCCGCACCCCCGTCCGCGGCAAGGACCACCAGCCGCTCCCCCTCGGGAACGACCAGCACGGCCTCCCCGGCCCGCGCGGCGGCGGACTCCACGGCCTCGGCGAGGGCTCCCAGAGGCTCACCCGTCCGCCCGGCGGGCACCGACTCGGCGACGACCACCCGGAAGGGCGCGTCCAGCAGCGACCCGTACAGATCCCCGGCGACCGCCCGCGCGTGGTCCGACTCCCCCGCCAGCAGCATCCGCAGCACCGCCGCCCCGAGCCGCTGCTCGGCGGCGCGCAGGGACCGGGACCGCTCGGTGGTCAGGGTCAGCAGGGCGATCGCCGAGTGGACGGCGTACCGCTCCGCCGTCCCCGGCGCCGCCGCCGTCCCCACCGCGAGCGCGGACCGCGGCCGCCGCCCCGTGCCCAGGGAGTGCAGCTCGACACGGTCCTCGTGGTCGGGGCCGCCGACCACGGAGGAGGCCGGCGCGGGCCGCTCCCGCAGCCGCTCCACGTCCGCCGTGAGCCGTGCGGCCCGCCGCCCCGCCCACTCCGGCGCGGCGGCGACGACGGCACCGGACGCGTCGTACAGCGCGGCCCACCCGTCCACCTGCGAGGCGAGCGCGGACAGCAGCCCCTCGGGACCGTCCGTCAGCGCCTGTTTGGTCAGCTCCCGCTGCGCGGCGAACCCGGCCGTCACCGCCCGGTACTGATCGGCGGCGATGGCCGCGGAGACGGCCTTGCTGATGGCGAGGAAGGGGGTGCGGCGAGGCACTTCGAGCAGCGGGAGCCCCCCTGCCTCGGCCGCGTCGACGAGCGCCTCGGGAATGTCCTCGTAGTTGACCCCGACCGCGAACCCGAGCCCCACGACCCCCGCCCCGACCAGCCGCTTCACATACCGCCGCATCGCCTCCGGATCCTCCGCGTCCAGCTTGAGCGCGGTGATCAGCAGCAGCTCCCCGCCCTCCATGTACGGCACGGGATCGGCGAGCTCGCTGACATGCGCCCAGCGCACGGGGACGTCGAGCCGGTCCGCGCCCGCCCGCACGGTCAGCTTGAGCGCGGAGTGGTGGACGAGCGAGGCGAGCGTGGGTGGCATGAGGCCTTCAGGTCTACGGGGTTCGGGCGTGCCCTGTGATCATTTGGCCGTCCTGTATGAACGGCCTGTGCCGATTCTGCCTCACTGTACGGTCACCCGGTCACCGCGAGCCCCGACCCCGGACGTCGCGGCCTAGCCCCGTAGATCCACCAGCAACGGCGGCGCGTGCTCCCCCGTCGCCCCGGTCAGCGACAACACCGCGTGCCCCGGCGGCACGGAATGCGCCAGCTCGGACGCGGACCACCGCTCCCGCTCGATCTGCCGGACGGTGACGGCCTCGGTCGTCACCGCCTTGCCGGTCACCAGCTTGCGCAGGGCATGCATCGCCCGGGTCATCGGCTGGTCGGCGAAGACCGTGTGCTGGGCGACGTCCTTGGTCTCCACCCACTCGGTGCCCCAGGCTTCGGCGAACCGGCTGCCGTCCCAGGTCGTCACCCCGGACAGCGCCATCCGGCAGCCGACCGCCCCGAACAGCGGCCCGTGGAGCACCTGCGGAACGTCGGAGACCGTGCGCAGCGCGAGCACGACACCCGCGTTCTGCGAGCGCAGCCGCTGGATCCGCCGTACGGACTCGGGGGTCACGGTGCCGGTGGCGTCGTCGACGACCAGTCCGGCGAAGTGCTCGCGGGCCCCTTCCCGTACGACGGAGGTGAACTGGGCCAGCACCAGCCGGGCGATCAGCCGGGACGCCTCTGCGTGACCGTGCTCGGGCAGGTCGACACGGACGCGCAAGGGGTGGTGGACGAGGGCACGCAGCGAGAACGGGCGGGGCCCGTCCCCGCCGGAGCCGTCCGCCGCGCCCGCGCCGAAGAAGCCGGCGAACGCGGGCCGGTCCAGCAGTGCCAGCCGGTCGGCGAGGACGGGACCGGGGTCGCCGGCGCCGCCGCTCTGCCGTGCCCGGGCGTCGAGCTCGCGGCGCATCACCGCGTACCGCTCGTCGGCCAGCCGCCCGCGCAGCTCGGCGAGGACCGCGGGGTCCCCTTCCAGCAGTTCGCGCAGGACGGGCAGGGACGGGAAGTGCCCGTACGCGGTCCGGTAGGGACCGAGGAGCTGGGCGAGGGCCCGCGCCGCGCGCTCGGGGCCCACGGTGTCGAGATCCCCGGCCAGCGCCTCGGCGAGCAGCCCGGCCGCCTCGTCGGGGTCGTCGGTCTCGGCGTACGGGTCGAGGTCGTGCACGGAGCGGGGGTCGCCGACGCGCACGACGACGTCGTACGACGAGTCCGCCCCGACCGGTGTGCCCGCGCCGCACACCACGACGACGGCACAGTCGCCGGTGAGCGCCCGCAGGGTGAGGGACTCCACCACCGGGGTGATCACCTGCCGGGTCTTGCCGGCGCCCGAGGGCCCGACGACCAGCAGGGAGGTGGCCAGGGTCTCCGGCCCGAGAGCCGCGCCCACGCCGCCGTACGCCCGCGGGGTGCGCTCGGCGGTGGCCCACCGCCCGATGCGGACCTGTCCGGTGAGCAGGTCGTGCCGGGCGGCGCGGCCGGAGAGATCGCGGGCGCCGGAGGGGTGGGTGAGCGCGGCGGCGCCCTGGCGCAGCACGGTGTCCGTGAAGGCGGTGAGCCGGCCCTGGCTCCGGGCGCGCTGCCAGGCGCGCTCGATCCGGGCGCAGTCCACGTCGTTCATCCGCCCGGCCAGTACCTCGGCGGTGAGCAGGTCGGCGGCCTGATGCTGCCCGGCCTCCCGCAGCTCGGGCCAGCGGGAACGGGGCTGCTCGGCGACGGGCACCGGGTGCCGGCCCTGCCCGGCGCGGCGCCGGGCGGCGAGCCAGGCGCGGGCCAGGGGCCACCAGCCGCCGATCCGGGCGAAGGGCCACAGGACGAGGGCGGTGACGAGGGCGTAGAGCGTGTCCGTGGCCCAGGGCGAGGTGTAGACGCCGTATCCGCCGCTGATGAGGGCGATGAGGGAGAACAGCGGGTTCACGACGGGCAGGGCGTCCCAGCCGACGAGGGGGAAGGCGTCCGGGAAGACGAAGCTGAGGGTGATCAGAGCGCCCACGGCGGCCAGCAGGGCGCGGGCGGGCTGGGGCTTGCCGGTCACGAGGTGGCGGACCACGGCCGGCCAGCTGCCGAGCCGGCCCACCGTGTAGACGAGCACGGCGAAGAAGAGACCGCTGTAGACCTCCAGGGCCTCGACGCCCGGGTACTCCAGCGACTGCCCCTCCAGCCGCTTCGGCGACGCCATCGTGCCGCCCCACCACCAGTCGTCCGGGGTGAAGAGCCGCAGCAGCGTGTACTGGTACGGGAGCGCGCCGCGCCGCCACAGGGACCACAGCACGAGCGCCACGGCGAACGGGATGAGCATGCCGGCGACGGTCAGCGGATTGAGCCGCTCCGTCCTCGATGCCGCCTTCGGCATCCGGTATCCGAAGCGCCAGATCCCGGGCTTCGTCTCGGGCCGGGCCTCGTTGAGCCAGTCGGCCACGGACGCGCCCGGCGTGTGCGCCGGCCGCGGTGGCACGTTCGGCACGTCCGGCGGCCCCGCCGGACGCGGCACGGGATTCGCATGCGTACCCCGCGCGTCCTGCGTCCCGTCCCTGTCCATCGCCCTCGTTCCCTGACCAGCCGTTCCGTCCACCATCAGCCGTCAATCTAACGCCCCCGCAAGGGGAGTTCACCGCTTACGCGGCCGACGTCCGGACCGTCCGCGTCCCCGGCGGCGGCGAGCCGCTCCGCCTCGCTATGTCCACCACGGACAAACCCGCCCCCCTGACAACGCCCACATGGAGCATGCCCACCCCCCGTCCTCCGTCCTAGCCTGCGAGAAAAGAAGAGAAGCGTCCGCAAAGACCTCGTTCGCAACACCCCCAGGAGCCCCTCATGAGCGCACTTCCGCAGGAGCGCCGGATCGTCACCGCCATCCCCGGCCCGAAGTCGCAGGAGCTGCAGGCCCGCCGCGTCAACGCGGTCGCGCAGGGCGTGGGCTCGGTGCTGCCCGTGTTCACCGCGCGGGCGGGCGGCGGCATCATCGAGGACGTCGACGGCAACCGCCTGATCGACTTCGGTTCCGGCATCGCGGTGACGTCCGTCGGCGCCTCCGCCGAGGCCGTCGTACGCCGGGCCTCCGCCCAGCTCGCCGACTTCACCCACACCTGTTTCATGGTCACGCCGTACGAGGGCTACGTGGAGGTCGCCGAGGCCCTCGCCGAGCTCACGCCGGGTGACCACGCCAAGAAGTCCGCGCTGTTCAACAGCGGTGCCGAGGCCGTCGAGAACGCCGTCAAGATCGCCCGTGCGTACACCAAGCGCCAGGCCGTCGTCGTCTTCGACCACGGCTACCACGGCCGTACGAACCTCACGATGGCGCTGACCGCGAAGAACATGCCGTACAAGCACGGCTTCGGCCCCTTCGCGCCCGAGGTCTACCGCGTCCCGGTCGCCTACGGCTACCGCTGGCCGACCGGCCCGGAGAACGCCGGCCCGGAGGCCGCCGCGCAGGCCATCGACCAGATCAGCAAGCAGGTCGGCGCGGACAACGTCGCCGCGATCATCATCGAGCCGGTGCTCGGAGAGGGCGGCTTCATCGAGCCGGCCAAGGGCTTCCTGCCGGCGCTGAGCAAGTTCGCGAAGGACAACGGCATCGTCTTCGTCGCCGACGAGATCCAGTCCGGCTTCTGCCGTACCGGCCAGTGGTTCGCGTGCGAGGACGAGGGGATCGTCCCGGACCTGATCACCACCGCCAAGGGCATCGCGGGCGGTCTGCCGCTCGCCGCGGTGACCGGCCGCGCCGAGATCATGGACGCCGCGCACGCCGGTGGCCTGGGTGGCACGTACGGCGGCAACCCGGTGGCGTGTGCCGGTGCGCTGGGCTCGATCGAGACGATGAAGGAGCTCGACCTCAACGCCAGGGCGAAGAACATCGAGGCCACGATGAAGGCCCGGCTCACCGCGATGGCCGAGAAGTTCGACATCATCGGTGACGTCCGGGGCCGTGGCGCGATGATCGCCATCGAGCTCGTCAAGGACCGCGCCACCAAGGAGCCCAACGCCGAGGCGACGGCCGCTCTCGCCAAGGCCTGCCACCAGGAGGGCCTGCTGGTCCTTACCTGTGGCACCTACGGCAATGTGCTGCGTTTCCTGCCGCCGCTGGTCATCGGCGAGGACCTCCTCAACGAGGGCCTCGACATCATCGAGCAGGCCTTCGCGCGCATCTGACGCCCCAGGGAGATCACGGGGCACACCCCGCCCCAGGTCACACCCGTCACACCCGCCCCAGCCCCGGATTCACAGCGGATTCCGGGTCTGGGGCGGCCGCCGTCAGAGGGTGTGAAGAACGTGTGCGGGGTGTCTGTCAGGACGCGATTCCGGCTGTCGCAGCCCCATCGGCTGCCGTAGGTTCTACCCAGATGAGAGATACACCCCGCCCACAGGGGACTGTGGGCGACATCAGGCCGGGGCCTCCCCAGCTTCGACCTGGTCGTGCCCTCGCGCACACAACCGGAGCCTCCGGCTCCGGATCTCCTCACCGATCGGACGGTCGCCCGCCCCAAACCCCCCGGGGCGCGCGACGATCCGGTCCGGACGGCCGCCCCGGAACCACCCCCCCTGTTCCGGGGCGGCCGACCTCCTTCTTTCTCTTCCTTCTTCTCGGCCTCCCGGCCGTCCTCTTCGCGCTGATCACCTGGCAGGTCGTCGAGGACGGCCCTCTGGTGCGCCTGGACGAACGCGTCAGCCGCGCCCTGGTCCACCCCGACCGCGCCTCGGAACTCCTCTCCGACCTCGGCAACGTCCAGGTCGCGGTCCCGGTCCTGGCCCTGGTGCTCGCCTATGTGTCCTGGCGGGCCCGACGCACCGGTACAGACCGCTGGTGGCAGCCGCCCGCCGGCGCCGCGCTGCTGATGGCCCTGGTCCCCGCCCTGATCGTCCCGATCAAGGAACTCACCGACCGCCCCGGCACCCCGGTCGTACCGCCGGCCACCGGCTACTACCCCTCCGGCCACACGGCCACGGCAGCCGTCGCCTACGGCGCCGCGGCCCTGCTCCTCCTCCCCTGGCTGCACACCACGTGGCTTCGCCGCACGACCGTGATCCTCTACGGCGTCCTCGTCCTCGGCGTCTCCTACGGCCTGATCCGCCGCGGCTACCACTGGCCACTGGACGTCGTGGCCAGCTGGTGCCTCTCCACGGTCCTGCTCACCGGTTACGCCCTGACGGTCAGCCGAAGTAGCCGTCGAACGTCCGCTGGAACTCCCAGCTCCCGTACCGGTCCCAGTTGATCGACCACGTCATCAGGCCGCGCAGGGCGGGCCAGGTGCCGTGGGTGGCGTACGCGCCGCAGTTCGTCCTCTTCGTCAGGCAGTCGAGGGTCTTGGTGACCTCGGCGGGCGGCACGTGTCCGTTGCCCGCGTTCGTGGAGGCCGGCATGCCGATCGCCACCTGGTCGGGGCGCAGGGGCGGGAAGACGTTGTTCGCGTCGCCGGCGACCGGGAAGCCGGTGAGCAGCATGTCGGTCATCGCGATGTGGAAGTCGGCGCCGCCCATGGAGTGGTACTGGTTGTCGAGGCCCATGATCGGGCCCGAGTTGTAGTCCTGGACGTGCAGCAGGGTCAGGTCGTCGCGCAGGGCGTGGATGACCGGGAGATACGCGCCCGCCCTCGGGTCCTGGCCGCCCCACTTGCCGGTGCCGTAGTACTGGTAGCCGAGTTGGACGAAGAAGGTCTCGGGGGCCATCGTCAGCACGAACCGGGAGCCGTACTTCGCCTTGAGCGTCTTCACGGCCGAGATCAGGTTGACGACGACCGGTGTCTTCGGGTTCTTGAAGTCGGTGTCGTCGGCGTTCAGGGAGAGCGAGTGGCCCTCGAAGTCGATGTCGAGGCCGTCGAGTCCGTACTCGTCGATGATCTTCGAGACCGAGGTGACGAAGGCGTCCCGGGCCGCCGTGGTCGTCAGCTGGACCTGGCCGTTCTGGCCGCCGATGGAGATCAGCACCTTCTTGCCGGCCGCCTGCTTGGCCTTGATCGCCGCCTTGAACTCGGCGTCGCTCTCGACGTTCGGGCACTCGGTGACCGGGCAACGCTCGAAGCGGATGTCCCCGGAGGTGACCGAGGTCGGCTCACCGAAGGCCAGGTCGATGACGTCCCAGCTGTCGGGGACGTCGGCCAGGCGCGTGTAGCCGGAGCCGTTGGCGAAACTGGCGTGGAGATAGCCGACCAGGGCATGGGCGGGGAGGTCGGTCGAGCCGCCGGATCCGGCGGTGGTGGTCGCGGTGACGGTGGCCGACTTCGCGGACTCGCCGGCGTCGTTGAGCGCGGTGACCTGGAAGCTGTAAGCGGTGGTCGGCGAGAGCCCGGCGATCGTGGCCGAAGTCCCGCTCACCGTCTGGACCTTGGCGCCGTCGCGGTACACGGCGTAGCCCGTCGCTCCGGTGACCGCCGACCAGGACAGGGCCACGCTGGACGGGGTGACCGTCCCCACGGCGAGACCGGTGGGCGCCGCGGGCGGCCGGCCCGCGTCGACGCCGGGGCCGACCAGGGAGATGTCGTCGGCGTGGTACGCGCCGGTGCCGTACCAGCCGTGGGTGTAGATCGTGACCTTGGTGGTGGCGGGGCCGGTGCGGAAGGTCGTGGTGAGCTGCTGCCAGTTCGGGGCGGACTGGGTCCAGGCGGAGACGTCGGTGGTTCCGGTGCCGCTCGCGCCGAGGTAGACGTAGGAGCCTCGGACGTGTCCGGAGAGGGTGTACTGGGAGTCGGGCTTGACGGTCACCGTCTGGGCGCACCGGGCGTTGTCGCTGCCGACCGGGGTGGCCTGGAGCGCGGCGACGCCACTGCGCACGGGGCTGCTCACCGTCGTACCGGCCGAACAGGTCCAGGCGTCGAGGCCCGCCTCGAAGCCGCCGTTGCGGGCGAGGTCCGCGTCGGCCGCACGGGCGGCCGACGAGAGCGCGGTGCTGCCGCCCGCGGCCAGCAGTGTGGCCGTGAGCGCGGCGACGAGAGGTCTGGAGCGGTCCACAAGTGCCTCCGGGACTGGGGGAATTGGAGGGTGGAGCGCGCCCAATTTGGTCCAGACCAATTAGGTTGTCAAGACCTCCCGCGAGCGGCTATCCGTCCTCCTCCGTGGCCAGACCCGCCGCCGCCTCGTGCATCGCCAGTTCGAGGAGGGCCGGGTCGGTGAGGGTGCCGGAACCGTCCGGCGGGACCAGCCAGCGGACGCCGCCGGTGGAGCGTCCCGGGTACGGCACCACGATCCAGGTGCCGGCGCCGGCCGCGCGGATGCCCGTGCCGACCCAGCGTGCGGCGGTACCGGGTGGCACGAGGAAGCCCATCCGGGCGTCGCCGAAGTCGACCAGCACCGGGCCGGGCTGGTCGATGATGCGGGTGAGGACGTCGAGCGTGGGATAACCGAGCTCACCCGGCAGGATGAGCACGTCCCAGGCCTTGCCGGCGGGCAGCAGCGCGACCCCGAGGGGATTGCGCTCCCACTCCCAGCGGCAGGCCTCGGGATCCGGCGCCACCGATGCCAGCCACTCGACCGCCGTCTTCGCCCCAGTCATGAGAAGACCTCCCTGTTCCTTCGTGGACGCGGTTCGCGTCCACGAGGGAGAGGGAGGTCCTGGGCAGGCATTACGCGGGTTTCACGACCCTGTTGGAGTGAACCGGATCACATCCGGGGGCAACGACCGCCGCCGGCCGTCCTCAGCCGCCTCAGCCGCCTCAGCTGTCCTCAGCCGTCCTCAGCTGTCGAAGCCCAGCCCCAGTCTGTCCATCGTCTTCAGCCACAGGTTGCGCCGCCCGCCCCGCGAGTCCGCCCGGGCCAGGGACCACTTGGTCAGGGCGATGCCGGTCCAGGCGAACGGTTCGGGCGGGAAGGGCAGGGGCTTCTTGCGGACCATCTCCAGGGAGGTGCGTTCCGTGGTCTCGCCGTCCAGGAGGTCCAGCATGACGTCCGCGCCGAAGCGGGTCGCGCCGACGCCGAGTCCCGTGTAGCCGGCCGCGTAGGCCACGTTGCCGTGGTGCGCGGTGCCGAAGAACGCCGAGAAGCGGGAGCAGGTGTCGATCGCACCGCCCCACGCGTGCGTGAAGCGGACCCCTTCGAGCTGCGGGAAGCAGGTGAAGAAGTGCTCGGCGAGCTTGGCGTACGTCTCCGGGCGGTCGTCGTACTCGGCGCGTACCCGGCCGCCGTAGTGGTGGACCGCGTCGTAGCCGCCCCAGAGGACGCGGTTGTCGGCGCTGAGCCGGAAGTAGTGGAACTGGTTCGCCGAGTCCCCGAGGCCCTGGCGGTTCTTCCAGCCGATCGCCGCGAGTTGCTCGCTGCTCAGCGGCTCGGTCATCAGCGCGTAGTCGTAGACCGGGACGGTGTACGACCGGACCCGCTTGACCAGGTTCGGGAAGATGTTGGTGCCGAGCGCGACCTTGCGGGCCCGGACCGAGCCGTAGGGGGTGCGTACGGCCATTCCGGCGCCGTAGGGCTTCAGCGTCAGGGCGGGGGTGTGCTCGTGGACGCGGACGCCGAGTTGCAGACACGCCCGCTTCAGGCCCCAGGCGAGCTTCGCCGGGTTGAGCATGGCGACGCCCCGGCGGTCGTACAGGCCCGCCTGGAATGTCGGTGAGTCGACTTGTTCCCGTACCGCCTCGGCATCCAGGAACTCCACGCCCTCGGCGAGGCCCGCGCGCTCCATCTCCTCGTACCAGTCGCGCAGTTCCCACGCCTGGTACGTCTCGGTGGCGACGTCGATCTCGCCGGTGCGCTCGAAGTCGCAGTCGAGGGAGTAGCGGGCGACCGCCTTCTCGATCTCGTCGAGATTGCGGGCGCCCAGCTCCTCCAGCTTGTGGATCTCGTCCGGCCAGCGGGTCAGCCCGTTGCCCAGACCGTGCGTGAGCGAGGCGGCGCAGAAGCCGCCGTTGCGGCCCGAGGCGGCCCAGCCCACCTCGCGGCCCTCCAGCAGGACCACGTCCCGCTGCGGATCGCGCTCCTTGGCGAGGAGCGCGGTCCACAGTCCGCTGTAGCCACCGCCGACGACCAGCAGATCGCAGGTCTCGGCGCCGGTGAGGGCGGGTTCGGGGTGGGGCTTGCCGGGGTCGTCCAGCCAGTACGGGACCGGCTGGGCGTCGGAAAGGGATTTCGTCCAGTCACTGCCACGACTCATGGCGCTTGGGGCCATGATTTCAACTCCCTACAGAGGGTTCTCTGAAAGGCTTATGCCTTTTGCTTGTTGCGGCGATTACTGATGACCATAGAGGCCAGCACGAGCAGTACGGCGACCAGGAACATGGCCGTACCGATCACATTGATCTGAACGGGTGTGCCGCGCTGTGCCGAACCCCAGACGAACATGGGGAAGGTGACGGTCGAGCCCGCGTTGAAATTGGTGATGATGAAATCGTCGAAGGAGAGCGCGAAGGCGAGCAGCGCGCCCGCCGCGATTCCCGGTGCCGCGATCGGCAGGGTGACCCTGACGAAGGTCTGGAACGGGCCGGCGTAGAGGTCACGCGCGGCCTCCTCCAGCCTCGGGTCCATCGACATCACGCGCGCCTTGACGGCGGTGACGACGAAGCTGAGGCAGAACATGATGTGGGCGATGAGGATCGTCCAGAAGCCCAGCTGCGCGCCCATGTTGAGGAACAGGGTGAGCAGCGAGGCCGCCATGACGACCTCGGGCATCGCCATCGGCAGGAAGATCAGCGAGTTCACGGCGCCGCGGGCGCGGAACCGGTAGCGGACCAGCGCGAAGGCGATCATCGTGCCGAGGACGGTGGCGCCGATCGTGGCCCAGAACGCGATCTGGAGGCTGAGCGAGAGCGAGCCGCACATGTCGGCGACCCCGCACGGGTCCTTCCAGGCGTCCAGGGAGAACTGCTGCCATTCGTAGTTGAAGCGCCCCTTCGGATTGTTGAAGGAGAACACCGTCACGACGATGTTCGGCAGCAGGAGATATCCGAGCGTCAGCAGTCCCGCGATGATGACGAATTTGCGCTTGAGCCAGTTGACGAAGGCCATTTAAACCAGATCCTCCGTTCCGGACCGGCGGATGTAGACCGTGACCATGACGAGGATGGCGGCCATCAGGATGAAGGAGAGCGCCGCGGCCGTCGGATAGTCCAGAATCCGCAGGAACTGGGACTGGATGACGTTTCCGACCATGCGGGTGTCCGTCGAGCCGAGCAGGTCCGCGTTGACGTAGTCACCGGCGGCCGGGATGAAGGTCAGCAGCGTGCCGGAGACGACACCCGGCATCGACAGCGGGAAGGTGACCCTGCGGAAGGTCGTGATCGGCTTGGCGTACAGGTCGCCGGCGGCCTCGTGGAGGCGGGTGTCGATGCGCTCCAGTGAGGTGTAGAGCGGCAGGATCATGAACGGCAGGAAGTTGTACGTCAGACCGCACACCACCGCCAGTGGCGTGGCCAGCACGCGGTCGCCGGAGGTCCAGCCGAGCCAGCTGGTGACGTCCAGGACGTGCAGGGTGTTGAGGGCGCCGACGACCGGGCCGCTGTCCGCGAGGATCGTCTTCCAGGCGAGGGTGCGGATCAGGAAGCTGGTGAAGAACGGCGCGATCACCAGGATCATGATCAGGTTCCGCCAGCGGCCCGCGCGGAACGCGATCAGATACGCCAGCGGGTAGCCGAGGATCAGACACAGGATCGTCGCCGAGCCCGCGTACAGGATCGAGCGCAGGTACTGCGGCCAGTACTCGGACAGCGCGTCCCAGTAGGTGGCGAAGTGCCAGGTGACCTTGTAGCCCTCCTCCAGCGAGCCCGTCTGCACGGACGTGGAGGCCTGGTAGATCATCGGCAGCGCGAAGAAGACCAGCAGCCACAGGATGCCGGGCAGCAGCAGCCAGTACGGCACGAGACGGCCGCGCTTGCGCGGGGGCTTCTTCTCGGGCGCGGTCGGGGAGAGCGGCGGCGGCGCCTCGGTGAGGGTCGTCATCAGACCGCCACCGCTTCGTCGATGCCGGCGTCGATGTCCTGGGCGGCGTCGAGTCCGAAGGTGTGCGCCGGGCTCCAGTGCAGGACGACGTCGGCGCCGGGCACGAGGCGGGAGTCCCGCTCGATGTTCTGGACGTAGACCTCGAACTCGGGGCAGACCGCGCTGTCGATGACGTACTGCGTGGAGACCCCGATGAAGCTGCCGTTGGCGATCTTGCCGGTGATGCGGTTGCGGCCCTCGGGGATCTCGCCGGCGTCGTCGGCGTGGGTGAGGGAGATCTTCTCCGGGCGGACGCCGACCAGCACCTTGCCGCCGGTCCGCGTGGGCGCCGAACATCGCGACTCGGGCAGGACGAGCTTGCCGCCGCCGGCCTTCAGGACGATGTCGTCGCCGCTCTTGGCGTCGACCTCGGCCTCGATCAGGTTCGACGTGCCGAGGAAGTTGGCGACGAAGGTGGTCTGCGGGTTCTCGTACAGGTCGGACGGCGAGCCGAGCTGCTCGACGCGGCCCGCGTTCATCACGGCGACCTGGTCGGCCATGGTCATGGCCTCCTCCTGGTCGTGCGTGACATGGATGAAGGTGATGCCGACCTCGGTCTGGATGCGCTTGAGCTCCAACTGCATCTGGCGGCGCAGCTTGAGGTCGAGGGCGCCGAGGGGCTCGTCGAGGAGGAGCACCTTGGGGGTGTTGATCAGCGCCCGGGCGACCGCGACACGCTGCTGCTGGCCGCCGGAGAGCTGGTGCGGCTTCTTACGCGCCTGCTCACCGAGCTGCACGAGCTCCAGCATGTCCTCGACCTGCTTCTTCACCGACTTGATGCCACGCCGGCGCAGACCGAAGGCGACGTTCTCGAAGATGTCGAGGTGCGGGAAGAGGGCGTAGGACTGGAAGACCGTGTTCACCGGCCGCTTGTACGGCGGCAGGTGGGTCACGTCCTGCTCGCCGAGCGAGACGGTGCCCGTGGTGGGCTCCTCCAGACCCGCGATCATCCGCAGGGTGGTGGTCTTGCCGCAGCCGGAGGCGCCGAGCAGGGCGAAGAAGGACCCCTGCGGCACGGTCAGGTCCAGCGGCTGCACGGCGGTGAAGCCGTTGTCGTACGTCTTGCTGATGCCCGAGAGGCGGACGTCGCCGGTGTTGTCTGTCTTGTTCGTCACGGTGGTCACGCCCCAGTCAGCTTCGCGAACTTCTCTTCGAACTCGGTCTCTTCCTTCGAGCTCAGCGAGCGGAAGGCGTGGGACTTCGCGGCCATGGCCTTGTCCGGGATGATCAGCGGGTTGTTCGCCGCATCCGGGTCGAGCTTCTCCAGCTCGGCCTTCACCCCGTCGACGGGCGTCACGTAGTTGATGTACTCGGCGAGCTCGGCGGCCGGCTTCGGCTCGTAGTAGTAGTCGATGAGCCGCTCGGCGTTCGTCTTGTGACGGGCCTTGTTGGGGATGAGCATGTTGTCCGTCGACGTGATGTACCCGCTGTCCGGGATCAGGAAGTCGATGTCCGGGCTGTCCGCCTTCAGCTGGACGACGTCACCGGCCCAGGCGATACAGGCGGCGAAGTCGCCGCTGCTCAGGTCGGAGGTGTAGTCGTTGCCGGTGAAGCGGCGGATCTGGCCCTTGTCGACGGCCTTCTGGATCCGGGCGATCGCCGCGTCGTAGTCGTCGGCGGTGAAGTTCGCCGGGTCCTTGCCCATGTCGAGCAGGGTCATGCCGATGCTGTCGCGCATCTCCGACAGGAAACCGACCTTGCCCTTGAGCTTGGGGTTGTCGAGCAGGTCGGAGAGGGACTTCACCTCGACGCCGTCGAGGGACTTCTTGTTGTACGCGATGACGGTCGAGATGCCCTGCCACACGTACGAGTAGGCACGGCCGGGGTCCCAGTCGGGGTTGCGGAACTGCGCCGACAGGTTGGTGTACGCATGGGGCAGGTTCGCCGGGTCCAGTTTCTGGACCCACCCGAGGCGGATCAGCCGGGCCGCGAGCCAGTCGGTGAGGACGATGATGTCGCGGCCGGTGTCCTGGCCGGCGGCGAGCTGCGGCTTGATCTTGCCGAAGAACTCGACGTTGTCGTTGATGTCCTCGGTGTACTTGACCGTGATGCCGGTCCGCTGCTTGAACTGGTCGAGCGTGGGGTGGTGCTTCTCGCTCTCGTCCACGTCGATGTACTCGGTCCAGTTGGAGAAGTTGACGACCTTCTCCTTGGCCGAGTGGTCCTCCGCGGAGACTCCGCCCTTGGTGTTGCCCGCCGCGGGGATACCGCAGCCGGTCAGGGCCCCGAGGCCGCCGACCGCGAGCGCGCCGCCCGCGGAGGCGCGCAACAGGGACCGCCGGGTCATGGCGGCCCGGCCGTTGCGGAAGCTGCGCCGCATGGCGGCCACTTGGGCCGGGCTCAGGCGGTCGGGCTCGTACTGCTCCATGCGCGTGGTGCCCTTTCGGGAGGGTTCGGCCGCGGTCGGACGGCCTGCTGCTCTATCGGTCCCCGAAGATCGTGCGGTGCCAGTCCTTCCTGGCGACCGCCGTATTGTCGAACATGACGTGCTTGATCTGGGTGTACTCCTCGAACGAGTACGAGGACATGTCCTTGCCGAAGCCGGACGCCTTGTACCCGCCGTGGGGCATCTCGCTGATGATCGGGATGTGGTCGTTGATCCAGACGCAGCCCGCCTTGATCTCGCGGGTGGCGCGGTTCGCCCGGTAGACGTCGCGGCTCCAGGCGGAGGCGGCGAGCCCGTACGGGGTGTCGTTGGCGAGCTCGATGCCCTCGTCGTCGCTGTCGAAGGGCAGGACCACGAGGACCGGTCCGAAGAGCTCGGACTGGACGATCTCGCTGTCCTGGGCGGCGTCCGCGACCAGGGTGGGGAGATAGTACGCGCCGTTCTTGAGATCTCCCTGAGGAGCCTCACCGCCGGTCACCACGCGCGCGTAGCCACGCGCACGGTCGACGAAGGCGGCGACCCGGTCCCGCTGGACGTGCGAGATGAGGGGGCCGAGATCGGTACCGGCGGCGAAGGGGTCGCCGAGCCGGACCTGGGCCATGAGCTCGGCCGTCTTCTCCACGAACGCGTCATAGAGAGGCCGTTGCACATACGCGCGCGTGGCGGCCGTGCAGTCCTGGCCGGTGTTGATGAGCGAGCCCGCGACCGCGCCGTTGACGGCGGCGTCCAGGTCGGCGTCGTCGAAGACCACGAAGGGCGCCTTGCCGCCGAGCTCCAGGTGGATGCGCTTGACGGTGGCGGTGGCGATCTCGGCGACCCGCTTGCCGACGGCGGTGGACCCGGTGAAGGAGGTCATGGCGACGTCGGGGTGCCCGACGAGATGCTCGCCGGCTTCCTTGCCGGTGCCGGTGACGATGTTGACGACCCCGTCCGGGATCCCGGCGTCGGTGGCGGCCTGGGCGAAGAGCAGCGAGGTCAGGGGGGTGAGCTCGGCGGGCTTGAGCACGATCGTGTTGCCCGCGGCGATGGCCGGGAGGACCTTCCAGGCGGCCATCTGGAGCGGGTAGTTCCAGGGGGCGATGGAGCCGACGACACCGATGGGCTCACGACGGACGTACGAGGTGTGGTCGCCGGAGTACTCCCCGGCGGACTGCCCCTGGAGGTGCCGGGCCGCGCCCGCGAAGAAGGCGGTGTTGTCGATGGTCCCCGGCACGTCGAACTCGCGCGTCAGCTTCAGCGGCTTGCCGCACTGGAGGGACTCGGCGCGGGCGAATTCCTCGGCGCGGTCGGCGAGTACGGCGGCGAAGCGGTGCAGCGCGTCCGAGCGCTCGCCGGGCGTCGTGGCGGCCCAGGCCGGGAAGGCCTCGCGCGCGGCGGCGACGGCCGCGTCCACGTCGGCGGTGCTCGCCAGTTCGTACGTGTAGACCTCCTCGCCGGTCGCGGGGTCGACGACCGCGTGTGTCCGTCCTGAGGTGCCCTTCGTGAGGCGGCCCGCGATGAACTGCGCACCGTCCGCGAAGCGCTCCTGCGCGGGGAATCGGTCCGGGGTGGCGTTGCCCGGGTTGTGCATGTCGCTCTCCTCCGCCGCCGGCCCACGTTTCCCGCAGGCGGGGCGTGGCTCCAGCTCGATTTGAGTGCCGATCCTGACAGAGCAAGTGGCGTCCGACAAGGGATTCCGTTGTTGCCTTTTAGTTACGCGACGGAATCTGTCGACCAGGTGTCGAGCTGGCATCGAAAAGCCAGGACGGAGTGTCAGTGGTTCCTGCCAGACTCGCATGCATGACGAAGATCGATTCTCGGGACACCCTGGTCAGGGCGGTCCGGACGGGGGCGAGGGTCAGGTACCTCCACTTCTGGGGACATCGCCCGCTGCCGGACGGCCGGATCGGGGCGAGCTGTCTGAGCCAGTGGTGGCCCTCACCGTTCGTGGTGGACGGAGTGACGTATGCGACCGCCGAGCACTGGATGATGGCGGGCAAGGCGCGGCTGTTCGGCGACGCCGAGGCGGAGCGCCGGGTGCTGGCCGCGGGACATCCTTCGGTGGCGAAGAAGGAGGGGCGGCTGGTCCGGGGCTTCGACGAGACGACCTGGGAGCGCGAGCGCTTCCGGATCGTCGTCGAGGGCAGCGTGCACAAGTTCCACGCGGACGCCGGGCTGCGGTCGTTTCTGCTGGGAACGGGAGAGCGGGTGCTGGTCGAGGCCAGTCCGGTGGACCGGGTGTGGGGGATCGGGCTCACGGCCACGGACGAGGGGGCGCTGGATCCGGAGCGGTGGCGGGGGGCGAATCTGCTGGGGTTCGCGTTGATGGCGGCGCGGGATCGGTTGCGGCTTCGCTGAGTCCGCCGGCCGGTGGGGGCTGGTCGCGCCCCCGCGGCGGCAGCCGTACATCGGCACAGCCCGCGCGCCTGAAGGGCGCGCTTCCGCTCAGGTCAGTATCAGCAGTACGACCATGCCGATGCCCAGTGCGATGCCCACTGCCCCGCAGATGATCCCGGCCAGGGCCTGGCCCGGGTTGTCGGCCTCGCCTCTCCTCGCCTTGCCCCTGCCGATCGCGCCGAAGATCACGCCGAGGATGCCCAGGATGATCGCGAGCGGCCAGAGGCAGAAGACGATGGCTCCGAGGATGCCGAGGACCAGACCGGCGGTGCCCATCCCGTTGCTGGGCTGCGGCTGCATGCCGGGCCAGTTGTAGTGGCCCTGCGGCGCGGGGCCCGGGTAGCCGTAGCCGGCGCCCGGATATCCGTAGGGCACCTGGCCCGGGCCGTCGGGGGCGATGGGAGGTGGCGGGACGTGGCCGCCCTGGGGATAGGGGGTGGGGCCGGTCGGGGGTGCAAAGGGGTTCGGCGGCGGGGCGAACGGATCGGCGCTGGTGGTCTGCCCGGGCGGGGCGAAAGGGTTGGCCCATGCTTGCGCGGAGGGCGTGGCGGCCGTGCCGTCCGCGCCCGGCATCTGGGCGACCGTCCGCTGGTCGTGGACGGATGGGGGCGGCCAGGCGGGGGCGTCGCCGGAGCCCGCGGGCGCGTCGCCGGTCGGGGCGAAGGGGGACGCGGAGACATCGCCGGACGACGAGGCGGGCGCATGCCCGGAGGACGGAGTCGGCTTCTCGGCGCTCGGCTCCGCGCCGAACACCCCACCGCGCCCCGCACCGACCACCCCGCCGACCGCACCACCGGTCGACCCGAACGTCGTGTCACCCGACGGCGCGAGCGGCACCTCCTCCGCCGTGGCGGCCGGCTCGGCCGTCCCGTCGCCCGCCGGCGACGCCCAGTGACCCCGCTCCCCCGACGCGTCACCCTTGTCCAGCCCCGTTCCCGGAGCCGTCGGCGCAGTCGGCCGCGGGGTCTCGTCCTCCGGCGGCCGCGGCTCGTCGGACATGTTCGGGACCCCCTCCGTCGTGTGCCCCGTCATGCTACGACCAGGTCCCGTCCCGGCAACCGGTCGGCCTACGATGATCCCGAGTCATCGATCAGCCGATCACCCGCGCCCGCCGCACGCCGGCCGAGGGCGCCGTTCCGGGGAGGAACCTTGACCGAGCACCTCATCGAGCCCAGCGTCCCGCGCGACCTGCACGCCTTCATCGCCTCGCTGCCCAAGGCCGAACTGCACGTCCACCACGTCGGCTCCGCCTCCCCCCGGATCGTCTCCGAACTGGCCGCCCGCCACCCCGACTCCAAGGTCCCCACCGACCCCGAGGCCCTGGCCGACTACTTCACGTTCACGGACTTCGCCCACTTCATCGACGTGTACCTGTCCGTCGTCGACGTGATCCGCACGCCGGAGGACGTACGGCTGCTGACGTACGAGGTGGCCCGCGACCTGGCCCGGCAGCAGGTGCGCTACGCCGAGCTGACCATCACGCCGTACTCCTCGACCCGCCGCGGTATCGACGAACGCGCGTTCATGGACGCGATCGAGGACGCCCGCAAGGCGGCGGAGGCTGAGTTCGGGACCGTGCTGCGCTGGTGCTTCGACATCCCCGGCGAGGCGGGGCTGGCCTCCGCCGAGGAGACCGTGCGGCTCGCCACCGACGACCGGCTGCGCCCCGAGGGCCTCGTCTCCTTCGGACTCGGCGGGCCCGAGATCGGCGTACCGCGGCCGCAGTTCAAGCCGTACTTCGACCGCGCGATCGCGGCCGGCCTGCACTCGGTGCCGCACGCCGGGGAGACGACAGGGCCGGAGACCGTGTGGGACGCCCTGACCCACCTGCGCGCCGAGCGCATCGGCCACGGCACCAGCTCCGCCCAGGACGAGAAGCTGCTCGCCCATCTCGCCCAGGAGCGGATCGCCCTGGAGGTGTGCCCGACCTCCAACATCGCCACGCGCGCGGTGCGCCACCTCGACGAGCACCCCATCAAGGAGTTCGTGAAGGCCGGCGTCCTCGTCACCATCAACTCCGACGACCCGCCCATGTTCGGCACCGACCTGAACAACGAGTACGCCGTCGCCGCCCGCCTCCTCGACCTCGACGAGCGCGGCTTGGCCGACCTCGCCAAGAACGCGGTCGAGGCGTCCTTCCTCGACGAGCCCGGCAAGACCCGTATCAAGGACGAGATCGACACGTACACCGAGGCGTGGCTCGCGCCCTGAGTGCCCGGGCTGACCGCCAAGGGACCTGCCCACCACAATGGGCCCATGCAGAAGCTGACCGCAGTGGCCCATCGCGG
This sequence comes from Streptomyces sp. NPDC001536, assembly GCF_042894505.1. Classification (NCBI taxonomy): domain Bacteria; kingdom Bacillati; phylum Actinomycetota; class Actinomycetes; order Kitasatosporales; family Streptomycetaceae; genus Streptomyces; species Streptomyces sp. NPDC001536. The sequence goes on from NZ_JBIAVQ010000014.1 coordinate 89,959, forward strand.
CGACCCCTACCGCGTCCGTGAGAACACGCTCGACTCCGTGCGTTCCGCGCTCGAACTGGGCGCGGACGCCGTCGAGATCGACGTACGCCTCACCCGGGACGGCGTCCCCGTGCTGCTGCACGACCACACGCTGAAGCGGCTGTGGGAGCACGACCGGCCGCTCACGTCCCTGTCGGCGGACGAGGTCCGCGGGCTCACGGACGCCAGGGTGCCGACGCTGGCCGAGGCGCTGGCGGTGGCCGAGGGGGCCCGGCTGATGCTCGACCTGCCGGGCTCTCCGGACGTGCGGGCTGTCCGCCGGGTCGTGGACGTCGTACGCGAGAGCGGTGCCGAGGACCGCGTGTACTACTGCGCGGGCGCCCCCGCCATGCTCGCCGTGCGCGCCGCCGACCCGGCCGCCGAGATCGCCCTGACCTGGACCTCGCTGGCCCCGCCGCGCCCCGCTCTGCTGGACGCGGTCCGCCCGCGCTGGCTCAACTACCGCTTCGGGCTGGTCGACAAGGCCCTCGCCGAGCGCGTCCACCGCGACGGCTACCTCGTCTCCGTCTGGACCCCCGACACGGTCCGCTCGATGCGCCGGCTCATCGCCGCGGGCGTCGACTCGATCACCACGAACCGCGTCGACGCCCTCTGCGCCCTGCGCGACGAGTAGGTCCCGTCCGGCGGAGCATGCCGGCATCACGGGGAGCCGCTCGCACCGGATGCACCGGACCGGCAGCCCTAAGTCCACTGGAGCGGGGGCGCGATCGCCTGCGCGTCCGCTCCCTCCCCCACCCACAGCCCGATGAGCAGCGCCGCCGTCGCCTCCACCAACCCGGCCCGGTCGAGCCCGCCGGCGTTCAGCGGCTCACAACCGAGGTCGCGCACGAGTCGTCGTACGACATCCAGGGCCCCCTCGTCGTCCCCGCACAGCGGCACGGCCAGCGGGCGGCCGTCGAAGACCGGCGGGGTCAGGCGCCAGACGTCCTCGTGGCAGAGGTTGAAGGCCTTGACCACCCGCGAGGCCGGTGCGGCGGCCGCGATCCGCTCGGCGGCCGACGGACCGCCCGCCGTGAGCAGCCGGAAACCGGGGTGGCCCACCGGGTTGGTGCAGTCGATCAACACCCGTCCGCGCAGCACCTCTTCGAGCCCCGCGACCACGTCCACCACCGCCTCGTAGGGCACCGCGAGCAGCACCGCGTCCGTCCCGAACCCGGCCGCCTCCCGCACCCCTCCCTGTGACCGGCTCCCGGCCACCACCTCGTGCCCGGCCCGCCGCCACCGCGTGCCCAGCGCGTCCGCCATTCCGCCCGTACCGAGAATCCCTATACGCATGGGCAGGACTGTAGGAAGCCGTTCGGGCACCATTCGGTACGTGACGTACCTCGCCGACTGCCGCGCCCGTCTCGCCTTCGACCTTCTCTCCAACACCTGGAACGCCGTGGTGCTCTGGGCGCTGCGGGACGGTCCGGTGCGCCATGGGGAGCTCCGGGACCGCATCGGCGGCATCAGCCAGAAGGTGCTCACCGAGACGCTGCGGCGGCTGGAGTTCAACGGGCTCGTCCAGCGCCGCGCGTCCGGGGGAAGCCGCGTCGCGTACGAACTCACGGACCTGGGACGGACCTTGCTCGCCCCGATCGACGCCTTCGGCGCCTGGGCCTTCGAGCACGGCGACGAGGTGATGGAGGCCCAGGACCGCTACACCCGGGAGCGCTGAGCCACCGTCGCCGGATCGGCGGGGTTCTCCCGGGTGACGTACTGCGGTACCGGCGCCGTGTCCTTGCCGTTGTCGCGGACCAGCCCGTAGCGGATCGCGCCCTGCGGGGGGCCGTACCGGACGTCCTCCTCGGCCGCCTGCCAGGTGGAGGGGAAGACGGTGAGGCCGTAGTCGGCGCCGCGTTCGTTCTGGTTGAGGGTGACGGTGCCGTCGAGGTAGAAGTACTCGTTCTGCCACATCTGCTGGGCGCCGTCGGGCAGCACCGTCCAGCCGATGGAGGGGCTGCCCATGCCCGTCGTGTCGGTGCCGGTGTAGACGTCGTCCATACGGCGGCCGCCGCCGGAGGCGACATGGAAGAGCTCGCCCTTCAGACCCGTCCAGGTCGGCATGGTCAGCCCGCCGGAGCGTGACTGCGGGGCGATCTGCCAGCGGACCAGGACGTAGCCCTGCCCGCTGAGCGTCACCTTCTCGCCGCGGTGCTGCATGACGGCCCTGGCGCCCCAGGTGCTGGTGATCCCGGACTCGGGGCGGTGCGGCAGGGCGGCGGGCTCGGCGGAGGGGTCGGGGGCCTGGTCGACGGCGTCGACGACCGTGCCGTAGAGATCGACCTTCTTCGGCGACGGGCTCGGGGACGGCGAGGGGGTCGCCACGGCCGACGGCGAGACCGTCACCGGCGGTCGGGCCGTGCTGGCCGCCGTGGGGCCGGCGACCACGCGGGGCGGCGGGCTGTCCGAGGGCTGGGTGACGACGTACGCGCCGCCCGCCACGATCGTCGCCCCCGCCGTGACGGCGACGACGGGCTGGGTGAGCGCGGCCATCGCCTTGGCGGACCAGCCGACGGACGTGGCCGCGGCGGTGGCGGCCACCGCCGTCTTGCCGCCGAAGGCCAGGGAGAGGGTGAAGCCGACGGGGAGCGGGACGAGCGCGATGCCGACGAGGAGGCGTTCCGCCGGTACGACGGCCTCGCGGGTGTCCCCGCAGTAGCCGCACCCCCGGATGTGCCGGGCCAGCCGCTTGCGCCAGACGGAGTCGGGCCGCCCGTTCCAGCGGCCGGTCAGTTCGCGCAGGTCCGGGCAGGCGCCGTCGAGGGCCCGCACGATGCCGCGCGCGGTCTCCACGCGCTCCTTGAGCCGCTGGACGCGCACCGCGGCATGCTGCCGGTTGATGCCGGCGGCGGCCGCCAGCTCGCGCCGGGTCAGTTCGCCCGCGACCTCCAGCCACCACAGCGACAGCAGCTGCCGGTCCTCGTCGTCGAGCCAGCGCACCGCCTCCGCGACCTCACGCCGCTGCCCCTCCAACTGGAGCCTGAGGACGGTGAGTTCGGCGAAGTCGGCGGCGTCCCCCGCGGCCGCCTCCGCCAGCGGGGCGGGGGCGGTGCGGCGCCGGGCCCGGTCCCGTATCTGGCGCATGGCGATGGCGACCAGCCAGGACCGGAAGCTGTCCGGGTCACGCAGCGAACCGAGGTTGTCGACGGCCCGCAGCATGGTCTCCTGGACGACGTCGTCGACATCGGCGTGACCGTTCAGGGCGCGGCCGACGATGTTGTAGACCAGCGGCAGCCAGCCCGCGACCAGGTCGTCCAGCGCCTGCCGGTCACCGGCCTGCGCGGCCGCGATGGTGTCGCGCCATTGCCGCGTGTCCACGTCGTTCCGTCCCTCGGTTCGGTTCTGCACGCACCCTCTCAGGCGGCCCCGGGGTCATGGCTATGCCGGAGATCACAGCGTGGAGACGGAGTGAAGGACTCCGCGATAACACTTTTCTGTCCCCCTAGGGACTCCCCCCGACAACTCCCCTACACATATGGGCAGTTGACCCGCGAGCGTTCAGGGTCGGGCGCCCTCCTCGCCGACGATCCGGGAACAGCCGCAGCGGCACAGGATGATCACAGCCACCCCACACCCCCTGGAGCCTCAGATGCGCACCCGTACGTCCGTCCTCACCCTCTCCCTGGCTCTCGCCCTCGCCGCCGGACCCCTCGCCGCCCCCGCCTTCGCCGCGGCCCCGGCCGCCGCCGAGTGCACCACGGACGCGCCGGACGCCAAGGCGCTGCGCACCGCGCTCGCCGGACTCCCGGACGCGGACGCGACCGCCGCGCTCGTCCGGGTCGGCGGGTGCGGCGGCAGCTGGCGGGGCGGCTCGGGCGTGCACGACCTGGAGAGCGGCCGGCCGGCGGACCCGGACGCGCGGTTCCGGGCCGGGTCGACGACGAAGGTGGTGACGGCCGCGGCCGTGCTGCGTCTGGCGGCCGAGGGCTGGATCGACCTGGACAAGCCGGTTCAGCACTACCTGCCCGGTCTGCTCGGCAGGCAGTTCCGCCCGATCACCGTACGGCAACTGCTGGACCACACCAGCGGTATCCCGGCCGGTGACAGCCTCGGCACCACCTTCGAGGAGCTGTACGCCCACCGCTTCGACACGCTCACCCCGCAGCGGGTCGCCAAGTCGGCGGGCGCGAAGGCGCCGGAGTTCTGCCCGGGGAAGCAGCAGCACTACCTCAACATCAACTACACGTTCCTCGGCCTGCTGATCGAGAAGGTGACCGGGCAGCCGTACGCCACCGAGGCCACCCGGCTCGTGCTCGCGCCGGCCGGAATGCGGGACACCTACTTCCCGGGCACCGACCCCCGCATTCTCGGCCCGCACAACCTCGGCTACCAGAAGGTGGAGCGGGCCGACGGGACCACCGAGTTCCTGGACGTCACCGAGTGGAACCAGGCGGACCGGTTCGCGGCCGGAGACATGATCTCGACGACCGCGGACCTGGAACGGCTGATCACCGCGCTCTTCGAGGGGCGGATCGTGCCGAAGTCGAAGATGAAGGAGGTCTTCGCGGTCCCGACGGACATCACCGGCGCCAGCTACAGCGCGGGCGGCCTCCAGCGCTTCGAGATCGAGGGGACGGTCTACTGGGTCAAGTCCGGCGGCCGGTACGGCTACAGCTCGGCGATCGCCGCCACCAAGGACCTCGGCCGCACCGTCGCCTACTCGGTCAACTCGACGGACGCGAAGAGCGCGGACGCGAACCCGGTCGTCACCCGGATCATCATGGCCGCGGTCAAGTAGCGGCCACGGCCCACGCGTTGCCCGGCGTGAGCGCCTCCAGCCGCTTGATCTTCCTGCGGACGACGTACAGCGGGATCACCCCGAACACCCCGAACGACATGTCGATCACCTGCCACCAGAACGGAATCCCGCGGATCGGCCCGCAGATCAGCGCGAGCGGGATGATCCCGGCGCAGGCGATCATCGCGAACTCGACGACCCAGATGTTGCGCACGGGGTCGCGGTAGGGGCCGTAGAAGGCGACCGCGATGACGAGGTGCGCGAAGGCCAGCCAGTCGGTGCCGTAGAGGAGGAAGGGGTAGTCGCTGTCGGCGGTGTCGAGACCCTGGCGGACCCGCACGATCCAGTCCATCAGCGGGTCGGGGGTGGGCAGGTGCCGCAACAGGTCCTCGGTCCAGCGCAGTTCGTGGACGAGGGGGAAGGCCGTGGCGCCGCTGAGCACCAGGCACACGACGAACAGGACCAACCAGGCGCGGATGCCCTTGAGCAGGGCGGCTCTGTCGCTCATGGCAGGAGCGTACGCCTGGAATTGAACATGTTCAAAATGTCTTTCGGCGGTCGCTTCTACGGCTGCTCCGCGGGCGTCGGCTCGGCGGTGGGGGTGGGCGCGGTGGACGGCGTGGCCGAGGGGACCCGGGGGCTGACGGGTACCGACGTCTCCGTCGGGGACGGCACGGCCGAGGACTGCCCGGCCGAGGGTTCCCCGGCTGTGGACGGCACGGCCGAAGGCGGCGGCACGGTCGCGGGTCCGCTGCTCGCGGGTGGCGGTGCGAGCGGGACCGTCGGGGACGCGGGGGCCTCGGACGTCGTCAGCCGCAGCGGCAGCAGGACGGCGGCGGCGAGACCGCAGGCCACTGCGGTTCCCGCCGCCGCGCGGAGCAGCTTGCGCCGGGTCGCACCGCGCCGGATCGCCTCGTAGCGGCCAGGGGGTGGGCCCAGACGGTCGGCGGGGGGCCGCAGCAGGATGGTGAGCGGGTCGTCCGGGTCGAGGCCCGGATCGTCGTCAGGGCGTGTGATCAAGGCTTCTCCTCAGGTGGGCGCGGAGCAGTTCGCGGGCCGCGTGGAGGTCGGCCTTGACGGTTCCTTCCTTGCGTCCGGTCAGCACGGACACCTCGCGGATCGGCATGTCAGCGTAGTAGTGGAGCAGGATCGGGACGCGCAGTCGCTCGGGCAGGGACTGGACGAGCAGGCGTACGGCGGGGTCGGCCTGTTCGTCGTACGGGCTCACCGCGACCTCGTTGCCGGCCCGGCGCACGGCTCTGCGCTCGCGCTCCAGCTTGCGCCAGTGGTCGCGGACGAGGTTGGCCGCGGTGACGTAGAGGAAGCCGCGCGGTTCCTCCACGGCCGTCCAGCGTGCCCACAGCCGGGTGAAGGCCTCCGAGGCGATCTCGTGGGCCGTCTCGTCGTCGTCGACGAGCCGGCGGCACCAGCCGGCGAGGCGGGGGTAGAGGGCGGCGAACAGGTCGGACGCCGCCCTCTCTCGGGACCGTTTCAACGTGCTCCTGAAGAGATGGCCGCGGCGAAGACGATCACGTTGTCGCGGTACCCGGCACCGGTCCGGGGTCCGCCGCAGGTGATGAGACGCAGCTCGGGCCGGTCGACGTTCCCGTACACGGCCCCGGCCGGGAAGTCGGCCTTGTCGACCGTACGGACCTCGGTGACGGCGAAGGCCGCCGTGCCGCCGTTCTCCAGGCGCGCCTCGACGCGGTCACCCCGGCGCAGTTCCCCCAGCCGCCGGAAGACCCCGTCCCCGTACGAGCCGACCGTGACATGGCCGAGGAGCACCGACGGACCGGTCTGCCCCGGCGTCGGCGAGTGCTCGTACCAGCCGGCCCGGTCGTGCGCGGTGACCGGAGGCACCTGCACGGTGCCGTCCGGGGCCAGCCCCAGCCGCATGACGGGGGTGTCGACCCCGATCTCCGGTATCCGCAGCCGCACCGGGACCGAACGCCCCTGTGGGGTGGCCGACTTGACGGGCGACGGCGTACCGGAGGCGCCGCCCGCTGCCGTGGTCTCCCCGCTCGTGGCCCCCGGGCCGCCGCACCCCGCCAGCAGCATGGTCAGCGCCGCAGCGGTGAAGGCACGCCTGGAGAGCGGGCTCATGCGCCGGTCGCCCGCCGACGCCGTACGAGGAGGACGGCCCCGCCGGCCAGGACGACGGCCGAGGCGGCGCCCCCGCCGACCAGGACGCCGGAGCCACCGGACCCGGACGAGGCGACGCCGGTGTCGGGCGCCCCGCTGGGCACGACGGAGACCTGGTCCGAGGCCGGCGCCTCGGTCGGCGCGGCGCTCGGTTCGGCGGAGCCGGTCGGCGCCACGCTGGGTTCGGCGCTCGGGGCGGTCGTGGCGCTCGGGACGGGGCTCGGGGTCGCGGTCCCGTCAGCGAACGCGGGCACCGCGCCCGCCAGGACGGCGGCGCAGGCGAGGGCCAGGGCACTGAGGCCGGTTCGGCGCATCAATCGCTCTCTTTCGTCGGTCCGCCCGCGGGGTGCGGGACGGATCGAGCGGAGAGACGAGTCAGCGGCGGACGGGGTTGTAAAGAGATGGCAAAGCCATCGGCGGGCGGCCTACAACCCCACGATCGCGTTCCACCGCTTCGCGAACCCCACCCGCTCCTTGGACGTGATGTCCCGGGCGATCACGAGCCGCTCGCGCATCTCGTCGTCGGGGAAGATCAGCGGGTTCTCGGCGAGCTCCGCGGTGTCCTTGTCGTCGGACGCGGCGAGGATCTCGCGGGCCGCCGGAACCGGGCAGACGTAGTTGACCCAGGCGGCGAGCTCCGCGGCGACCTCGGGCTCGTAGTAGTAGTCGATCAGCCGCTCGGCGTTGGCCTTGTGCAGGGCCCGGTCGGGGATCATCAGGGAGTCCGACCACAGCTCCGCGCCCTCCTCGGGGACGACGAAGCGGATGTCGGGGTTGTCGGCCTGGAGCTGGATGACGTCTCCGGAGTACGCCTGACAGGCCAGGACGTCGCCGGTGACGAGGTCCTTGGTGTAGTCGTTGCCGGTGAAGCGGCGGATCCGACCACTGCGGACATGCTGCTCGACCTGGTCGCAGACCGTGTCGAAGTCGGCCGCCCTCCACGTCCTGATGTCGACGCCGTTGCCCTGCATGAGCAGCGCGAACGCCTCGTCGAGCCCGGAGAGCAGGGTCACCCGGCCCTTGAGGTCGCTCGCCCAGAGATCCTTGACGCTCCGTATCTCGCGGCCCAGCTTGCGGTGGTTGTACGCGATGCCGGTGATGCCGGACTGCCACGGCACCGTGAATGTGCGGCCCGGGTCGAAGGCGGGCGACCTCAGCAGCGGGTCCAGGTACTTCGTGACGTTGGGCTGGTTCGCCCGGTCCATCTCCTGGACCCAGCCGAGCCGGACGAACCGGGCGCACATCCAGTCGCTGATGACGATCAGATCGCGGTCGGTCTGCTGGTGGTTCATCAGCGCGGGGCTGATCTTGCCGAAGAACTCGTCGTTGTCGTTGATCTCCTCGACGTAGTCGACGGTGATCCCCGTCCTCTTCCCGAACGCGTCCAGCGTCGGCCGCTTCGTCGAGTCGTCGTCGTCCGTGTCGATGTAGAGCGGCCAGTTCGCCCACGTCAGCCGCTTGTCGATGGCGGACCGGTCGGGCACGGCACGGTCCCCGGCGGACACGTACGCGGCGGGCACCCCGCACCCGGCGAGCGCGCCCAGCGCCGCGCCACCGCCGAGCGCGCGCAGCAGGGAACGGCGGGTGAGCCGGGGCTTGTGCAGTGGGAGGGCCATTGAGGCAGCATGCCGCGCCTGTCTGTGGCCGGACAATCGACGCTGCGTCGAGCCGTGGAACAGGTGACGGACACCCTGTCGAACAGCGGCCCCGGCTGGGAGTTCATCTCCACCCGGGGCCACCGAACGGCTACGCGTCCAGGGACGTCATCACGTGCTTGATCCGCGTGTAGTCATCGAACCCGTACCCCGACAGGTCCTTGCCATAGCCGGACTTCTTGAAGCCCCCATGCGGCATCTCCGCCACCAACGGAATGTGCGTGTTGATCCACACACACCCGAAGTCCAGCTTCTTCGACATCCGCATGGCCCGCCCGTGGTCCTTGGTCCACACCGAGGAAGCCAGCGCGTAGTCCACCCCGTTGGCCCACTCGACGGCCTGGTCCTCGTCCGAGAAGGACTGGACGGTGATGACCGGTCCGAAGACCTCGTTCTGAATGATCTCGTCGTCCTGCTTGAGCCCGGACACGACGGTCGGCGCGTAGAAGTACCCCTTCTCACCGACCTGGTGGCCACCGGACTCGACCTTGGCGTGAGCCGGCAGCCGCTCGATGAACCCGGAGACCTGCTTCAGCTGGTTCGGGTTGTTGAGCGGACCGAACAGCACGTCCTCGTCGTCCGGCTGCCCCGTCTTCGTGTCGGCGGCGGCCTTCGCGAGCGCCTGCACGAACTCGTCGTGGATGCCCTCCTGCACGAGCACGCGCGTCGCGGCCGTACAGTCCTGCCCGGCGTTGAAGAAGCCCGCGACGGAGATGTCCTCGACGGCCTTGGCGATGTCGGTGTCGTCGAAGACCACGACCGGCGCCTTGCCACCGAGCTCCAGGTGAACCCGCTTGAGGTCCTTGGACGCGGACTCGGCGACGGACATGCCCGCACGCACGGACCCGGTGATGGAGGCCATCGCCGGGGTCGGGTGCTCGACCATGAGCCGGCCGGTGTCACGGTCGCCCGTGACGACGTTGAAGACACCCTTGGGCAGGATCGACCCCATGATCTCGGCGATGAGGACGGTCGAGGCCGGGGTGGTGTCCGAGGGCTTCAGCACGACCGTGTTGCCGGCCGCGATCGCCGGCGCGAACTTCCACACGGCCATCATCATCGGGTAGTTCCAGGGCGCGACCTGCGCACAGACGCCGACCGGCTCACGGCGGATGATCGAGGTCATCCCCTCCATGTACTCACCGGCCGAACGGCCCTCCAGCATCCGCGCCGCACCGGCGAAGAACCGGATCTGGTCCACCATCGGCGGAATCTCCTCGGACCGCGTGAGCCCGATCGGCTTGCCGGTGTTCTCCACCTCGGCCGCGATGAGGTCCTCGGCGCGCTCCTCGAACGCATCGGCGATCTTCAGGAGGGCCTTCTGGCGCTCGGCGGGGGTGGTGTCGCGCCAGCCCGGGAAGGCGGCGGCGGCCGCGCTCATCGCGGCGTCGACGTCCGCCGCTCCGGACAGCGGAGCGGTCGCGTACGCCTCGCCCGTCGCGGGGTTGACCACCTCGGTGGTCCGTCCGTCGGCGGCGTCCCGGAACTCACCGTCGATGTAGTTGCGCAGACGACGCAGCTCGGTGCTCACTGCCGGCCTCCTGTGTCGGGTCGAACTGTCCATTGGTTGAGACACCCACCCTAATCGCCTCACCCACGTTTTCAACACCCCTGATCGCACCACGGCTGCGAAATCCGCAGTACTCACTCCCGTAAACAACGAATTTCATTGCTGTGGCCTTGCGAAACCATCGAGACGTCGTGCACAGTGAGGTCGTGGCCAGTCGAAGCGCAGAGCACAGGGACTCCCGCGAGTCCAGGAACGGCACTCCTCATCTGGATGCCGTCTCCCTCGCCATCATCGAACAGCTCCAGGAGGACGGCCGCCGGCCGTACGCCGCCATCGGCAAGGCCGTCGGCCTCTCCGAGGCGGCCGTGCGCCAGCGCGTCCAGAAGCTGCTCGACCAGGGCGTGATGCAGATCGTCGCCGTCACGGACCCGCTCACCGTGGGATTCCGGCGCCAGGCGATGGTCGGGATCCACGTCGAGGGCGATGTCGAGTCCGTGGCCGACGCGCTGACCTCCATGGCCGAGTGCGAGTACGTGGTGATGACCGCGGGCTCCTTCGACCTGATGGTGGAGATCGTCTGCGAGGACGACGACCACCTCCTGGAGGTCATCAACCGACGCATCCGCGCCATCCCCGGCGTGCGCTCCACCGAGAGCTTCGTCTATCTGAAGCTCAAGAAGCAGACCTACATGTGGGGAACCCGATAACCGTGAGGACCCGATAACCGTGAGCACCAAGGACCTCAGCCAGACCGCGTACGACCACCTGTGGATGCACTTCACCCGCATGTCCTCGTACGAGAACTCCCCGGTCCCCACCATCGTCCGGGGCGAGGGCACCTACATCTACGACGACAAGGGCAAGCGCTACCTCGACGGTCTCGCGGGCCTGTTCGTGGTCCAGGCCGGCCACGGCCGCACCGAGCTCGCCGAGACCGCCTTCAAGCAGGCGCAGGAGCTGGCGTTCTTCCCCGTGTGGTCGTACGCCCACCCGAAGGCCGTGGAGCTGGCGGAGCGCCTCGCGCACGAGGCCCCGGGCGACCTCAACAAGGTCTTCTTCACCACCGGTGGCGGCGAGGCGGTCGAGACCGCCTGGAAGCTCGCCAAGCAGTACTTCAAGCTCACCGGCAAGCCCACCAAGTACAAGGTCATCTCCCGCGCGGTCGCCTACCACGGCACCCCGCAGGGCGCCCTGTCCATCACCGGCCTGCCGGCCCTCAAGGCCCCCTTCGAGCCGCTCGTCCCGGGCGCGCACAAGGTCCCCAACACCAACATCTACCGCGCCCCGATCCACGGCGACGACCCCGAGGCCTACGGCCGCTGGGCCGCCGACCAGATCGAGCAGCAGATCCTCTTCGAGGGCCCGGACACGGTCGCCGCGGTCTTCCTGGAGCCGGTGCAGAACGCGGGCGGCTGCTTCCCGCCGCCGCCCGGCTACTTCCAGCGGGTGCGCGAGATCTGCGACCAGTACGACGTCCTGCTCGTGTCGGACGAGACGATCTGCGCCTTCGGCCGCCTCGGTACGACGTTCGCCTGTGACAAGTTCGACTACGTCCCGGACATGATCACCTGCGCCAAGGGCATGACCTCGGGCTACTCCCCGATCGGCGCCTGCATCATCTCCGACCGCCTGGCCGAGCCGTTCTACAAGGGCGACAACACCTTCCTGCACGGCTACACCTTCGGCGGCCACCCGGTCTCCGCCGCGGTCGGCATCGCCAACCTCGACCTGTTCGAGCGCGAGGGCCTCAACCAGCACGTGCTCGACAACGAGGGCGCCTTCCGCGCGACTCTGGAGAAGCTGTACGACCTGCCGATCGTCGGCGACGTCCGCGGCAACGGCTTCTTCTACGGCATCGAGCTGGTGAAGGACAAGGCGACCAAGGAGTCCTTCACCGACGAGGAGACCGAGCGCGTCCTGTACGGCTTCCTCTCCAAGGCGCTGTACGACAACGGCCTGTACTGCCGCGCCGACGACCGTGGCGACCCGGTCGTCCAGCTCGCGCCGCCGCTGATCTCCAACCAGGAGACCTTCGACGAGATCGAGCAGATCCTGCGAGCGACCCTCACCGAGGCGTGGACCAAGCTCTGATCATCGCGCACTGATCTTCCTCCTGGATGATCAACAACGGCCCCGGTGCCGCCCGTTCGAGTGAGAAACGGGCGCCCGGGGCCGCGTGCTGTCCGGCCTCGCGAGGCGGACTCCCTAGCGTGCCCAGTGACCGATCGGCCCTGTCTTCGTTCCCCCGCACGGGGGATCAACGCAGGGAAAACGGATCAGAACGAGGTGTACGCGTATGCAGGCCCCGCCCGACAACGACGTTCTCTGGGCGCGCGCCCTGCACTTCACCTACAAGGACGGCTCGCCCGGCCTCGGCGGCGTCTCCCTCGGCGTCCAGGAGGGCGAGATCCTCGCCGTCAGCGGCCCGCGCGGCAGCGGCAAGTCGACCCTGCTGCACTGTCTGGCCGGACTGGTCCCGGCCCAGCGCGGCGAGGTCTGGTTCAACAGCGTGCCGGTCCACACGATGGGCCCGATGACCCGGGAACGCCTGCGCCGCGACCGCTTCGGCTGGATCGACCCGGCGCCGGTCCTCGTCCCCGAGCTGAACGTCTGGGAGAACGCCGCCCTCCCGCTGATGCTCCGCGGCACCAGCCGCCGTCGCGCCAAGACGGCCGCACTGGAGTGGCTGGAGCGTCTCGACATCGGCGACAAGACCCGCAAGCACCCGCACGAACTGCACCAGGCGGAGCGTCAACGGGTCTGCATCGCACGGGCGTTGGCGCCGGCGCCGACGGTGCTGTTCGCGGACGAGCCGACCGCCCCGCTGCACCGCGCGGACCGGGCCCATGTCCTGCGCACCCTGACCACGGCGGCCCGCTCGCACGGCATCACGGTGGTCCTGGCGACCCACGACGCGGAGACGGCGGCGCTGGCCGACCGCACGGTCTCGCTCCTGGACGGCCGCCGGGTGAACACGGTCCACCTCCCCCCGGTCGCCGAGTCGGAAGGCCGGGCCGCGTGCTCGCTCTCCGTCTGACCCGCGGTGCCAAGCCGGCCGTACAGCTGCGCCGCCTGCTGGTGGCCCTGGCGGCGGCGGGCACGGGCTTCCTCCTGCTGTGCACCCTCGGCTACGCGATCGGCCACCCGGACGATCCGGCGGGTTCGCTGCTCCGCCTGGCGTGGTGCCTGACGCCGCTGGCGGCGACGGTCTACTTCGCGATGGCGGTGGCCCGGACGGACCCCGGCACCCGCCCCCGCCCGGGCCTCGCCGCGATCGGCCTGGGCCCCGCCCGTCTGATGGCGGTCTCGGCCGCCACCACGGCCCTGTCCTGCGCGCTGGGCTCGATGCTGGCCCTCCTCTTCTTCCTGCACCTGCGCGGCGATCTGACCGGGATGCCCTTCGACGGCGCGGCGGCGGAGTTCCTGGCAGCGGACGCCTCCCTGCCCCTGCCCGCGGCCCTGACCCTGCTGGGTCTGGTCCCGGCGATCGCGTCGGTCGCGGTGGCCCTGGCGAACCGCCCGAAGGACATCCGCACGGCCACGAACCGCCGGTCCGCGCGGTCGTACGGCCGCTTCGGGGCGTACGGCAGGACGGGGACGCGGGAGACCTTCGGCGCGTACGGAAGGTTCGGCTCGCAGCTTCGGCGCAGGGGCGCGGCCGACGATCAGCCGGCACCGACGGACGACCCGGCCCCCGCGGAGACCCCCGCCCCGGAGGACCAGCCCCACGATCCGGCCCCGCACACCGTCCCCCCGTCCCCCCGCGAAGCGCCCAAGGACCTCCCCTGGGGCATCGCGGTCCTGGCCGCGGGTCTGGCGGTGGAGGCCTACGCGGCAGAGGCCTCCACCACCCCGCTCACCTTCCCCGGCGGCCCCACCCCCGTCCTCCTCGGCTGGCTGCTCACCGCCGCCGGTCTGACCCTGGCCGGCCCCGGCCTCACCCACCTGTGCGGCCGCCTCCTGCAAGCGGTCCGCCCGGGCGCCCTGCGCCTGCTCGCCGGCCGGGTCCTCATGGAGGAGGCGACCCGTATCGGCCGCCCCCTCGGCGTGGTCTGCGCGGTCGCCTCCGCCACGTACGCCATGGCCGAACTCCACCGGCCCGACACCGACGCCTTCGGCCCCCTCACCACCCTCGGCACCCTCCTGGTGACCGGCTGCACGGTGGCGACCCTGCTCACCGCGGCCGTGGAGGCGAAACACGCCCGCGCGGACACCACCGCCGCCCTCCTGCGCCTGGGCGCCCCCGCGACCATGCTCCGCAGCGCGGCCGCCCTGCGCGCGGGCGCGGTGCTGGCCCTCTTCGGTCCCCTGACCCTCGTCGTCGCCGAGCTCGCGGCGATGCCACTGGCTCGCTGAAACTCGTAGAAGAAAAACGACCATCCGCCGATGAGTTCCGTTCGGCGCGCCGGTCTACCCACCGAACACCACGACCCCGATGGGAGAGACCAGACATGACCTCCACCGCCTACCAGCAGATGATCTTCGTCAACCTGCCGGTCAACGACCTCGACGCCTCGAAGAAGTTCTTCACGGAGCTCGGCTACTCGATCAACCCCCAGTTCAGCGACGAGAACGCGGCTTCCGTGGTGATCAGCGACACCATCGTGGCGATGCTTCTCACCAAGCCGTTCTACTCGACCTTCACGAAGAAGGAGATCGCGGACGCCACGACGACCAGCGAGGTGCTGATCTGTCTGAGCGCCGAGAGCCGCGAGAAGGTCGACGAGCTGGTCGAGAAGGCGGGCGCTGCGGGCGGCACCGTGTCGGACACGGTCCAGGACCCCGGCTTCATGTACGGCCGCGCCTTCGACGACCTCGACGGCCACACCTGGGAGGTCGTGTGGATGGACCCGGCCGCGATCGAGGGCTGAACATCCGCCGCAACAGCTGTGCCTAGCATGGGCGGGTGCAGACGATGCCCGCCCATGCGGCCCACCACAACGACCGTGAGATCGAGAGCCTCGACGAGTTCGACGCCACGGTCTCGGCCCGCGGCACCCTCGCCGGCTTCCGCGTCCAGGCCGTCGATCTGACGGACCGCACCAGGGAGTTGCTCGCCACGGACACGGCGGGCGCCGTCTTCCTCGGCTGCCGGATGCGCCAAGACGCGGCCGCCAAGGTCCACGCGGACGGCGCGATGGTCTTCCCGCCCGTCCCCCACCTGCCGTTCGACCCGTACCGCGGCCTCCTGTACTCGCCGGACGAGCTCTTCGCCGGGCTCGGCAAGGGCTACGAGGAGACGCTCGACGCCCGTGCGTACGCCTGGTTCCAGCAGACCAAGGCAGACGGCGACATACTCGCCTCGATGCTGCGCTCGATCCACGACGACGCCGTCTCGGACGCGCTCGACGAACTCCTCAGAGGCACACGGGTCGTGGGTGTGATGGGCGGCCACGCGATGGGCCGCGGCACGGAGGCCTACGCCGGTGCCGCACGGCTCGGCCGTGAGCTGACCCGCGCCGGCCTCACCGTCGCCACCGGCGGCGGACCGGGCGCGATGGAGGCGGCGAACCTGGGCGCGTACGCCGCCCCCTTCGACGACGAGATACTCACCGAGGCCCTCCAACTCCTCGCCAAGGCACCGAAGTTCACACCGTCGATCACCGACTGGGCGGCGGCCGCCTTCGAGGTGCGCACCCGCTGGCCGCGCGGCGGCGTCTCCGTCGGCATCCCGACCTGGTTCTACGGCCACGAGCCGCCGAACCCCTTCGCCTCCCACATCGCCAAGTACTTCGCCAACGCCACCCGCGAGGACGGCCTGTTGGCCCGCTCCACCGCTGGTGTGGTGTTCCTGCCGGGCGCCGCCGGCACCGTACAGGAGATCTTCGACAACGCGACGCCCAACTACTACGAGTCCCGCGGCGAGCCGACGCCGATGGTGCTCGTCGACCGGGCGCACTGGACGGAGAAGCTGCCCACGTGGCCGCTGTTGCGGTCACTTGCCCGGGAGCGGTCGATGGAGTCGCGAATCGCCCTGGTTGACCGAATCGAGGAGGCTCCGCAGGCGTTGAAACGTCTTGGCGGTTAATAAGACGGCAAAGGCAATGCTCGGGACGCGCCTACACGTTGACACTTCTTATGGCGCGCTTATAAACCTGTGAGTCTCTTGGGGATCGTGATGTCACGTCACTTCTCCCTCAACCCCCCGCATTTGCGCATCTCGTAAAGGACAAACGTGGCAGTTCTGTCCATATCCCGCCGCACCATCGCCCGTTCCGCCCGCGTCCTCGGAGTCGCCTCCGCCTCGGCCGCGCTCGCGCTGGGTGTCGCCGGCAACGCGCTGGCCTGCAACATCAACGAGTTCTCCGCCGAAGCCAAGTGCGACGGCGAGAACGGCGTCATCACCGTCACCGATGTGGACCCGGCCGGCATCCCGGCGACCGTCACCGTCTACCTGCAGAACAACGGCGCCGACCTCAAGAAGGTCGGCGAGCAGGTGGTGAAGGGCTCGCGCGAAGGCACCACGATCACCTTCACCGAGGACTGGAAGCCGAACGCGGAGTACCGCGTCCATGTCACCGCCAAGGGCTACCTCGACGAGGACATCAAGCCCAACCTGACGACCCCGTCCACGGCCTGCAAGAAGGAGGAGGAGTCCCCGACGCCGACGGCCACCCCGTCTCCGTCGGACTCCGCCACCCCGCCGGCCGAGGAGGAGAGCCCGAGCCCGACCCCGTCGGCCTCGGAGAGCGAGAGCACCGCCCCGGCGTCCTCGCCGAGCAACGCGCCGACCCCCGCGGCCGGTGACTCCAACCTCGCCGAGACCGGTGCGAACTCCAACACCGGTGTCATCGCCGGCATCGCGGCGGCCCTGGTCGCCATCGGTGGCGGCGCGGTCTTCTTCGGCATGCGTCGTCGTGGGGCGAGCAGCAGCCGCTGACGTCTCGCGAGCAGTACCGCTGTGGCCCGTTCTCCGTCAGGGGGCGGGCCACCGTCGTGTCAGCCGAAGGTGGCCCGCTCCAGCCAGAACTCCAGCAGCCGCCGATCGCCCAGCACCTCCAGCTCCGGGCTGTCCAGGGGCAGTCGACGGTAGAAGGCGAGCATGACGGCGGTCAGCGGACCCCGGAGCGCGACCGTCGCCTTCTCGTGCCCGCGCCGCCAGACGATGACGTCGTCGGTCAGCTCGACCAGCCACTCGGCATCCAGCGCGGGCGTGCCGTCGGTGGCGTGCAGATGGATGCTGCGCCCGGCGCCTCTCAGCTCACTGGCCTCGTCGTGCGGCATGGTCCGCTGTGCGAACTCCACGATCTGGAGCCATTCGTCGATCGCGTCGGCGGCGATGTCCGGCGCGACCTCGTAGGGCAGCCCGGCGGCGAGGGTGGCGTCGGCGCGGTGGACCGTGAGCTCGTGGACCATCCGGCGAGCCCAGAAGCCGGAGGTGGGGATACCGGCCCAGGCCCACACCTTCGTGTCCGCCCCGGCCTCCCGCAGCGTGCCGACGAGCATCTCACCGGTCTCGGCGAGCCACGCGTCCAGTGCGGCCGCGTCTCCCGTGGCCTCGGGCCCCTGGCCCAAGGGCACCTGTTCCTCGGGGACTTCGGCCTCGGCCCTGGTGCGCACCATCAGCTCCACCCAGCGCAGGGCCCCGCCGGTGTGCCGCACCAGCCGCTCCAGCGACCAGTCGGGGCAGGTGGGCACGGTGACGGACAGATCGGCGCCCGAGGTCACCACGGACCTCAACAGGCCGACCTGGTGGGTGATCTCGTCGCAGTAGCGGTCATGGGCAAGCGGCGTCATGCCCCGCACCCTATGGGGACCGGGATCAGCCGAGCACGACGATTTCGGCCGCGTCGAACTCCACGCCGACCCGGTCCCCGACCTCCGGCGCCGCCCGCAGGGCGCACGCCGCCTCAAGGTGCGGCGCGTCCCCCTCCGGGCGCAGGCGTACGGCGACATGCGTGCCCTTGAAGGTGCGGGCGGCGACCGTGCAGGGCAGCCCCTCGTCGGCGCCCACGAGCCGCACGCCCGCGGGCCGCACCAGCAGACTCCGCAGACCCTGCGCGCTCCCCACCGGGACCGGCAGCTTGCCCCAGGGCGTGTCCGCGGCCTCGCCGCCGACCATGCCCTCCACGACGTTCTCGAAGCCGAGGAAACGGGCCACGAACTCGTCCGCGGGCCGCTGCCACACCTCAAGGGGCGTACCGGACTGGGCGATCCGCCCGTCCCGCATCACGACGACCCGGTCGGCGAGCGCGAAGGCCTCGCCCTGGTCGTGGGTGACCGCGAGCACGGTGGTCCCCAACCGCCCGAACAGTTCCCGCAGTTCGACCACGAGCCGCTCCCGCAGCGAGCGGTCCAGCTGTCCGAGCGGCTCGTCCAGCATCAGCAGCCGGGGCCGGGGCGCGAGGGCGCGGGCCAGCGCGACCCGCTGCTGCTCACCGCCGGACAGCGAGGCGACGGCACGGCGACCGGCGCCCGGAAGCCCGACGAGGTCGAGCAACTCCCGTACCCGATCGGCCTGTTCGCCCTTGGAAGCCCCGTGCATCCGCAGCCCGAACGCCACGTTCCCGCCCACGTCCCGCTGCGGGAACAGCTGATGGTCCTGGAACATCAGCCCGACCCCGCGCTTGTGCGCGGCCACCCCCGCCTGGTCGTGCCCGTCGAGCGACACCCGTCCCTCGTCCAGGTGTTGCAGCCCGGCCACCGCCCGCAGCAGCGTCGACTTCCCGCTCCCGCTGGGCCCGAGCACACACACGATCTCGTGCTCGGCGACCGACAGGTCGACCCCGTCCAGCACCGCCCGCCCGCCGAAGCGGACCGTGGCGCCCTGAAGGCTCAGCAGCATCAGAACTCCCCCGTCCGATCGGTCCGCAGCCGCTCAAGGACCAGCAGCGCCACCGCGCACACCACCATCAGAATCGTCGAAAGGGCCATCGCCTGGCCGTAGTTGAGCTCCCCGGCCCGCCCCAGCAGCCGCGCCACCGCGACCGGCAGCGTCGGGTTGTCGGGCCGCGCGATGAACACGGTCGCCCCGAACTCCCCCAGCGACACGGCGAACGCGAACCCGGCCGCGATCAGCAACGCCCGCCGCACCAGGGGCAGATCGACCTCCCGCCACACCCGCCAGGGCGACGCCCCGAGCACGGCCGCGGCCTCCCGCAGACGGTGATCGACGGCTCGCAGCACGGGCAGCATGGTCCGTACGACGAAGGGCACCCCGACCAGCGCCTGCGCGAGCGGCACCAGGATCCACGATGCCCGCAGATCCAGCGGCGGCTCGTCGAGGGCGATCAGGAACCCGAACCCGACGGTCACCGCGGACACCCCCAGCGGCAGCATCAGCAGCGCGTCGAAGCCCCGTACGAACCGCCCCGCGTCCCGCCGGGTCAGCGCGGCCGCGGCGAGACCGCCGATCAGCACCGCGATGGCGGTGGCGGCGACGGCATAGGACAGGGAGTTGCCGATCGCCTCGATCGGGGGCACCAGGAACACTCCGCCGTCGGACTTCGTCAGCGCCCGGTAGTACCCGAAGTCGGGAGCGTCGAGCGAACGCCGCACCAGCACGGCGAGCGGCAGCAGCAGGAGGACGACGACGGTGAGCAGCACCCCGCCCAGCAGCGCCCACTGCCCCGGCCCGCGCGGCCGCCGGGCCGTCATGGACGCGTCCACCAGCCGCAGCTCGCTCTCCCGTCGCCGTACGGTCCAGGCGTGCAGGGCGAGGATCGCGCCCACGGCCACGAACTGGACGATCGTGAGGACCGCGGCCGTGGCGAGGTCGAAGATCTCCGAGGTCTGGCGGTAGATCTCCACTTCGAGGGTGGAGAAGGTCGGTCCGCCGAGGATCTGCACCACGCCGAAGGAGGTGAAGGTGAACAGGAACACCATGAGGGCGGCGGCGGCCACGGCGGGGCCGAGCGCGGGCAGGGTCACCTTCCGCCAGGCCGCGAGGCGCGAGGCGCCCAGCATCCGCGCGGCCTCCTCCTGCCGCGGGTCGAGCTGCGACCAGAGCCCGCCGACCGTGCGTACGACGACGGCGTAGTTGAAGAAGACGTGCGCGAGCAGGATCGCCCACACGGTCGTGTCCAGCCGTACGCCCCACAGCTCGTCGAGCAGCCCCCCGCGCCCCACGAGCGCCAGGAACGCCGTACCCACGACGACCGTCGGCAAGACGAACGGGACCGTCACGACCGCCCGCAGGATCTGCTTGCCGGGAAAGTCGAAACGGGCGAAGACATAGGCGCCGGGCAGCGCGATCAGCAGGGTGAGCGCGGTGGAGGCGAGGGCCTGCCAGGTGGTGAACCACAGGACGTGCCGGATGTCGGACTGGGCGAGCACGTCCGTGATCCGGCCGACCTGCCAGGTGCCGTCGGCCTTGAGCCCGCGCGCCACGATCGCGGCGACGGGCCAGGCGAAGAAGACCCCGAAGAACGCGACGGGCAGGGCCATGAGGCCGAGCCGCGCCGCGTTTCCCTTGAGGCTCCCGCGCGGGGCTACTTCAGTACGAGCGAGGTCCACGACTTGACCCACTGGTCACGGTTGTCGGCGATCTTGGCGGGGTCCATGGTCTCGGGATCCTTCGCCTGCGGCCCGTACTTCGTGAACTCGGCCGGAACCTGGGCGCCCTCCCGCACCGGGTAGACGAACATGTTCAGCGGCATGTCGTCCTGGAACTCCTTGGTGAGCAGGAAGTCGAGGAGCGCCTTGCCGCCCTTGCTGTTCTCGGCGTTGCTCAGCAGGCCCGCGTACTCGACCTGCCGGAAGCAGGTCCCCTCGGCGACCCCGGTCGGCGCGCTCGTCGGCTTCGGGTCGGCGTAGATGACCTCGGCGGGCGGCGAGGAGGCGTAGGAGACGACGAGCGGCCGGTCGGCCTTGGCCTTCTTGCCGCCGGCGGACCCCGAGAACTCCTCGTTGTAGGCCTGCTCCCAGCCGTCGACGACCTTCACGCCGTTGGCCTTGAGCTTGGTCCAGTAGTCCTGCCAGCCGTCGTCGCCGTACTTGGCGGCGGTGCCGAGGAGGAAGCCGAGGCCCGGCGAGGAGGTGGAGGCGTTCTCGGTGACGAGGAGGTTCTTGTAGGCGGGCTTGATCAGATCGTCGTACGACGTCGGCGGGGCCAGCTTGTGCTCGCTGAAGTAGGCCTTGTCGTAGTTGACGCAGATGTCGCCGGTGTCGATCGGCGTGACCTTGTCCCCGTCGACCCGGAACCCGGCCTTGATCTCATCGGCGCCCTTCGCCTCGTACGACTGGAACAGCCCGTTGTCGAGCGCCCTCGACAGCAGGGTGTTGTCGACGCCGAAGAAGACGTCGCCCTGCGGGTTGTCCTTGGTCAGGATCGCCTTGTTGACGGCCTGCCCGGCGTCGCCGTCCTCAAGGACCTTGACCTTGTACCCGGACTCCTTCTCGAACGCGGCGAGCACGCTCTTGGAGACAGCCCACGAGTTGTGGCTGACGAGGGTGACGGTCGTGGAGTCGCCGGACGACTCACCGCTGTCGGACGACCCGCACGCGGACAGCGCGAGGAGACCGAACCCGACGGCGAAGACCGTGGCCTTCTTGGTGATGCTCACTGGATTCCTCCTGGGTTGACCAGGAAGAGACGCGGCCCTGCCCGGAACCTCTGAGAGGCTCCGGGCAGGGCGCAACAGCTTGAGTAATGACCGATCTCCCTACCCAGAATGACCTGGGCCAGGTTCGGAGGGTCTGCGGCCCGATTGCCGCACTCTCAGCGCTGTGGCGCTCCCCTGTCGGAATATGAAGATGTACGTACGGGCTCAGGTTACCGCTCGCCCGCCGCCAGCTGACCGCAGGCCCCGTCGATCTCCTGCCCACGGGTGTCCCGAACGGTGACGGGCACCCCGTGCGCGGCGATGGCCTCGACGAAGGCCTTCTCGTCCTCGGGCCGGGAGGCGGTCCACTTGGACCCGGGAGTCGGGTTCAGCGGAATGAGATTGACATGCACGGGCTTGCCCTTGAGCAGCCGCCCGAGCCGGTCACCACGCCAGGCCTGGTCGTTGATGTCCCGGATGAGGGCGTACTCGATGGACAGCCGACGGCCCGACTTCTCGACGTAGTCGAACCCGGCCTCGAGCACCTCGCGCACCTTCCACCGGGTGTTCACGGGTACGAGGGTGTCGCGCAGTTCGTCGTCCGGCGCGTGCAGCGAGATCGCGAGCCGGCACTTGAAGCCCTCGTCGGCGAACCGGTGGATGGCCGGCACGAGCCCGACGGTGGAGACGGTGATGCCGCGCTGCGAGATGCCGAGCCCGTCGGGGGCGGGGTCGGTGAGGGCGCGGATGGACTGCACGACCCGCTTGTAGTTGGCGAGCGGCTCACCCATGCCCATGAAGACGATGTTGGAGAGCCGCGCGGGCCCACCGGGCACGTCCCCGTCCCTGAGCGCCCGCATCCCGTCCACGATCTGGTGGACGATCTCGGCGGTGGACAGATTGCGGTCGAGGCCCGCCTGCCCGGTGGCGCAGAAGGGACAGTTCATCCCGCACCCGGCCTGCGAGCTGATGCACATGGTCACCCGGTCCGGGTACCGCATCAGCACCGACTCCACGAGCGTCCCGTCGAACAGCCGCCACAGCGTCTTGCGCGTGGTCCCCTGGTCGGTCGACAGATGCCGTACGACGGTCATCAGCTCAGGAAGCAGCGCCTCCTGGAGCTTGGGCCGGGCCGCGGCCGGGATGTCGGTCCACTGCTCCGGATCGTGCGCGTACCGCGCGAAGTAGTGCTGCGAGAGCTGCTTGGCACGAAACGGCTTCTCACCGATCTCGGCCACGACATCCTTGCGCTCGGCAGGAGTGAGATCGGCAAGGTGCCGCGGCGGCTTCTTGGCTCCGCGGGGGGCGACGAAAGTGAGTTCTCCGGGCTTGGGCATGGTCATACCAGTGTCGCAGATCAACCGGAGTGCCCCAGTCGGCTACCGCCAGGCCCAGAGATGGGCGGAAACCACGCCGTCGCCGACCTCCCTGGTCCAGAAGTTCCACGAGGAAAGGCCCGGCACCTCGACGTCGACGTCGTGGAAGACGTACTCGGACGCCAGACCGGGATACGAGGGTGACGAGTCCCTGCGCAGCCGCCGTTCGGAAACGGAGCCCACGACGACTCCGGGACCTTCGACTCCGAGTTCCTCGGCCACGCACCGCCGTGCCGTGTCGGAGACTTCCTCGCCGGGCTTCCTCTTCTCGGCGGGGGCCTCGTTCCTGGGACGCCATGAGCCGTCGGCCATCAGCTGCGCGATCTCCACGAGCTCCTTGCCGCCCTGCCGGACGCGCAGGGTGACGACGGTGACGCGACGCAAGGGCGGCTCGGAGTCCAGGGTCGTCTCCCCCGCCTCGATCTCGTCCCACAGGTGCCGCACGGACTTGGTCCCGTCGGTCCCCCACGACTCATGAGGGATCCCGCTCCTCTCCAGCCACTCCCGCAGCTGACCCAGGCTGTCCGGAACCCACATACGCCCCGCCCCTCACGGTGTAGCCCGCTCCACCACCCATACGGGAGGCAGCTGCCTCGTAGCAGGGGACCCTACGGCGGAATCGTGGACGGCACACAGTTCGCAGCAGCGCGCTGTGCCTTCCACGAGGGGACCGTTCCATGGCCGTCAACCGCCGACGCGGACGCCGTATCGCCGCCGTCGCCACCACTGTCGCCGCCGTCGCACTGACCGCCGGGCTCCTCACCGGCTGCGAGGACACCGACGATGCGCTCGACTGCCTCACCAACGCCGACACGATCGCCGACAGTCTCAAGGCGATCCACGAGGCCGGCTGGGACGCGGCGAAGGACCCGTCGAAGACCGACGACTCCATCGACACCATCGAGAAGAACCTCGACAAGATCAACGACGACGCGGACGACAGCGAGGTCGACAAGGCCGTCGACGACCTGAACAAGGCCATCGAGGACTACAACAGGTCCATCCTCGACGGCGACACCGACCCGGACAGCAGCCGGATCGACGCCGCCGCGAATGAGCTCAAGGACGTCTGCACGTCCTGAATGGCGGGCGCCCCTATGTGATGGGCCGCTCCAGGCACTCCTTGAGCAACTGCTCGTCCCGCGGGAGCTCCTTGCGGACCTGCGGGCGGACGACGAGGGGTACCAGGGCCTTGCCGAGGCCGTGCCCCTCGAAGTCGATCTCTATCGTCACGCGGGAGCGGCGCCCTTCGTCGAGCGCCTCGATCTCCCCGTGGGTACGTGGCCTGACAGGGCCTTCGATGCCGTGCAGATCCCAGCTGTACGGCGGGTCGAGCCGGTCGAACTCGACGGTCACCGGCATCTCACGGTTCCCGATGCGCCGGATGACCCGGACCCGGGAGCCGGCGTGGAGGGGCCCCTCGTCGAGCTGCTCGGCCTTGACGGCGCTCAGCTGCCACTCCGGCAGGTGGGAGGGGTCGGTGATATACGCGTAGACGTCTTCGGGACTGCGGTCGACGTCGATCACTTCACGGATGGCGGACATGACGCCCTCCTTCCAGGGCGATCCCCTTCGAGGGCTTACAGGGGAATCGTCCCACCGGAGCGGTCGGGAGAACAGGACCGCCGGAACGGAAGAAGCCCCCACCGAAGCGGGGGCTTCTCCCGGATACCGAAACGATCAGCCGGAACCGACGAACAGCACCAGCAGCAGCCACACCACCGGCGCCGTCGGCAGCAGGGAATCCAGCCGGTCCATGATGCCGCCGTGGCCCGGCAGCAGCGTGCCCATGTCCTTGATGCCGAGGTCCCGCTTGATCATCGACTCGCCGAGGTCGCCCAGCGTCGCGCTGGCCGCCACCGCGAGGCCCAGCAGCAGGCCCTGCCACCAGGTGCCGTCGTCGATCAGGAAGTGCATGCACAGCGCACCCGCGGCCATCGCGAACGACACCGCGCCGAGCAGCCCCTCGCGGGTCTTGCCGGGGCTGATGCGCGGCGCGAGCTTGTGCCGGCCGAAGCGCCAGCCGACGGCGTACGCCCCGGTGTCGCTGACGACCGTCAGGACCAGGAACGTCATGACACGGAACGCACCGTCGTCCGCGGTGAGCATCATCGCGACGAACGTCGCCAGGAACGGCACGTAGAACGCCGCGAAGACGCCCGCGGTGACGTCCTTCAGATAGCCCTCGGGCGGCTCGGTCATCCGCCAGACCAGGACGGCGAGCGCGGTGAGCGCCATCGCCACCCAGGCACCCTCGGCGCCCCGGACGTACCCGGCGACGACCATGGCCGCACCGCCGACCGCCAGCGGCACGAGGGGCGCCTTGATGCCCTTGCGCTCATCGAGCCGGGACGTCAGCTCCCACAGTCCGACGACGACGGCGACCGCGATGACGCCGACGAAGACGGCCTTGACGACGAACAAGGACGCGACGATCACCGCACCGAGTCCGACACCGACCCCTATGGCCGCACCCAGATCCCGCCCCGCGCTCTTCTTCTGCGGCGCGGGAGCCGGCTGCGGGACGTCGGGCATGGGCTCCGGATTCTGCGGCGCCGCCGCATGGGGCTGCGCCGACGTGGTTTCGTCGCGGAACAAGGGGCCGCTCAGCCGAGCGGCCCCCCGGTCGTCATCCTGGTCGTCGCCGTATCGGGGCACGGCGGGTCCGTCAGGCACGATGGGCATGGGGCGAGTGTGCTGCGCCTCAGGCGCATCGTACGCGGGACCCGCCGGGGCAGCCCCCTGGACAGGCCCCTGGTCGGACGGCCCCCAGTACCCGGCTTGTGGCGGCGCTCCCCAGGAAGAGTCGTTCATCAGACCTCGAGAAGCTCCGCTTCCTTGTGCTTCAGGAGCTCGTCCACCTGGGCGACGTACTTGTGCGTAGCGTCGTCGAGCTCCTTCTCCGCACGGCGGCCCTCGTCCTCGCCGACCTCGCCGTCCTTGACGAGCTTGTCGATCGCGTCCTTGGCCTTGCGGCGGACCGAGCGGATGGACACCCGGGAGTCCTCCGCCTTGCCCTTGGCGACCTTGATGTAGTCGCGGCGGCGCTCCTCGGTGAGCTCGGGGAACACCACACGGATGATGTTGCCGTCATTGCTCGGGTTGACGCCCAGGTCGGAGTCGCGGATCGCCTGCTCGATGTTGCGCAGCGCGCTCTTGTCGAACGGGGTCACCACGGCCATGCGCGGCTCCGGCACGGAGAACGAAGCCAGCTGGTTGATCGGCGTCGGCGCGCCGTAGTAGTCGGCCACGATCTTGTTGAACATCGCCGGGTGCGCACGACCGGTGCGAATCGCGGCGAAGTCCTCCTTGGCGACCACGACGGCCTTCTCCATCTTCTCCTCGGCCTCGAGGAGGGTCTCTTCGATCACCACTTGCTCCTGCGTGTCTTGAGTGAGGCCCGGCTGCGGTTCCTTGGTGAGGGGCGGCGGCCGGCTGCGTCGCGTCTTCTTCCTGCACGGTTCCCGACCGGCAGGACATTGTCCATCCCCCGGTCAGGGTCCGTCCCGTCCGTCCCCCGGACGGGTTGGTTGCCGGATCGTCAGTCCCGGCTGCCCTGGTCACCCACGAGCGTGCCGATCTTCTCACCCTTGACGGCGCGGGCGATATTGCCCTCCGCCAGGAGCTCGAAGACGAGGATCGGGAGCTTGTTGTCGCGGCACAGCGTGATCGCGGTCATGTCGGCGACCTTGAGGTCGCGGGTGATGACCTCGCCGTAGCTGAGCGAGTCGAACTTGACGGCCTCGGGGTTGGCCTTCGGGTCGGAGTCGTAGACCCCGTCCACGCCGTTCTTGCCCATGAGCAGCGCCTCGGCGTCGATCTCCAGGGCGCGCTGGGCGGCGGTGGTGTCGGTGGAGAAGTACGGCATGCCCATACCGGCGCCGAAGATGACCACACGGCCCTTCTCCAGGTGGCGCACGGCGCGCAGCGGGATGTACGGCTCGGCGACCTGGCCCATGGTGATGGCGGTCTGCACGCGGCTGTCGATGCCTTCCTTCTCCAGGAAGTCCTGGAGGGCGAGGCAGTTCATCACGGTGCCGAGCATGCCCATGTAGTCGGAGCGGGCGCGGTCCATGCCGCGCTGCTGGAGTTCGGCGCCGCGGAAGAAGTTGCCGCCGCCGATGACGACCGCGATCTCCGCGCCGTCGCGCACGACGGCCGCGATCTCGCGGGCGATCTTGTGCACCACGTCCGGGTCCACGCCCAAGCCCCCGCCACCGGAGAAAGCTTCTCCGGACAGCTTCAGCAGAAACCGGCCGCTCACTTTGCCGTCGTCGCTCTTCTGGGCCTTGGTGGTCATCGGATTCTCCTCATGGTGCACATACGAAGAAGGCCATTGCCGATGGGAACTGGTTCGCATCCCATGCGCGGCAATGGCCTCCTCGTCAGATCTGCTGTCGTCCACCACGCGCGTGCGTGGCGGCGTACCGGACGACTGTCTTAGACCCTATCGGGGTCGGACGTCGCACGCGGTACGGACTCAGATGCCGACCTTGATACGCGTGAAGCGCTTCAGGGTGACACCGGCCTCGTCCAGAACCTTCTGGACGGACTTCTTGTTGTCGAGCGCGTAGGGCTGACCGAGCAGCGTGGCGTCCTTGAAGAAGCCGTTGAGGCGACCCTCGACGATCTTCGGCAGGGCGGCCTCGGGCTTGCCCTCGGCGCGGGTGGTCTCCTCGGCGACGCGGCGCTCGGACTCGACGACCTCGGCCGGCACGTCCTCCTTGGAGAGGTACTTCGGCGCGAAGGCGGCGATGTGCTGGGCGACACCCTTGGCGAGGTCGGCGTCGGCCTTGTCCAGCTCGACCAGGACACCGATCTGCGGGGGCAGGTCGGGCATGGTGCGGTGCATGTAGGAGAAGACGAAACCGTCGGCGAACTGCGCGAAGCGGTCCAGGACGATCTTCTCGCCGAGGTTGGCGTTGGCCTCGTCCACGAACGCCTGGACGGTCTTGCCGGCCTCGATCTCGGAGGCGAGCAGAGCCTCGATGTCCGCCGGGGAGGTGGCGGCGACGTGCTCGGCGATCGCGGTGGCGACGGCCTGGAACTTCTCGCCCTTGGCGACGAAGTCCGTCTCGCACTTCAGCTCGACCAGGACACCGGCGGTGTTGTCGTCGGCGATGAGGGAGACCACGGCGCCGTTCTCGGCGGAGCGGCCCTCGCGCTTGGCGACGCCCTTCTGGCCCTTGATGCGCAGGGCCTCTACGGCCTTGTCGACATCGCCCTCGGCCTCGTCCAGGGCCTTCTTGCAGTCCATCATGCCGGCGCCGGTGAGCTCGCGGAGCTTCTTGACGTCGGCGGCGGTGTAGTTCGCCATGATTCCTGGAATCTCTCTCGAAGTCTGAAGATCTACGGGCCAAACGGCGGGGGCTGGTCGGCCCCCGCCGTCAAGAGACCCGAAGGGGTGAGGGGTCAGGCCTGCTCGGCCTCGGCGGCCGGAGCCTCGACAGCGGCATCGGCCGGAGCCTCGGCCTCAGCAGCGGGGGCCTCGGCGGCGGGCGCCTCAGCGGCGGCCTCGGCCTCAGCGGCGGCCGGGGCCTCCTCGGCCTTCTTCTCGCCCTCGAGCAGGTCGCGCTCCCACGCGGCGAGCGGCTCGCCCGCACCCTTGTCACCCTTGTCGCCGGTGGCGACGCCGGAGCGGGCGATGAGGCCCTCGGCGACGGCGTCGGCGATCACGCGGGTGAGCAGGGTGACGGAGCGGATCGCGTCGTCGTTGCCCGGGATCTTGTAGTCGACCTCGTCGGGGTCGCAGTTGGTGTCGAGGATGGCGACGACCGGAATGTTGAGCTTCCGGGCCTCACCGACCGCGATGTGCTCCTTCTTGGTGTCCACGATCCAGACGGCGCTGGGCACCTTGGACATCTCGCGGATACCACCGAGGGTCTTCTCCAGCTTGGCCTTCTCGCGCGAGAGCACGAGAAGCTCCTTCTTGGTCAGACCCGAGGCCGCGACGTCCTCGAAGTCGATCTGCTCGAGCTCCTTGAGGCGCTGCAGACGCTTGTAGACGGTGGAGAAGTTGGTGAGCATGCCGCCCAGCCAGCGCTGGTTCACGAAGGGCATGCCGACGCGCGTCGCCTGCTCGGCGATGGCTTCCTGCGCCTGCTTCTTCGTGCCGACGAACATGACCGTGCCGCCGTGGGCGACGGTCTCCTTGACGAACTCGTAGGCGCGGTCGATGTACGACAGCGACTGGAGCAGGTCGATGATGTAGATGCCGTTGCGCTCCGTGAAGATGAACCGCTTCATCTTCGGGTTCCAACGACGGGTCTGGTGACCGAAGTGGACGCCGCTTTCCAGCAGCTCCCGCATCGTGACGACGGCCATGGCCGTTCTCCTTGTTTCTCGGTTATGTCCTGACGCCCGCGTGCGCCTTGCCACTGAGGACCGAGGGGCGCTGACAGGGACCGTTGCCGGCCGCCGTGTCGGGGCGTGCGAAGTCGACCCGGTGACCCGGATCGCCATAGGAAGTGTACGGGACCCGCGGGGCACCGGGTGACGCCGCTGTCCACAACCGGGGCTCGGTCCACAGCTCCCGGCCATGATCACGGCCCTTCCCGCAGGGTTGCGGCATGCGAGCGATGCGATGGGTGAGCAGGGGTGGCCCGGTGTTACTGCCGGCTCTGGTGCTGACGGTGCTGGCCGCGGGCCCGGTGTCGAGCGATCCGGCCCCGCCCCCGCCGGCCGCCCCGGACCCCGCGGTCCCGGCCATCGGCCGGGCCTGGCCGGTGGGGGTGCGCCCCTCGGTCCTACGAGGCTGGGAGCCCCCGGCGACGGCGTACGGCCGCGGTCACCGGGGCGTGGACCTGGCGGCCGCACCGGGCACACCTGTACGAGCGGTGGCGGCGGGGCGGGTCCTGTACGCGGGGCGGGTGGCCGGAAAGGGCGTGGTCTCGGTGGAACTGACCGGCACGGACCTGCGTACGACGTACGAACCGGTGACGGCGTCGGTCGAGAAGGGCGACGAGGTGGCGTCCGGCGAGGTGCTCGGCACGGTGGAGGCGACGGGGTCGCACTGCACGGCTCCGTGCGTGCACTGGGGCCTGCGGAAAGGGGAGAGCTACCTGGACCCCCTGTCATTGCTGCCACCGTGGCTGCTGCACCGGGGCCCGTCGAGGCTCCTGCCGGTACTGGGGGTGCCGCTGCCCTCTTCGGTCACCTAGCCTGCGCCCACCAGGCGCGGGCAGGCATCCCGGCCCCCGCGGCGACCCGCACGGACCTCAGCCCCGAACACCCCGCAGCGCCATGGTCACAGCGGCGTCGGTGATGGCCGAAGGATCCTCCGCCGCCCCCAGTTCGATCCGCCGCACGGCCGCGTCCACGACCCCTTGCAGCAGCATCGCGGCGAGCCGGGGTTCCGCGTGTCCCATCTCCCCGAGCGCCTGCCCGATCATCGCCACCAGGCCACCGTGCGCGGCCCGGATCTTCTCCCGGGCGCCCGCGTCCAGCTCGCTGGCCGAGATGGCCACGACCGCCCGGTGCCGCCGGTCCCCGACCAGGGCGAGCTGCCGGCGCACATACGCCTCGACCTTGGCCTCGGGCCCCTCCGCCGCGGCCATCGCCGCCGAGACCTCCGCGGCCCAGACCGGGAAGTCGACCTCGCACAGCTCCTCGACCACCGCGGCCCGCGACCTGAAGTACTCGTACACGGACGACCGCGCCAGCCCCGTCCGCTCGGCGAGAGCCGGGAACGTCAGGGCCTCCGTCCCGCCCTCGGACAGCAACGACCGAGCCGCGTCCAGCAGGGCGGCTCGCTGCATCGACCGGTGCTCGGCCACGGAGGCCGCTCGAATCCTTGGCACGTCGTCCACTTTACGGACGCACCACGCCCGGCGGGAGTCATCCGTCCCCACGCTCCATCATTCGGCCAGGTCACCGACCGAAGCCGGCCAGTTTCGCGCGCAGTTGCAGCACCGACTTGGTGTGGATCTGACTGACCCGGCTCTCGGTCACGCCCAGCACGTTCCCGATCTCCGCGAGCGTGAGCCCCTCGTAGTAGTAGAGCGTGACCACGGTCTTCTCCCGCTCGGGCAGCGTGTTGATGGCTCGCGCCAGGAACCGTCTGAGCTCCCGGTCCTCGGCCACCTCGACCGGATTGTCGGCGGCGGTGTCCTCCAGCGTGTCCATGACGCTGAGCCCGTCCCCGCTCTCGCCCCCGACATGCAGCAGCTCCTCCAGGGCCACCACGTTCGCCAGCGACAACTGACTGAAGACCGCGTGGAGTTCGTCCACCGCGATCCCCATCTCGGCGGCCACCTCGCCCTCGCTGGGCGTCCGCCGCAGCCGCGCCTCCAGCGTGGCGTACGCCCGCTCGACGTTCCGCGCCTTCTGCCGCACCGAGCGCGGGATCCAGTCCAGCGCCCGGAGCTCGTCGATCATCGCGCCCCGGATCCGCGTGATCGCGTACGTCTCGAACTTGATCTCCCGGTCGATGTCGAACTTCTCGATCGCGTCGATGAGCCCGAAGACCCCGGAGGACACGAAGTCGGCCTGCTCCACGTTGGGCGGCAGACCCACGCTCACCCGGCCCGCCACGTACTTCACCAGCGGCGAGTAGTGCAGGATCAGCTGCTCCCGCAGCCGCTCGTCGCCCGTCGTCTTGTACGAACGCCACAGTTCGTCGAGCGTCGAGGGAGCGGGCGGCCGCACGCTACCGTCGCGGGCGGCTGGGGGGAACGCCGCCCGGTCGGACCCGGAGGTGTGCTGGGGCATTCGTCGCCTTGTGCCGTTCTGCCGTGAATGAGGTCTGCCTGGGTGAGCTGTCTGCCTGATGTCGAGATCGATGCCGTGGTGCCGGTCTGTGCCGGAATCCACGTGAGCGTAGCGTGACTGGAGTGTCGCGGTGTGCGAAGGGCGTGGCGGAAGCTGTGCGCAGATACGTTCCTTTAACCGCCCCGCCGGGTCACGCCGGTAGCTCTGCGTGATCATGCGGCGGGGCCAACTGCGGGAATTCCCAAGGCTTTCGGGGTTCCCCCGGACGGCCGAACACGCTCGGTCAACATCGACTCCGATCCTGCCGGACGGAGATCATCGCCTGGCGTGTCAACTTCCAGCCGTCGCCGTGTCGTTCGACGTAACCAAGTGAGCGGAGTTCGTACAGTCTCGCGACGGCGTCGTCCTCCGTCGTCTGCGCACCGCCCGCGACCTCGGCCGCGGTCGCCGCGCCGCGTGCCGGCAGCGCGGCCAGGACCCGCCGGGCGCCCGGCGTGAGCAGGTCGCGCGGCAGGACGGGCCCTCTCCGTTCCGGGGCGAGCTCCCCCATGTCGCCGACCAGCTCGACGACTTCCTCGGCGTCCGTGACGAGCACCGCCTCCCCGCGCAGCAGCTCGTGCACTCCGGCGGAGAGTGCGCTGGTGGCCGGCCCGGGCACGCCCATCGTGTACCGGCCGAGCCGCTGCGCCGCCCGCGCGGTGACGAGGGAACCGCTCCGACAGGCCGCCTCGACCACCACGGTCCCCCTGGTCAGCGCGGCGATCACCCGGTTCCGCAGCACGAACCTGCTCGGCGTCGGATGGTCGCCGGGCGGCAACTCCCCGATCACCAGGCCCTGTTCCGCGATCCTGGTGATCAACTCGGTGTGCCCGGGCGGGTAGGGCCGGTCGACCCCGCAGGCCAGCACGGCAACGGTGGCCCCGCCGGCGCCGAGGGCACCGCGGTGGGCGGCCCCGTCGACGCCGTAGGCTCCGCCGGACACGACGACCCACCCGCGCTCGGCGAGACCGCACGCGAGGGTGGCCGCCATGTGGGCCCCGTACTCGGTGCACGCCCGGGCGCCCACGACGGCGACCGATCTGAGCGCCCACATCCGCAGGCTGGGCGCCCCGCGCACCCACAGCCCCAGCGGGCGCGCGTCACCGAGGTCGTCGAGCTGTCCGGGCCACTCGGCGTCGCCGGGACACACGAACCGCACCCCGGCCCGCCCGGCGACCTCGAGATCCTCGTGCGGCTCGGCCCGCCGGGCCCGTGCGAGCAACCCCGCCCACCGCTTCCCGCTCACCCCCGGCGGCCCGACCTCCCGCCCGTCCCGCAACCACCGGGCCACCTCGCCCGCCCCGTACTCCCGCACCCACCGCCCGGCGACCTCGTCACCGGGCTCGATCACGCGGGTGAGGAAGACGCGGGCGAGGAGTTCGCGGTCCGGGTCCTGGCCTGCGTTCACGTGAGCGCTCCGATGGCCATCGGTACTCCCCTGGGGATCCCGGTGCGCAGTTGCAGGGCGAGGGCGACGTCGGTCGCGTCGGGGCGGTCGTGTCCGAGCAGGTCGGCGACGGTCCAGGCGACGCGCAGGACACGGTCGAGGCCGCGGGCCGTCAGGACGCCGCGTTCGAGGTTGCGCTCGGCCTCGTCCATCGCGCCGGACACCGCGTGCCAGCGGCTGCGCAGCTCACGGCCCGGCACTTCGCTGTTGGTCCGCCACGGGGTGCCGACGAGGCGTGCCGCCGCCCGCTCCCTGGCCGCCCGTACCCGGTCGGCCACCACCGCGGTCGACTCTCCACGGGCGCCGCGCTCGGCGAGCTGGGCCCGCGTGACCCGGTCCACCTCCACCCGCAGGTCGACCCGGTCGAGCAGCGGGCCGGAGAGCCGGGCCTGGTAGCGGCGGATCGCCGAGGGCGGGCATTCGCAGAAGTCGTCGGTCTGCGAGAAGCGTCCACAGGGGCACGGGTTGGCCGCGAGCACCATCTGGAACTTCGCCGGGAACCGCACGACGCCCGCACTGCGGGCGATCACCACATGGCCCGCCTCCAGGGGCTGCCGCAGTGCGTCGAGCGCCTGACTGCTGAACTCGGGAGTCTCGTCGAGGAAGAGAACCCCCCGGTGGGACAGCGACACCGCACCGGGCCGGGCGATGCTCGGACCGCCTCCGACGAGCGCCTGCATGGTGGCCGAGTGGTGCGGGGCGCAGTAGGGCGGGATGTCGATCAGCGGCTTGCCCGGCGGCAGCAGACCCGCCACCGAGTGCACCGCCGTGACCTCGAGGGACTCCTCGCGGGTCAGTCGGGGCAGGACGGCGGGCAGCCGCTCCGCGAGCATCGTCTTGCCGGCGCCGGGCGGCCCCTCCAGGAACAGATGGTGGCCGCCGGCCGCCGAGACCTCCACGGCCGTTCGGGCCGAGAGCTGGCCCACGACGTCGGCCAGGTCGTGGCCGTGATCCTGCTGCGCGGCACCCACGCTGTGCATCCCCGTGGCCGCGCCGGTGCCCGGCACCCGCAGGCCCGCCATGAGCGGGTCGGGGCGGCCCGGGTCGTCCGGCTCCTCGTCGGGAACCGGCTCGTCCGCGAGGACCGCGATCAGCTGTCGCAGGCTGCGTACACCCAGCACGGACACACCGGGCACCAGCGAGGCCTCGGCGGCGGCGCACTCCGGCACGACGACCTGCTCATAGCCCGCGTCGGCGGCGGCCAGCACCGCCGGCAGGATGCCCCGGACCGGACGCACCCGTCCGTCGAGGCCCAGCTCTCCGATCATCACGATGTCGGCGAGGACCCGCGGATCGATCCGCTCCGAGGCCCCGAGCACCGCACACGCGATGGCGAGATCGAAGCCCGAGCCGGCCTTCGGCACCGACGCCGGGCTGAGCCCCACCGTCAGCTTCTTCTGCGGCCACCCGTCACCCGAGTTCACCACCGCCGCCCGAACCCGGTCCTTGCTCTCCGTAAGACTCTTGTCCGGCAACCCCACCAACGTGAACGCCGCCACCCCGGGCTCCAGATCCGCCTGGACCTCCACGACCACGCCCTCGACGCCCACCAGCGCCACCGAGCACGTACGAGCGAACCCCATGTCAGGCCACCCCTCGCGCGTGTTCGACGACGGGTGCGCCGCGGCTCGGCAGGACGACGCCCACCAGGTCGATGCGGACGCCGCCCGGTGGTGCTCCTCCGTGGGCGTGGATCCAGCACGCGGCGAGGCCGCGCAGGCGTTCCGCCTTCTCGGGGGTCACCGCGGCCATCGGATGCTCGAAGGCACCCGTGCGCCGTGTCTTGACCTCGCAGACGACCAGGACGTCCCCGTCCCGCGCCACGATGTCGATCTCACCGGTCCTGCCACAGCGCCAGTTGCGCTCCAGGACCGTCATCCCGGCCTGCGCCAGCCGCCGCGCGGCCAGCGTCTCGCCGTACCTTCCGAGTGCACTGCGTGCCTGATGTGTGTTCATGTCGGCACCACCTCCGGCGCCAACCGTCACGCACACCGGCCCACCAAGTTGATCTTGGTGGGCTACTCAGCGGTTGTGGAGAACTCCGTCACCCCGACGGGGCAACGTCAGCTGCCCGGAAGCTCCAGATCACTCTTGTTGAGCTCCTCGATGTTCACGTCCTTGAACGTGAGCACCCGCACCTGTTTCACGAAGCGGGCCGGCCGATACATGTCCCACACCCACGCATCCGCCATCGACACCTCGAAGAACACCTCACCCTGAACCGAGTGCACCTGCATCTCGTAGTCGTTGGTCAGATAGAAGCGCCGCTCGGTCTCGATCACGTACTTGAACAGACCGACGACATCGCGGTACTCCCGATAGAGCTTCAGCTCCATCTCGGTCTCGTACTTCTCGAGGTCCTCGGCGCTCATGGCATGTTCCCCTTCAGCCGTGCGGTCCCACCATTGTGCGCCAGTCCCGTCAGCCCCTAGACGATTTCGGGGTCGAGGGTCACGGGCCCGGCCGGGGGACCTTCGTCGAGCAGCCTGCGGAGCAGCTCGGCGAGTCTGGTCGGATACACCGTCTCATGTGCCCGGGTCAGTTCCTGACACGTCCACCAGCGCGCTCCGGCGACGCTGCGCCGCTCCAGCTCGGTCAGCGCCACGGCTCCGGGCACCTCATCGGACGTATGGGCCGTCCGCGCCAGGTAGTACCACTCGTCCTGGTCCCACCGGCGGCCCGCGAACGGGAAGGAGCACATCCGTCGCCACAGCACCGGCCCGAGCTCCACATCGGTGATGCCGGTCTCCTCCACGAGTTCCCGCAGAGCGGCCTGCTCACGAGTCTCGTCGCCCTCGATGCCGCCGCCCGGGGTGAACCACCAGTCGTTCGTCGGATCGTCCGGCTCATGGCCGTACAGCAGGAGGATGCGGTCGTCCGGGTCGAGGAGCACCACCCTGGCCACCTTGCGCAACCCGCCCTCGTAGGTGTCCGCCGAGGCCTCAGCGCGCACCCACGGGCTCCGTCCGGGTCCGGGAGCGGCCGCGGCCCAGCAGCTTGGCGACCGGGCCGTAGGCGCCGCCACCGAGGACGAGCACCGCACCGGCCACGATCAGGATCGTGATCGTCCGCAGCGGGCCCGGCGAGGAGAGCGCACCGAGCTCCTCGAAGCCGGTCGGCTGCTTCAGCATGCCGTTCATCGGCCATACGACGGCGTCGACGCGGGCCGTCACGGCGGACCGCGCGACCGTGCCGCTGGCGGCGTCCGTCAGATGCGCGCTGGAGTCCAGGGAGCCCTGCCGCTCGTCACCCAGCAGGAACAGACGTCCCTCGGGGACCGTCACGGACGGGATCTTCTTCCATTCCGCCGCGCTGCCCTCGGGCAGATACGGCTCGTCGATCTGCTTGCCGTTGACGGTCAGCTTGCCGTCCGTGCAGCAGGCGACCGTGTCGCCGCCGACCGCGACCACGCGCTTGACCACGGGGGCGTTGGACACCCAGGTCTTGTCGGTGAAGACGACGACATCGCCCCGCCGTACCTCACCGCCGTCGACACGCTCGGCCAGCACCCGGTCGCCGGCGTCGATGGTGGGCGCCATCGAGCTGGTGGGCACGGTGTACGGCCGGTAGACCACCGCCCCCCAGGCGAACCCGCCGAGGAACAGCACAAGGCCCAGCGCGACGGCCAGCCCGGACAGTCGCTGTCCGGTCCGGCTGCCCACCGGGCCCGTGTTCGTGCCGCCGCTGCGCGGGGCCGTGCGTATCGTGCTCTCGCCACCCATGGGTCCGCACCCTACCCGGCGGTACCGGACACGGTCAGCCCCTCACCGGCGGCCGAGGTCACCCGCTCCGTAAAGGTTTCCCTAGGTCAGCGGGGATCGGCCGGCGCGATCCTCCGACGCCGCCACAGCACCAGCGGAACCGCACCCACGAGCGCGAGGCCCTGCGGGGCCACCGACAGGGCGGTGGAGGCGGCGGACCGCGTGCTCAGATCCTGGTCGAAGGTGTCCGGGACCGGCAGCGTGCCCCAGCGGTTGATCGGCCAGGCCTTCACGATGGCGCGTCCGACGACCTCGTCGACCGGGACCATGCCGTGGTACTTGTCGTCCTGGTTGTACCGCGAGTCGCGCGAGTTCTGGCGGTGGTCGCCCATGACCCAGATGTAGCCCTCGGGCACCTTGACCTTGAACTGGCCGCCGATGTCGTCGACCGTGCACGGGGTGTTGCCCGGGTACACGTACGACGACTCGCTCAGCGCCTTGCCGTTGACCTTCACCGGGCCGGTGCCCTTGCACTCGACGGTGTCGCCGCCGACGCCGATGACGCGCTTGATGAGGTCCTTCTCCTCGGCGGACGGCATCAGGCCGATCCAGCTGAGGAACGTCTGCACCGCGTTCGGGTCGGCGGTCGGTTCGCCCGCGAGCCACTTCGAGGGGTCGTGGAAGACGACGACCTCACCGCGCTCGGGCTCGGAACCGAACCACGGGGTGAGCTTGTCGACCAGCACGCGGTCACCCTGCTGAAGGGTGTTCTGCATCGAGTCCGAGGGGATCGAGAACGCCTGCACCAGGAACGTCTTGATCAGCAGCGCCAGGACGAGCGCGATACCGATCAGGATCGGCAGCTCCTTCCAGAAGGAGCGCTGGGTCTTCTGCTTGGGGGCCGAGTCGCCCGGCCCGTCGTCCCCGGGCTGTGTCCGCTCGTCCGCCGCGGAGTCACTCCCGGAGGTCACGGCGTCGTCCGTGGCCGGGTCGGCCGCGTCCACGGGGCGTCCGCGGTGCTCCTCGCCGTCGTGCCCGGACCGTGCGCCAACCGCCACATCCCCCACGCCAACTCCTTACTCTGTGCCGCCGCCTGCCCCATAGACGGCGCAGGCCCACCACTCCCATAACGAGCGGGAGTTCCGCAGGGGTCGGGAGCTGGATCGTTCCGTTCGGATCGTCGGAGGCAACCCTATGCGACAGTTGGGGAGCCGCAGTCGACCCGGCGGCCGAGTCGGTAATGGATGAGTATGTTTTCGGCTCGTCCAGGGTGTTCCAGTGGCCGAGGGGCCAGGCGATGACCCTCGCCCGTCCCACCACCGAGTCCTCGGAGACCGTACCGCCGTAGTCGGTGTCCTGATGCACGCGGGAGTCCGCGGAGTTGGCCCGGTGGTCGCCCATCACCCACAGCCGCCCCTGGGGGACGGTGATGTCGAACTCCTGCGTCGAGGGGGCGTTGCCGGGATAGAGGTAGTCCCCCTCGGTGAGCGGGACGCCGTTGACGGTGACACGCCCTTGTGCGTCACAGCACTTGACCCGGTCGCCGCCGACACCGACGACCCGCTTGATGAGGTCCTTCTCGTTGTCGGACGGCAGCAGGCCGATGAAGGTGAGCCCCTCCTTGATCTGCTTGATGACGACGGGATCCTCCTTCTTCGTCGTCGTCTGCTCGTCCTTCAGCCAGCCGCCCGGGTCCTTGAAGACCACGACGTCCCCGCGCTGCGGCTTGGAGCCGAACCACGGGGTGAACTTGTCGACCAGCACCCGGTCGCCGATCTGGATCGTCTGCTCCATGGAGCCGGACGGGATCACGAAGGCCTGCACGAGGAAGGTCTTCAGCACCAGGGCTATGAGCACGGCGACACCGACGAGAAGCGGTATCTCCTTGGCGGCGGAGCGCCTGCGGCGCCGCTTGACCTTGCGCTGGAGCTTGCGCCGCTCCGCGCGCGTACGGCCGCCGGCGGGGCTGGCGGCGCGCCGGACACCGGTGGGCAGAAGGTTGTCGGCGGCGTCGCTGGGCACACCGCGCGGTTTGCCGCGATTACCCATCGGCACCTGCCGCGGCGGGCACGCGCGCGTAGGCGTCGGGGCGGTGCAGCCGTGTCCAGTGGGCGGTCGGCCATACGATCCAGTCGGCGCGGCCGATCACCTCGGTCACGGGGATCATGCCGCCGCCGGGCGAGCCCAGATGGTCGCGGGAATCGCTGGACTCACCGCGGTGGTCGCCGAGGACGAAGAGGGTGCCGTCGGGCACGACGACGTCGAAGTCCACCGAGGACGGGCTGTCACCGGGGTACAGGAACGACGACTCGTCGACCGACCGGCCGTTC
This sequence comes from Streptomyces sp. NPDC001536, assembly GCF_042894505.1. Classification (NCBI taxonomy): domain Bacteria; kingdom Bacillati; phylum Actinomycetota; class Actinomycetes; order Kitasatosporales; family Streptomycetaceae; genus Streptomyces; species Streptomyces sp. NPDC001536. The sequence continues at coordinate 129,110 of NZ_JBIAVQ010000014.1, forward strand.
ACCTCGATCCTCCCCTCCTTGTCGCAGCAGACCACGTGGTCTCCCCCCACACCCACCACACGCTTGATGTAGTCCGCATCCCCGAAATACCCGGTTCCGTCGAACACCACTACATCCCCGCGCCGCGGCTCGGCACCAAAACGGTACGCCAACTTATTTACGAGAACCCGGTCCCCGATCCTCAATCCGTTTTCCATGGATCCGCTGGGAATCTGGAACGGTTGCACCACGAAAGCGTTGAGGGACAGCAAAAACAGCAGGCAGACCAACAGGGTCAGGCTGGTCCGGCCACCGGGTAGCCACTCGGTGATCCGTGACACCAACGCGAAACGCGACCGTCCCTCCTGCCCCTCTGTGTCCGAGATCTCCTCGGATTCGGAAGGGCGGGAGGAGCGGTCGCGCTCCGTCTGCTGTGCTTCGGTGTCCATCGGGGCCAGATGCTATCCGGCCCCTGTGTGGCCCCCGGAAGGCGAGATCAGTTCTCGCGCTTCTCCTTGATCTTCGCGGCCTTGCCGCGCAGCTCGCGGAGGTAGTACAGCTTGGCGCGACGCACGTCACCGCGGGTCACGAGCTCGATCTTCTCGACGATCGGGGTGTGCACCGGGAAGGTGCGCTCGACGCCGACGGAGAACGAGACCTTGCGGACCGTGAAGGTCTCGCGGACACCGGCGCCCTGGCGACGGATGACGACGCCCTTGAACTGCTGCACACGGGAGCGGTTGCCCTCGATGACGCGGACGTGGACGTTGACGGTGTCACCCGGGCGAAAGGCCGGGATGTCGCTGCGCAGCGACGCGCTGTCGACGGAGTCGAGCAGGTGAGACATTTCGTCTGCTTTCTTCACCCATGCCACAGGTCATAGGCGGGAGCTAGGTGTATCGGAGGATGTTGTCCGTGCCGGAGCGGGCGTCGTGTCCCCCTGTGGCAGGGGCGCACGCCGGACGACGCACAACAGCGACCTATTCTTCCACGCCCTCGACCCGACGCCAAAATCGGCCGTACGGCTCCCCTGCCGGATCGGGCGCCCAGCCCAGGATGGAGAGCATCTCGCGGTCCTTCTTGTCGAAGGCCTTGGGGTCGCAGCGCTCGATGAGGTCGGGCCGGTTGGCGGTGGTGCGCTTGAGCGCCTCCTCGCGCCGCCAGCGGGCGATCTTGCCGTGGTGGCCGCTGAGCAGCGTCTGCGGGATCTCCCGGCCGCGCCACCGGGGCGGCTTGGTGTAGACGGGGCCCTCCAGGAGGTTCGCCATGGCACCGGGCGCGAAGGAGTCGTCCCGGTGGGACTCGGCGTTGCCCAGGACACCGGGCAGCAGGCGTGCCACGGCCTCCGTGACGACGAGGACGGCCGCCTCGCCGCCGGCGAGGACGTAGTCGCCGATGGAGACCTCGTAGACCGGCATCCGGGTCGCGTACTCGTCGATGACACGGCGGTCGATGCCCTCGTACCGGGCGGGCGTGAAGACCAGCCAGGGCCGCTCTGAGAGCTCTACGGCGAGTTCCTGGGTGAAGGGGCGGCCGCTGGGCGTGGGGACGATGAGCGCGGGGGCGTGGGAGCCCGTCTCGTAGCCGTCCGCGAGGGCCGAGTCCAGTGCTTCCCCCCACGGGTCGGTCTTCATGACCATGCCGGGGCCGCCGCCGTACGGGGTGTCGTCGACCGTGTTGTGGCGGTCGTACGTCCAGTCGCGCAGATCGTGGACATGGACGTTCAGCTGTCCACGCGCGCGTGCCTTGCCGACGAGGGAGACGTTCAGGGGTTCGAGGTACTCGGGGAAGATCGTGACGACGTCGAGGCGCATTACGACTCGTCCCCGGTGTCCGTAGCGTCGTCGCGCGAGGACGCGATCTCGGCGTTGTCGTCGATCAGCCCGGGCGGCGGGTCGATGATCGCCCGCTGCTCCTCCAGGTCGATCTCGGTGACGATCGACTCGACGAACGGGATCATCACCTCACTGCCGTCGGGCCGCTCGACGATGAACAGGTCCTGGGACGGCAGATGCGAGATCTCGGTGATCCGGCCGACCTCCACACCGTCCTTGGTCACCACGTCCAGGTCCATCAGCTGGTGGTCGTAGTACTCGTCCTCCTCCTCGGGCAGCTCCTCCGGGTCCACCTCGGCGATCAGGAGGGTGTTCCGGAGGGCCTCCGCGCCGGTGCGGTCCTTCACGCCCTCGAAGCGCAGGAGGAGGCGTCCGCTGTGGACGCGGCCGGTCTCGATGGTGAGGGGGCCGGTGGAGGCGGGGTCCGTGAGCAGGACGGCGCCGGGCCCGAGCCGCAGCTCCGGCTCGTCGGTGCGGACCTCCACGGTGACCTCGCCCTTGATGCCGTGGGCACGGCCGATGCGAGCGACTACCAGCTGCACTGTGCTTGTTCTCCTGTAGGTACGACTACGGGCCGGGGACGGCCCAGTGGCCCTCCCCGGCCCGAGCCGGTGCTGCGTTTTGGCGTCAGCGGACGTGGTCGACGTCGACAAGGTCGACGCGGACACCACGGCCGCCGATGGCGCCCACGACGGTACGCAGAGCGCGTGCGGTGCGGCCGTTGCGACCGATCACCTTACCGAGGTCGTCGGGGTGGACCCGGACCTCCAGCACCCGCCCGCGGCGCAGGTTGCGCGAGGCGACCTGCACATCGTCAGGGTTGTCGACGATGCCCTTCACGAGGTGCTCGAGAGCCTCCTCGAGCATGCTCAGGCCTCGGTCGACTCGGACTCGGCGGCAGCCTCGTCCTTCTTCTCAGCCTTCTTCTTCTGGGTGATGGCCTCACCCTTGCCCTCGTCGTCGCCACCGAGGGCGTCGAACACCGGGCGAGCGGCCTTCGGCTCGGCCACGAGCAGCGGGGCCGGGGCGGGCAGGCCCTTGAACTTCTGCCAGTCGCCGGTCAGCTTCAGGATGGCGAGGACGGGCTCGGTCGGCTGCGCGCCGACACCCAGCCAGTACTGCGCGCGCTCCGAGTCGACCTCGATGCGCGAGGGGTTCTGCACCGGGTGGTACAGACCGATCTCCTCGATCGCACGGCCGTCACGACGGGTACGGGAGTCGGCGATGACGATGCGGTAGTGAGGCGAACGGATCTTGCCCAGACGCTTCAGCTTGATCTTGACTGCCACGGGAGTGGGTTCTCCTGGTTTTGACGTGGTTGGGCACGGCGAGATTGCCGCGTGGGGTTGCGGTACCCGAGTGCCCGATGGACGCGTCAGCCGGAGGCGAGAGGGTTCCTGTGCGGCTGTCGAGTACAGCTAGCCATTGTGCCATACCCGGCGGGTCGCGTCGGACGGAGCCCGCGGCGAGGCATGCCTGAGGGGCACCCGGCGGCGCAGGGTGCCCCAGGCGTCGTTCCGGCACCCACGAGATGCCGGTACTCCACCGGCCGCGCTACGCGGCCCCGACGACCTCGGGGATCCGGAACGGCTTGCCGCACCCTCCGCAGACGATGGGCGCCTGCGCGAGGACCGACGGGACGACGCGCACGTTGCGGCCGCAGTCGCAGACCGCCTTGACGCGTACGCCGCCACCGGACGAGCCGTGCCGGGCGGCCGGGCCGCGGAAGGAGCGGGCCGTGTCGGCGGAGGTGGCCGCCGTATGGGCCTTCAGGGCGCGCTGGAGCCGCTCGATGGTCGGGCGGTAGCGGCGCTTGGCCTCGGGGTTGAGCGTGACCAGTGAGAAGCCACTGCTGGGGTGCGGCTCCTCGGGGTGGTCCAGGCCCAGCTCCTCGGCGATCGCGAGGAATCTGCGGTTGTGGTAGCGGCCGGCGCGGGAGGTGTCGCGGACGCCGCGCGAGGCGGCGATCCCATGGACTGCCTCGTGGAGCAGTCGCTCGAAGGAGAGCTCGTGTCCGCACGCGGACGACGACTCTCCGATCAGGGACTCTGGCGCGGCGAGGTCCGGCAGCTCGGGGTGGTACCGCTGAATGTCGGCCCACGCCTGCGCCAGCTCGGCGGCGAGAACAGGTGGTGTCTGTGTCGTGCTCACGTAATGACAACGAGCCGGAGTGCCCCAGTGTTCCGATTCCGGGCCATCCCAAATAATTTGCACGTACCCGTCAGTTGCCGCTGATGCGTCCTGACGAGGGCGGGTGCGCTGATCTGCGGAGAAGCCTCACAGCTCGTACCAAGGCGGTACGTAGTCTGATATACGCCCCGCCACGTAGACGGTGTCAGCGCGCCGGGGCGACTGTGGTCCGCGGATGCGCAAGAGGCGTTTCGGCCGCTCTCCCGCCGGAAGGGCGCTACCTCGATAAGCGCGCGCGACGACCGCGACGTTACCGTTCGCCTCGCCGTCGCCGGGAACCGCCCCACCCCTGCCGACCAGACACCGTACGGCCACCACGCGCCCGGCCGACCTGACCTCGCCTTCTTCGCCGGGGGCCGCCTGCGCGGTCCTCGGTGTGGCCCCGTACGCCCGCCGCCCCGCGCTGATCGCCGAGCGTGCGGACCTTGGCCGGAAGCGCCTTGTCGCCCGCGATCGCGAGGACGACGGCGTGGATCGGCGCGGGCCGCGACGGCACGGACAGGCCGTTGTCATCTCCGTGAGCGGTCTCGTGTCATGACGTGACCGTACGGCTCCAGGTTGCCGGGATGTGAAATCTCGCCACGCGCACAAGGAACCCACAAGCCGGGCCCCACAGACCCTGGACGCGCGCTCGAGTGCGGAGTTATCTGGCATACGGGGGGAGTGCGAGCGCACGTCACGGGGGCCATGGAAACGGGCACAGGAGCAACTCTCGGCGGATTGGGGCGCTTTCGATGACACCTACGCTCGTGCGGCAGCACCTGACTCATACGGGAGAGGCGCCCCGTGTGGACCGGTGTGCACGCGCGCGTGACTGGTCCGAGATCCAGGAGCGGATGCTGGTTCCGCTCTACGAGGCCGTCTACGAGCGACTCGAAGTGGGCACCGGCACCCGGGTGCTGGGCCTCGGCTGCGGCAGCGGACTGGCCCTGCTGATGGCAGCGTCGAGAGGGGCCGCGGTCACCGGTGTCGACTCCTCGCACCCGGAACGACTGGCGCTGGCCCGCGAGCGGCTGCTGCCCGAGGCATGGGGCACGCGCACGCGTGCGGACACCCGGATCGTCGACGGTCGCCCCCGGGACGCGGCCGACGCGGAGACGCCCGCGTACACCCTGGTGACCGCCTTCGAGCCCATCGGGTGTCTCGCGGGTGACTCGGAGGGGCTCGCCGGGCTGCTCGCCGCGGCGACGCCGCTCGCCGAGCGGGGGGCGCCCGTGGTGCTCGCCGGCTGGGGTCCGCCGGAACGCTGCGCCACGTCGTCCGTGCTGCGGGTGGCCACGAAACTGGCGGATCCGCTGCGCGGCACGGGCAGTTGGCGCCCCGCCCTCCGCGACGACCTGGAGGAGGTGGCCCAGCGGGCGGGTCTCAAGCCGGACGGCTCCGGCCGGGTCGCCTGCCCCTTCGGCTACGCCGGCGTGGACAGCGCCCTGCGGGGCCTGCTCTCCACGGGCCTCTTCGACGCGGCGATCTCCGCGACGGACCAGGCCCAGGTCGACAAGGAGGTCACGGAAGCCCTCCACCCGCACCAGCGCCGGGACGGGACGGTGTGGATGCCGAACGTGTTCCGGTACCTGATCGCGCGCGTGCCCTGAACACCGCGCAGGAACGGCCGGCCTAGGTGTCGTCCTTCGCCAGCCGGGTGATCCCCGCGATCCGGTACGCGTCCGCCTCCTCCAGCGTCTCGTTCTCCAGCAGGGCCTGGGCGAGGGCGTCCAACTGGTCGCGGTGGTCGCGGAGTTTGCGGCACGCCTCCTCGTAGCAGTCGTCGACGATCCGGCGCATCTCGTGCTCGATCACGTCCAGGGTCTGCGGGGCCGCCGAGAGGCCGTAAGCCTGCTGGGCGTCACCGGGCAGCGCGGACAGTCGGCCCACGCGCTCGCTCATCCCCCACCGTGCGACCATGCCGCGCGCGATGTTGGTGACCTGTTCGAGGTCGTTCTCCGCACCGGTGGTGATGGCGTCGTAGACGACGTGTTCCGCGGCCATGCCACCGAGCGCGCCGATGATCCGGCCGCGCAGGTACTCCTCGGTGTACGCGTACCGGTCCGCGTCCGGCGTGGACAGCGTCACGCCGAGCGCCCTCCCGCGCGGCACGATGGTGATCTTGCGGACGGGGTCCGCGCCCGGCTGGAGCATGCCGAGGAGGGCGTGTCCGCTCTCGTGGTACGCCGTGCGGCGCCGCTCCTCCTCGGGCATCACCAGCGGCCGTTCCGCGCCCAGTTGGACCTTTTCCAACGCCTCCGAGAGGTCGCTCTGCGTGACCCTCTCCTGTTTGCGCTTGACCGCGAGGAGAGCGGCCTCGTTGGCGAGGTTGGCCAGTTCGGCGCCGGTCATGCCCGGGGTCGTGCGGGCGACCTGGGCCAGGTCGACGCCGTCGGCGAGCGGGATCTCGCGGGTGTGGATCTCCAGGATCGCCTCACGGCCGCCCCGGTCGGGGGGCGAGACCATGACCACCCGGTCGAAGCGTCCGGGACGGGTCAGAGCCGGGTCCAGGACGTCGGCGCGGTTGGTCGCCGCGATGACGATGACGCCCTCCGAGCCGGAGAAGCCGTCCATCTCGGTGAGGATCTGGTTGAGCGTCTGCTCGCGCTCGTCGTGGCCGCCCATGCCCGAGCCGCCGCCGCGGGCCCGGCCGATGGTGTCGATCTCGTCGATGAAGATGATCGACGGGGCCACCTTGCGCGCCTCGGCGAACAGTTCACGCACGCGTGAAGCGCCGACACCCACGATCATCTCGATGAACTCCGAGGCGGAGGCCGAGAAGAAGGGCACCCCCGCCTCACCGGCGACGGCCCGTGCGAGCAGTGTCTTGCCGGTGCCGGGCGGACCCGCGAGCAGCACACCGCGCGGCATCTTGGCGCCCATCTTCCGGTAGGCGTCCGGGTTCTTCAGGAAGTCGACGACGTCGTTGAGCTCGCCCTCGACCTCGTCGATGCCCGCCACGTCCTGGAAGGTCGTGCGCTTCTCCCCCGTCTCCAGCTCGACCGGCTTGGGCGGGGCCTTGCGCCCGAGCATCCCGCCGGCGCCGCCCATCCCCGCCCTCATCCGCCGCGCGACGAAGATCCACAGCGCGACCAGGAGCAGCATCGGGGCCAGCGAGATCAGCAGGTTGAACAGGAAGCTGCGCTGCTGGACGACCGGCTGCGCGGTGACGGTGACGTCGTGCTTGGTCAGGTCCTCCCAGAGCTGGTCGTCCGCGAAGGTGGGCCGCTCGGTCTTGAACTTGGTGTAGGTGCCGTCGCCCCCGGGCTTGTCCTGCTTCTTCTTGAGCTGGCCCTGGATCGCGTCGCCCTTGGCGTAGATCTTGCTGACGTTGCCGTCGTCGACCTGCTTGCTGAACTCGGTGTACGAGATCGTCGGCTCGTCGCCGTCGTTGAAGTACGACAGCACGAGGTTGGCGACCAGGAACACGACCAGCGCGGCGAGCAGCAGGCTCCACCAGCCCCCGCGCGGCTTGCGTCCGCCGGACGGCGGCTTCGGCGGCTCCTGCGGGGTGCCCTCGGTACGCCAGGGCTGGTCGGGGGATTTCCGCGACGGCGCAGGGTTGGTCATATCCGGACGTTACGACAGGAAAGCCGCGCGGGCATGTGCGCGTACGTCGCTGGGGGCGCCCTCCGTGACGGAGGGCGCCCCCAGCGACGTACAGAACGAATCGTCAGCCCATGAACTTCTTGAACTCGTCCGGCAGCTCGAAGTCCTGCGGGGCCTGCTGGCCCGGGACGCCGAAGGCGTTGCCGCCCTGGGCGCCGGCGGCCCGACGCGCGGCCTCCTCGGCCTCCTGCTGCTTGCGCTTCATCGGGTTGCCGGAGCGCTGCTTGCCCTTGGCCTGCTTCGGCTGCTTCTTGGTGCGGCCGGGGCCACCGCCCATGCCCGGCATCCCGGGCATCCCCGGCATGCCGCCGCCCTGGGCCATGCGGGACATCATCTTGCGGGCCTCGAAGAACCGCTCGACCAGGTTCTTCACGGCGCTGACCTCGACACCGGAGCCCTTGGCGATACGGGCGCGGCGCGAGCCGTTGATGATCGTCGGCTCCTGGCGCTCGGCCGGGGTCATCGACTTGATGATGGCGGCCGTGCGGTCGACGTCGCGCTCGTCGAGATTGTTGATCTGGTCCTTGATCTGGCCCATGCCGGGGAGCATGCCGAGCAGCTTGGAGATGCTGCCCATCTTCCTGACCTGTTCCATCTGGGCCAGGAAGTCGTCCAGGGTGAAGTCCTGGCCCTTCTTGGACGCCAGCTTGGAGGCCATCTTCTCGGCCTCTTCCTGGCTGAACGTCTTCTCCGCCTGCTCGATCAGGGTGAGCAGGTCACCCATGTCGAGGATGCGGGAGGCCATCCGGTCAGGGTGGAAGGCGTCGAAGTCGTCGAGCTTCTCGCCGTTCGACGCGAACATGATCGGCTTGCCGGTGATCTGCCGGATCGACAGGGCCGCACCACCGCGGGCGTCACCGTCGAGCTTGGAGAGCACCACGCCGTCGAAACCGACGCCGTCGCGGAAGGCCTCGGCGGTGTTGACCGCGTCCTGGCCGATCATCGCGTCGACGACGAAGAGGATCTCGTCCGGCGAGACCGCGTCACGGATGTCCGCGGCCTGCTGCATCATCTCCTGGTCGATGCCCAGGCGGCCGGCGGTGTCCACGATGACGATGTCGTGGACCTTGGACTTGGCGTGCTCGATGGAGTCCTTGGCGACCTTGACCGGGTCACCGACGCCGTTGCCGGGCTCCGGCGCGTAGACGGCCACGCCCGCGCGCTCGGCGACGACGCTGAGCTGGTTCACGGCGTTGGGACGCTGGAGGTCGGCGGCGACGAGGAGGGGCGAGTGGCCCTGCTCCTTCAGCCAGCGGCCGAGCTTGCCCGCGAGGGTGGTCTTACCGGCACCCTGGAGACCCGCGAGCATGATCACGGTGGGCGGCTGCTTGGCGAAGCGCAGCCGCCGGGTCTCGCCGCCGAGGATCGTGACGAGTTCCTCGTTGACGATCTTCAGAACCTGCTGGGCCGGGTTCAGCGCCTTGGAGACATCGGAACCGAGCGCGCGCTCCTTGACGTTCTTGATGAACGTCCGGACGACCGGCAGAGCCACGTCCGCTTCGAGGAGGGCGATGCGGATCTCGCGCGCGGTGGCGTCGATGTCCGCCTCGGAGAGCCGTCCCTTGCCGCGCAGGTTCTTGAAAGTCGCTGAGAGGCGATCGGAGAGAGTATCGAACACGGCGCTCGCGGTCCTCGGGGTCGGTGGCTGTGGGAATCGCCCTCCAGGGTATCCCGGCGGCACGCGTCACCGGGATCCCCGTTCAACCTCGCAGGGTCTCCTCCAGTTTCCGCGCCACCGAAGCCGCTTCCTCACTGGGCAGCGGCGCCCCCTCGGACCCCGTGACATAAAAGGCGTCCACCGCGTTGGCGCCGAGCGTCGACACATGGGCGCTGCGCATCCGCACGCTCGCGTCCTCCAGCGCCTGGCCGATCCGGAACAGCAGCCCCGGGGCGTCCTGGGCGCGCACCTCGATCACCGTGGCCAGCCGGGACGCGGCCGGGTGGACCGTCACCCGTGCCGCGGGCGCGACCACACCGCGCCGGCGCGGATACGCGGCGTCCCGCTCGGCCAGTCGGCCCGCGATGTCCAGGGAGCCGTCCAGGGCGCGCACGAGGTCGGCCCGGAGCCGCGCCGCCTGCGGCAGGGAGCCGTACTCCGCCGCCACCCGCCAGTTCAGCAGCAGCACCGAGCCCTCGACGCCGTCCGGCAGGTCCAGGGCGCGCAGCTCGGCCGTGCGGACGGTGAGGCGGTGCATGGCGAGCACGCCGGCCACCGCGGGCAGCACGCCCGGCTGGTCGGGTACGGCGATCAGCAGCTCCACGCCGAGCGGCTCGGGGTCGCCGGAGGGCTGTTCCTCCGCGAGCGCCGGGGGCTCGGTCTGCGCGCGCAGCGACAGCACCGGGCTGCCCGTGGCGATCGCCTCGATGGCGAGCCGCTCCTGCTCGGCGGTGGGCGCGGCGGCCTCGGGCTCGTCCAGGTCGTCCCCGGCGAGCACGGCCGAGACCCGCTTGACCAGGTCGGCGACGAGCGAGCCCCGCCAGGACGACCAGGCGGCCGGCCCGGTGGCCAGCGCGTCCGCCTCCGTCAGGGCGTGCAGCAGTTCGAGGGTGCCCTGCGAACCGACCGCCTCGGCGACCGAACGGACCGTGGCCGGGTCCTCCAGGTCGCGCCGGGTGGCCGTGTCCACGAGCAGCAGGTGATGCCGTACGAGGGACGCGAGCACCGCCACGTCCTCGCGGTCGAAGCCGATCCGGGCCGCCACATCACGCGCGATGATCTCCCCGGCCACGGAGTGGTCGCCGGGCCAGCCCTTGCCGATGTCGTGCAGCAGCGCGGCGACGAGCAGCAGGTCGGGACGGTGGACGCGGCGGGTGAACTCCGAGGCCCGCACCGCGGTCTCGATGAGATGCCGGTCGACCGTCCAGATGTGCACCGCGTTGCGCTGCGGCCGGCAGCGCACCCGCTCCCAGTCGGGGAGCAGCCGGGTGATCAGGCCCTCCGCCTCCAGCGCCTCCCAGACATCGATCGTCGGGGAGCCGGAACCGAGCAGGGTCACGAGCTGTTCGCGGGCCTCGGCGGGCCAGGGCGTGGGCAGGGGGCGCACATTGGCGGCCAGGCGCCGTACGGCGTGCAAGGACAACGGCAGACCCGCCTGCGCGGCGGCCGCGGCGGCGCGCAGCGGGAGCACGGGGTCGCGCTCGGGACGCGCGGCCCGGGCGAGCACCACCTCGCCGTCCTGCTCGACCACGCCCTCCGCCAGCGGCGACCTGTCCACCACCGGCTTGCCGCCGCCCAGCATGGCGCGCAGCCGTGGCCGCACGGCGCGCGAACGCAGCACGCGCCCCACCTCGCGCCAGGTGACATCGCTGGCGTACGAGATGACCCGCGCCGCCTCGTACACCTGCCGCAGCAGTGTGTCCGCGTCGAGCAGGCCGAGCTCGGCGGCGACCTGGTCCTGCTCCTGGAGCGCGAGCCGGTCGGTCGCCCGCCCGGTGGTGAGGTGCAGGGCGTCGCGTACGTCGAGGAGCCGGCGCCGGGCGTCGTCGAGACCCTCGCGCGGGGCGTCGGCCAGCCAGGAGGCGGCGACGGCGCGCAGGGCGGTGGCGTCCCGCAGTCCGCCGCGGGCTTCCTTCAGGTCCGGCTCCAGCAGGTACTGGAGCTCGCCCTGGCGCTCGGCGCGCTCGGCGCACAGCTCCTGGAGTTCGGGGAGGCGCTTGGGCGCCTGGTTGCGCCAGTCGGCGAGGACGGCGGTGCGCAGTCCGGCGGTCAGGCCCAGATCACCGGCGAGGTGACGGGCGTCCAGGAGACCGAGTTGGACTTTCAGATCCTCCGCGGCCGTCTTGCGGGCCTCGGCGGGCGTCCGCACGGAGTGGTCGAGGGCCAGGCCCAGGTCCCAGACCGGGTACCAGAGGCGGTCGGCCAGGGCCGCGACCGCGCCGGAGTCGCTGCCGTCGTGCAGCAGGAGCAGGTCCAGGTCGCTGCGCGGGGACAGCTCGCCACGGCCGTAGCCGCCGACCGCGACCAGGGAGACCCCGCGCAGTGCCCCGGCGCCCGTGTCGAAGAGCCCCGACAGCCAGTCGTCGGTCAGTTCGGAGAGGGCCGAACGGCGCGGCGGCCCGGACTGCGCCCCCTCGGTGAGGAGGCGCAGCCGGGCCGCCGCGTAGCCGCTGGGTCCCGAGTCTTCTGCTTCTTTACGCACGTCCGTACTCGACACCCAGCAGCTCCTAAATCTTCTTCTGTCAGAGCGCGTCGGGTCCGCGCTCGCCGGTCCGGACCCGTACGGCCGTCTCGACCGGCAGGGACCAGACCTTGCCGTCACCGATCTTGCCGGTGCGGGCGGCCTTGACGATGACGTCGATCAGCTGCTCGGCGTCGTCGTCCTCGGCGAGGACCTCGATGCGGATCTTGGGGACCAGGTCGACGGTGTACTCGGCACCGCGGTAGACCTCGGTGTGGCCCCGCTGACGACCGTAACCGCTCGCCTCGGTGACCGTCAGGCCGTGGACCCCGAAGGCCTGGAGGGCTTCCTTGATCTCGTCGAGCCGGTGGGGCTTGACGACGGCGGTGATGAGCTTCATGCGTCCACCTTCTTGCTCGCAGCGGCGGCGGCCGGGGCGGCGGTGGTCTTGGCGGCACCGCCGCCGGCACCGCTGAAGTCGTATGCGGTCTCGGCGTGCTCGGCCTGGTCGATACCGGCGACCTCTTCGTCCTCGGTGACCCGCATACCGATGGTCTTGTCGAGGAGGAAGGCGAGGATCGCGGAGGCGATCAGGGAGTAGGCGAGGACACCGCCGACACCGGCGAGCTGCTTCCACAGCTGGTCGAACTTGTGGTCGCCGTAGAAGACACCGGCCACGTCCGACTGACCCTTGCCGCTGGCGAAGAAGCCGATCAGGACCGAGCCGACGACACCGCCGACGAGGTGGACACCGACGACGTCGAGCGAGTCGTCGTAGCCGAACTTGTACTTCAGGCCGACGGCCATGGCGCACAGGACACCGGCGATGGCACCGACCGCGATGGCGCCGATCGGGGTGACCGCACCACCGGACGGGGTGATGGCGACCAGACCGGCGACCGCGCCGGAGGCGGCGCCCAGCGTGGTGAACGCGCCGTGGCGGATCTTCTCGTAGATGAGCCAGGCCAGCATGGCGGCGGCGGTGGCGACCTGCGTGTTGACGAACATCAGCGTGCCGACGCCGTCGTCGTTGCCGAGCCACGAACCGGCGTTGAAGCCGAACCAGCCGAACCACAGCAGACCGGCGCCGAGCATGACCAGCGGCAGGCTGTGCGGGCGCATCGGGTCCTTCTTGAAGCCGACGCGCTTGCCGATGACCAGGATCACGCCGAGCGCCGCGGCACCGGCGTTGATGTGGACCGCCGTACCACCGGCGAAGTCGATCACGCCCAGCTCGAAGGCCCAGCCGCCGGTGCCCCAGACCCAGTGGGCGACGGGGAAGTACACGATCGTGGCCCACAGCGCGATGAACAGCGCCCAGGCGGAGAACTTCACACGGTCGGCCAGCGCACCGCTTATCAGGGCGGGCGTGATGATCGCGAACATCAGCTGGAAGACCATGAAGGCCAGGACCGGGATGTTGTACGGGAGCCAGAGGTCACCCTTGTCGATCCCGCTGAGGCCGACGAAGTCCGACGTCCAGCCGACGAGGCTGCCCTTGTCGGCGCCGAAGGCGACGGAGAAGCCGTACAACACCCACAGGATGGTGATGATCCCCATGCTGATGAAGCTCATCATCAGCATGTTCAGGGTGCTCTTGACGCGGACCATGCCTCCGTAGAAGAAGGCCAGACCCGGGGTCATGAGCAGCACCAGGGCGGAACAGATGAGCATGAAGCCCGTGTTGGCGGGCGACAGCTCTACGTCTGCCGCCATCGTGATGGCTGGTGCCATCGGCGTCTCCTCGTCGTTGGTACGGCCCCGTGCGGGCGAAGCCTGAGCGGATTGAGGGGTGGGCCGGTTATGCGCCAAGAGATTGGCGCAGCGCGGTTTCGTTGGAAGCCCCTCGTTGTTTCGCGGCCGTGACGAAGGCGCCTTACGTGTTACGCCTCGATGAACTGCCGGATGTTCGCCGGAAGGATCGTTATCGTGGCGCAACCTTCGGTGAAGGCAGTAAACCGGCCGCGGTCGGCCTTCCGATGACCTGGCATGGGGGAGCCGAGTCGGGCAGTTCGGGAGGGCCGGCCGCGGCCGGGGCACAGGGAATTCAGACGGCTTCGGCCGTCTCCGGCAGCTCGATGACGAGCTTCTCGGTGAGATCCACGACCTCGGCGAGATCACCGAAATCGCGTACGGCCGTGTCGACCGTCTTTCGGATACGAGTGTTCACACGCTCGGAGCGGACCTTCTTGGCGATGTGCATCGCCTCCTCGGCCAGCACCGCGCTGCGCTCGGGCTCGCGCTGGAGCAGATGCACGGTGGCCATGCCGATCAGGTTGAGTGCGTACGACCGCTGGTGCTCGTCGTCCTTGGCGAAGAGGTCCACGGCCCGCTGCATCAGAGGCTCGGCCAGGGAGGCGTACGTGGGGCTGCGGCCGGCGACATAGGCCAGGTCACGGTAGGAGTGGGAGTTCTCCCCGTGCAGCTCGGCCTCGGAGAAGAAGCGGATCCAGTCGGGGTCCGGCTCGTCCCATTCGTCGGCGTCGGCGAAGGTGTCCTCGGCCATCCGGACCGCGCGCTTGCACTTGCCGGGCTGTCCCATGTTGGCGTACGCGCGGGCCTCCATCGCATACAGCATCGACTGGGTGCGCGGGCTCGCGCAGTCCCGGCTGCCGTACTGGGCGAGGTGGATCAGCTCCAAGGCGTCGTCGGGCCGGCCCAGATGGATCATCTGGCGGCTCATGCTGGACAGGACGTACGAGCCCAGCGGCTTGTCGCCGGCCTCCTTGGCGGCGTGCAGGGCCAGGACGAAGTACTTCTGCGCGGTGGGCTGGAGCCCGACGTCGTACGACATCCAGCCCGCGAGCTCCGCCAGTTCGGCGGCGACCTTGAACAGCTTGCGGGTGGTGGTGTCGGGCTGCGGTTCCTGGAGGAGGTCCGTCACCTCGTGCAGCTGGCCGACGACCGCCTTGCGGCGCAGACCGCCGCCGCACTGGGCGTCCCACTGCCGGAACATCACGGTGGTGGACTCCAGGAGGTCCAGCTCGGGCTTGGACAGCCGGCCGGCCCGGCGGGACATCGACTCCGGTTCGGGGTGCGCGGTGGACGGGGAGGGCACGAGCCAGCGCTGCATGGGCTCGATGAGGGACGGGCCCGCGGACAGGGCCAGCGAGGTCCCGAGGAAGCCGCGCCGCGCCAGCATCAGGTCGCTGCGCGAGAACTCGCTGAGGAGGGCCACGGTCTGCGGGCCCGTCCAGGGCAGGTCGACCCCGGACACGGACGGTGACTGGCGGGCGGCGCGCAGGCCGAGATCCTCGACCGAGACGACACAGCCGAACCGCTCGGAGAACAGCTCCGACAGGATCCTGGGGATCGGTTCGCGGGGGTTCTCGCCGTCCAGCCAGCGGCGGACGCGCGAGGTGTCGGTGGAGATGTGGTTGGCGCCCAACTGGCGGGCCCGGCGGTTGACTTGGCGGGCGAGTTCGCCCTTCGACCAGCCGCTGCGCACGAACCACGAGGTGAGCAGCTCATTGGGGCGCTTGTCGCCGTTCACCGCGCTGCCGGCGCCCGTTCCGCTTTCGCCGTTGCCGCTCACTGGAACGCCCCCATCCCTGAGACCACTTGTCGCTGAGTGCGCCAAGCCCTATCAGAATGCCGGTAAATACGGCCGCCCGTCCGGTACTTCTCACCCTTCGAACGGGATGCCGACTTGCCTCCGGCATACCCACAAGTGCATGTGCCCCCAGGACTCGTGCACTCAAAGTAATCCTACGATCACCCCTCCAGCCATGGCGATCCCGGAAACGCCACCATTCGCCACCCCTTCGAATGAACTCACGGTCGCCCACACGCGATTCACTTGACATAGGACAGCCGGGAGTGGGCGGAGCGGTGCACTCAGGGGCGCACAGGACCGGGCGCACCACCCGGGGCGCATCCGGGCGCCGCGTGAGGCGTTCCGGGACATGGCTCAGGTCACTTTCCGTGCCCGTCTCGTAACCATCGGTGCGTCGGACCCGTTGGAGGGGGCATGGGCTTCACGATCGGCAGCAGTCGGGGGATCCGCGACATCCGGTCCTCCTCGCGTCGCCGCGGCCGCTCGTCGGAGTGCACCGCCGTGGCCGAGTTCACCGGGCTCTGGGGCTGGGACGTGGTCCCGGGTGCCCGGGCCGCCGCGGGCGCCTGTTCCTGCGGCCGTGCCGACTGCCGGGCACCGGGCGCGCATCCCCTGGACTTCGCACCCGAGGTGCCCGCCGGGGCGACGCTGGACGAAGTGACCGGCGCGTGGGCCGAGTTCCCGGGCGCCGCGGTGATGCTGCCGGTCGGCCGGGCCTTCGACGTGATCGAGGTGGCGGAACCCGCCGGCCGCCGCGCCCTGGTCCGTCTGGAGCGCATGGGCCTCCCGCTCGGCCCGGTGACGGCGACCCCCGAGGGCCGCGCCCAGTTCTTCGTCGCCCCCGGCGCCGCCGCCGAACTGCCCGAACTCCTCTACCGCATGGGCTGGGACGACCCGACCTCCCTGGACCTGCGCGGCCTGGGCCCCGGCACCCACATCACGGCCCCGCCCTCGGACCGGGCCGGCCTGGGCCCGGTCGAGTGGCTGCGCTCCCCCGCGCTGGATTCGGCGACCAAGCCCCCTGCCGCAAGGTTGCTGTTGGGCACGCTGGCGTACGTGGCGCACCGGTCGCGGGCGTAACGGTACGAGCAGGCGTACACGGCGAAGTGCCCGTCCCCGACTGCACCTCGGGGGCGGGCACTTCTTCGCGCGTACGACAGGTCAGTCGCCGATAAGCGCATCCACGAACGCCTCCGGCTCGAAGGGCGCCAGGTCGTCCGCACCCTCACCCAGGCCCACCAGCTTCACCGGCACACCCAGCTCCCGCTGGACCGCGATGACGATGCCGCCCTTGGCGGTGCCGTCCAGCTTGGTCAGCACGATGCCGGTGATGTCGACGACCTCGGCGAAGACGCGGGCCTGCACGAGCCCGTTCTGTCCGGTCGTGGCGTCCAGCACCAGCAGCACCTCGTCGAGCGGCGCCTGCTTCTCCACGACCCGCTTGACCTTGCCGAGCTCGTCCATGAGCCCGGTCTTGGTGTGCAGGCGCCCGGCGGTGTCGATCAGCACGACGTCCGCGCCGATCTCCTTGCCCTCCTTCACCGCGTCGAAGGCGATGGAGGCGGGGTCGCCGCCCTCGGGGCCGCGGACGGTGTGGGCGCCGACCCGGTCGCCCCAGGTCTGGAGCTGGTCGGCGGCGGCGGCACGGAAGGTGTCCGCGGCACCGAGGACGACACTGCGCCCGTCGGCCACGAGGACACGGGCCAGCTTGCCGGTGGTGGTGGTCTTGCCGGTGCCGTTGACACCGACGACCATCACGATGCCGGGCTTGCTGGTCTCGGGCTCCGTCCTGACCGTGCGGTCGAAGTCGGTGCCGAGCAGCTTGAGGAGCTCCTCGCGCAGGAGCGTGCGCAGCTCCGCGGGGGTTCGGGTGCCGAGCACCTTCACGCGCTCGCGCAGGCCGTCGACCAGTTCCTGGGTGGGGGCCACGCCGACGTCGGCGGTGAGGAGGATGTCCTCGATCTCCTCCCAGGTGTCCTCGTCGAGGTGCTCGCGCGACAGGAGCGTGAGCAGCCCCTTGCCGAGCGCGTTCTGGGAGCGGGAGAGGCGCGCGCGCAGGCGGACGAGCCGTCCGGCCGTGGGCTCGGGGACCTCGATCTCGGGGACTTCGAGAGCCGGCGGTTCCTCGACGACGACCGGGGCCGAGCCGTCCGGGAGATCCACCTCCTCTATCGTCCGGCGCGGTTCGTCGCGGGGCGTCTCGGCCTCGTCGCCGACATGCGGCTCGGCCGGAGGGGCGGTGATGTCGGGTGCTGCGGGAGGCGGCGGGGGCAGCGGCTTCTTGCGTCGGCTGCCGACGACGAGCCCGCCGAGCACACCGAGCACGACCACGGCGATGACTACAGCAAGGATGACGGTTTCCATAACCCGTCCAGTATCAGTCATGGGCCCCTTCCGGACCCAGCCTGTACTTTCCTCCAAGGGCAAAGGGAGCAGCAGGAGACCAATCGGCCCAAAGTACGATGAATCCTCATGAGCGGTCTCGAAACGCACGGCCTTGAGCCGATCCCTGACTCCGAGCGCACCGCCCGTCCCCGCGAACTCTTCCCCACCTGGGTCGCCGCCAATATCAGCGTCCTGCTCCTGACCATGGGAGCGACCCTGTCCGTCGGCTACGGACTCAACTTCTGGCAGACCCTGGTGGTCGGCGTCGCGGCGCCGGTCGTCTCCTACGGCCTGGTCGGTCTCATCGGAATCGCCGGCAAGCGCGGCGGTGCCCCCGGCATGGCCCTGTCCCGGGCGGCGTTCGGACAGCGCGGGAATCTGCTGCCGGGTTCGCTGATCTGGATCGCCCGCTGGGGCTGGGAGACGATCAACGCGGTGACCGGCGCCTACGCGCTGCTGACCGTCCTCGACATCCTGTTCGGCATCAGGAGCAACACCCCGCTCATCGTCGTCACGCTCCTGCTCTTCGTGATCACGACGTTCGCGATCTCCGGCCTGGGCATCAACGCCGTACGGACGTGCAACAAGTGGGCGACGTACCTCTTCGGCGGCTTCTCCGTCCTCGTCCTCGGCCACCTGGTCGTGGAGACGGACTGGAGCAAGGTCTTCGGGCAGAGCGCGGGACCGGCGTCGGCGATGATCACGGGCGTGGGTCTGATCGCGGCGGGCGGGATCAGCTGGGTGCCCTCCGCTCCCGACTTCACGCGCTATCTGCCGGCCTCGACGCCCTCGGCGGCGATCGTGCGCGACACGGTGGGCGGCGCCGGGATCGTCGTACTGCCGATGGTCCTGATGGGCATGGTGATGGCCTCGGCGACACCCGACCTGGCCTCCGCCTCGGACCCCGTGTCCTTCCTCGGCGAGATCCTCCCGCTGTGGCTCGCGGTGCCCTATCTGCTGATCGCCCTGACCGGCACCCTGCTGATCAACTCGATGTCCATGTACTCGGCGGGCTTCACCGCGCAGACGCTTGGTTTCAGGGTCCCGCGCCACTGGGCGGTCTCGGTCAACGCGGTGATCTCCCTGGTCCTCGGCAGCGTCCTGATGCTCGCCGCGACCGGTTTCATGGGGCCCTTCGTCACCTTTCTCTCGCTGCTCGCGGTGGCCTTCTCGGCCTGGCTCGGCGTCTTCGGCGTCGACATGCTGCGTCGCACGGAGTACGACGCCGAGGCCCTTCTCGACACGGGCCGCAGCAGCGCCTACTGGTACCGGGGCGGCTTCGGCCCGGCGGCGGTCACGGCGTGGGCGACCGGTCTCGGCACCGGGCTCCTGTTCACCACGTCCGACTGGTTCACCGGCCCGCTGGCCTCGAACAACCCGATCGGCGAGTACGGCCTCGGCTGGGTCGCGACGATCGTGGTCTCGGGCGCGCTGTACGCGGTGCTCCCGAAGCCGGCGGTCGGCGGGCAGGAGACTCCCGCCGAGGAGCCCGCGACCATGGCTATCTGACGCATCGTCAGCTAGCGTCCCCCTCCACCGTCCAGTGCAGCGAGGGGGACCCCATGCCCATCACGGTCGTACGCTTCAACCTCGTCGAACCCGGCGCCACCCCCGCCTCCCTCCGCGCCCGCTACCAGGCCGCCCTGGAGATGACCGCCTACGCCGACGAACACGGCATCAGCACGGTCCAGACCGAGGAACACCACGGCGTGGCCAACAACTGGCTCCCCTCCCCCTTCGCCTTCGCGGGCGCGGTCTTCGGCGCGACCAAGCGGCTCGCGGTCACGGTCTCGGCGGTCATCGGCCCCCTGCACGACCCGCTCCGGCTGGCCGAGGAGATCGCCGTACTGGATCTGCTGAGCGGCGGCCGCCTGGTCACGGTCGCGGGAATCGGCTACCGGCCCGAGGAGTACGCCCAGTTCGACGTGGACTGGAAGCGGCGCGGCAAGCTCCAGGACGAACTGCTGGAGACGCTGCTCAAGGCCTGGACCGGCGAGGAGTTCGAGTACCGGGGCCGTACGGTACGAGTCACCCCGCGCCCCTGCACCGAGCCGCACCCCCTGCTCCTGGTCGGCGGCTCCTCACGGGCCGCCGCGCGCCGGGCCGCCCGCCTGGGCCTGCCGTTCTTCCCCAGCGCGCATCTGCCGGAGCTGGAGGCGTACTACAAGGAGCGGCTCGTCGAGTACGGCACCGAGGGCTGGACCATGATGCCCGCCGCCGAGACCCCCCTGCTGCACATCGCCGAGGACCCGGACCGCGCGTGGGACACCTACGGCTCCTGCTTCCTGCACGAGGCCCGGACCTACGCCTCCTGGCAGTCCGGCGACATCCGCTCCGCCGTGAAGTCGGGCGCCACGACCGTGCAGGAACTGCGCGCCGAGGGCGTGTACCGGATCGTGACACCGCAGGAGTGCGTGGCACAGGGGCTCGACAACCTCGTACTCCATCCGCTGGCGGGCGGAATGCCGGTGGAGGAGGGGTGGCGGAGCCTGCGGCTGTTCGCGGAGCAGGTGCTGCCGGCGCTGACGGACTGACCTGTGCGGTGGTCCACCGGGGCGAGGTGGTCACGACACCGCCGCCCCCGACCCGGGCAGTGACCGGGTCGGGGGCGGCGGCAGGAGCCGGGGGAAGGGCAGCGGGGTTGGGCCCGTCCCCCGAGTGCGTGCGGGCTGCTCAGCCCATCTCCTCCAGCGCCTTGCCCTTCGTCTCCTTCACGAACTTGAGGACGAACGGGATGGAGAGCGCGGCGAAGATCGTGTAGATCACGTAGGTCGCGGAGAGGTTCCAGTCGGCCAGCGACGGGAAGCTCGCGGTGATGGCCCAGTTGGCGATCCACTGTGCGGAGGCGGCCACACCGAGGGCGGCGGCGCGGATCTTGTTCGGGAACATCTCGCCGAGGAAGACCCAGACCACCACACCCCAGGACAGGGCGAAGAAGAGGACGAAGACGTGGGCGGCGATCAGGGCGGTCCAGCCCTGCGCGGCCGGCAGCTTTCCGTCGACCAGGTCGAAGGAGAAAGCCCAGGCCTCAAGGCCGAGACCGATCACCATGCCGACCGAGCCGATGAGTGCCAGCGGCTTACGGCCGACGCGGTCCACGAAGATCATGGCGATCACGGTGCCGACGATGTTGATGATCGACGTCGTGAACGAGTAGAAGAACGACTCCGTCGGGTCGACACCGACCGACTGCCACAGGGTCGAGGAGTAGTAGAACGCGACGTTGATGCCGACGAACTGCTGGAAGACCGAGAGGCCGATACCGACCCAGACGATCGGCTTGAAGAAGAAGCTGCCGCCGAGCAGGTCCTTGAAGGTGGACTTGTGCTCGCTCTTCATGGCGTGCTCGATCTCGGTGACACGAGCGTCCAGGTCGATCTTGTCGCCCTCGACCTCCTTGAGGATCTCGCGGGCACGCTCGTGCTTGCCGACGGAGATCAGGAAGCGCGGGGACTCGGGGATCGCGAAGGAGAGCAGGCCGTAGAGGACGGCCGGGATCACCATGACGCCGAGCATGACCTGCCAGGCCTCCAGGCCCATCAGCTTGCCGCGCTGGTCACCGCCCGCGGCGTTCAGCAGGCCCCAGTTGACCAGCTGCGAGATGGCGATGCCGATGACGATCGCGGCCTGCTGGAAGGAGCCGAGGCGACCGCGGTAGGCCGGCGGGGCGACCTCCGCGATGTAGGCGGGGCCGATCACGGAGGCCATACCGATGGCGAAGCCACCGACGACGCGCCAGAAGGCGAGGTCCCACAGGGCGAAGGGCAGTGCGGAACCCACCGCGCTGACCGTGAAGAGCACGGCCGAGATCTGCATGCACCGGATGCGGCCGATCCGGTCGGCGATCCGGCCGGCGGTCGCGGCACCGATGGCACATCCGATCAGGGCGATGGCGATGACCTGCGCCAGCGCTGCGGAGCCGATGTCGTAACGGTCCCTGATGGCCTCGACCGCGCCATTGATCACGGAGCTGTCGTAGCCGAAGAGGAAACCGCCCATCGCGGCCGCCGCCGCGATGAAGATGACGTGCCCGAGGTGCTCGGGCTGAGCCGACCTGGCTCCTGATGTGGGTGCCGCTGTGCTGGTCAAGTGAAACTCCTCGGGCCACCGGCAGCGCCGCCGGGTGGGGGGTGAGCCCTTCCAGTGGCGCATAGCTTCACGCCGCCCACCACCTGAAGGTAAAAGCAACGTTGCAGAGACTATGCCTTCAAGTTTCGAAGTCAACAGGGGGACGGCTGTGAAGTTTCCGCACCCATGGCGTGCCGATTCGTTCAAGACTTGAAGTCGATCAGAAAACGCAGGTCGCGATAGGTGTAGAGGGCACGCGACTAGCGAAGTCGCTGCGAGATGACCTTCGACACACCGTCGCCCTGCATGGAGACGCCGTACAGCGCGTCGGCGACCTCCATCGTGCGCTTCTGGTGGGTGATCACGATCAGCTGCGAGGCTTCCTGGAGCTCCTGCATGATGCGGATCAGCCGCTGGAGGTTGGTGTCGTCGAGGGCGGCCTCGACCTCGTCCATGACGTAGAACGGGCTGGGCCGGGCCTTGAAGATCGACACCAGCATCGCCACGGCCGTCAGCGACCGCTCACCGCCGGAGAGCAGGCTGAGCCGCTTCACCTTCTTGCCCGGCGGACGCGCCTCGACGTCGACACCGGTGGTGAGCATGTTGTCGGGGTCGGTGAGGATCAGCCGCCCGTCACCACCCGGGAACAGCCGGCTGAAGACACCCTCGAACTCCCGGGCGGTGTCCCGGAAGGCCTCGGTGAAGACCTGCTCGACCCGCTCGTCGACCTCCTTCACCACCTGAAGCAGATCGGCGCGGGTCTTCTTCAGGTCCTCCAGCTGCTCGCTGAGGAACTTGTGCCGCTCCTCCAGCGCCGAGAACTCCTCAAGGGCGAGCGGGTTCACCTTCCCGAGCTGCTGGTAGGCGCGTTCGGCCGCCTTGAGCCGCTTCTCCTGCTCGGCCCGGTGGAACGACTTCGGCTGGTTGCGCGGATGCTCCGGATCCTCCGGCAGCTCCTCGCCCTCGGCGGGCGGAGAGGGCGGTACGAGCTGATGGGGCCCGTATTCGGAGATGAGCCCGGCGGGCTCGACGCCCAGCTCCTCCAGCGCCTTGGTCTCCAGCTGCTCGATCCGCATCCGCTTCTCGGCGCCGAGCACCTCACCGCGGTGGACCGAGTCGGTCAGCTTGTCGAGCTCGCCCTTGAGGTCCCGGCCGGCATTGCGGGCGGCGGTCAGCTCCTGCTCGCGGCGCGCCTTGGCGGCCTCGGCGGCGGACCGTTCCTCCTCGGCTCGCCCGAGCGACACCTCGACGTGCACGAGGAGTTGCCGCGCACCGGAGGCGACGGCCTCCGCGACGCCGGCCTCGTGCCGCAGCCGCGCCCGCCGCTGCTCGGCACGCGCGCGTGCGTCGCGCTCGGCTCGGGCGGCGCGGTCGAGGGAGTCGGCGCGGCCGGCGAGGCCCTTGACGCGCTCCTCGTGCGTACGGACCTGGAGGCGGGCTTCCATCTCGGTCTGGCGTGCGTTGGCGCCGTCAGCGGCGAGGCGGTCGCGTACGGAGGTGTCCGGCTCCTCTTCTACGGGCATCTCCTCGGCCACGGCGAGGCGTTCGGCGAGTTCCTCCACGTCCTGGAGGGCCTTGTCGAGCGACTCCTGTGCGCGGGTGGCCGCCGCGACGGATCGCTCGGCCTCGCCCGCGGCACCGCGCGCCTGGCCGGCGAGGCGGCCGAGCTGCTGGGCCACGGTCGACTTCTCCCGGTCGGCGGCGCGGCGCCGCTCGCTGAGTTCCTCGACGAGGGCGGTACGTTCTTTCCGCAGCTCCTGTGCCTCGTGCTGGGCCTCGCTCAACTCCTCGCAGCGGACGGCGAGTTCTTCCAGCTCGGCGGCTGCCTCGTCGACGGATGCCTGTACTTCGAGGAGGCTGGGGGCGCCTGCGGAGCCGCCGTGGGCGAAGTGGGCGCCGAGGAGATCGCCTTCGGCGGTGACGGCGGTGAGGTGGGGGTGGGCGTAGACGAGGTCTTCGGCGTCTTCGAGGGTGCCGACTACGACGATGCCGTGGAGTAGGCGTCGTACGGCAGGCATGAGGTCGGAAGGGCCGCGGACGAAATCGAATGCGTGGGCTTGTGTGGCGTCTGCGGGCGCGTCGTGGCTGGTCGCGCAGTTCCCCGCGCCCCTTTGGGGCGCGTCTTCCGGGCCCCCTGCCAAGAGAAGTGACGCCCGGCCCCCGTCCTGCTTGCGCAGCAGCCGGATCGCGTCCGCCGCCGCCGACGGTGACGTCACCGCCAGTGCGTCCGCCGCCGCGCCGAAAGCCGCCGCCAGCGCCACCTCGTACCCCGGTGTCACAGTCAGCAGCTCCGCCGCCGGACCCAGCAGGCCGGTGAGGCGGTCCTTCGCGCCCAGCAGTATCCCCGTGCCGTCCTTCCTGCGCAGCCCCAGCGCGAGCGCCTCGTGCCGTGCCTGTGTCGCCGCCCGCTTCCGCTCGGCAGCCGTGGCCGCTTCCCGTGCCGCCGTGAGGGCCGCCTCCGCCTCCCTCAGCGCTGCCTTCGCCGCGTCGTGCTGCTCGGCCAGCTCGGCGTCGCCGGCGTCCAGTCCGTCGACCTCGGCCTTGAGCGCCTCGTACTCCTCCTGGGCGGCGAAGGCACGCTCCTGGGCCTCGTCTCTCGCGGACGCCAGGCGGTCGATCTCGGCCTGGGCCGAGGCCGCGCGCGAACGGGCCGCGTTGACCTGGCCGTTCAGTCGGGCCAGCCCCTCGCGGCGGTCGGCGATGGCGCGGGCGACGTCCTTCAGGCGCCGTTCCTCGTCCGTCAGCGAACGTTCCAGCTCGGCGCGGTGCGCGACCGTGTCCTCCAGGGCGTGCTCGGCCGCCTCCAGGGCCGCTTCGAGCTCGGCCTCCTGCTCACGGATCCGGGCTGCCTCGCGCTCCATGTCCTCGGGGTCACGGCCACGCCGTTCCTCCGGTGGCGCCGAGGTCGCGCTCTTCACGCGCGCGTCGGCGAGCGAGACCGTGCCGCGCACCCGCTCGGCGAGCTGGGAGAGCTCGTACCAGGTCTGCTGGGCCCGCTGGAGCCGCGGCGTCAGCTGCCGCACCTCGTCCTCCAGGAGGGCCTCCCGTTGCAGGGCCTTCCTCAGCTCCTGCTCGGCGGCTTCCTTGCGCTCCTTCAGCGCGGCCTCGTCGGCGATCTCGGACTTGAGCGCCTGGCGCAGTCGTACGAGATCGTCGGCCAGGAGCCTGAGGCGGGCGTCGCGCAGATCCGCCTGGATCACCGCGGCCCGCCGCGCGACCGCCGCCTGGCGGCCCAGCGGCTTCAGTTGCCTCCGCAGCTCGTCCGTGAGGTCCTGCACGCGCGCGAGGTTGGCCTGCATCGCGTCCAGTTTGCGGAGGGCCTTCTCCTTGCGCTTGCGGTGCTTGAGGACGCCGGCCGCCTCCTCGATGAAGGCGCGGCGGCCCATGGGATCGGCGTGCAGAACGGAGTCGAGCTGGCCCTGACCGACGATGACATGCATCTCGCGGCCGATGCCGGAGTCGGAGAGCAGCTCCTGGATGTCCAGCAGACGACAGGTGTCGCCGTTGATCTGGTACTCGCTGCCGCCGTTGCGGAACATGATCCGCGTGATGGTGACCTCGGCGTACTCGATGGGCAGCGCCCCGTCGGAGTTGTCGATGGTCAGGGACACCTCGGCGCGACCCAGCGGGGGCCGCCCGGTGGTGCCGGCGAAGATGACGTCCTCCATCTTGCCGCCGCGCAGCGACTTGGCGCCCTGCTCGCCCATGACCCAGCTGAGGGCGTCGACGACATTGGACTTGCCCGAGCCGTTCGGGCCGACGACACACGTGATACCCGGCTCGAACCGGAGCGTGGTCGCCGAGGCGAACGACTTGAACCCGCGGAGGGTCAGGGCCTTGAGGTGCACGCCGCTGGACTCTACCTTCCGGGGTTGTCTCACTCCATGAACGCGCTGTATCCCGCGGTTTCACCCATGAACGTGCAGGGCACATCAGACGTTAAAGAGACCGGGAAGGTGTACGCGGGGGAAAGAAAGAAGGGACGCCGAAGCGTCCCTTGCAAACTCAAACTCTGACAACTTAGCGGTTGACACGGGCGGCCCAACCACTGCTGATGTCGTGGTGCGATGCAGTGATCAGGTGAGCGCAGGCTCCGCCTGGTGTGCGTCGATGCTCTCCAGAAGCGAGTCGTGAGAAGCGGCAGCCGCGAGCGCGTCGTTCTCGGCCTGGATCCGTACGAGCTCGGATTCGAGGTCTTGTACGCGCTGCTGGAGCCGTCGCATCTCGGCAATGAGTCGCGGGTCGGAGCCGCCGACGTAACCGAGAAGCGCCTTTGCCATGATGGATGGTCCTCCACACTGAGTGACCGACCGAAGCGGTGTGGGTCGTGAGGGATTCGCACCCGCGATGCTTGGCACTGTTGAGTTTGTGCTGCCGTTCATCCATGCCAAACAGCTAAGGTGCGCGGGGTGCATTCAGCGTCTCACCAAAAAGTTTGACGGTCAACACGATCACGCCCTGTATTGGCGGGCGACCCGGGGGCACGCGACCGGAAACGGCGGCGCAGCGACTCCTGCGGGGCCCTCAGGGCGTAGCGATCATCCTTAAGTGCGGAGCCTCCCAGGAAATGCCGTTCTTGGCAACCACCAGGGCCTTTCTGCTTCGGGCAGGTGCCAGTGGCATGCCCCTCCGGTTCGACCTGGCCCGCTTTACAGAACCGGCTCAGCGGATGGCGAAGCCGTCGTAACCCCCGCGGGGTGTGTCCCAGATCTCGGTGACACCGTCCACGCGCCCGGGCGTGTCCTCGCCCTGGAGCCAGTCGAGGAGTCCTTCGCACCGCGCCTTCGGGCCCTCGGCGACCACCTGGACCCGTCCGTCCCCCAAATTGAGAGCAAAACCACTCAACCCACCGAGCTCCAGGGCCTTGGCCCGCGTGAACCAGCGGAAACCCACACCTTGGACGCGTCCTCGCACCCAGGCGACCAGTCGTACATCCTCGCTCATAGATGCAACCTAACCAACCAATGTCTCTCTGGACTCTCCCTCCCCTGGCGCCATGCGGTACCGTCCCCTGCCAATGAATCTCATACGAAACTCACTCGATCGTGTGAGTTTTGTGAGTTCGGTCCGACCGCTGGGGACGAGTCGGCCACAAAGGACGAGGAAGGCCAGGACACATGGGACGCCACCGACGCTCCGCCGCCGGCCGCGCCGCCACGGGCCGCGCCACGGGGGTCACAGAAACAGACGGCTCATACACGAGCGGCTACGACCCGCAGCACTCGTATGACTACGACCCGCAGCACTCGTACGGCTTGGACCAGCAGTTCTCCTACGACTTCGACGCCGACGCCCGGGGTCACCACACGGGTGAGTACCCCACGATGGGCATCGCGCCCTATCTGAACCCCGAGGCGCACTCCCGCAGTGACGCCTACCTCTACGCGACGGACGACGAGTACGCCCAGGTCACGGGCACCACGAGCACCGCGATGTTCCCGAGCGAGGGTTTCTCGCCGGGTGAGGGTCCGCGGCGCGGCGGGGGTTCGCGTCGCCGTCGCAAGAAGAAGGTCGTGACGCCGGTCAAGACCGGTCTGCTCGGGGTCTCCGCGGCGGTCGCGATCGGCACGGTCGCGGTGGCCACGGGTGTGGTGCCCGGCCTCGACAACTACAAGCTCGGCGGTGGCAACGCCGACAACGTGCAGGCCGCGGACACCCCGACCAACTCCGCGACCGAGCAGGGCGGCACCTCCGGCAGCGCCGACGAGAGCCGGGACGACGAGGCGGCCAGCCGCGACGGCGAGCGCTCCGCCTCGGCCTCGCCCACCCCGTCCGCCTCGCCCTCGACGGCGGCGCCGACCAAGGCGCCGTCGAAGAAGCCGACGGCCACGCCCAGCGAGAAGAAGCCGGTGACGCCGCCCTCGCGTGCGGCCACCAAGGCGCCGGCGAACACCAAGGCCCCGGTGGCGGTCTCCGTGGAGTCCCAGGCCGAGGCCGAGGTGCTGAAGCTCGTGAACGAGGAGCGGGCGAAGGTGGGCTGCAGCCCGGTGGCCGCGAACAGCGCGCTGGGCAAGCTCGCCGAGGACTTCAGCGACGCGATGGCCGCCGAGGGCTTCTTCGACCACACCGACCCCAGCGGCAAGACCCCCTGGGACCGGGCCGAGGCAGCCGGCATCACCAGCCTCGGCGGCGAGAACATAGCCCGGGGCCAGGCCGACGCGGCCGCGGTGATGGAGGCCTGGATGAACAGCCCGGGCCACAAGGCGAACATCCTGAACTGCGACTTCAAGACGCTGGGGGTCGGCGTGCACATCGGGCCGGGTGGCCCGTGGTGGACGCAGGACTTCGGGTACTGACCGAAGCGAAGGCAGCCGAAAAGGGAGCACTAACTCATGGTTAGTGCTCCCTTTTCGTTAGCGCTGCCCTCCCGTACGCTGGAGGTATGGACAGCACGCAGGAGCTCGACCTCTCGTACGACGTGTTCGCCAAGGCCTGCCCCTCGCGCGGCACGCTGGAGCACGTCACCGGACGCTGGGGCGGCCTCACCCTCGGCGCCCTGCACAAGGGCGGCTCCCTGCGCTTCAACGAGCTGCGCCGTCGGGTGGACGGCGTGAGCGAGAAGATGCTCTCCCAGACATTGCAGGCCCTGGAGCGCGACGGCCTGGTGCACCGCGAGGCCCAGCCGACCAACCCGCCCCGCGTCGACTACGAACTGACGCCGCTGGGCCGCGGGGTCGCCGAGCGGCTGATCGGCCTCATCGACTTCGTGGAGGGTCGTATGGACGACGTACTCGAAGCACGCCGCCACTACGACGAGACGCGCGGCGCCCGCTGACACTTCGGGCAGAAATAGCTGGACCGGTTCATCCAGGGCCGTCGGCGCATCGGCGTACCGCACCGCTTGCAGGGCAGTCCTTCGCGGCCGTACGCGTCGAGCGAGCGGTCGAAGTAGCCTGATTCTCCATTGACGTTGACGTACAGGCTGTCGAAACTCGTGCCGCCCACCGCCAGGGCCGCGTTCATCACATCCCTTACGTGGCCCAGGAGTTCGGTTGTGCGCGGGCGGGTGAATCCGGCGGTCGGGCGCTCGTAGTGGAGGCGGGCGCGCCAAAGTGCCTCGTCCGCGTAGATGTTGCCGACGCCGCTGATCAACGACTGGTCGAGCAGGGCCCGTTTGATGGTGCTGCGCTTGCGGCGCAGGGCCTGGTGGAACGCCTCGTCGTCGAAGAGCGGGTCCAGGGGATCGCGGGCGATGTGCGCGATGACGTCGGGCAGGCCGTCCTCGGTGTTGTCGTGCAACGACAGGCCGCCGAAGGTGCGTTGGTCGACGAAGCGGAGTTCCGTACCGAGGCCGTCGGCGAAGCGGACGCGGATGCGCAGATGCTTCTCGTCCGGTGTCTCGTGCGGCTGGACCAGCAGCTGGCCGCTCATGCCGAGGTGCGCCAGGACCGACTGGTTGGTGTCCTCCAGCGGCAGCCACAGATACTTGCCGCGGCGGCTGGGCACACCGATGCGGTGACCCTTGAGGCGGTGGGTGAAGTCGTCGGCGCCGGCGATGTGACGGCGTACCGCACGCGGGTGCAGCACCTCGGCCTCGGCGACGGCACGGTGGGCGACCCACCGCTCCAGACCTCGTCGGACGACCTCGACCTCAGGCAACTCGGGCATGGGATCCCCCGGTGTATGAGCCGAGCGCCCGCCCCGGTGCGGGACGGGCGCTCTGGGTATCGCGCTGTGCGGTCAGGCGGAGGCGGGCGCCTCGTCGGCGCCGGCGTCGGCCTCGATGGCCTTCGCCGCAGCCTTGGCGCGCTCGTCCGCCGCGGCCCGGATGGACCGCCATGCGGACTCGGCGGCCTGTTGCTCCGCCTCCTTCTTGCTGCGGCCGGTGCCGGTGCCGTACGAGACGCCTCCGACGCGGGCGGCAGCAGTGAAGGTCTTCTCGTGGTCGGGGCCGGTCTCCGAGACCTGGTACTCGGGCACGCCGAGGCCTTCGGTCGCGGTGAGCTCCTGGAGACTGGTCTTCCAGTCCAGGCCGGCACCGAGGTTGGAGGACTTCTCGATCAGCGGGTCGAAGAGCCGGTGGACGAGTTCGCCCGCCGCGTCCAGACCCTGGTCGAGATAGACCGCGCCGATCACCGCTTCGAGGGTGTCGGCGAGGATGGATGCCTTGTCCCGGCCGCCCGTACCCTCTTCACCACGGCCGAGCCGGATGAAGGAGCCCAGGTCGAGCCCACGGCCCACCTCCGCCAGCGCACGAGAATTGACCACCGCGGCCCGCAACTTGGCCAGCTGGCCTTCGGGCAGGTCGGGGTGGGTGCGGTACAGCGTGTCCGTGACCACGAGGCCGAGGACGGAGTCCCCGAGGAACTCCAGGCGCTCGTTGGTGGGCAGACCGCCGTTCTCGTACGCGTAGGACCGGTGGGTCAGCGCACGCACCAGAAGGGCGGACTCGAGTTTGTACCCGAGCCGCCCTTCCAACAGCGTGTGGGACGAGGCCGTGTTGTCCGCAGAATTCTTCTTCGGAGTGGACACAGTGCCTCTCACCAGCCGCTCAGACCTCGAGGACCTGGCGCTTGTTGTACGTGCCGCAAGACGGGCACGCGATGTGCTGCTGCTTGGGCTCGTGGCAGCGCTCGCACGCAACCAGAGGGGTGACCGCAGCCTTCCACTGCGACCGGCGGTGGCGCGTGTTGCTGCGCGACATCTTCCGCTTCGGAACAGCCACGGCTACTTCTCCTGCTTCTCGTCGGCGTGCGCTGATGGAAGCGCGCCGCCGCTCATCTCGTCCTTCTCGCCATCTTCGAGTGAACCGGCGAGTCCCTGCAGTGCCGCCCAACGGATGTCGACGGCGTCGTGGTGGTGGTCCGGGTCGTCCGCCAGCCGCGCTCCGCACTCGGAGCACAGGCCAGGGCAGTCGTCCTGGCACACCGGCTGCATCGGCAGGGCAAGCACCACCGCGTCACGCAGCACGGGTTCGAGGTCGAACAGGCCGTCCTCGAGAAAGAGCCTGTCCTCGTCTTCCTCGGCGTCGTCGGCCGGTTCCGCTTTCACACGGCCCCGGTCATCGGCGTCAGGGTACGAGAACATCTCCTGGAAGTCCGCTGCGAGCTCCAGCTCCAGCGGCTCCAGACACCTTACGCACTCCCCCTCGGCCAGTGCACGGGCGGTGCCTGTGACAAGCACCCCTTCCATGACCGACTCGAGCCGGAGTTCGAGCTCCACCGGGGCGCCTTCCGGCACTCCGATCACTCCCGCGATCCCCAGATCCTTGGGAGCGTCGATCTCACGGGTCAGGCGCTGCTGCGCACCAGGCCGCCGCCCCAGCTCGTGTGTGTCGAACACGAGAGGCTTGCGGTGGTCGAGGCGGGCGTTCAGAGCCATTCCTGCTTTCGATCTTCGAGCTCAGAGGGACGCTGCCCTTCGGTGTTCCCGGGCAGCGTTGATCGCGGACGTACGCGCGACCGAAGAGCCAGGATACTGGACCTTTCCCTCACGGCCCAATCCGGTGCTCTCCTACTGGCCGCGCCCCTGCTCGTAGGCCCTGAGCTGCTCCGGAGTGATCATGCCGGTGTCGAAGAGGCTGGTCTCGTCGAGGGCGTACGACTGCTGGGCGTGCTGCTGGCCCTGCTGGCTCTGTCCGGCGTCGTAGGCGGCCTGCTGGGCGTCGTAGCCCTGGTAGGCGTAGGGATCGGCCTGCTGGTAGCCGTAGGCGTCCTGCTGCTGGGCGTAGGCCTGCTGCTGCGGGTAGCCGCCGCCGTAGGTGTCCGTCTGCTGGTAGCCGTAGGCCGGCTGCGGCTCGTACTGCGGCTGGGCGGGCTGCTCGGCGGCGGCCCGGTTGTCCTGCTCGGCGAGGGCCGCGAGGTCGGCAAGGTAGTCGGCGTCGCTGGAGTGCTGGACGGTGGTGTTGTCGTCGGCGAGGGCGCCGAGGTCGTCCGTGGCGATCCGGCCGTGCAGCTTCTGGCGGCCCTTGCCGACGGCCTCCAGGGTCTTGGTGAGGACCGCCTCGAAGGCGCCGAGCTTGGTGTCGACGTAGGTGTCGGCGTCCCGGCGCAGGGTCTCGGGGTCGTGGCTGCGCTCGGGGGCGTCCTCGTCCTCGTAGCCCTGCTCGTCGAGGCCCGGACCGGTGCCGAGGAGCTTCTCGCGGCCGCGGCCGACGGAGCCGATGGTCTTGGTGAGGACGACCTCGAAGTTGGCGAGCTTGGAGTCGACGTAGTCGTCGGCCTCCGCGCGGACCTCCTCGGCCTCCCGGCGGGCCTCGGAGAGGATGCGGTCGGCCTCGCTCTGGGAGCGGCGGGCGACCTCGGTGTCGGAGATCAGCGAGCCGCGCTCGGCGTGCGCGGTCGAGATGATCCGCTCGGCCTCCTGACGGGCCTGCTCGACCATCTGCTCACGGCCGCCGATCAGCTCCTGGGCCTGGGCGAGGGAGTCGGGCAGGGCCGCCCGCACCTCCTCCAGCATCGCGAGCAGCTCGGCGCGGTTGACCACGCACGAGGCCGACATGGGCATCGACCGGGCGCCGGAGACCGCGGCGACGATCTCGTCGAGCTTCTTCTGCACGTCCACCTGTGCTCGCCACTCTCTACAGCTGTGTTGGAGACGGACGGGACGACTGTAGCCCCATCAGTCCTTGCGCAGGCGCTCGTTGAGCGCCTCCAGGACCAGCGGCGGCACCAGGTGGGCGATGTCTCCGCCCCAGGTGGCGACCTCCTTGACGAGCGAGGAGGACAGGAAGCTGTAGGTGGGGTTGGTCGGCACGAACAGCGTCTCGACACCCGACAGACCGTTGTTCATCTGGGCCATCTGGAGCTCGTAGTCGAAGTCGCTGACCGCGCGCAGGCCCTTGACGATGGCCGGGATGTCGCGCTGCTTGCAGTAGTCGACGAGGAGGCCGTGGAAGGACTCGACCTTGACGTTGCCGTACTCGGCGGTGACCTGGCGGATCAGCTCGATCCGCTCCTCGACCTCGAACAGGCCCTTCTTGGACTTGTTGATCATGACCGCGACATAGACCTCGTCATACAGACGGGAGGCGCGGGAAATGATGTCGAGATGTCCGTTGGTGATCGGGTCGAACGACCCGGGACAGACGGCGCGGCGCACTTGAGATCCCTCGCTCTCCGGTCCGGTCATCGTGCGTCTTCGCACGTAGAGGCGGCGCGACCGTACCAAAAGGTTCCTTCGCCGTAGCGACGGGACCGGAGTGGTGCGAAGCCGTCCGGCCAGAGGAATTCTCCGCCTCTGGTGCTGCGCTCCACGGTGACCAGCGCTTCGGCCGTGAGCCAGCCCTGGGTGCGGAGTGTGAGCAGAATCTCGCGAAGATCGTCGTCCGAGACGGCGTACGGGGGGTCGAGGAAGACGATGTCGTACGGGTCTGGCGGCGCCGGTGTCCGGACGATCTGTTCGGCTTTGCCCGCCCTCACCTCGGCGCCGGGGAGGCCGAGATTCTTCACGTTCTCCCGGATGACGCGAGCGGCTCTGGCGTCGGCCTCGACCAGGAGGGTGTGACTCGCGCCACGGGAGAGGGCCTCCAGGCCTACGGCGCCCGAACCGGCGTAGAGGTCGAGGACGCGCTCGCCTCGGAGGGGGCCGCCGAGGAGGGACTGCCAGGTGGAGAAGAGACCTTCGCGTGCGCGGTCGGAGGTGGGGCGGGTGCCGGTGCCTGGCGGGACGGCGAGTCGACGTCCGCCGGCTGCGCCGGCGATCACGCGGGTCATCTTCGGTCCTTGGTCGTGGGCGGCTTCAGGTATCAGTGTGGCTGGTCGCGCGGTTCCTCGCGCCCCTTGGGGGGTCTTCCTCACCCCTTTTCCAGGTACTGCTCTCTTTCGTCGTCCAGGAGGGCGTCCAGGGCTGTGCGCAGACCTGGGAGGTCGGCGAGCTCCGGATCCGCCGCCACCACTGCCGCCGCCTCCTCCCTCGCCTCCGCGATGATCTCCTCGTCCTCGATGACGGCCAGCATGCGCAGGCTGGTGCGGGCGCCGGACTGGGCCTGGCCCAGGACATCTCCCTCTCGGCGTTGTTCGAGGTCGATGCGGGAGAGTTCGAAGCCGTCCAGGGTGGACGCCACCGCGTTCAGGCGCTGGCGGGCAGGGCTGGCCTCCGGCATCTCCGTGACCAGGAGGCAGAGGCCGGCCGCCGAGCCTCGGCCGACGCGGCCGCGGAGCTGGTGGAGCTGGGAGACGCCGAAGCGGTCGGCGTCCATGATGACCATCGCCGTGGCGTTCGGGACGTTGACGCCGACCTCGATGACCGTGGTGGCGACCAGGACATGGGTCTCGCCGGCCGCGAAGCGGCGCATGACCGCGTCCTTGTCGTCGGGGTGCATACGCCCGTGCAGGACCTCGACGCGCAGGCCCCGCAACGGCCCCTTGGTGAGCTGGTCCGCCACGTCGAGAACGGCCAGCGGTGGGCGCTTCTCGGCTTCGTCCTCGGGGGACTTCTTCTTTTTCGGATCCACCTCCTCGTCGCCGATGCGGGGGCAGACGACGTATCCCTGGTGGCCGTTCTCGACCTCCTCCCGCACCCGTTCCCAGGCGCGGGCCAGGAAGTGGGGCTTGTCGGCGGCCGGGACGACATGGCTGGCGATCGGGGAGCGGCCGGCCGGGAGCTGGTCCAGGACCGAGGTCTCCAGGTCGCCGAAGACCGTCATGGCGACCGTGCGAGGAATGGGGGTGGCGGTCATGACGAGCAGGTGGGGCGGCTGTTTGCCCTTGCCGCGCAGGGCGTCCCGCTGCTCCACGCCGAAGCGGTGCTGTTCGTCCACGACGACGAGTCCGAGGTCGTGGAACTGCACCTTGTCCTCGATCAGCGCGTGCGTGCCGATGACGATCCCGGCGTCCGCGGTGACGAGGTCGAGCAGGGCCTGACGACGAGCGGCCGTGCCCATCGAGCCGGTCAGGAGCACCACCTTCGTGGCGTGCTCGGACCCGCCCAGCATTCCGCCCTCGGCCAGCTCGCCCATCATCTCGACGATCGACCGGTGATGTTGCTGGGCCAGCACCTCGGTGGGAGCGAGCATCGCGGCCTGACCGCCTGCGTCGACGACGGCGAGCATGGCGCGCAGGGCCACCATCGTCTTTCCCGATCCGACCTCTCCCTGGAGCAGCCGGTGCATCGGATGCTCCGTCGCCAGGTCGTCGAAGATCTCCTTGGAGACCTTCTGCTGGCCCTCGGTGAGGGTGAAGGGGAGGCGGGCGTCGAAGGCGGTCAGGAGGCCGTCCGCCTTGGGCTTGCGGGCCACCGCGGGGAGTTGGGCGTCGGCGTGGCGGCGGCGGGCGAGGGCGACCTGGAGGACGAAGGCCTCGTCCCACTTGAGGCGGGAGCGGGCGTCCTCGATGTCGGCCTTGGTGTGCGGGCGGTGGATCTTGAGGAGGGCCTCGGGGAGGGGGACCAGGCCGCGGCCGTCGCGGAGGGAGTCCGGGAGGGGGTCCACCGCCTCCTGGGCGCTGGGCAGGACCGTCTGGATCGCCTTGCCGATCTTCCAGGACTCCAGCTTGGCCGTGGCGGGATAGATGGGGATCAGGGCGCCGGCCCAGGTCTCCACCGTCTCCTCCGCGTCTCCGCGCAGCAACTCGTAGGCCGGGTGCGCCAGTTGGAGGCGGCGGTTGAAGACCGAGACCTTGCCGGCGAACATCGCGCGGGTGCCCGGCAGGAGCTCCTTGTGGGGCTTGTGGACACCGGCACCGAAGAACACCAGCTGGAGGCGGCCGCTGCCGTCGGTGATGGTCACCTCCAGCCGCTGCCCCTTGCCCCGGGGGGCCTTGGCCGAGGCGAAGGTGTGCAGACGGGCGTCGGCGACCTGGGCGACCACCGTGACGTGCTCGTCCATGGGGAGGTCGGCCAGGTGGGTGAGCTGGCCCCGCTCCTCGTATCTGCGCGGGTAGTGGTGCAGGAGGTCGCCGACGGTGTGCAGGCCGAGATGCTCGGCCATCACCTTCGCGGTGGGTGGGCCGAGCACCTTTTTCAGTGGTTCTTCGAGCGCGGGCACGAGATCCATTGCACACCACCCCACTGACAATGCCGTATACGTCTCGGGAAACCCCTGGTCAGACGGGCTGTTCCGGCTCTAGGATGACGCGCTCCGGCCATCTAGCGGTCACCGCCCCACCGGGACCGCCCGACCCCGCGCCGACGACCTCCCCACCCGCGGCGCTGCAGCGATGGACTCCCAGACCTCACAGTCATCCCAGGCATCCCCGTCACCTCATACGTTCCAGGTCGACCTGCGTGGCCTGGTGGATCTGCTGTCCCATCACCTCTACTCCAGTCCCAAGGTCTATCTGCGCGAGCTGCTGCAGAACGCCGTGGACGCCATCACGGCCCGGCGCGCCGACCAGCCCGACGCCCCGGCCAAGGTGAGGCTCTTCGCCCAGGACGGCACTCTGCGGGTCGAGGACTCCGGCGTGGGGCTCACCGAGGCGGATGTGCACACCCTGTTGGCGACCATCGGCCGCAGCTCGAAGCGGGCCGACGGACTCCAGGAGGGGCTTCAGGAGGTCCGCTCCGACTTCCTCGGCCAGTTCGGCATCGGGCTGCTCGCCTGTTTCGTGGTGGCCGAGCAGATCCGGGTCGTCAGCCGCAGTGCCCGTACGCCCGAGGCGGCGCCCGTGGAGTGGACAGCGAGCGACGACGGTTCGTACACCGTACGGACGTTGCCGCACGAGGCCCGTCCCGAGCCCGGCACGACCGTGCATCTGACGGCTCGGGCGGGAGCCGGGGAGTGGCTCACCCCCGAGCGGGTCCTCACGCTGGCGCGGGACTTCGGCGCGCTGCTGCCGTACGACGTGCGGGTGGACGACGAGGCGGTCACCGACCTGCCGGCGCCCTGGGACCGGCCCTACCCCTCCCCCGCCACCCGCAGGGTGGCCCTGGCGCGGCACTGTCACGACCTCTTCGGTTTCACCCCGCTGGACTCGATCGAGCTGAACGTGCCCGTCGCCGGGATCCGCGGAGTGGCGTACGTGCTGCCCTCGGCGGTCAGCCCGGCCACGCGCGCGACGCACCGCGTCCACCTCAAGGGCATGCTGCTGACCGAGCGCGCCGAACAGCTGCTGCCCGACTGGGCGTTCTTCGTGCGCTGCGTCCTGGACACGGACAGTCTGCGGCCGACGGCCTCGCGCGAGTCGCTCTACGAGGACGAGACGCTGGCGGCCGTACGGGAGGCGCTGGGCGAGAAGATCCGGTCCTGGCTGACGGGGCTGGCCGCCGGTGATCCGGAGCGGCTGGCGGCCTTCCTCTCCGTGCATCACCTGGGCGTGAAGTCGCTGGCCCGGCACGACAAGGACATGCTGCGCACGATGCTGCCGTGGCTGCCCTTCGAGACGACCGACGGACAGCTGTCCCTGGAGGAGTTCGCACAGCGCCACCCGGTCGTGCACTTCACGCGGACCGTGGAGGAGTACCGGCAGGTCGCGCCCATCGCGTCCGCGCAGGGCGTCGGGGTGGTCAACGGCGGTTACACCTACGACGGCGACCTGGTCGAGGCGCTGCCGTCGGTGCGGCCGGGGACGGTGGTCGCCGAGCTGGACACCGACACCGTGACCGCGCACCTGGACGCGGTCGACCCGGCCGACGAGCTGGCGCTGTCCGGCTTCCTGGCGGCCGCGCGGGCCACGCTCGACCCGCTGGGCTGTGACGTCGTCCTGCGGGCGTTCCGGCCGCTCTCCGTGCCCGCGCTGCATCTGGACGACCGGTCCGCGCGGCACGAGCAGGCGCGCGCGGAGGCCGAGGCGCGGGCCGACGACCTGTGGGCGGGCATCCTCGGCTCGCTGCGCGGCAGCGCGCCACGCGCGCGTCTCGTGCTCAACCACCTCAATCCGCTGATCCGGCGGATCAGTTCGCTCGGCGATTCGGAGCTGATCGGCACCGCCACGGAGTCCCTGTACGGACAGGCGCTGCTGATGGCGCAGCGCCCGCTCAGGCCCGCGGACTCGGCGCTGCTGAACCGGTCCTTCATGGGCCTTCTGGAGTGGGCCACGAACGGCGAGGAGGATCGCTGATGAGCGAGATCACGGACTTCGACGCCCTGCGCCGGGCGATGGCCGAGAACGGCGAGCAGCCGGAGGGTCCCGCCCGCAACGCGCGCGCGGAGCAGCTGCTGGTGGCGGCCGAGGCACTGAACGTCCCGCTCGCCGTGATCGAGGCGCTCGGACACCAGCTGAAGGTCTACAACTACAGCTCCGAGAAGGACAAGATGTTCGTCCCCTTCGCGCGTCTGCTGCGCATGTGGGACGAGCGGCCGGAGGACTTCGACGAGTACGAGACCCACACCCTGCACTGGGTCTTCAAGTGGATGTCGTCCGGGATGCTCGACCAGCCGCACGTGCCGCTCGCCTCCATCGAGAAGTGGCTCGGCGAGATGGAGCACCGCTACCGGCTCGCCGGGCACTCCGAACGGGCCGTGCGCAGCGCCGAGTTCAACGTCGCCGCGCACATCGGGGACCTGCCGCGCGCGGAGCGGGCGTACGCCGCGTGGCTCGCCGCCGACCGGGACCGGATGGCCGACTGCCACGCGTGCGAGCTGCACGGGCAGGGGTGGTGGCAGAGCGAGCGGAGCCGGGACGCGGAGGCGATCGAGCTGTGGACGCCGGTCCTGGAGGGCGAGCTCGGCTGCGCGCACGAGCCGCACACCTCCCTCGCGGCCTCCCTGGTGCCCCTGCTGCGCCTCGGGCGCCTCGACGAGGCCCGTGCGAACCATCTGCGGGGCTTCAGGCTCGTACGGGCCATGGAGAGCATGCGGGGCGCCTACGCGGACCACGTCGAGTTCTGTGCCCTGAGCGGCAACGAGGCGCGCGGTCTGGAGCTGCTCGCGGAGCGGCCGGCGTACTTCACGGACACCGGGCATCCGCGCAGCGGGCTGGAGTTCCTGAGCGTGGTGGCGCTGCTCATGGACCGGCTGACCGGGCTCGGTCTCGGCGACCGTCAGGTGCCGGGACCGGCCGGCCGTTCCTGGACGGCCCGCGAACTCGCCACGCACGCGCGTGCGGAGGCCCTCGACCTGGCCGGCCGCTTCGACGCGCGCAACGGCACGACGTACGTCAGCGAGCGGGCACGCGCGCGTATGGCGCAGGAGCCGTTGGTGGAGCGGTTGCCGCTGGGGGTGCGGTCGGCGCGGACGGCCACCCCTGTCGCCGCGTCCCCCGTGGTCGAGCGGGAGGCCGCGGAGCCGGATCTGGCGGCGCTGATCGCCGAGGCGCGGCAGCTGTCGGACCGTCTGCGGCCGAACGCCGTCGAGGCGTGGGTGGCGGTGTCGCGGGCGGCGGAGGGCGTCGAACTCGACCCGCGCGACCGGGCGGAGATCGCCGACCACCAGGCCATGGACCTCGGTCCCGAGGGCATCGAGTTGTTCGAGCGGGCCGCCGAGCTGTACACGCAGGCGGGCGACCCGGGCGAGGCACTGGCCGCACGCGCGCGTGGCGCGTTCGTACGCGCGCTCGCGGGCGACATGGATGGAGCCCTCACGGCGATCGCCGGCCCGTACGACGAGATCCTCGCGCTCTACGCCGAGGACGGCACCGGCGTACGCCAGACGGCGTCGGTGCTGATGGCGCGGGCGCGGATCCTGATGCGGCGGGTGCAGGAGGCCGGGGAGGCACCGGAGGGGGACAGCGACGTGGCGCCGGACGAACGGGCGGGCTCCGAGGGGGCTGGTCCTTCCGTCGCCGCCGGTCCCCTGGAGACGGACCCGGCCGGGGAGGGAACGCCGGTGACGGCCGAGACTCCCGCCGACGGCCGAGTACGGGACGACGTCCAAACGGCACCCGGGGTCCCCGAGGGGAGTCCCACGGCGACCGGAGTCCCGGGCGGCGGCCCCTCTCTGGCCTCCCTCCGCGCCGACGCCGACGCCGCCGTGCGGGAGGTGCTCGCGCTCGTCGACGGGCGGGCCGGGGACGACGTGCAGCTCGGGTCGCGGGCCGCCGAGGCGTGGGCGATGTTCGCGGAGCTGGCCGCCGGGGACGGGGAGTTGAGGATCGCGGCGGATCTGTTCCGGCATGCCGCGGAGGGGTTCGTGGGGGCGGGTCTGCCGTGGTTCGCCGTGGAGTCCGAGGCCCGGCTGGCGCAGCTCGCGCACCACATGGGCGATGTCGCGGAGGCCGAGCGGGCGCTGCGGGCCGCGTTGGAGCACGGCGGGCCGCATCTGGAGGCGGTCGGACGGGCCCAGCTGCACCTCCAGCTCGCCGAGGTGCTGGGCGGCAGGGGCCAGGTCGAGGAGGCCGCCGAGCACGCCCTGGAGGCGGCGCACTGGGCCGACGCGGCCGGTGAGGGGCCGGCGCTGGGCGCGTGGGCGCGGCAGCTGCTCGGCGGGTTCCTGCTGCGGCAGGGGCGGTGGGCCGAGGCCGCGGAGGTGCTGGAGTCGGCGCTGCCCGACCTGTCCGCCGAGACACACGGCGACGGCGCGGTCGTCCAGGTGCAGTGGTGGCTCGGCGACTGTCTGAGCGAGCTCGGCGAGCACCGCGCGGCGGCCGAACGGCGCTTGCAGGCGGCCGAGATCGCCAGGCTCTGGCCCGAGCAGCACGACCACGCCACGCTCGCCCATCTCGCCGCCGAGTCCCTCGGCCAGGCCGGGCTGTCCGTCGAGGCGGATCAGGCCTACGCCCGCGCGGGTGAGCTGTGGCGCTCGCTCGGCGATGTCCACGGCCTGGTCCGTGCCCTGCGCGCCCGCGCGTGGCTCGCGCTGGGCACGCAGGACGGTCAGGGCGACGCCCGGGAGCTGATGGCGGCCGCGGTCCGGGAGTGCGAGGAGGCTCTGGGTGCGGACGCCGCCGACGAGGAGGCCCGGCAGCGGCTCGTCGCCGAGCTCGGGCACACGCACCTGCAGTTCGGCGACCTGCTCGCCCGTTCCGCCGCCGAGGACGACGATGACGACTCCATCCGGGCCGCGATGGAGGACGCCCTGTCGCAGGTGACGGAGGCCATCGTGGTGTTCGCCTCGCTCGGCGACGACGCCCTGCACAGCCGTACCGGCGCCGAGCTCGCCGCGGGCTGGCTGGAGGCCGACCTGAGCCGCCCCGACCGCGCGGCGGCACGCGCGCGTGGGGTGCTGGCGGCGTACCAGGCCTACGAGGCGCACGAGGAGCAGCACGAGTACGACGAGAGCGAGGCCGACGAGACCGCGCTGGCCCGGCGGGCGGAGGCGCAGCAGATGCTCCAGGTCCTGGAGGACTAGCGGCTACTCGACCCCGATGAGCAGCAGGGCCCCTTGCCGTCCGCCCCGGTAGACCACCGTGTCGACGCCGAGGTGTCCCTCACGCACGCGTGCTTCGAGGTGGTCGGCGATGGAGTCGGG
The DNA here is from genome assembly GCF_042894505.1 of Streptomyces sp. NPDC001536. Taxonomy (NCBI): domain Bacteria; kingdom Bacillati; phylum Actinomycetota; class Actinomycetes; order Kitasatosporales; family Streptomycetaceae; genus Streptomyces; species Streptomyces sp. NPDC001536. Next base: position 170,054 of record NZ_JBIAVQ010000014.1, read on the forward strand.
TGCCTCGTCGCCGAGGACGAGGGTGACGAGTTCGCCGCCGGCCGAGAGCATGCGGTCCAGGACGGTCTCGGCGGCGGCGGTGACGTCCGAGCCGATGACGGCCACGTCGCCGTCGATGAGGCCGAGGACGTCGCCGGCCTGGCAGATGCCGGCCATGGTCCAGGACTGGCGCTCGGCGACGGCGACCTCGGCGTAGCGGGTCGCGCCGGCCGCCGAGGTCATCGACACGACGTCCTCGTCGAAGCGGCGTTCCGGCTCGTGCACGGCGAGCGCGGCGATGCCCTGGACGGCGGAGCGGGTCGGGATGAGGGCGACGCGGATGCCCTCCGCGCGGGCCTGCTCGGCGGCCGCGGCCGCGGTGTGGCGCAGGTCGGCGTCGTTGGGCAGCAGGACGACCTCGCGCGCGTGGGCCCGTCGTACGGCTTCGACCATCTCCCCGCTGGCGGGCGGCTCCCCGGGACGCGCGAGCACGGTGGTCGCGCCGGCCTCGGTGTACAGCCCGGCCAGGCCCTCACCGGGCACGACGGCGACGACGGCCCGCTGCACCCGCTCGCGCGGCGGCCGCTCACCGCCCCGCGTGTGCACGTCGCCGAGCCCGAAGTGCGTGATCCGGATCCGGTACGGCCGTCCGGCCTCGACTCCCGCCTCCACCGCGGCACCCGCGTCGTCGACGTGCACATGGACGTTCCACAGCCCGTCGCCGCCGACCACGACGAGCGAGTCCCCGAGCCCGTCGAGCCGCGTCCGGAGCCGGTCCACGGCCTCGTCCTCGGCCTCCAGGAGATAGATCACCTCGAAGGCGGGCCCGCCCTGCTCAGGGAGGCTGTCGGCGCACTCGTCGGCGTCACCGGGGCCTGCCGCCCCGGCCGCACGGGCCTCGACCCGAGCCGCTGCGCCGGAGTCGAAGGCCGTCTCGCCCCCGCCCGGGGAGCCGCCGCGCGGATCGCCGTAGGCCGCGGAAGCGCGGTCTCCGGGTGCCGCACCGGCCGACCCGGCCCGGCCGCCGTCAGGCGCCGCGACGCCGTCAGCCGTCTCCGCACCGCCGGTGTCCACGCGCGCGTGGAAGCCCCCCGAGCCCTCGTGGCCCGCCCGCGCGAGCCGCCCGGAGACCGCCCCCGGCGCCTCCCCCGTGAACGTCTCCACCAGCGCCCCGAGCACCGCCACCAGCCCCCGCCCCCCGGCGTCGACCACCCCGGCACGCTCCAGCACGGCCAGCTGGCCCGGAGTCGCCGCGAGAGCCTCCCGCGCCCCTTCGTAGGCGGCGCGCGCGACCACCCCGCAGCCGCCGTCGGTCGTCTCGGCCGCGTCGGCCGCCGCCGAGGCGACCGAGAGGACCGTTCCCTCGACCGGGTGAGCCACGGCCTGGCGGGCGGAGTCGGCGGCGTGCCGGAAGGCGAGCCGCAGGCCGGCGCCGTCGGTGTGAGCGGTCTCACTGTCCGCGGCGAGCACCTGGGCCATGCCGCGCAGCAGCTGCGCGAGGATCGTGCCGGAGTTGCCCCGGGCGCCTATGAGGGCGCCGTGCGCCATCGCGCGCGCCACGTCGGCCGACGACGGCTTCCCGGCGTCCCCCGAGCCGCTCCGGTGGCCTCCGGGACCGACCTCGTGGCCCTCGAACACGGCCTCGACGGCCGCGACGGCGGACTCCATGGTCAGGTACAGGTTCGTGCCGGTGTCCCCGTCGGCGACGGGGTAGACATTGATCGCGTCGATCTCCTCGCGCGCCCGCCCGAGCGCCGTCAGCGCGAGGCCGCACCAGGTGCGTACCGCGAGAGCATCGAAGAATGTCTGCGGCACCTGCGCCACCTGCGCCTCCCTGAGCTGCCCGGACGTGGACGCAGCGTAGACCCCGGAGAGGGGTCCGCCGGAAGAGGGCCTGGAGCAGGCCACTGAGCAGCCATGGTAGTTTCGTTCTACTGGCGCAGTCGTTGTATGCTGCTCCGGTTGCCCGATCCTGATCGGGCCATTCCCCCTGGCAGCGCCACCAAGATCTCTGATCCTACGATCTCGATCCCGGCATGCCGGGATCTATCCGTAAGTGCATCTGAAGTCTTTGGAGTGACCCGTGGCTGCCAACTGCGACGTCTGCGGCAAGGGGCCGGGCTTCGGCAACAACATCTCGCACTCGCACCGCCGTACGTCCCGTCGCTGGAACCCGAACATCCAGCGCGTCCGTACCGTGGTCGGCGGGACGCCGAAGCGCGTGAACGCTTGCACCTCGTGCATCAAGGCCGGCAAGGTCTCGCGCTGACGCACAGTTAAGCGCGCGGCCACTGCTGGTTCGCTGTAAGTAGCCGGTCCACCGTGAGGTGGGTCGGCTTCTTGCTGTACCTGACAAGCACCCGTCGGTCAGACGTCCGACGGTCAGAGGGCCCACCCGTGATCCACGGGCCCGATCCCCCCGCCCAGCGCGAACCCGCCCCTGATCGCCCCGGTGACGTACTCCTTGGCCGCCGCCACCGCCTCCGGCACGGACTGCCCCTTGGCGAGGTACGAGGCGATCGCCGAGGCGAGCGTGCAGCCCGTGCCGTGGGTGTGCCGGTTGTCGTAGCGGGGCGAGCGCAGCCAGTGCTCCTGCGAGCCGTCGGTGAGCAGGTCGACGGCGTCGCCGGTGAGATGGCCGCCCTTGATGAGCGCCCACCGCGGCCCGTACGCGAGGACGGCGGCCGCGGCCCGGCGGAGGTCCTGCTCGGCCTCCACCCGTACGCCGGTGAGTTGGGCCACCTCGTCGAGGTTCGGTGTCGCCACCGTGGCCACCGGCAGCAGCTTCGTCCGTACGGAGTCCAGCGCGGAAGCGGCCAGCAGCGAGTCGCCGTGCTTGGAGATGCCGACCGGGTCGACGACGGCCGGGGCGTCGGTGCCGCCGATCAACTCGGCCACCGCCTCGACGAGTTCCGCCGAGGCGAGCATGCCGGTCTTCACGGCCTGTACGCCGATGTCGTCGACGACACTGCGGTACTGGGCGCGAACGGCCGCCACGGGCAGTTCCCAAGCCCCCTGCACGCCGAGGGAGTTCTGCGCGGTGACGGCCGTGACGACGCTCATGCCATGCACGCCGAGCGCGAGCATCGTCTTCAAGTCGGCCTGGATTCCGGCGCCTCCGCCCGAGTCGGAGCCCGCGACCGTCAGTACCCTCGGCGGCGCGCCCGAAGACGTCACGACTCGATGTCCCCGAAGTGGTCCCAGCCGCCCTTGCTGGTCCAGGGCGCCCCGTCGACCGTCACCTGGGGCAGCGCCGAGGGGTTGAGGACCTCGCCGATGACCTTCCAGCGGGCCGGCAGCTTCACGTCCGGCGGGAAGGTCGCCACGATCGCGTGGTCCTCTCCCCCGGTGAGCACCCACTGCATGGGGTCGACACCGACGGCCTGCCCGATGTCGTTCATCTGGGACGGGATGTCGATGGCGCCGGAGCGGATGTCGATGCGGACCTTGCTGGCCTCGGCGATGTGCCCGAGGTCGGCGATCAGCCCGTCGCTCACGTCGCACATCGCGGTCGCGCCGAGCCCGGCGGCCGCGGGGCCCGCGTGGTACGGCGGTTCGGGGCGCCGGTGCGCCTCCACGAAGGCGCGCGGCGAGCGGAAGCCGCGGGAGAGCACCGCGAACCCGGCCGCGGACCAGCCCAGCCAGCCGGTCACCGCGACGAGGTCGCCGGGCTGTGCGCCGCCGCGGGTCACGGGCTCCTGGTTGCGCAGATCGCCGAGCGCGGTGATGGAGACCATGATCGTGTCTCCTCGTACGACATCACCGCCCACGACCGACGCTCCCGCCACCTGGCACTCGTCGCGCAGCCCGTCCATGAGCTCGCTCGGCCAGGTGACCGGGAGCTCGGCCGGCACGACCAGACCGAGCAGGAGCGCCGTCGGTACGGCGCCCATGGCGGCGATGTCCGCGAGGTTCTGCGCGGCGGCCTTGCGGCCCACGTCGTAGGCCGTGGACCAGTCGCGGCGGAAGTGCCGCCCCTCCAGGAGGATGTCGGTGCTGGCCACGACCCGGCGATCGGGAGCGGCCACCACCGCGGCGTCGTCGCCGGGGCCGACCCGGACCGACGGGGTGGTGGTGAGACGGGAGGTGAGCTCCCTGATGAGCCCGAACTCCCCGAGCTCACCAACAGTGCCCTTCATTGCCCTTTCGCCCCTTCTGTCCCTTGCTGTGCCCGGTCGCGCGTGACCAGTGTCCTCGATACGGTCGAAGAGACCGTCAACTTCTGTCATGCCCGCACCCCGGCGCGGAGGCCGCGGGCCCCGCGGGTCTCCCCGCGGCGAGCGGCGACGCGATACCGTGGCGTTCCTTTTCCCCACATGATCCTCGTGGCCGCCCTGGAGGTTCCGTGGTACAGGCGTACATCCTGATCCAGACGGAGGTCGGCAAAGCGTCGACCGTCGCCGAGACGATCAGCAAGATTCCTGGGGTGATCCAGGCCGAGGACGTGACAGGACCTTATGACGTGATCGTGCGGGCGCAGGCCGACACCGTGGACGACCTGGGCCGCATGGTGGTCGCGAAGGTCCAGCAAGTGGACGGCATCACTCGTACCCTGACCTGCCCGGTCGTCCATCTGTAGCCCCCGTCTACCCTTGGCCGGTGAACTTCTTCCGTCACCGGCACCGCACTGTCTTCGGGCTGCCCGCCCTGGCCCTGCTGATCGTCACCACAGGGTGCTCCTCAGCAGACGACAGTGACTCGGTGACGGTTCCCAGCCCCACGGCGAAGGTCGCGAAGCTGTGCCGAAACCTGGACAGTGTCCTGCCGGACAAGGTCGACGGTCTCGGCCGGCATGACCCCGAGCCCGCGTCCGCGCTGACGGCGGGCTGGGGAAGCCCGGCGATCATACTGCGCTGCGGTGTCACCCGGCCGCCGAAGATGGTCGACCCCAAGGTCGCCACCGGCAGCGACCCCAAGGCGATAGCGGGCGAGGTGAACGGCGTCGAGTGGCTCATGGAGAAGCAGGACGACGGGTCGACCCGCTTCACCACGGCCAACCGACAGGCGTACGTCGAGGTGACGGTGCCCGAGGGGCGGGACACCGCGGGGATGCTGACCGACATGGCCTCGTCGGTCAAGAAGGCGATCCCCTTCGGGAAATGAACCGTACGGCTCCTAGCGGAGCCCCGTGGAGCGCCTGAGCGCAGCCTGGATCAGCCGGTCCACCAGCTCCGGGTAGCCGATCCCGCTCGCCTGCCACATCTGCGGGTACATCGAGATCGGGGTGAAGCCCGGCATCGTGTTGATCTCGTTGATCACGAACTCCCCGTCCTCGGTGAGGAAGAAGTCCGCGCGGACCAGCCCCTCGCAGGAGGCCGCCTCGAAGGCATCGACGGCGAGTCGCTGGACCTCCGCCGTCTCCTGCGCAGTCAGCGGGGCCGGGACCAGACCCGGGGTCGAGTCGATGTACTTCGCCTCGAAGTCGTAGTACGCGTGCGCGTCCGGCGGCGGGATCTCCGCGGGGACCGAGGCCCGCGGGCCGTCCTCGAACTCCAGGACACCGCACTCGATCTCCCGGCCGCGCAGCGCCGCCTCGACGAGGATCTTCGGGTCGTGCCGCCGGGCCTCGGCGATCGCCTCGTCCAGCCCGGACGGGTCGTCGACCTTGGTGATGCCGATCGACGAGCCCGCGCGCGCGGGCTTCACGAACAGCGGCCAGCCGTGCTCAGCGGCCAGGTCGACGATCTTCTTGCGGGCGGCCGACTCGTCCTGCTCCCACTCGCGGGGCCGAATCACCACGTACGGGCCGACCTTGAGCCCGAAGGAGGTGAACACCCGCTTCATGTACTCCTTGTCCTGGCCGACGGCCGAGGCGAGCACGCCCGAGCCGACGTAGGGGACTCCGGAGAGCTCCAGGAGGCCCTGGAGGGTGCCGTCCTCGCCGTAGGGGCCGTGCAGGACGGGGAAGACGACGTCGACCTCGCCGAGCGCCTTGGGCACCGATCCCGGCTCGCTGTAGACGACTTCACGGTTCGCGGGGTCGACGGGGAGCACCACGCCGCCCTCCTGCGACTCGGCGAGCGCCTCGATGTCGGGCGTACGGCGGTCGCTGATCGCCATGCGCTCCGGATCGTCGGCGATGAGGGCCCACCGCCCGTCCCGGGTGATACCGATCGGCAGGACCTCGTACTTGGTCCGGTCGATGGCCTTGAGGACGGCGCCGCCGGTGACCACGGAGATCCCGTGTTCGGAGCTGCGCCCGCCGGACACGACGGCCACGCGCGGCTTGCGAGGCGGCTGCTCGGGGCTCTGGGGGAGGTTCTCGGTGCTCATATCGCGTTGAGAGTACCCGTTGGTAGAGCCCCGATACAGCGTGGCTCGAGAGGCGTCGCTCAGCGTCGTTCGGGCTTCGCGCTGCGCGACATCAGCTCCTTGACGGCGACCACCGGAGGCTTGCCCTCGTGCACGATCGCGACGACCGTCTCGGTGATCGGCATGTCGACGCCGTGCCGGCGCGCCAGATCCAGCACGGACTCACAGGACTTGACGCCCTCGGCGGTCTGCTTGGTGACCGCGATGGTCTCCTGGAGAGTCATGCCCTTGCCGAGGTTGGTGCCGAAGGTGTGGTTGCGGGACAGCGGCGAGGAGCAGGTCGCCACCAGGTCGCCGAGACCGGCGAGTCCGGAGAACGTCAGCGGGTCGGCGCCCATCGCCAGCCCCAGGCGCATCGTCTCGGCGAGACCGCGCGTGATGAGCGAGCCCTTGGTGTTGTCGCCGAGCCCCATGCCGTCCGCGATACCGACGGCGAGCCCGATGACGTTCTTCACGGCACCGCCCAGCTCGCAACCGATCACGTCCGTCTCGGTGTACGGCCTGAAGTACGGCGTGTGGCAAGCCGACTGGAGCCGCCGGGCCACCGTCTCGTCCGTGCACGCGACCACCGCGGCGGCCGGCATGCGGGCCGCGATCTCGCGGGCGAGGTTGGGTCCGGTGACCACGGCGATGCGGTTGCGGCCGACCTTGGCGACGTCCTCGACGACCTCGCTCATCCGCATGGCGGAGCCGAGTTCGACGCCCTTCATGAGGGAGACGAGGACCGTGTCGGGCGCGAGCAGCGGCACCCACTCGGCGAGGTTGCCGCGCAACGTCTGTGAGGGGACGGCCAGTACGGTGAAGTCGGCGTCGCGCGCGGCCTCGGCGGCGTCCGTCGTCGCCCGCAGATTCACCGGGAGTTCGACGCCGGGGAGGTAGTCCGGGTTGGTGTGCGTGGAGTTGACCGCATCCGCGAGTTCGGCGCGACGGCCCCACAGGGTGACCTCGCAGCCCGCGTCGGCCAGCACCATGCCGAAGGCGGTGCCCCACGATCCGGTGCCGAAGACGGCCGCCTTGACCGGCTTGCTCACGTGCTCCGCCCCTCTTCCTGCTCGACCTTCGCCTGAGTCTGCGCGGAGGTCCTGCGCCGCTGCTCGATCCGCTCCTGGCGCGGGTCGTAGGGTGACTCGGGCGCCCTCTCGCCGCGGATCTCCTCCAGTTGGCGGGTGACCGCGGCCATGATGACCTCGGTCGCCTCCTTCAGGAGTTCCGGGCTCATCTCCTTGTCGTAGAAGCGCGACAGGTCCACGGGGGGACCCGCGAGGACGCGCGAGGTCTTGCGGGGACGGAGGTTGAGCTTCTTGGCGTACGGCGGCAGCAGTTCGTTGGCGCCCCACTGCGCGACCGGGATCACCGGGCACTTGGTCTGGAGGGCCACCCGCGCGGCGCCGGTCTTGCCGGTCATGGGCCACTGGTCGGGGTCCCGGGTGATGGTGCCCTCGGGATAGAAGGCCACGCATTCACCGCGTTCCACGGCGTCGATCGCGGCCCGGAAGGCGCTCAGCGCGTCGGTGGTCTCGCGATAGACGGGGATCTGTCCGGTGCCGCGCATGAAGGCACCGATGAATCCCTTCTTGAAAAGACCGCTCTTCGCGAGGAATCGCGGAACGCGGCCGGTGTTGTACTGAAAGTGTGCGTAGGCGAAGGGATCGACGTGCGAATTGTGGTTCACCGCGGTGATAAATCCGCCGTCGGCCGGAATGTTCTCCATTCCGCGCCAGTCCCGCTTGATCAGAACCACCAGCGGCGGTTTGGCGATCACCGCTGCGAGGCGGTACCAGAAGCCGATTCTGCGGCGGGGCACGCGGACACCTTCCTCTAGGGCCTGGGGGGCCGCACAAGTGTCGCCCCAGGCCGACGGTCTGTCGAGAACACCGTACGCCTAGCGGCGACGACCGCCAGATTGCCCAGGTGACGGCTGAGTGACAATGCTCGCGACAAGAGAGGGACGGAACGCTCGTGCAGTGGACCTTGGTCATACCCCTGAAGCCCCTGGCTCGCGCCAAGAGCAGGCTCTCGGACACCGCCGCCGACGAGTTGCGTCCTGGCCTGGCCCTCGCCTTCGCCCAGGACACGGTGGCGGCCGCGCTGGCCAGCCCCGCGGTCGCCGATGTGGCAGTCGTCACGAACGACCCCCTGGCCGCCCGGGAGCTGACCGCCCTGGGCGCCCGAATCGTCCCCGACGAGCCGCGCGCGGGCCTGAACGCGGCGCTGGCGTATGGAGCGGGTGCCGTACGTGCTCGGCGCCCCGAAAGCGCGGTGGCAGCCCTGAATGCCGACCTGCCGGCTCTGCGCCCGCTGGAATTGGCCCGGGTTCTGGACGCGGCCGCCGAATTCCCGCGCGCCTTTCTGCCGGATGCGGCAGCAATCGGTACGACGCTACTGGCAGCCCGGGAAGGCCAGGAATTGCGCCCGACTTTCGGAACGGATTCCCGGGCCCGGCATCGCGCCTCGGGGGCGGTGGAACTGTGTCTCACGGGGGTGGATTCCGTACGCCAGGACGTGGACACCGGTGAGGACCTGCGGATGGCGCTGGCCCTGGGGGTGGGACCCCGGACGGCGGCTGTGTCAGCAGGGCTGTTGATTCCCGACCTCTAGGGGCGTGGGGCTGTATCGATATGCGGCTCCGCCACGTGGGCGCGACCAGCCACAACGGACCCGCACCCGACAACGAACCACTACCCTGACGACCATGCAGGCCACCGCTTACACATACGACGCGGAATCCAGAACCGGCAGCGTGCTGCTCGACGACGGCACCCCGGTCCCTTTTGAGGCACCCGCATTCGATGCAGGGGGCCTCCGGCTCCTGCGCCCCGGCCAACGCGTCCGCATCGAACTGGACGACGCCAAGATCACCCTCGTGACCCTCCAGACCTTCTGAACCCCCTGAACACGCCGCGGGCCGGACTCCGTCACGGAGTCCGGCCCGGCGCGTGAGTACCCCTGCGCCCCTACCTCTTGCGGGCGGTGGTCTTCTTGGCGGTGGTCGTACGAGCCGCCGACTTCTTGGCGGGGGCCTTCTTGGCCGTCGCCTTCTTCGCCGGGGCCTTCTTGGCCGTCGCCTTCTTGGCGGTGGTCTTCTTCGCGGCGGTGGTCTTGGCGGCGCCCGTGGTCTTCTTGGCCGTCGTCTTCTTCGCCGTGGTCTTCTTCGCGGTCGCCGTGGTCTTCTTGGCGGTCGTCTTCTTCGCCGTGGTCTTCTTCGCGGCGGCCGTCGCCTTCTTCGCCGGGGCGGCCTTCTTCGCGGCGGCCTTCTTGACCGTCGCCGAAGCCCCGCCGGTCAGGCTGCCCTTGGGCGCCTTCTTGACCGCGACGTCGTTCTTCGGGAGCTTCTTCGTGCCGCTCACCAGGTCCTTGAAGCCCTGGCCGGCACGGAAGCGCGGAACGGAGGTCTTCTTGACCCGAACCCGCTCGCCCGTCTGGGGGTTGCGGGCGTACCGAGCCGGACGGTCGACCTTCTCGAACGAACCGAAGCCGGTGACCGAGACCCGGTCCCCCGCCACGGTCGCGCGGACGATGGCGTCCAGGACCGCGTCGACCGCGTCGGCGGCCTGCTGACGGCCACCGACCTTGTCGGCAATCGCTTCTACGAGCTGCGCCTTGTTCACGTCTTCCCCTTCGGAGACATTGCCCGAACGAAACTGTTCAGGCTTTTTCGCACGTTAGGCAGATATATACCGCAAATCAAACACGAAACGGGCTTATCACCCTTGTGCCGCAACGGTTTCGGCTGTCTCGGACTTGTTCAGCGTTCCTCTTCGGGGAATCGACCCGCGTCGAGGTCCGCCGTGAAGGCCTCCAGACGCCTTGCCGCATCGGCGAGATCGTGCTTGGCCGCGGCCGTAATGACCAGCAGCTTCCGGGTCAGCGCCATCCGTACGCCCTCCGGGACTTGCAGTGCGCGCACTCTTGTGTGCGCTTCCTTGAGTTGGTCCGCGACTGCCGCATAGAGCTTGAGTTGGCCGTCGTGTTCCATGCACAGATTGTGCCATCTGGGGCGAGTTGTCGCCTGCTCAGGGTGCAACTGCCGCCTCAAACGGCCTTCCGGGCGCTTGCGGAAGCCGCGGCTTCACCTGTCGCGTACCCCGGCAACACCCCTCCTAACGTGGGAAGTTGAGGACCGTCACGGGCGCGTGCAGGGCCGTTCGGGTGCAGACACAGCCGTACCCCCGATCGGGCTGATCGGGGGTACGGCGGGGGTGTTGCGGTGGCCGAAAGTCGACCTGTTGGACGGCTCCGGGTCAGACCTCGAGCGTCCGCGGCTTGTACGAGGGGCGCTTGGCCTCGTAGGCGGCGATGTCCTCCTCGTTCTGGAGGGTGATGGAGATGTCGTCCAGGCCGTTCAGCAGCCGCCAGCGGGAGTTCTCGTCCAGCTCGAAGCTCGCGGTGATGCCCTCGGCGCGCACCTCGCGGGCCTCCAGGTCGACCGTGATCTCGGCCTCGGGGTCGTTCTCGGTGAGCTCCTGGAGCGCGTCCACGATCTTTTGGTCCAGAACCACCGTGAGCAGGCCGTTCTTGAGCGAGTTACCGCGGAAGATGTCGGCGAACCGGGAGGAGATGACGGCCTTGAAGCCGTAGTTCTGCAGCGCCCACACGGCGTGCTCACGGGAGGAGCCGGTGCCGAAGTCGGGGCCGGCGACCAGGACCGTGGCGCCCTTGCGCTCGGGCTGGTTGAGGATGAATTTCTCGTCCTTGCGCCAGGCCTCGAACAGACCGTCCTCGAACCCGTCCCTGGTCACCTTCTTGAGCCAGTGAGCAGGGATGATCTGGTCGGTGTCGACGTTGGAGCGGCGCAGCGGGACGGCCCGGCCGGTGTGCGTGGTGAATGCTTCCATGACTCTCAGACTCCAGCGGGCACAGGGGCGTCGGACAGGTCGGCGGGCGAGGCCAGGTGGCCCAGCACGGCGGTCGCGGCGGCGACCTGCGGCGAGACCAGGTGCGTACGCCCGCCCTTGCCCTGCCGGCCCTCGAAGTTGCGGTTGGAGGTGGACGCGGAGCGCTCACCGGGGGCCAGCTGGTCCGGGTTCATGCCCAGACACATCGAGCAGCCCGCGTGCCGCCATTCGGCGCCGGCCTCCTTGAAGACGACGTCCAGGCCCTCGGAGACGGCCTGCAGACCGACCCGCGCGGAGCCGGGGACGACCAGCATCCGTACGCCGTCGGCGACTTTGCGGCCCTTGACGAGTTCGGCGGCGGCGCGCAGGTCCTCGATACGGCCGTTGGTGCACGAACCTACGAAGACGGTGTCCACCTTGATGGAGCGCAGCGGCTGGCCGGCCTCCAACCCCATGTATTCCAGGGCCTTTTCGGCGGCGAGGCGCTCCGAAGCGTCTTCGTACGAAGCGGGATCGGGGACGTCCGCCGAAAGCGGCGCGCCCTGGCCGGGGTTGGTGCCCCAGGTGACGAACGGCGACAGTTCCTCGGCCTTGATGACGACCTCGGCGTCGAACTCCGCGTCCTCGTCCGACTTCAGCGTCTTCCAGTACGCGACGGCCGCGTCCCAGTCCTCGCCCTTGGGGGCGTGCACCCGGCCCTCGAGGTAGTCGAAGGTGGTCTGGTCGGGGGCGATCATGCCCGCGCGGGCGCCGGCCTCGATCGACATGTTGCAGATGGTCATCCGGGCCTCCATCGAGAGCTTCTCGATGGCGGAGCCGCGGTACTCCAGGACGTAGCCCTGGCCGCCGCCGGTGCCGATGCGGGCGATGATCGCCAGGATCAGGTCCTTGGCGGTGACGCCCTCGGGCAGCTCGCCGTCGACCGTGATGGCCATGGTCTTCGGGCGGACCAGCGGCAGCGTCTGGGTGGCCAGCACATGCTCCACCTGGGAGGTGCCGATACCGAACGCCAGACCGCCGAAGGCGCCGTGCGTGGAGGTGTGGGAGTCGCCGCAGACGACCGTCATACCGGGCTGGGTCAGACCCAGCTGCGGGCCCACGACGTGCACGACGCCCTGCTCGACGTCGCCCAGCGAGTGCAGGCGCACACCGAACTCGGCGGCGTTCTTGCGCAGCGTCTCCAGCTGGACACGGGAGACCGGGTCCGCGATGGGCTTGTCGATGTCGAGGGTCGGGGTGTTGTGATCCTCGGTGGCGATGGTCAGGTCGAGCCTGCGCACCGGGCGACCGCTCTTGCGAAGGCCGTCGAAGGCCTGCGGGCTGGTCACTTCGTGCAGCAGGTGCAGATCGATGAAGAGGAGGTCGGGCTCGCCCTCGGCGCGCCGGACGACGTGGTCGTCCCAGACCTTCTCCGCGAGTGTCCTACCCATCGCTTTCCCTCCGGCCGGCAAATGGTGCGCCGGCCCAACTAGAGATCTTCAGGAAGCGGCGCCCGCACCCCCTGGTTGCCCGGGCAGCCGCCGTCAGGCCCGTTGGTCTGCGGGCCGCTGTGTATCCAAGGGTTGCGCGTCTCACGAAAAAAGGAACTTGCGTTTCACAGAGTGAGACGTGAGTATCGTTTCATGGACAACAGTAGCGGCGTCGGCGTTCTGGACAAGGCAGCCCTTGTCCTCAGCGCCCTGGAGTCCGGTCCGGCCACCCTCGCGGGTCTTGTGGCGGCCACCGGACTGGCACGACCCACGGCCCACCGGCTGGCCGTGGCCTTGGAACACCACCGTATGGTGGCGCGCGACATGCAGGGCCGTTTCATTCTCGGCCCCCGCCTGGCGGAGCTGGCCGCGGCCGCGGGCGAGGACCGCCTCCTCGCCACCGCCGGCCCGGTGCTCACGCATCTCCGCGACATCACCGGCGAGAGCGCGCAGCTCTACCGCCGCCAGGGCGACATGCGCATCTGCGTCGCCGCGGCGGAGCGGCTGTCCGGCCTGCGGGACACCGTCCCGGTCGGCTCGACGCTCACGATGAAGGCCGGCTCCTCGGCCCAGATCCTGATGGCCTGGGAGGAGCCCGAGCGCCTCCACCGCGGCCTCCAGGGCGCCCGTTTCACGGCCACCGCGCTCTCGGGCGTACGACGCCGGGGCTGGGCCCAGTCCATCGGCGAGCGCGAGCCGGGCGTCGCGTCCGTCTCCGCGCCCGTACGCGGCCCCTCCAACCGTGTCGTGGCCGCCGTCTCGGTCTCCGGCCCCATCGAGCGCCTGACGCGCCACCCGGGCCGTATGCACGCCCAGGCGGTCATCGACGCCGCCGCCCGCCTCTCCGAGGCCCTGCGCCGCACCGGCTGACGGACCCGGGACACCACAGCGGGGAGGACCTGCCCCAACGCCGCGGCAGGCCCTCCCCGTCCCCCGATCCCCCCGTCACCTGGCTTCTTCGGCCACCTTCGCCTCGCCGGCCCGCGCCGACCGGTCCTTCGCGTACCGCCCCCGCTTCTCCAGCGGCACCTGCCCATGCGCCGCAGCGAGCCCGAACGCCGGCATGTCCCCGTAGACCGCCTCGTACGACCCCTCGGGCACCACATAGGCCTCGTGCCAGATCCCCACATGCCCCTTCAACGCGCCCTCCCGCTCCTTGCGGTTGAGCAGGGCCCATATCCGGTGGTGGAGCATCTCCGGCGAGTGCGCGTAGGCGTAGAGCTTCTCCTTGGACTCCCAGTACTGGACCACGTAGTACGTCCGCGGCGACGCCGTCAGCATCACCTTGCCCAGCAGCCCGCGGCTCGGGTCCTTCCCCAGCTCGGCCAGCATGCGGAACATCGACAGCATCACCAGCCCCCACTGGTGCACCGCCCAGAAGTGGTTGACCCGCATCCCGATGAGGAGGACCACGACCTCCCCCTCGGCATCGGCGGTCGTACGTCCCGGCACCGGCTTCGCGAACACGGGTCCCCCAAGGCTCCCTCGTCGGACAGCAGCACTATCCTTCTCCGTGACGCTTGGATAGTGGCACTCCCCAATGAAGGGCGCAAGGCATGCGGTTGGCCGAACTGAGCGAGCGCAGTGGGGTGTCCACCGCGACGATCAAGTACTACCTGCGCGAAGGGCTGTTGGCGCCCGGCCGCCAGATCAACACGACGACGGCCGAGTACGACGAGGAGCACCTGCGCCGGCTGAAGCTGATCCGCGCGATGATCCAGGTCGGCCGGGTGCCGGTGGCGACGGTCCGGGAGGTGCTGGGGCATGTCGACGACGAGTCCCTGCCCCGCGCGATGCGGCTGGGCGCGGCACTGTGGGCCCTGCCGCAGGTGCCGGAGCCGGCCGCGGACGACGAGTTCGTCCAGGGGGCGCGGGCCGCGATGGAGGAGCTGCTGCGGACCCTGGGGTGGTCCAACGCCCAGGCCATGACGACGATCTCGCCCTCTTTCCGCTCCCTCGTGGTGGCCGCGGCCGCGCTGCGCCGCCTCGGCTACGACTGGGACCCGGCGACCCTCGTGCCCTACGCCCGGCTCATGCACCAAGTGGCCGAGCTGGACATGGAGTTCATGGAGTCGCATGTCTCGGAGGCCGAGAAGGCGGAGGTCGCGGTGCTGGGTGTGGTGCTGGTCGAGCCGATGCTCCAGGCGCTGCACCGGCTGGCGCAGGAGGAGGAGTCGACGCGGAGGTACGGCTACGAGTAGGGCGCCGGGAACGGCGAAGGCCCCCCACCGAAGTGGAGGGCCTTCACTCTGCGTACCCCCGACCGGATTCGAACCGGCGCTACCGCCTTGAGAGGGCGGCGTGCTAGGCCGCTACACAACGGGGGCCCTAGCGATCCTGCAAGCGTTTGACTTACAACGCCGCAGGTCCGAGCTGGTCTACCTGGACTCGAACCAAGAATGACGGTACCAGAAACCGTAGTGTTGCCAATTACACCATAGACCAATAAGGTTTAAACCTTTTCGTACCCCCGACCGGATTCGAACCGGCGCTACCGCCTTGAGAGGGCGGCGTGCTAGGCCGCTACACAACGGGGGCCCTAGCGATCCTGCATCGAGGTCGGCGGGAGCTACCCTGACCATCCTCGCGGGAAGGATCTGTACCCCCGACCGGATTCGAACCGGCGCTACTGCCTTGAGAGGGCAGCGTGCTAGGCCGCTACACAACGGGGGCTTCGCGGAGTTGATCTCCGCCTGCAGATGAGCTCTGCGAGCTGGCCTACCTGGACTCGAACCAAGACTAACTGAACCAGAATCAGTCGTGCTGCCAATTACACCATAGGCCACTGGAACGCAAGCCCCGAAGGGGATCTTGTTCTAGTTTGCTCCGTCGGTTCCGGCCTTTCGGCCCGCTCTCCGGCGGCGCAGGAAGAACATTACCCGAAGGTGGACGGGGCTCCAAAACGGGTATCCGCGCCGAGGATCGCGGGGAGTTCGGCGAGCGTGGCGATCCGGTGGAGGCCGACGGGTGCCGCGTCGGTCGCGTACACGCCGTCGCGGTCGATCCAGAAGGAGCGCAGACCGGCCTCGGCGGCACCGCGTCCGTCGATCTCCGGGTGGTCACCGACGTAGGCCACCTGCTCCGGGGCGAGTTCCAGGGCCTCGCAGGCCGCGTGGAAGGCGCCGGCCTCCGGCTTGGAGACGCCGAGTTCGGCGGCGCACAGGACGGCCTCGAAGCGGTCGTACACGCCGAGGGCGCGCAGCTTGCGGTCCTGGACGTGGATGCTGGAGTTGGAGAGCACCGCGTGCCGGTGGCTGGCGGCGAGGGCGTCCAGGACGGGCAGGACGTCCGGGAAGAGGGCCCAGACCGTCTCGTAGTGCGCGACGTACCGCTCGAACCAGGCGTCGGCCTCCGCGTCGCTCAGCGCCCGGCCCAGGAATGCCCGCACCCGGTCCCGGCGCTGTCCCTGGAAGTCGACCTCCCCCGCCGAGAACCGCGCCCACTGGACGTCGGTGATCTCCCGCCAGCTCACGATGGCCTGCTCGACACTCTCGTACGCCTCCAACAGCCCCTCGGCCGCGAGGTGCAGGCGCATTCCGGCGCGGTCGGCACCGGTGTAGTCGAAGATGGTGTCGTCCACGTCCCACACGACGGCACGAATGCTCATGATCCGACCGTAACCCGGGAGTTGGCGCCCTGTCCGGGGGACGGCGAAGGGGCGGCGCCCGGTGGCCCGGGTGCCGCCCCTCACGTGCGCGTGCGTTACGCCGCCAGCTTCGCCAGGGCCGCGTCGATGCGGGCCAGGGTCGTCTCCTTGCCCAGGACTTCCAGGGACTCGAAGAGGGGCAGGCCGATCGTGCGGCCGGTGACGGCGACGCGGACCGGGGCCTGGGCCTTGCCGAGCTTGAGGCCGTGGGCCTCGCCCGCCGCGAGGACGGCTTCCTTGAGGGACTCCGCGGAGGTCCAGTCCGCCGACTCCAGCTTCTCGCGGGCCGTCGTCAGGAGAGCGTCGCTGCCTTCCTTCATGGCCTTCGTCCAGCTCGGCTCGTCGAAGACCGGCTCCGGCAGGAACAGGAAGTCGACGTTGTCCGTGATCTCCGAGAGGACCTTCAGACGGGTCTGGGCGTGCGGGGCGATCGCGTGCCACTTCGCCTCGTCGAAGTCCTCCGGCGCCCAGGGGGCGAACGGGGCCCGCAGCCAGGGGGCGCAGCGCTCGGTGAAGTCCTTCACGTCGAGCAGGCGGATGTGGTCGCCGTTGATCGACTCGCACTTCTTGAGGTCGAAGCGGGCCGGGTTGGGCTGGACGTCCGCGATGTCGAAGGCCGCGACCATCTCGTCGATCGTGAAGATGTCCTGGTCGGCCGAGAGCGACCAGCCGAGCAGCGAGAGGTAGTTGAGCAGCCCCTCGGGCAGGAAGCCGCGCTCGCGGTACAGGTTGAGCGAGGACTCCGGGTCGCGCTTGGAGAGCTTCTTGTTGCCCTCGCCCATCACGTACGGCAGGTGGCCGAAGGACGGCGTCCCCTTGGCGATGCCCAGCTCGGTCAGCGCCTTGTACAGCGCGATCTGGCGCGGGGTGGAGGAGAGCAGGTCCTCGCCGCGCAGGACGTGGGTGATCTCCATCAGGGCGTCGTCGACCGGGTTGACCAGGGTGTACAGCGGGGCGCCGTTCGCCCGCACGATGCCGTAGTCCGGCACGTTCTCCGGGGTGAACGTCAGCTCGCCGCGGACCAGGTCCGTGAAGGTGATCGTCTCGTCGGGCATGCGGAAGCGGACGATGGGGGCACGGCCCTGCGCCTCGTACTCCTCGACCTGCGCGGCGGTCAGCTCGCGGCAGTGGCCGTCGTAGCCGGAGGGCTTGCCGGCGGCGCGGGCGGCCTCGCGGCGGGTGTCCAGCTCCTCCTGGGAGCAGTAGCAGCGGTACGCGTGGCCGGCGTCCAGGAGCTTCTGCGCGACCTCCTTGTAGAGGTCCATGCGCTGCGACTGGCGGTAGGGCGCGTGCGGGCCGCCGATCTCGGGGCCCTCGTCCCAGTCGAAGCCCAGCCAGCGCATCGAGTCGAGCAGCTGCTCGTAGGACTCCTCGGAGTCGCGGGCCGCGTCGGTGTCCTCGATGCGGAAGACGAGCGTGCCCTGGTGGTGCTTGGCGAACGCCCAGTTGAACAGGGCGGTGCGGACCAGGCCCACGTGGGGGTTACCGGTGGGCGAGGGGCAGAAACGTACGCGGACGGGTGCGCTAGCCACGCTTGACAACCTTGTTGGTGAGAGTGCCGATGCCTTCGATGGTGACGGCGACCTCGTCGCCGACGGTGAGCGGTCCGACGCCTGCCGGGGTGCCCGTGAGGATCACGTCGCCGGGGAGCAGCGTCATGGCCTCGGAGATGTTGACGATCAGATCCTCGATCGGGTGGATCATCTCGCTGGTGCGGCCGAGCTGGCGCTGCTGGCCGTTGACCGTGAGCTGGATCGTGAGATCGCTCGGGTCGAGGTCGGTCTCCACCCAGGGGCCGAGCGGGCAGGAGGTGTCGAAGCCCTTGGCCCGCGCCCACTGCTTCTCGCGCTTCTGGACGTCGCGTGCGGTGATGTCGTTGGCGCAGGTGTAGCCGAGGATGACGTCCTTGACGCGCTCCCGCGGGACCTCGCGGCACATACGGCCGATGACCACGGCCAGCTCGGCCTCGTGGTGGAGTTCCTCGGAGAAGGACGGGTACTGGATCTCGTCGCCGGAGCCGATCACCGAGGTGGACGGCTTGAAGAAGGCGAACGGGACGTCGGGGACGTCGTTGCCCAGTTCCCGCGCGTGCTCGGCGTAGTTGCGGCCGTAGGCCACGACCTTGTTGGGGAGCACCGGCGGCAGCAGCCGGACCTTGCTCAGCGGGACCTTCGTACCGGAGAGCTCGAAGTCCGCGAACGGGATGCCCTTGATGATGTCGAGGACGAGCTCGTCAGGCTTGTCGCCCTCGACCGCGCCGAAGGCGACGTTCCCGTCGATGGAGAATCTGGCGATGCGCACGGGATCCTTGCGCCCCTCACTTGAGCCGTCTGGAGTCTGACGCTCCAGGCTAACGCGGCAGGGGCCGGCGCCTCGCGCATTACGGCGGGCGCCCGGTGGTCGTACGGACGAGCGTGATCTACTCGGCGGTGGCGGAGACCGGGACGTCCATGAGGATCGTGCGGCGCGGGTTGGCGGTCTGGGCCGGGAGGTCGACGGAGTGCTCCGGGAGCTCCGGGGTCTGCAGGTCGTCGGCGTCCTCGAGGTGCGCCAGCGTCGTGCGCCGCGGGTTGGCTATGTTGCGGAACATCATCGTCGTCTTCACGGTTGTACGAGACCTTGTCGTCTTCGGGCGCCGGACGGGCCCCAAGGGGCCGGTGGCAGGCGCGGGTTGGCAAAGTGTTACGTCATGTAAAGCGTCAGGCTAAACATGGGATTCCCCTCCGAAGGCGTGAAGACCCCATGATCGGCATGTGAGTTTGCTCACGAGGTGAGACACAAAGCGGTCAATTCAGGCCCACAAGTCACCCCAACGAAACGGACATTGGCCCCCTGAAGCCACCATTCCGCTCCTGATCATGGCGACTGGGACACCCTTGTCACACAAGGGATCCGTTCGGGTACGTCCGGTTTTGAACGGATCACTTTCTACGTCTCGTGACGCACCCCTCACGTGCTGTCACGGAAGTCACAGCCTGGCCTACGGCCCTTGTTGGAGATCCTGCACTGTGCTGGAATCTCACGGACCGCCGCAGGAACGAGCCGGCGCACAGGGGGCGCACCGCGCGCCGGGTGGCGGCGAGTAAGGGGGAGCCAGCGCCGGTCACTCACGACCATCGGGGGGC
The DNA here is from genome assembly GCF_042894505.1 of Streptomyces sp. NPDC001536. Lineage (NCBI taxonomy): Bacteria > Bacillati > Actinomycetota > Actinomycetes > Kitasatosporales > Streptomycetaceae > Streptomyces > Streptomyces sp. NPDC001536. The sequence goes on from NZ_JBIAVQ010000014.1 coordinate 189,420, forward strand.
GTAATTCAGGGCGCCCCCTAGTACGCCGACACCGTGCCCTTCCGTTCACGCGGAGGGGTGCCTGGTCCAGAGGTTGCGACGCTAGTGCAGGGACGTTTCAAGAGGGATGGCAGCGCTTCGGCGGAGCCGGAGCCGCACGGCGGGACTGGCCCCATGAAAGCCGGCTCCGCGCCCCAGCACGCCCAGAACCCGGGCCTGGCGCCCCCGTCCGGCGACGGGGGCGAGCGCTCCGGTCGACCCGGCGCGGCGTCCTCCGGACCCGCGAACCCCGCCGCCCCGACGGTGAAGGCGCCCAAGGGCCCGACCGGCCCCGGCTCGCGAATAGCTCTGCGCAACTGGCGTATCTCCACGCGCCTGGTTTCGCTGCTCGCGCTGCCCGTGGTCGCGGCCACCTCGCTGGGCGCCCTGCGCATCAGCGACAACATGGACGACATCCAGCAGCTCGAGAACATGAAGCTGCTGACGGACATGACCAAGCAGGCGACCGCGCTGGCCGACGCGCTCCAGAAGGAGCGCGACCTGTCCGCCGGTCCGCTGGCGCACGGGTCCAGCGCGACCGAGTACACGATCAAGGGCCTGCGGGAGAAGACGGACCGCGCCCTCGAGGACTTCGTCGACTCCTCGGAGGAGATCGACACCGAGGGTGACGGCCTCCAGGGCATCCGCGAGAACGTCGTGCTCCTGGTCAGCAACCTGCGCGGCATCGAGAAGATCCGCAACACCGCGTACGAGCAGAAGAACAACTCCACCCAGACGGTGGAGGCCTACCACCGCCTCGTCACGCAGCTGCTGGACCTCTCGCGCGACATGGCGCAGGCGACCAGCAACCCCGAGATGATCCAGCGCACCCGTGCCCTGGCGGCCTTCTCCGCCGCCAAGGAGTACTCCTCCGTGCAGCGCGCGGTCCTCGCGGCGGCCCTGCCCGCGAACAAGACGACGTTCGGCGACCTCTCCGAGAACGACCGGCTGTACGGCCAGTCCGCTCTCACCAACGAGGAAGCCGACATCAAGAGCTTCCAGGTCATCTACGGCAAGACCAGTGCCGTGGAGCTCATGGAGCCCATCAGCGACAACAACTCCACCATCCAGTCCGCCGACACCTACGCCAGCCGTGCCCTCAACGCACAGGACGGCCTGGAGAACCTGGACAAGCGGTCCTACCAGGACTGGGTGGACGACAGCTCCTCCAAGATCGACCAGATGGGCAAGATCGAGCACACGCTGCTCGAGGAGATGGAGCAAAAGGCCCGCGAGCTGCGCAACGAGTCCGAGCGGGAAGCGATCATCTCCGGTGCGCTGATCCTGCTCGTGCTCGGCATCTCGCTCGTCGGCGCCTTCGTCGTGGCCCGGTCCATGATCCGCTCGCTGCGCCGCCTGGAGGAGACCGCCACCAAGGTCGCCCAGGACCGTCTGCCCGAGCTGGTCAAGGCGCTGTCCGAGTCCGACCCGCAGGACGTCGACACGTCCGTGGAGTCGGTCGGTGTCCACTCCCGGGACGAGATCGGCCGAGTGGCCGCGGCCTTCGACGACGTGCACCGCGAGGCGGTCCGCCTCGCCGCCGAGCAGGCCCTGCTGCGGGGCAACGTCAACGCGATGTTCACCAACCTCTCGAGCCGCTCCCAGGGTCTTATCCAGCGCCAGCTGTCGCTGATCTCCGAGCTCGAGTCCCGTGAGGCCGACCCGGACCAGCTGTCCTCGCTGTTCAAGCTGGACCACCTCGCGACCCGTATGCGCCGGAACGGTGAGAACCTTCTGGTCCTCGCGGGTGAAGAGCCCGGCCGCCGCTGGACCCGCCCGGTCCCGCTGGTCGACGTGCTCCGCGCCGCCGCCTCCGAGGTGGAGCAGTACGAGCGCATCGAGCTGGCCTCGGTGCCGACCACCGAAGTCGCCGGCCGCGTCGTCAACGACCTCGTGCACCTCCTCGCCGAGCTGCTCGAGAACGCGACCTCCTTCTCCTCGCCGCAGACCAAGGTCAAGGTCACCGGTCACGCGCTGCCCGACGGCCGCGTCCTGATCGAGATCCACGACACCGGTATCGGCCTCTCCCCCGAGGACCTCGCGGCGATCAACGAGCGGCTCGCCTCGCCGCCCACCGTGGACGTCTCGGTCTCCCGGCGCATGGGTCTGTTCGTGGTCGGCCGGCTGTCGCAGCGCCACGGCATCCGCATCCAGCTGCGCCCGTCCGACTCCGGTGGTACGACCGCCCTGGTCATGCTGCCCGTCGACGTCGCCCAGGGCGGCAAGAAGCCGCAGCCCAAGCCCGGCCAGGGGGCCGGCGCCCCGACCGCCGCACAGGCCGCCGCAGGTGTGGCCGCGGCCCGTCGTGGCCCCGGTCAGCAGGGCGGCTCCCTCGGGGCCGGTGCGCCCATGGGCGGCGGTGCCCTCGGGGCCGGCGCCCAGCCCGGTGGCCGGCTCAACCCCGGTCAGGGGCCGCGGGCCGCACTCCCGGGCACGGGCAACGGCGGTCGTCCGGGTGCACCGGGTGCTCCGCGCGGACCCCAGTCGCCCTCGGCTCCTCCGCAGGGCCGGCCTTCCCCGGCCGGTGCGGGCGCCGGATTCGGCGGTCAGGCACCGGGTGCGCCGCAGGGGCTCCAGGCCGCGGGTACCTCCGCGCCGCAGGACGCCTTCGGTGGCGGCCGCGGTCCCGTGCCCCCGCAGCAGTCCGCTCCCGCGGGCAACGCGGCCACCTCGGGCAACTCGGGCAACGAGCAGCAGGGCCGTCGCCGTGGCCGTCAGCTCCCGGGCCGTGGCGGCCCGCGGGCCGAGCTGCCCGGCGGCAACGCGCAGCAGCCCCGGACGCCCAGCTGGAGCGACGAGAACGCGCAGCCGCAGATCTCGCACGCCTCGCTGGACACCCCGCGCGGCCATGACGAGCAGGACCCCGCGCAGACGTCCCGGATGCCGCGGATCGACGACCGGCAGGGCCCGGGCGCGACCACGGAGATGCCCGCGATCCCCCGGTCCGACGGCCGCCAGGGTCCCGGCGCCACCTCCGAGTTCGCCCGCCCTGACTTCGACTCCCCGCAGAACACGGGCCAGTTCGCCCGCCCCGGCACCTCGCAGGGCGGCGCCGACTTCGCCGCCCCGCAGAACACCGGCCAGTTCGCCCAGCAGAACGGCACGGGCTCGTTCGTCCGCCCGGACGTCTACGGCGCCCCGGGGCAGAACAGCCCCTCGGCGACGGGTCAGTTCGCGGCTCCGCAGGGATACGACAACGGCTCCACGGGCCAGTTCCCGATGCCCGGCCAGGACAGCGGCTCCACCGGCCAGCACGCCCTGCCGGGTCACCAGAACCCGCAGCACACCGGCCAGTTCGAGCGACCGCAGGCGAATGGCGGACGGGGTCCGGCCGACTTCGGCGTCCCGCGTCCCCCGGTCCCGCCGCGTCCGCAGCGTCCCGCCCGTCAGGAGCCCGAGGCGCTGCCGCCGGCGACGGGTGCCGGCGACGGACGGACGCCCCTGTACGACACCCTGGAGACCAACTGGTTCCACGGTCAGCAGGGCCAGCAGGACCAGGGCGGCAACGCTCCGGCCCAGACCCCGCAGCAGCCGCAGACTCCCGCGGCTCCCTCTTCCCCCGCATCCGCTCCCCAGCGGACCGCGGCCAACGCCGCCTGGCGCAGCTCGCCGAACGACGACCTCGTCCGGCAGGCCGAGCGGGTCCGGCAGCCGGCCGCGGGCGGTGTCACCACCTCCGGCCTGCCGCGCCGGGTACCCCGGGCGAACCTCGTCCCGGGCACGGCTCAGCAGCAACAGCACCAATCCGGTCCGGCGGTCTCGCGTGCGCCTGATGACGTACGCGGCCGTCTGACCAATCTCCGTCGGGGTATCGCGCAAGGTCGTCAGGCCGGCACAGGCCAGACGGGCAGCTTCCCGAGCCCCACTCACCAGCAGGAGCGTTAGTTGAGCCCGATGAGCCAGGCGGCACAGAACCTGAACTGGTTGATCACCAACTTCGTGGACAACACCCCCGGGGTGTCCCACACCGTCGTCGTGTCCGCCGACGGCCTTCTGCTGGCGATGTCCGAGGGTTTCCCGCGCGACCGTGCCGATCAGCTGGCGGCCGTCGCGTCGGGTCTCACCTCACTGACGGCCGGGGCCTCCCGGATCTTCGAGGGCGGCAACGTGGCACAGACGGTCGTCGAGATGGAGCGGGGTTTCCTGTTCCTGATGTCCGTCTCGGACGGCTCGTCCCTGGCCGTGCTCGCGCATCCCGAGTGCGACATCGGTCTGGTGGGCTACGAGATGGCATTGCTCGTCGACCGTGCGGGGGCGGTCCTCACGCCGGATCTCCGCGCCGAACTACAGGGCAGTCTGCTTCACTGACCGGCCCCGGATCCACCTGTCTCACCAAATCACCGTCCGGCCGCCACAATCCCCCCACCGGCCATGTCAGACGGCTTGACTGACCGACTTGCTGTCCCGCCCGGAGGATTCATGACCCCGCCCACCGCCTCTCATGATCCGTACGCGGAGCCGTACGAGGATGAGGGCGACCAGCCGCTGGTACGTCCGTACGCGATGACCGGCGGCCGGACCCGGCCGCGCTACCAGCTCGCCATAGAGGCCCTGATCAGCACCACGGCCGACCCGGCGGCACTGATGGGCCTGCTCCCCGAGCACCAGCGCATCTGCCACCTCTGCCGTGAGGTGAAGTCGGTGGCCGAGGTGTCGGCGCTTCTGGCCATGCCGCTCGGCGTGGCTCGCATCCTCGTCGCGGACCTCGCCGAGGCGGGTCTCGTCGCCATCCACCAGCCGGGCGGCGACGAGAGCACCGGCGCTCCGGACGTGACACTGCTCGAAAGGGTGCTCAGTGGACTTCGCAAGCTCTGACGGAGGCCGGGCGACCACCTCCGCGAAGATCGTGGTGGCCGGCGGCTTCGGCGTCGGCAAGACCACGTTCGTGGGCGCCGTCTCCGAGATCAACCCGCTGCGCACCGAGGCCGTGATGACGTCCGCTTCCGCGGGCATCGACGACCTCACGCACACCGGGGGCAAGACCACCACCACGGTGGCCATGGACTTCGGCCGTATCACCCTGGACCAGGACCTGATCCTGTACCTCTTCGGTACGCCGGGCCAGGACCGCTTCTGGTTCATGTGGGACGACCTGGTGCGCGGCGCCATCGGCGCGATCGTGCTGGTGGACACCCGCCGGCTCGCCGACTGTTTCCCCGCGGTCGACTACTTCGAGAACAGCGGCCTCCCCTTCGTCGTCGCGCTCAACGGCTTCGAGGGGCACCAGCCCTACGCGCCCGAGGAGGTGCGTGAGGCCCTCCAGATCGGTCCGGACACCCCGATCATCACGACGGACGCCCGCCACCGCTCGGATGCGAAGAGTGCCCTGATCACACTGGTCGAGCACGCTTTGATGGCACGGCTGCGGTAGCACTCAAATCGTCCGTGTCGTACGGAAGTTGTCGTAGACGCCCCGGAGCCGGCTGTGTCCTTTGACACGGTCGGCCCTGGTGTTCATAACGTTTCGGCAGAGGAATCGGGTGGTACGGCCACGCGTCGTTGTCAACCGGTCTCGCTGCGCTCACAAAAGCCCCGTCATTTGACGGGGCTCGCTCTTTATGACCGTTTTATCTAGGGCTTACATCACTCCGAATCCCCGTCCTCCCATGTTTGGAGGACCGTAGGCCGACATGCTGGAATGCCTGAACTGCCCAATAGTCAAAGACGTACTCACTAGTCGATGGCGCACTGGGCTCTGAGAGACTGCGGCACAACGTTTGGTGCCGACCCCGCCGAGAGGTTGTTGGTCGAGTGAGGCGAAGCAAGAACGGTCCCGAGCCGTCGGCCCGGGGCAACTTCACCCCGCCGCCGCGCGGAGCGGCGCCCGCCCCTGTGCCCGGTTCGGAACCGACGGCCACGCCCGCTCCGAGCGGCGGCCGTCTCTCCCCGCGCAACTGGCGCGTGCCGACGCGGCTGAACGCGATCCTGCTCATACCCGTGCTGGTCGGCCTCGTCATGGGCGGCTTCCAGGTGAAGAGCTCGATCGACACCTGGCAGCAGGCCGAGGACGCGGAGAAGACCGCGCGCCTGGTCCGGGCCGCCCTGACCTACGGCGACGCCCTCTACAACGAGCGCGACTCCACCGCCGCCCCGCTGCTCCAGGGCCTGGGCGAGGACGACAAGACGGTCGTCGCCGCCCGCAAGGCCACGGACACCGCCGCCGACGCCTTCGACGAGGCCGCGCAGAACATGCCGCAGACGGCGGGCCTCCAGCGCCGCCTCCAGATCTTCCGCAAGGTGGAGCCCAACCTCCAGAAGCTGCGCGCGGCCGCGTACACCAGCACGCTCAAGGGTGTGCAGACCGAAGAGGGCTACGTCGAGGTCGCGCACCCCTTGATGGAGTTCTCCAACGAGCTCGGTCTCGGCACCGGAAACATCACCAGCTACGGCCGTACCGTCTACGCGATCGCGCTGACCAAGGCCTCGCTGTCGCTCGAGCGCTCCATCGGTATGCACCTGCTGATCAAGCCGGACACCGACCCCAAGGACTTCGCCGCCCAGCGCACCGCGCTCACCTCGTACGCCTACCTCGAGGGCATCGCCATCGAGGAGTACATCGGTGGTGGCACCGAGGCCGACGCCCAGAAGCTGGACACCCTCCAGAAGCAGGCGACGGCCGACGGCGCGGCGATGGCCCAAGAGGCCAAGAAGAAGAACCCGGCCTACGTGGCGCCGCCCGCCAACCCGGTCACCATGGTCAAGGCCATCGGCGCGCTGCCCTCCACGGACAAGTCCGAGCGTGACCTGATCGCCGCGAAGGGCGTCACCGCCGAGAACTGGTGGGCGGTCAACACCCTCAAGTACAAGGTCTACCGGACCATCGAGTCCGACATGGCCGACAAGGCGGTGTCCGAGGCCGCGAGCATCGCCGACGACGCCAAGCGGGACGCCTTCATCACCGGTGCCGCCGTCGTGGTCGCCCTGCTCGCCGCGTTCATCCTGGCCGGCATGGTGGCCCGCCAGATGTCCCGCTCGATGCGCCAGCTGCGCAACGCCGCCTTCGGTATCGCCGAGCAGCGTCTGCCGATGCTGGTCGACCAGCTCTCCCGTACCGACCCCGGCCGGGTCGACACCCGGGTCGCGCCGATCCCGATCACCTCGACCGACGAGATCGGCGAAGTCGCCCGCGCCTTCGACCAGGTCCACCGCGAGGCCGTCCGGCTCGCCGCCGAGCAGGCCCTGCTGCGGGGCAACATCAACGCGATCTTCACCAACCTCTCGCGCCGCAACCAGTCGCTGATCGAGGGCCAGCTGACCCTCATCACCGACCTGGAGAACAACGAGGCCGACCCGGACCAGCTGGAGAACCTCTTCCGCCTGGACCACCTCGCGACCCGTATGCGCCGCAACGGCGAGAACCTCCTGGTCCTCGCCGGCGAGGAGCCCGGCCGCCGCTGGGACCAGCCGGTCCCGCTGGTCGACGTGCTGCGCGCCGCCTCCTCCGAGGTGGAGCAGTACGAGCGCATCGAGCTCTCCGGCGTCCCGGAGGCCGAGATCCACGGCCGCGCCGTGACCGACCTCGTGCACCTGCTCGCCGAGCTCCTGGAGAACGCCACCACGTTCTCCTCCCCGCAGACCAAGGTCCGCGTCACCGCGACCCGTCTCCCCGACGGCCGCGTGATGATCGAGATCCACGACAAGGGCATCGGCCTCACCGCCGAGGACTTCGCGGACATCAACCACAAGCTGGCCAACCCGCCGACCGTGGACGCCGCGATCTCGCAGCGCATGGGTCTGTTCGTGGTCGGCCGGCTGTCCGACCGGCACGGCATCCGCGTCCAGCTCCGTCCCTCGGGCGAGCAGGCCGGTACGACCTCGCTGGTCATGCTGCCGGACGCGATCACCCACGGTGGTGGTGGCGAGCAGCAGCAGCCGTCGCAGGACGAGTTCACGGTCTCGCAGATCATCCCGGAGCAGAACTTCGGCGGCGAGGACTTCAACACCGGTCTGCCGATGCGCACGGCCGCCGAGCTCGGCTTCGACGACAGCCGCTACACCGAGGTCCCGGACGACATCCGCGAGCTGGACCCCGTGGGCCGCTCCCTCATGCGTGAGGAGCGCCGCGCGGCCCTGGAGGCCCAGCACGGCCAGCCCTCCCTGGAGGGCCCCGGGAACCAGTCGTACGCCGACGAGTTCGACGCGCAGCAGGCCGCCTACGAGAACGGCCAGGGCGGCTTCCAGCAGCCCTCCGCCTACGAGGAGCAGCAGCAGGGGTCGTACGCCGAGCCACAGCGCGCCGCGTACGAGGAGCCGCAGCAGGCGTCGTACGACGAGCAGTACTACGCGCCGAACGGCGGTGTGCCGCAGAACGACGCCTTCTCGGCCAACGGCGGCTACCCCGAGCCCACGTACGCGGAGCCGGCCCAGGCGGACCACACGTCCGTACCGGAGTCCATCCCGGCCTTCGAGGAGCGGCGCTACCAGGACGACTGGCCGCAGCAGGACGGGTTCCAGAACGGCTACCAGGGCCAGTACGCTCCCGAAGCGGAGTCCGTGCAGGCCGCTGACGTCAGTGAGCGCGAGCACGTAGGCTTCGACCGTCCGGGTCCGGCCCCGTCGGCCGCCCACGACCTGACCGAGGCCGGGCTTCCCCGCCGCGGATCGGGCGGGAGCGGAGCGAACGGCGCGGCCCGTGCGAACGGGACGAACGGAACGGGCACCACGACCGACATGTTCGGCTCGCGGCAGGTGAGCCAGGAGCCGCCGGCCTCCGCACCGGAGAGCAACGGCAACGGCGACTGGCGCTCGGCCAACGACGAGCGCTGGCAGCAGGCTTCGGCGCTCAAGAAGCCCAAGGCGGGCGGGGTCACCTCCTCCGGTCTGCCGAGGCGGGTGCCCAAGGCCAACCTGGTCGAGGGAGCCGCCGAGACCACCCCCCAGGGCGGCCCACAGGTCTCCCGCGCTCCCGAGGACGTCCGGGGCAGGTTGAGCAACCTGCGCCGCGGTGTCGAGCGGGGTCGCAGCGCAAGCAGTGAAACGAACGGCCAGGGCTTCGGTCCTGACAGCACCTACAACCAGGAGCGTTAGTGTGAGCCCGATGAGCCAGGCGGCACAGAACCTGAACTGGTTGATCACCAACTTCGTGGACAACACCCCCGGGGTGTCCCACACGGTGGTGGTCTCCGCCGACGGACTCCTTCTGGCGATGTCCGAGGGTTTTCCGCGTGACCGCGCCGATCAGCTTGCGGCCGTCGCCTCCGGTCTGACCTCGCTGACCGCGGGTGCCTCGCGCATCTTCGAGGGCGGCAGCGTGAACCAGACGGTTGTGGAGATGGAGCGGGGATTCCTCTTCATCATGTCCGTCTCCGACGGTTCCTCGCTCGCAGTTCTCGCACATCCGGAGGCGGACATCGGCCTCATCGGGTACGAGATGGCGCTCCTGGTGGACCGCGCCGGTACGGTCCTGACGCCCGATCTTCGAGCGGAGCTCCAAGGGAGCCTTCTCAACTAACAGACAGACGGTGCGTTTTGGCGTCCCGAGGCCATAAGGTTTCGGGACGCGGCTCCACAGTGATGCGGTGCCCGGCACAGTCGGAGGAGGAGAGAGAGTGGCAACACCCCCAGGCGGTTCATCGTCCGGTAATTGGTCGTACGGCCCTGGCCAGGGTCAGAACGACGGTTCCCAGAACCCGAACCGTTACAACTTCCCCTCCGCACCGAGCCAACGGCAGCCGTACGCGCCCCAGGGCCCCGGGCCCTCGCCGTACGACCAGCCGCCGGCACCGCGCATCCAGCCTGTGCAGCCGCAGCGACGCGCCCCTGAGCCGGCGCCCGCAGGGGCGTCGAACAACCCCTTGGTGCGCCCGTACGCCATGACCGGCGGCCGGACGCGCCCCCGCTACCAGCTCGCCATCGAGGCACTGGTGCACACCACCGCGCAGCCGCACCAGATGCAGGGCCAGTTGCCCGAGCATCAGCGGATCTGCAACCTCTGCCGGGAGATCAAGTCGGTAGCCGAAGTCTCGGCTCTCCTCACGATCCCCCTCGGCGTGGCCAGGATCCTCGTCGCCGACTTGGCGGAGGCGGGCCTGGTCGCCATTCATCAGCCCGGCGGCGACGAGAACGCCGGCGGCCAGCCAGACGTGACACTGCTCGAAAGGGTGCTCAGTGGACTTCGCAAGCTCTAGCGGCGGTCCTTCCCGCTCCACCACCTCGGCGAAGATCGTGGTGGCGGGTGGCTTCGGCGTGGGCAAGACCACGTTCGTCGGGGCCGTCTCGGAGATCAACCCGCTGCGTACCGAGGCCGTCATGACGTCCGCTTCCGCGGGCATCGACGACCTCACCCACACCGGTGACAAGACCACCACCACGGTGGCCATGGACTTCGGCCGTATCACCCTGGACCAGGACCTGATCCTGTACCTCTTCGGTACGCCCGGTCAGGACCGCTTCTGGTTCATGTGGGACGACCTGGTGCGCGGCGCCATCGGCGCGATCGTCCTCGTCGACACGAGGCGCCTTGCCGACTGTTTCCCGGCTGTCGACTACTTCGAGAACTCGGGGCTTCCTTTTGTGATCGCCCTGAACGGGTTCGACGGGAACCAGCCGTACAACCCGGACGAGGTGCGCGAGGCGCTCCAGATCGGTCCGGACACCCCGATCATCACGACGGACGCGCGGCACCGGGCGGATGCGAAGTCGGCGCTCATCACGCTGGTGGAGCATGCCTTGATGGCACGCTTGCGGTAATTGCGGCTACTGGGCTGCCTCGGACGGTTGTACGCCGTCTGCGGCAGTCCTTTGGCTTGTCGCGCAGTTCCTCGCGCCCCTTAGGTACGTCGAAGGGCCCCTCTCTTGTGAGAGGGGCCCTTCGACGGTGTCAGCGTATGGCTCAGTGCCAGCTGTGCGGGGCCCTGAAGCCGCCCTCGCGCTCCAGGCGGCGCCAGCCGGCCTTGGGGTGGCCTCGGTGGCTCTGTTCCGTGGTGGACGGCTGGGCGGCGGCGCGGGCCAGGAGGATCGCGGTGATCGCGGCGACTTCCTCGGGCCCGGCGTGGCCCTTCTCGACGCGGATGTCGGGAGTGTTCATGGGTGTCAGTCTCCGTGAGAGAGGTTTCCGCGGGGGTGTCGCGGAGGGTCCGCTGGGTTACTGCGGGGGATTGCCGTGCTTACGGGACGGCAGGTCGGCGTGCTTGGACTGGAGCATCGCCAGGGACTTGATGAGCACCTCGCGGGTCTCCGCCGGGTCGATCACGTCGTCCACCAGGCCGCGCTCGGCCGCGTAGTACGGGTGCATGAGCTCGGACTTGTACTCCTTGACCATGCGGGCCCGCATGACCTCGGGGTCCTCGGCCTCGGCGATCTGCCGGCGGAAGATGACGTTGGCGGCGCCCTCGGCGCCCATCACGGCGATCTCGTTCGTCGGCCACGCGTAGGTGAGGTCGGCGCCGATGGACTGGCTGTCCATGACGATGTAGGCACCGCCGTACGCCTTGCGCAGGATCAGCGAGATCCGCGGCACGGTCGCGTTGCAGTAGGCGTAGAGGAGCTTCGCGCCGTGGCGGATGATGCCGCCGTGCTCCTGGTCGACACCCGGAAGGAACCCGGGGACGTCCAGGAAGGTGACGATCGGGATGTTGAAAGCGTCACACATCTGGACGAAACGCGCAGCTTTTTCGCTCGCCTCGATGTCCAGGACGCCTGCGAGGGACTGCGGTTGGTTGGCGACGATGCCGACGACCTGGCCGTCGAGGCGGGCCAGGGCGCAGATGATGTTCCGCGCCCAGCGCTCGTGGACCTCGAGGTAGTCGCCGTCGTCGACGATCTCCTCGATGACCTTGGCCATGTCGTAGGGCCGGTTGCCGTCCGCGGGGACCAGGTCGAGCAGGATGTCGCCCCGGCGGTCCGCGGCGTCCGTGGAGTCCACGCGCGGCGGGTTCTCGCGGTTGTTCTGCGGCAGCATCGACAGGAGGTAGCGCACCTCGGCGATGCAGGTCTCCTCGTCGTCGTACGCGAAGTGGCACACGCCCGAGGTCTCGGCGTGCACGTCCGCGCCGCCCAGTCCGTTCTGCGTGATCTCCTCGCCCGTCACGGCCTTGACCACGTCCGGGCCGGTGATGAACATCTGCGAGGTCTCACGGACCATGAAGACGAAGTCGGTGAGGGCGGGGCTGTAGGCCGCACCACCCGCGCACGGGCCCAGCATCACCGAGATCTGCGGGATCACCCCGCTCGCCCTGGTGTTGCGCTGGAAGATGCCGCCGTAGCCCGCGAGGGCGGAGACGCCCTCCTGGATGCGGGCGCCGGCGCCGTCGTTCAGCGACACCAGCGGCGCGCCGGCCGCGATGGCCATGTCCATGATCTTGTGGATCTTGGTGGCGTGGGCCTCGCCCAGCGCGCCGCCGAAGATCCGGAAGTCGTGCGCGTACACGAAGACCGTGCGGCCCTCGACCGTGCCCCAGCCGGTGATGACACCGTCGGTGAACGGCTTCTTGGCCTCCAGGCCGAACCCGGTCGCCCGGTGCCGGCGCAACTGCTCGACCTCCTGGAAGGAGCCCGCGTCGAGGAGCAGCTCGATGCGCTCCCGGGCGGTCAGCTTGCCCTTGGCATGCTGCGCCTCGGTCGCCTTTTCGCTCGGTCCGGCCATCGCCTGCGCACGGATCTCGTGCAGCTCGGCCACTCGCCCGCGTGCGTCCGTCGGCTCACCCGGCGCGTCATCCAAAACGGTCATGTAGTGACCTTACGAAGCCCGGCAAGGAAAGCGGGCCGTCGACTCCGTACAGTCTCCGGCCCGTTTTCCTGGTACCCCTGAACAGAACCTGAGAGGCATGCAGCCGTTCCGACTGCTCAGAGGGCTTCCCGCTTGTAGAGATCACACAAAGCCATCACCTGAGAGTCACCTCACATTCCTGTGGGGCGCATGCCATCCCCGGGGTGATTCTCAGGCGCAGACGGCGGCCCGCGGCGAGGATCTCGACCGTGTCGTCGGCCCGGATCACGGCACGGACCGGATGGTCCCAGATGATCTCCACCGGCTCCCCCGTCCGGGGTGGCTCGCTCACGCAGAGGGTAGCGGTGCGGCCCCGGCGGCGGACCAGCACGCTCGCGCCCGCGGAGGCGGTGAGCGGGCCCGCCGTGGCGGCCTGCCAGAAGGTGGCGGCCGTCAGGCCCAGGGAGGGGACGTGGACCGCCTGGCGGGTGGCGTCGTTGGCGAGGACCTTCAGCCAGTGGGGGTCGGCGGCGCGGGCCGCGACCTCGTGGCGGGACGCACCCGGCATCAGGACGTAGACGTACGACGCGTCCGTCGGGTCCGTGCCGTGGTCCAGCCAGAGGGTCTGCCAGCGGCGGGTGGCCCGCTCCGTCGTACTGGCCGCGTTGATGTCCGACCAGGCGCCGGTGCGGTCCTCGCGGAGGGTGCGCAGTTCGCCGTACGGCACCACCCAGCCGCCGTGGCCCTCCAGATGGGCCCAGCCGCGGCCCTGCACGAAGGCCGAGGTGCCGCCCTCCCCCAGGTTGCGGTTGTCGACGACGGTCTCGACCGGGACGCCGTCGGCGCAGGTGATGCCGGCGCCCAGGCAGATCACCACGTCGGCGACACAGAACCACGACTTACGCGCTTCCAGCGTCGAGCCGAGGCCCTTCAGATGCTGTCCGATCGCCGCGTACTCGCCGTCGGTGACACCGCCGACCCAGCGCGCGTCGGGCCTGGGCTCGCCCCACTCCCCGCCGGCCCGGTCGGGAAGGCGGAGGGTGGAGACGGTCGTGCCCGGGAGGCGGTACCAGTCGACGGTGGGCCAGTACCAGTCTGTGTACTGGTCGGCCCGGTCGGCCCGGCCGCCGGCCCACCAGGAGAGCATTCCGGCGCCCGTGTGCCAGCCGCGCGGGTTCTCGCCGTTGCCGCACTCGTAGTACGCGATGCGGTCGCTCGCCATGGCGATGTTCGCGACGAAGCCGGGGCGTCGGTGGACGGCCCGGTCCATCGCCGCGAAGAGCCGGTGGCCGACGGGGTCGGGGGCGGCCGGGACGGCTGACTCGGCGACCGCGTGCAGCCGGGCGAGGTCGGCCACGCCGAACTGACGCGCCGTCAGGATCGGGGAGGCGGTGTCCCGTTCGATCCATCCCTTGATACGGCCGTACCAGCGCTCCCGCTCCGCCTCGCTCGCCCCGCCCGCGAGAAGGGCCATCGCGGCGATGACGCCCTGGCCGTGGAAGTGGTCGCCGCGCAGCACGTGCCGCTCGTCGCTCTTGAGGTAACCCCGGCTGATGGCACGGCCGTTGACGCTGTCCATCATCAGACCGTCGTGGATCAGGGGCGCGTAGGCGTGCTCGACGGCGTCGAGGACGATCTGTCGGTTCGGGTCGGTCACGGCCCACTCGGAGCCGGCCAGCAGGGCGAAGAGACGACCGAGGCCGTCGAGGAGGACCTGGCCGTAGGTGCCCGAGTAAGGGACCCGGGTGTGCTGGACGAACGAGCCGTCGGCGTAGAGGCCGTCGCCCCGGGTGACGTACGGGAAGACCGGTGAGAGCGCGTCGCGGGCGAGGGCGATCTTGGCGGGTGCCCGGCCGAGGATGCCGCGCAGGGCGACGGAGCGGCACAGGTCCACGCGGTTGGCGCCGGTGGAGGTACCGGAGTAGTCGGCCAGCAGCGCGTCGGGCAGGAAGTGGTCGACGGCGGCGCAGGCGGCTTCCCGCTGGGCGTCGGAGAGGTGGTCGTACAGGGCGGCCGTGAGGTCCATGAGCAGACGGGGGCTGCCGATCTGCCATTCCCACCAGTTGCCGTAGCGGGTGGTGGAGGGGTGGTAGACCGTGGCGGAGAGGTGGTCCAGGCCGCGCAGGACGGCCGCGAGGAGGGACCCGTCGCCGGTGGAGCCGGTGCCCTGCTGGACGTAGGCCTGGGTCATGGTCCACAGCCGGCTGTAGCTCTGGGTGATGCCGGACGGCGGGTCGTAGGCGTGGCCGGGCCACAGGGAGGTCGCGGTGGGGGTCATGGTCGCGTGGAAGCCGCGGGCGAGGGTGCCGGTCTCGGCGAGGCGGGTGGCGTACGGCTCGGCGGCCGGGTCGTAGCCGGTGCCGAGGGCGAGGTCGAGCCAGCGCAGGCGGAGGGCGGCGTGGGGGTCGGGGGCGGCGGCGCGGGCGCCGGGGGCGGCCGTGGCGAGGAGCGCCGCCGCGAGTAAGACGGTCCGGCGGGCGAGTCGGAAGTGACCTCCGGGGTGCGGGTTCATACCCTGGGCATCTACCACCTCAGCGTAATCACGCCAACACTTTGCGGATGATGTTGAAACTTGTACGGAATAGGTCTACGGTCGTTCCTGTTAGGTAATTCAACGTTCAACTTCCTCACTTCCAAGGAGTACACCATGGCGAACACCGACCTGACCGCCCTGACCGGCGACTACACGATCGACACGGCCCACTCGACGATCGGCTTCACCGTCCGCCACGCCATGGTGACCAACGTGAAGGGGAAGTTCGTCGACTTCAGCGGCTCGCTGCACCTGGACGGCGGCGACCCGGCCGCCTCCACGGCGTCCATCGACGTGAAGATGGACAGCATCGACACCGGCTCCGCCGACCGTGACGGGCACCTCAAGAGCGCGGACTTCTTCAAGACGGACGAGTTCCCGACGATGACCTTCCGCTCCACCAAGGCGGAGGCGCTCGGCGACGAGGACTACCGCATCACCGGTGACCTCACCATCCTCGGCACCACCAAGCCGCTCACCATCGACCTCGAGTTCAACGGCGCCGCGAAGGACCCCTTCGGCAACGAGCGCGTCGGCTTCGAGGGCAAGGCGACGATCCTGCGCTCCGAGTGGGGCCTGACCTGGAACGCGGCGCTGGAGACGGGTGGCGTGCTGGTCTCCGACAAGATCAAGCTGAACTTCGACATCTCGGCGATCAAGAACGCGTGACGCGTCTTTCGTGAGCATGCCCGCCCTCGTGTCCTTGAGGGCGGGCGCTCGGCGTTCTCAGCCGTCGCGGCGCGCCGACTCCTCCAACCTGGCCACGGCCGAGGCGACGTGAGCCGCCCGGCTCTCCGGGGTGAGGGCCCGCAGCACACCGAGCATGACCTGGTACCGGTCCGTCTTCCCGAGCGCCTCGAAGGCCGCGCCGGCCCGTGGGCTGCGCTCCAGCGCGGCGGCCAGGTCGTCCGGCACGCCGGCCTCCTTCTGGGAGAGATACGCCGCCGCCCACCGTCCGTCCGCCTTCGCCGCGTCGATCTCCGCGAGGCCGGCGTCCCGCATCCTGCCGTCGGCGATCAGTTCCTCGACCCGCCGGACGTTGACCATGGACCACAGGCTGCCGGGGCGGCGCGGGGTGATCCTCTGGAGGAAGTGCGAGGCGTCGCATCCCTTGCGCTGACCGGTGATCCAGCCATGACAGAGGGCCACGTCATTGACCTCGGCGGCGGTGACGGACGGGATGCCCGAGCCCTTCTTGGCGACCTTCACCCAGAGGCCGGGGTGGGGGGACGGGTGGGTGGTGAGCCAGGTGTCGAGGGCGGCGGCGGAGGCGAAGGTTTCCGACATGGGGCGACCGTACGCGCCCATTAGGCCAGTTCCTGTCCTAATCGGCGCGGGGTCGGGCTGGCCGAATCCCACCCCTTGTGCGGCCTGTCACAGCGTTCTCATAATCCAGCAACAGATTTGACCTGCCCATGCCAGTGGATGGGTGTCTCTTTGCTGTCCTTTTTGGCATGCGCACGACATTTCTGCGACTGAGTACTTCCACCCCCCACGGGAAGGCAGAACGTTGAAGAGACTCCTCACGGCCCTCAAGAGATCCGTGGCATTCGGTGCCGCCGCTCTCGCGATCGTCAGTCTTCAGCCCGTCTCGGCCGCACAGGCCGCTCCCGCGCCCGTCGTCGGCGGGACCCGGGCGGCGCAGGGTGAGTTCCCGTTCATGGTGCGGCTGTCCATGGGCTGCGGCGGGGCGCTGTACACCCAGCAGATCGTGCTGACCGCCGCGCACTGTGTGAACGGGACCGGGGCGAACACCAGCATCACGGCGACGGCCGGTGTGGTCGACCTCCAGTCCACCACCGGGCGGGTTCAGGTGCGGTCGACGTATGTGTACCGGGCTCCCGGCTACAACGGCAACGGCAAGGACTGGGCGCTCATCAAGCTCGCGCAGCCGATCAATCTGCCGACGCTGAAGATCGCCACGACCACGCAGTACAACACCGGGACGTTCACCGTCGCCGGGTGGGGTTCGGCCAGCGAGGGCGGGGCCCAGCAGCGGTATCTGCTCAAGGCCACCGTGCCGTTCGTGAGTGACGCCACGTGCCGGTCGTACAGCGGGTACAGCGGGCTCGTCGCGAGCGACGAGATCTGTGCCGGGTACGCGGCGGGCGGGGTCGACACCTGTCAGGGTGACTCCGGTGGGCCGATGTTCCGGCGGGACGCGAGCAACGCGTGGATCCAGGTCGGCATCGTGAGCTGGGGCATCGGGTGTGCCCGGCCGAACGCGCCCGGTGTGTACAGCGAGGTGTCCACCTTCGCCTCGGCGATCGCGTCGGCTGCGGCCTCTCTCTGACGCGGGTTGTCCTCTACGAACTTCCGCGGGCCCGGCGTGTGTTGCGCCGGGCCCGTGTCCGTTTCCACACCCAGGCCCGAATCCGCGTTCAGAAGCCTCCCCCGCCGAAATCGCCGCCGCCTCCGTAGTCCCCGCCCCCGAAGCCGCCCGAGAAGTCGTCCGAGTTGAAGTCCGCGCCCGAGACGTCGCCGCCCTCGTAGCCGCCGCCGAAGTCGCCGTAGCCGGAGCCGTAGTCGGCGGCGTAGGCGGGGGTGGCCATCATGGTGCCGAGCATGGTGCCGAGGAGGAGGCCGGGGAGGATGCCGGTGCCGAAGTAGCCGCCGGCCCAGGGGCCGTAGGCGGGGCCCGCGTCCCAGTAGGGGCGGCGGCCTCGGTCGGTGTCGACCTCGCGCATCACCGGGTCGCGGCCGTCGGCGAGGCGGGTCGCGTCGGCCGCGCAGACCGGGACCTCGCGCGGGGCACCGCTGGGCGGGGTCCAGGTCGCGTCCGTGGTCGACGGGCCGTGGCGAGGGTCGAAGAAGCAGGGTGGGCGGCGGGCCGGGAGGGGCCTGCTCTCCCTGCGGGCGGCCAGGAGGGCCAGGGAGAAGCGGCCGTCCTCCAGGGCCTGGGTCACCGCGCGGACCTCCTCCGGGTGCTGCGCGGCCGCCATGAACGACTTCGCCTTCTCGTAGGCGTCGAGCGCGTGCTCGTAGTCCTCGCGCATGGCGTCGTCCGCGCCCGGTTCGGCGGGGTGGAAGTCCAGGCGGTCCAGTTCCTCGCCGAAGGCGGTGATGTCCTCGTCCACCACGACCCGCAGCTTCTCCAGGGCGGCCCGCTGCTCCTCCGCGTGCCGGCGACGGTTGCGGCGGACCAGCGCGTACGTGCCCACGCCGCCGGCCGCCAGCACGGCACCGACCGTCACCAGCGCACCCGCCGGGACACCTCCGCCGTCGGAGGACGAGCCCCAGCTCGCGGGCGCCGAGCCGCCCATGTTGGCCAGCGCCTGGTCCGTGAAGTCGTCGAGCTGGGTCTTCGTGTCGCTCTCGCCCTCGACGCTCGCGACGAGGTTGCGTACGGCGGTCCGTGGCAGGACCGAGGAGTCCGCGCCCGCGTCGAAACGGTCACCGACCCGCACCGCGTACAGGCCCGTCACCCCGGTCGCGGTACGCAGGTTCCGCAGGAGGTTCTCGGTCGGCTGGTCCGCGGGCAGAACCGCCACGAACAGGGCCTTGTCCGCGTCCTCGATCTGCTCGGCGAGCGCGGCGGCGTCCCCGGAGGACAGCTGCGCGGAGGCCGCCGGGTCGACGTACACCGGACTCTCGCGGAGCGCCTCCGCGATCCTGGAGACGCTCGTGGCGGCGGAGGCGGGCGCGGGGACCGCCCACAGTACGGTCAGGGCCGCGAGCACCAGGGCCGCCAGCAGCCCTGGGAGGCTTCGGGTCCGTAGGACGGACTTCATACTTCGAAGCTACCCGAAGCCTCCCAAAACAGCCTCAGCCGGTCGCCGCTTCATAGGCCTCCGTCAGCTTCGCCACCGCCGCCGCGTACCGCCCGGTGAGCAGCAGGTGGTCCGCGTCCGCGAAGGGCTTCGCCGAGGCGGCCGTGATCTTCTTCTGCTGGACGATCAGCCGCGCCTTGGTCACGAGCGCACGGCCCACCTCCTCGGACCCGGCCTTCTCGGCCACCGCCGCCGCGGCACCGAGCGCCTTCAGCGTCGTCGCGCCGCCCTCCGGCACCTTGGTCAGCGTCGTGAGGCCCCAGCCGTACGGGAACTGCGGGTCGTACGACGTGTCGCCGACGTTGATCGGCAGCTGGGCCTGCGACTTCGGCCAGGTGACGGGAAGCTGCCCGGTGAAGAGCCGCTTTCCGTACAGCACGTCGGCCACGCCGTCGCCCTCGCTGCCCGGCAGCCAGGAGGCGACCAGCGCGTCGATCTCGCCCAGCCGGTCGCCGATGAGCTGGGGGCGGCCGGAGACGATCAGCACCGCGCACTTCATGGCCGCGCAGACCGTGTCGACTGCGGCCTGGTCGGCGGGGCTCAGCGCCAGGTCATGGCCGTTGCCGACGTCTCCGACGCCCTCGGCGTACGGGGTCTCGCCGACGACGACCACCCCGATGTCGTGGCCGGTCGTGGGGGCGGAGGCGTCCTTGGAGTACGTCAGTTCCGCGGAGTTCTTCCGCATGGCCTCCAGGATCGTCGTGCCGGGGGTGATGTCGCCGGACGCGCCCTGCCAGGTGATGGTCCAGCCGCCGCTCTGGTTGCCGATGTCATCGGCGTTGGAGCCGGCGACGTACACCTTCTGGGACTTCTTCAGCGGCAGCACGCCGTCGGCGTTCTTCAGCAGCACCTGCGACTCGGCGGCGGCCCGGCGGGCGACGGCCCGGTGTTCGGCGGAACCGATCTTCGAGGCGCCGCCGGTGTCGGCGTACGGCTTCTCGAAGAGGCCGAGACGGAACTTCTGCGTGAGGATGCGGGAGACGGCGTCGTCGATGCGCCGCTCACTGACGCGTCCGGCCTGTGCCTCCTCCACGAGCGTCGTACGGAACTCCCTGAAGGCGTACGGGACCATGACCATGTCGACGCCGGCGTTGACCGAGGTGCGGACGTCGGAGGCGCGGTCGCCGGGGATCTGGTCGATGCCGTCCCAGTCGCTGATCACGAAGCCGTCGAAGTCCATACGGCCCTTCAGGACACCGTTGATCATGTCGGCGCGGGCGTGCATCTTGACCGGGCCCTGGCCGTCGCCGAGGACGTCGAGCGAGGAGTACGAGGGCATGACGGTGCCGACCCCGCGGTCGACGGCGGTCCGGTACGGGGCAAGGTGGACGGCCTCCAGCTGCTGCCGGGTGACCTTGGTGACGCCCTGGTCGATGGTGTAGGTGCCGGTGGTGGAGGAGCCGTACTCGGTGCCGCCGTCGCCGACGAAGTGCTTGGCGGTGGCGAGGACCTTGTCACCGCGGCTCAAGTCCTTGCCGTTGCGCGCCCCTTGGAGGCCCTGGATGACCGTCTCCAGGGAGTCGACGAGGGCCGGGTCCTCGCCGAAGGACTCGTAGGAGCGGCCCCAGCGTTCGTCGCGGGTGACGCAGAGGCAGGGGGCGAAGTCCCAGGGGATGCCGGTGGCGCGGACCTCGGCGGCGGTCACCGCGCCGGTCTGCTGGGCGAGTTGGGGGTTCCTGGTGGCGCCGAGGCCGATGTTGTGGGGCATGACGGTGGCGCCGACCAGGTTGTTGTGGCCGTGGACGGCGTCGACGCCGTAGACGAGCGGGATCTGGAAGCGGGTTGCCTGGGCCCGGAGTTGGAAGGAGTCGATCATCTTCGCCCAGGCCTCTGGGGTGTTGGGCGTCGGCGTGGAGCCGCCGCCGGACAGCAGCGAGCCGAGGTCGTACGTGGCGATGTCCGCGCCGGTCCCCACGGCTCCGCGCTCGGCCTGGGTCATCTGGCCGGCCTTCTCCGCGAGCGACATACGGGAGAGGAGATCGGCGACGCGCTGCTTCACGGGCAACTTGGCGTTGAGATACGGCAGTCCGTGCGCGTCGACGACGATCTGCGGGGTCTCGGCCGGGGGCTTGGCGCCGGTGACGGTGAGGGCGAGGGGGACGGTCTCGGCGGCCTCGGCCGACTTGTCCTTCAGCGTCGGGACCCGGACGGTCCGCGTGGCTCCGGAGGCGGTGCCCGCCGGGAAGGTGAGGGTTCCGCTGACCGGGGTGTAGTCCTTGCCGGGTTCGGCGGTGCCGGTCGTGGCCGTCTCGTAGGCGACGGTGACGGGCTCGTCGATCGGGGCGGAGCCGGTGGTGGCGACGGAGATCTTCACGGTCGCCGTACCGCCCTCGTCCGTCGGGTACACGGCGGCGTCGGTGAGGACCGAGGCGCGCAGCGACTGGTCGGCCCTGCCGTACAACTCGACGCCGTCCATGGCGAACCGGCCCTGGACGCCGACGGGGAGGGTGACGGCGTAGCCCCAGGTCTCGGTGAGGCCGAGGATGTGGTCGATGCCGCCGACGGGCTGGTAGTCGGTGCGGTAGGCGAAGTCGGTGAAGGGGATCTCGATCTGTTTCCAGCCGCTGAAGTCGTCGGTGAAGGACGTCGTCCACAGCTCGGAGGCCTCGCCGTCGGCGCCGCCGTCCTTGAGCTCGAAGGCGACCTTCTTGCCGTTGTTCTGTCCGTCCCACCAGAAGCGGACGCCCTTGTGGGCGGACCAGTCGTGGGCGGGCTCGGCGAAGGCGAAGTCATGGGTGAAGCCGCCGTAGCCGCTGATGTCGTACGTGCCGGACAGGACGCGGGCGCCCTCGGGGGCGTCGTCGCGTTCTTCGAGGGCGAGCGCAGGCGGGTCGTCGTTGTCACTGCCCCACGTGAAGATGCCCCCCGCGGGTGGGTTCGCGAAGGGCACCTCGCCCTCGAAGCGGTCCACGGGGACCGGGGCGGGTTCGTCGGCGGCCTGTGCGGACACCATCGGCAGCAGGGTCGTCAGCAGGGCGGCTGAGGCGAGCAGGGCGGTTCTTCGCATGGAGCTTCCCCCTTGGCTCTCGTTAGTCCACACATGACTTACCTCACGGCGTGAGTTAACTGGTGGCCCGCAGGCCCGTCAAGGCATCACGTCAGCCATTCGGCCCCAACTCACGGCCCCATCAAGCATGTTGTACGACCGCAATGGGACCGGTGCACAACGGTGGTCGTACGGCTTCCCGTCCCGTGATGTCGTGAGCGGTACGGAGGTGGGGGGCATGAGGCGTACGGGGTTCGCGGTGGTGGGTGTGCTGGCGGGGGGAGTGCTGCTCGGGGGGTGCAGTCCCGCGATGCTCTCCCTGGCCGCCGTGTCGCTGGGCGAGGACGGGGAGCCCGTGGTGACCGTCCGGCCGTGCGGGGACGACCGGGTCGACAGCCTGACGCTGGACGGCATCCCGGGCGAGCGGCCGGTGTCGTACGACCCGCACCGCACCGCGTGGCAGGCACGGTCGGACGCCGGGATCGGGGACGTCACGTTCCCGCTCTTCGCGCCTCCCCGGTCCTGGGGCGTGCGACCCCAGGGCGCGCAGCGGCTCACCCCCGGGTACGGCTACTGGCTGGAGTCCGGCCCCACCGGCGGCGGATTCCCGTACCGGGTCGTGGTCTCGTTCACCACGGAGGAGCTGGCCGGGCTGGGACCCGGGGAGGTCTGGGCCGACGGGCGGGCGATGAGTCGGGGGGAGTTCGAGGAGCTCGTGGGGGACGTGTGCTGAAGGGGAGGGTGGCCGCCGTGGTGGGCGTCGCCGCGGGGGTGCTGTCGCTGAGCGGGTGCGCTGCCGTCGATCTGCCCCTCGCCGGGGTGCGGGTCGGCGCGGACGGGGTGCCGCACGCCCTGTTGCGGCCGTGCGGGGACGACAGTTACCGCAAGCCGATGCTCGAAGGAGCGGTCAGGGACGGGCGGAACCGTGCGGTGTGGGCCGTGCGGAGCACGAAGCTCGACGGAGACGCCGACTTCCCGCTGTTCTCGCCGCCGGCCGAGTGGGACGCCCGGCACAGGGGCGCCCAGCGGCTGCTGCCGAACCGCCACTACACCCTCCGGTTCGGCCACTACGTCACCGGCGACTCGTACAACGGGATCGTCGAGTTCACCGCCGAGAACATCGAGAAGCTGGAGCCCGGTCAGGTCTGGGCCGACGACCGGGCCATGAGCCTCGGCGAGTTCGAGGAGCTCGCCGAGGACTCCTGCTGAACGGCGGCTACTCGGCGGGCTCCACGCCGGCGCGCAGCAGACCGTAGGTGTACGCGTCCTCCAGGGCCTGCCAGGACGCCGCGATCACGTTCTCCGCGACGCCCACCGTCGACCACTCCCCCGCCCCGTCGGACGTGGAGATGAGGACGCGGGTCGTGGACTGGGTGCCGTGGACGCCTTCGAGGATGCGGACCTTGTAGTCGACGAGGTCGAGCTTGGCGAGCTGGGGGTAGATCTTTTCGAGGGCCACGCGCAGGGCGCGGTCCAGGGCGTTGACCGGGCCGTTGCCCTCCGCGGTGGCGACGATGCGCTCGCCCTTGGCGAAGAGCTTCACCGTGGCCTCGTTGGCGTGGCTGCCGTCGGGGCGGTCCTCGACGATCGCGCGCCAGGACTCGACCTGGAAGTACTTGAGGGGCTTGCCCTCGACCTCGGCCCTCAGGAGCAGCTCGAAGGAGGCGTCGGCCGCCTCGTACGTGTAGCCCTTGAGCTCGCGCTCCTTCACCCGCTCGACCACCCGGCCGACCACCTCGCGGTCGCCGCCGAGGTCGACGCCCAGTTCCTTGCCCTTGAGCTCGACCGAGGCGCGGCCCGCCATGTCGGAGACCAGCATGCGCATGGTGTTGCCGACCTGCTCGGGGTCGATGTGCTGGTACAGGTCCGGGTCGACCTTGATCGCGGAGGCGTGCAGGCCGGCCTTGTGGGCGAAGGCCGAGACGCCCACGTAGGGCTGGTGGGTCGAGGGGGTGAGGTTGACGACCTCGGCGATCGCGTGCGAGATCCTCGTCATCTCGCGCAGCTTGCCCTCCGGCAGCACCTTCTTGCCGTACTTCAGTTCCAGGGCCGCGACCACCGGGAACAGATTGGCGTTGCCCACCCGCTCGCCGTAGCCGTTCGCCGTGCACTGGACATGGGTCGCGCCCGCGTCCACCGCGGCCAGGGTGTTGGCGACCGCACAGCCCGTGTCGTCCTGGGCGTGGATGCCGAGCCGGGCGCCGGTGTCGGCGAGGACCGTGGAGACGACCGCCTGGACCTGGGCGGGGAGCATGCCGCCATTGGTGTCACAGAGGATGACCACCGAGGCGCCCGCTTCCGAGGCCGCCCGGACGACCGCCTTCGCGTACTCCGGGTTGGCGCGGTAGCCGTCGAAGAAGTGCTCGCAGTCGACGAAGACCCGGCGGCCCTGTGCCGTCAGATACGAGACCGTGTCGCGGACCATCTCCAGGTTCTCGTCCAGCGTGGTGCGCAGGGCGAGTTCGACATGGCGGTCGTGGGACTTGGCGACCAGGGTGATCACCGGGGCACCGGACGCCAGCAGCGCGTTGACCTGTGGGTCCTCCGCCGCCTTGGCGCCGGCCCGGCGGGTCGCGCCGAAGGCGACCAGCTGGGCGTGCTTGAACGCGATCTCCTGCTGGGCACGGGCGAAGAACTCGGTGTCCCGCGGGTTGGCGCCGGGCCAGCCGCCCTCGATGAAGCCCACGCCGAAGTCGTCCAGGTGCCGCGCGATGGCCAGCTTGTCCGCGACGGTGAGGTTGATGCCCTCCCGCTGGGCGCCGTCGCGCAGGGTGGTGTCGAAGACGTGGAACTGATCGTCGAGCTCGCTGGTTGCGGTCATGGTCTCAAGGCTCCTGAGGATTGGATCTCGGTCTGTACCGGAATGACCGGCTCCACCGTCCCCACATAGTCCCTCGCGCTCTCGCCTCTGGTTACGGGTGGGCCAGAAAAGCGAAAAACCTCTCGCGGGTGCGAGAGGTCTGCGCGCGGGTCGAGGACGACGGTGTCCGCCCGTACCTGGTCGTACGTGGCGGTCACTGCGGACCGGCGCGCCTGCTGCCAATAATCATGGCGAACGAGAGCACGGGGGCAGTCTGGCACAACCCCCGCGCCTCGCTCACGGCTGTCTCAGGATGCGGTCGATCACTTCAGATGGCGTACGTAGACGTCGGTGGTGAAGTCGCTCTGCCCCGCGTCCTCGGGCACCAGGTCGTTGGCCCAGCTGCTGAAGGCGACCGTGCGGCCGTGCCGGTCGATCACCGGGAACTCCGCGGGGTCGGCGCTCGGACCTCCCTGTGCCGCGACACTGACGAGCACCGTGCGTCCGGTGCGCAGATCGCGTACGTACACCTGGCGCGCCTCGTCCGGGCCCGGGGCGGCCGAGCCGAACACGAGGTGCCGGCTGTCGGCGCTGAGCTGGGGGTAGGCGGTGTAGGCGGCCGGGTCGGCGCCGTCGATCCGGGTCACCGACCCCGTCCTCAGGTCGCGCACGAAGACGTTGTGGCCGCCGTTGGTGTCGCCCGGGGTCAGCTGCGAGTCCAGCGAGTTGAAGACCGCGTACCGGCCGTCCGCGCTGACCTGCGGGAACTCGGTCTGCCCGTCGGACACCTTGCCGTCGGGCGCCTTGTCGACCTGGAACAGCTCGCCGCTCGGCACATCACGGACATAGGCGTCGCTCCAGTCGCCCCGGCTGGGGTACGGGACGAAGAACTGGTAGCCGACCCGGCTGCCGTCCGCGCTGATCGACGGGCGGGTGGCGGTGGACTTCCAGGCGCCCTCGCCCGGCACCTGGCTGATGCGGACCCGCTCGCCGGTGACACGGTCGACGCGGTAGATCCGGTTCGAGCTGTCGCCCGGCGTCCCCTCGCCGCTCGTGCGCAGAGCGACGAAGGCGACATAGCGGCCGTCGGCGCTGATCGCCGGGCCGGCGGCGGCCGTGTAGCCGGGGGCGATGGCGTCGTCGATCTGCTGGACGGCGCCGGTCTTCAGGTCCTTGATCCAGATGTGGTTGTCGTCGGTGTTGTAGGTGGGGTTGATGGTGTACGCGAGATACCGGCCGTTCGCGCTCAGGGAGATGTCCACGACGTTGCCGTCCCCGGCGGTGCTCGCCAGGCGGGTGGTGCCGGTCTTCAGGTCGCGCACGAAGGCGTCGGCGGTGCCGTCGGTGTCACCCGCGACAAGGTTGTCGGCGGCGGAGCGGAAGGCCACATAGCGGCCGTTCGCGCTGATGCTCTGCCCGTTGGAGGACCCGTTGCCGGTGGTGCCGTCCGGGGCCACACTCGCCTTCTCGGTGCGCGGGGCCCCGGGCGCGGCGCTCGCGGCCGGGCCGGTCAGGGTCGCCGTGGCGGCGGCGACGGTGACGGCGAGCGCCAGGGCCCGCTTGGTGCTGTTCATGGTTGTTCCCCCGTTGTGGTTGCTGCTGGTCATTGCACTGTCCGCAGGAAGACGTCCGACACTCCGTTGGTGTCCCCTTCCACCAGATCGGGTGATGCCGACTCGAAGGCGACGACCGTGCCGTCGGCGTTGACGGAAGGATGCCGGGCCGGGAGGTCGTTGCGGCCGCCCCAGCGGTCGACGCTGATCAACTGCCGTTTCCCGGTGGCGAGTTCCCGCAGGTATACGGCGCCGCGCGAGACGTACGCCACGTGCGTGCCGTTCCCGGAGAGCGAGGGCTGGGTGCCCCTGATCCGGGTGGTCGTACCGGTGTCGAGGTCGTGGACGCGTACCTCGCCACCCTGGTGGAAGGCGACCTTGCGGCCGTCCGCGCCGATCGACGGGGCCGAGCCCGCGCCGACCGTCGACAGGGCGCCGGTGTCCAGGTCGCGGACGTGGACCTCGCCGCCCTGCTCGAAGGCCATGTACCGGCCGTCGTAGTTGATGGACGGGTTGCCCGCCGGCTCGCCCGTGGGCGCGCTGACCACGTCGGTGTCGCCGCCGTTGAACTTGAAGCGGTAGACGCGGGGTTCGGGCGACGGGTCGGTGTCGGTGGCGGGCAGGGTGGCGGCGTAGGTGACCCATGCGCAGGTCGGGTCGACCTGGGGCTGTCCCATCCAGGTGAAGCGGACGCCCTGGTAGGAGCCGATGCTGGTGAGCTTGCCGACCGAGCGGTTGCGGACATGGACCTGCGGACCGCCGTCGGTCTCGGACGGGGCCACATAGCCGACCATGCGGCCGCTGTAGCAGGGGCTGCCCTCGCGCGAGGGGCCCTGGGCGGTGGAGTCGACCTGGGAGAGGCCGCCGGCCGCGTTGACGAACACGTCGTCGCCCGAGGTGAAGGCGACGACCTTGCCCTCCCCCATCACCGGGTCGTACGAGGCCCCGGGCCGCTGCTGTCCGTCCCCCGTCATGCTGATCCGCTCGGTGACGGACGGCATCGGGGCCGGGTTCTTTCTCAGCGGGCCCGAGAAGACGAACACGTCGGACTCCCCGTTGGTGTCGCCCGGCACCAGGTGGGACGCCCGCGAACTGAACGCCACCGCACGCCCATCGGCGGCCAGCATGTCGTCCCCGCCCTGGGCGTCCGGCGTGAGGGCGGCCCCGCGCAGCCCCGTCCGCAGATCGCGCACCCGCACCCCGTCCTCGCCCGCGACGACGGCGTACCGGCCGTCCGCGGTGACCGAGGAAGCGGTCCCCTCGGCCACGCGCCGCGCGGCGCCCGTGCGAAGGTCACGGCTGTGGACACCGTTGTCGGCATTGAAGAGGACGTGACGCCCGTCGGCGGTGATACGGACCAGGGAGGCGGCGCCGAAGCCCTGGTCGACCTGGGTCCGCTCGCCCGTCGCCCGGTCCTTGACGAAGATGTCGACCGGGTCCTCCTCCACCTGCCCGTGGACCGAGTACGCGACCCGTTCGCCGTCGCCGCTCACCGAGGCTCCGCGCTTGTCGCCCTCCTCGGCCGGTGAGATCAGTTCGTCGGTGCCGGTGGCCGTGTCACGGACGTACAGCAGCCGGAAGTTCGCGTCGCCGTCGCGGTTGCCGATGGTGTACGCGATGTGCGTGCCGTCCGGGCTGATCGACTGCGCGCGGCCCAACTCGTTGAAGCCGGGCGGGTCTTGCGGCCACAGCTTCTCCGTACGGCCGGTGGCGCTGTCGTACAGGTAGGGCGCGAGGAACCGGGTGCCCGCGGAGAAGGCGATACGGCTGCCGTCGGCGCTCGGCGCGGGCGTGCTGTAGGCGTAGCCGCTGCCGAGGGCGATCTTGGTGAGCCCGCCGTCGTCCAGGTCCTTCACGAGCAGGCACCTGTCGAAGCGCGCGCAGCCGAAGCCCGGCGCGATGGACGTGAACGCCACCGTGCGGCCGTCGGCGCTGATGGCGGCGCCCGTCGACGCCCCGTCGGCCTGGCTGCCGTCGGCGGCGGTGCTGACCCTGTTCACCATTGGCGCGTGCGGCTCGGCACCGGCGGTCGTTCCGGTGAGCGCGAGCAGCAGCGCTGTACCTAAGGACACGCTGGACACACGTACGGCTCTGGACATGTTCCCCCCATGTGTTCCCCGTGGACGCTCTCCCCCGGCCCCGCGCCGAGGGCTCCCCAAGAGGCAAACGCACCACGGGCCACAGGGTCAATCGGCCTTATTGCGTACAACCCGGGCTCGGGGTCACGCGTCCGCGAGGAGGTTCTCGTCCAGGAACTCCCTTACGTGGCCGAGAACTTGTGTACGGTCCGTCCCCCGGAGCCCGATCGCCACATGGATGGAGAAGCCGTCCAGCAGGGCTCGCAGCCGGGCGGCGAAGCGGTCCGGGTCGAGCGTGCGGAACTCGCCCCTCGACACCCCCTCCGCCAGCAGGGCCACCAGGTCGCGGTGCCATGCGCCCTCGATGGCGGCCTGGCGTTCGCGGCCGTCGTCGTCCGCGTTCTGCGAGCGGGTCCAGACCTCCAGCCAGAGGGTCCAGTGGGGGTCGCGGTGGCCGTCGGGTACGTACAGGTCGACGTATGCATCGAGCCGTTCGCGCGCGGTGGCCGTGCGGGTGAGGAGGCGGCCGCGCTCGGCGCCGAGGCGGCCCTCGCTCCACTCCAGGGTCTGGAGCAGCAGCTCGTCCTTGGAGTGGAAGTAGTACAGGAGGTGACCGCTGCTCATCCCGACCTCGCGGCCGAGGGCCGCCATGGTGAGCTTCTCCAGGCCGAGTTCGGCGATCATCTCCATGGCGGCGGCGAGCACGTCCTCGCGGGGCGGGGCGGGGGTGCGGCGGGCGGGGGTCATACGAGGCCCTCCATGGGGGCGGTGTCCGGCAGGAGGTGCGTCTCGTACGGGCCGCAGCACTCGGAGAACGGCGTCGCCACGACCGCGCACACCTCGTCCTCCAGGCGGGGCGGCGTCTCCGTCGGCCGGTTTCCGCGGGTGGCACACGTCAGCACGTTCACCCGTACGTTCTACCTGACCGTCGGCCGCGGCTGCTGCTGGGTGATGCAGTGGATGCCGCCCCCGCCCGCGAAGATCGTCCGCGCGTCCACCAGGGTCACCGTCCGGTCGGGGAAGAGGCGGCGGAAGATGCCGGCCGCGAGCTCGTCGTTCGGGTCGTCGAAGGCGCAGAGCACCACTCCGCCGTTGCAGAGGTAGTGGTTGATGTAGGAGTAGTCGACCCACTCCCCGTCCTCGTCCTTGAGGACCGTGGGCGCGGGGATCTCGACGACCTCCAGGCGACGGCCCTTCGCGTCGCTCTGGCCGCGCAGGATCTCGACGTACTCCCGCGAGCGGGCGTGGTCGGGGTGGTCGGGGTTCCGCTGACTGTGGACGACGACGGTGCCGGGCCCGGCGAAGGCCGCGACGATGTCGACGTGGCCCTGGGTGCCGTAGGTGCCGTAGTCGCCGGCGAGGCCGTGCGGGAGCCAGATCGCCTTGCTGGTGCCGAGCCGGGCGTGGATCTCCGCCTCGACCCGCTCGCGCGTCCAGCCGGGATTGCGCCCCGCGCCGAGCTGGACCGTCTCGGTGAGCAGGACGGTGCCCTCGCCGTCGACGTGGATCGCGCCGCCCTCGTTGACAAGTGCGCTGCTCAGTACCGGCACCCCGGCGAGATCCGCGACATGGCCGGCGATCTTGGAGTCGTGCTCCCAGCTCGCCCAGTCCTGTGCGCCCCAGCCGTTGAACACCCAGTCCACGGCGGCCAGTTCAGTGCCGTCGGTGACAAAGGTCGGGCCGATGTCGCGCATCCACGCGTCGTCGAGTTCCCGCTCCACCAAGTCGATGTCCGGGCCGAGCAGTTCGCGCGCGGACTCTCCCTGGCCCACGCCGTGGACCATCGTCACCGGTTCGAAGCGGCGTACCGCACGGGCCACCGAGGCCCAGGCGGTCCGGGCCTCGGCCAGCTCCGCGTCGTCGGTGAAGGTCGCGTTGGGGCCGGGCCAGGCCATCCAGGTCCGCTCGTGCGGGGCCCACTCCGGTGGCATACGGAAGGTGGTCATCTGAAGTCCTAGAGGAAGTAGAGGCGGTTGAGGGAGACCGAGTCGGCCGGTTCCGAGCGCAGCGGTTCGCCGTCCAGGGTCACCAGTCCGGTGCGCTGGTCCACATCGACCGCTCCGGTACGGGAGTTGAGGCGCAGGTCGGCCGGTCCGATACCGCGGGTGCCGCGCACGGCGACCCTGCGGCGGCGCGTCGGCATCGAGTCGTGGCCCTGGTCGAGCGCCGCCTGGGCGACGAAGGCGACCGAGATGTCGGCGGGGGTGGCGCCGTACGCGCCGAACTGCGGGCCCAGCACCAGGGGTTCGCAAGTGTCCGTCGCCGCTCCCGGGTCGCCGACCACGCCGTACGCCGGGAAGCCGGACTTCAGCACCAGCTGCGGTTTCGCGCCGAAGTACTCCGGGCGCCACAGCACGATGTCGGCCAGCTTGCCGACCTCGATGGAGCCGACCTCGTGGGAGAGGCCGTGCGCGATGGCCGGGTTGATCGTCAGCTTGGCCATGTAGCGCAGGACGCGTTCGTTGTCGTGGCCGTCGTCCGGGGCCCCGAACTCGGCCTTCATCTTCCCGGCCATGGCGAAGGTACGGCGGACCGTCTCGCCCGCGCGCCCCATGCCCTGCGCGTCCGAGGAGGTGATGCCGATCGCGCCGAGGTCGTGCAGGACGTCCTCGGCGCCCATGGTCCCGGCGCGGATGCGGTCGCGGGCCATGGCGGCGTCGCCGGGCAGGTCGGTCTTCAGGTCGTGGACGGAGACGATCATGCCGTAGTGCTCGGCGACCGCGTCCCGGCCGAAGGGCAGGGTGGGGTTGGTGGAGGAGCCGATGACGTTCGGGACGCCGGCCATCTTCAGCACGTTCGGGACGTGTCCGCCGCCGCAGCCCTCGATGTGGAAGGCGTGGATGGTGCGCCCCTCCAGGACGCGCAGGGTGTCCTCGACGGACAGGCACTCGTTCAACCCGTCGCTGTGCAGGGCGACTTGGACGTCGTGCTCCTCGGCGACGCGCAACGCCGTGTCCAGCGCCCGCGTATGGGCGCCCATGTCCTCGTGCACCTTGAAGCCGGACGCGCCGCCCTCCGCGAGGGCCTCGATCAGGGGCGCGTCGTGGGAGGACGAACCCCGGCCCAGGAAGCCGACGTTGACCGGCCACGCGTCGAAGGCCCCGAACGCGTGCCGCAGTGCCCAGGGCGAGTTGACGCCGACGCCCCACACCGGCCCGAACTCCTGCCCGATGATGGTGGTCACGCCGGAGGCCAGCGAGGCCTCCATGATCCGCGGCGACAGCAGATGGACGTGGGTGTCGACGGCCCCGGCGGTGGCGATGAGCCCCTCGCCGGACACGATGGACGTGCCGGTGCCGACGACGACGTCGACCCCGTCGAGGGTGTCGGGGTTCCCGGCCCGCCCGATGGAGCAGATGCGGCCTTCCCGGACACCGATGGAGACCTTGCGGATCCCCTGCACGGCATCGATCACGACGACGTTGCTGATGACGACGTCACAGGTCTCGCGGACGGCGGCGGCCTTGAGGTGGAGCCCGTCGCGGGCCGTCTTGCCGAAGCCGGCGAGGAACTCGTCGCCGTGGCGCTGGGAGTCGGACTCGACGCGGATCGTCAGCCCGGAGTCGCCGAGCCGGACGCGGTCGCCGGCGCGGGGGCCGTGGGTGGCGGCGTACTCGTGGGGGGTGAGGCGGCGGGCCTCGGCGGGGTGGCCTCCGGGGCGGCTCATCGGTCGGCCTCCTCGTCACGTATGCCGTCAACGCCCAGGTATCCGCACGCGGCGGCGCGGCGCAGGGCCTCCTCGCGGGCGCCGGGCGCGTCCAGCGGTCCGTCGACGAGTCCGGCGAAGCCGATGGCGACGCGGGCACCGCCGATCGGCAGCAGGCCGACCTCCAGCGACTCCCCCGGCCCGAACCGCACCGAGGAACCGGCGGGGACGGCGAGCCGCAGGCCGTAGGCGGCGGCGCGGTCGAAGTCGAGGCGCGGGTTGGCCTCGAAGAAGTGGAAGTGGGAGGTGACGGAGACCGGGACGGTCGCGGTGTTGGTGACGGTGAGCCGCAGGACGGCCTCGGGCTCGGCGTGCTCGGGCCCGGGCAGCAGCGCGCCGGGCGCCTCGGGGCCGAGCCCGCCGCCGATCGGGTCGCTCACCACGGCCAGCCGGGACCCGTCGTCGAAGACGGCCTCGACATGCACCTCGGTGACGACGTCCGCGACACCGGGCAGCACGTCGTCCGGACCGAGCACCGCGCGGGCCCGCTCGACGGCCTCGGCGAGCCGCGCCCCGTCCCGGGCGGCCTCGCACACGGTGTCCGCGATCAGCGCGGTGGCCTCCGGCACGTTGAGCCTCAGTCCTCGGGCACGGCGGGCACGGGCCAGCTCGGCGGCACCGAAGAGCAGCAGCCGGTCGCGTTCGGTGGGGGTGAGCCGCATGTCGTTCCCTTCTCTTAGAGCGTCACTCTAACCAATGCGCTCAATGAACGGAACCATTGAGCCCCTCCATGGAGGGCATCACATTGAGTGGCGTTCTAATGATGGGGAGACTTCCCGCACGGTCCCACACAGGCGCGGGGCCCGCTTCTGCCGTACAGAAGCGGGCCCCGGGGCAGTCCTTGAAGGCGCTCAGCCCAGCTTGTGCATCCAGCCGTGCTTGTCCTCGGCCGTGCCGCGCTGGATGTCCAGCAGGGCCTGCCGCAGCTTCAGCGTGACCTCGCCCGGCTCGCCGCCCGACTGCTGCCACTCGGCGGTCGCGCGCTTCACGGTGCCGACCGGGGTGATCACGGCGGCCGTGCCGCAGGCGAAGACCTCGGTGAGGGTGCCGTTCTCGGCGTCGCGCTGCCACTGGTCGATGGAGACGCGGCCCTCCTCGGACTCGTAGCCGAGGTCGCGGGCGACCTCCAGCAGGGAGTCGCGCGTGACGCCCTCCAGGATCGAGCCCGTCAGCGCCGGCGTGATGATCTTGTCGCCGTACACGAAGTACAGGTTCATGCCGCCGAGCTCCTCGACCCACTTGTGCTCGACCGCGTCGAGGTAGCAGACCTGGTCGCAGCCCTTGGCCGCCGCCTCGGCCTGGGCGAGGAGGGAGGCCGCGTAGTTGCCGCCCGTCTTCGCGTCGCCCATGCCGCCGGGGACGGCGCGGACGCGGTCCTCGGAGAGCCAGATGGAGACCGGCTTGACGCCACCGGGGAAGTAGGCGCCGGCCGGGGAGGCGATGACCAGGAAGAGGTACTCGTTGGCGGGCTTGACGCCCAGGCCGACCTCGGTGGCGATCATGAAGGGGCGCAGGTAGAGGGACTCCTCGCCGCCGTGCGCCGGGACCCAGGCCCGGTCCTGCTGGACGAGGGCGTCGCAGGCCTCGATGAACGTCTCGACCGGCAGCTCGGGCATGCCGAGGCGGTGCGCGGAACGCTGGAAGCGCTCGGCGTTCTTCTCGGGGCGGAAGGTGGCGACGGTCCCGTCGGGCTGGCGGTACGCCTTGAGGCCCTCGAAGATCTCCTGCGCGTAGTGCAGGACCATCGTCGCGGGGTCGAGCTGGAGCGGGGCGTACGGCACGAGCTGGCCGTCGTGCCAGCCGCGGCCCTCGGTCCACTTGATGACGACCATGTGGTCGGTGAAGTGGCGGCCGAACCCGGGGCTCGCCAGGATCGCGGCGCGCTCGGCGTCGGAAAGCGGCGAGGCTGAGGGCTTGAGCTCGATCGTGGGCGTCGTCATGAGTGGTTGTCCTTCACCGGTTGTGTAGTGACTGGCCGCGCTCACGCCCTCTACTGTCAGTTGCCAGTGCTAGGACGTCCGAGCATTCCCTCATTCCGCGGCTCCGCGTTCGATTATCGCGCTACGGAGGCCGTGGACGAAAACGGCGTGAATGCGACCCAGGGGATGATGGTGGCACCCGGCGGGGACATAAGGAAAGCCGCCGGGTGCGGATGCGACCCGGCGGCTTCGAGGTGTTTCTGGTGGCCGCGGGTCAGCCGGCTACTCGTACGGCCAGCGCGTCGCCGATCTCCGACGTGCTGCGCGCGGGCTTGCCGGTGCGCTCGGCGAGGTCGACGGAGACCGCCTCGTCGATCCGGGCGGCCTCGGCCTCGTAGCCGAGGTGACGCAGGAGCAGCGCGACGGACAGGACCGTGGCGGTGGGGTCGGCCTTGCCCTGGCCCGCGATGTCGGGGGCCGAGCCGTGGACGGGCTCGAACATCGACGGGAACTCGCCGGACGGGTTGATGTTGCCGCTCGCGGCGACGCCGATGCCGCCGGAGACGGCCGCGGCGAGGTCGGTGATGATGTCGCCGAAGAGGTTGTCGGTGACGATCACGTCGAACCGCGCCGGGTCGGTAACCAGGTAGATGGTCGCCGCGTCGACGTGGATGTAGTCGGTGGTGACCTCGGGGAACTCCTCGGCCACCTTGTTGAAGACGTTCGTCCACAGGTGGCCCGCGAAGGAGAGCACGTTGTTCTTGTGGACCAGCGTGAGCTTCTTGCGGGGGCGGGCCTGGGCACGGGCGAAGGCGTCGCGGACGACACGCTCGACACCGAAGGCCGTGTTCACGGAGACCTCGGTGGCGACCTCGTGCGGGGTGCCCTTGCGGATGGTGCCGCCATTGCCGGTGTACGGGCCCTCGGTGCCCTCGCGGACCACGACGAAGTCGATGGCGGGCTCGCCCTTGAGGGGGGTCTCGACACCCGGGAGCAGCTTCGAGGGCCGCAGGTTGACGTGGTGGTCGAAGAGGAAGCGGAGCTTCAGCAGGAAGCCGCGCTCCAGGACGCCGGAGGGGACGCTGGGGTCGCCGATGGCACCGAGGAGGATCGCGTCGTGCTGCTTGAGCGCGTCCACGTCGGCGTCGGTGAGGGTCTCACCGGTGGCGTGGTAGCGCTTGGCGCCGAAGTCGTACTCCTTGGTCTCCAGCTTCACATCCTGCGGAAGGACGGCGGAGAGGACCTTCAGGCCTTCGGCCACGACCTCCTGGCCGATGCCGTCACCCGGGATCACTGCGAGATTGATGCTGCGAGACATGTCGGCACCCTACTCCCGCGTCCCATGGGATGACACGGCATGTCCGCCATACGGACAGAAGCGCACACCTGGGCGTCAGCCCTTCGACTGGCGTTCACCCGTACGTATGGCGGCTGTTGGGGTCCGCTGGGAACTTCAGCAGCATGGACCTTCCCGACGTCGGCATCCCGCCGCAGCTCGCGCGCCGGATGAGCATGGCCGAGCAGTACGAGTACCTGCGCACGAAGCTGTCCCGGCGCCGCACCCTGGTGACGGCCGGCGCGGTGGCGGGCGGCCTGCTGACCGGCGGCTGCGCGGGAGACTCGCCCTCGCCCTCCCGTACGACCGCTTCCCCGTCCCCGGCGGCCAAGGTGCACGGCTCGGTCGTCGCCCCCTTCGGCCGCCACCTCGCCTTCGGCGCCGACCCGAAGACGCAGATGCGGATCTCCTGGCAGGTCCCGCTCGCGGTGAAGAAGCCGTTCGTCCGGATCGGCACCCGCCCCGACGACCTGAGCCGCACGATCGAGGCCGAGGTCCGCGACCTGCACACCCCGGGCGTCACGGGCATCCGTGCCGCGCTCGACCAGTACTACCTGCACGCCGCCCTCGACGGTCTGCGCCCCGGCACCACGTACTACTACGGCGTCGGCCACGACGGACTCGACCCGGCCGCCGCCGCACACCGCTCCACCATCGCCTCCTTCCGCACGGCCCCGGCGAGCCCGGAGACGTTCGTCTTCACGGCCTTCGGCGACCAGGGCGTCAGCAAGGCCGCGGCCGCCAACGACCACATACTGCTGCGCCAGAACCCCGCCTTCCATCTGCACGCGGGCGACATCTGCTACGCGAACGTCAACGGCCGGGGCGAGAAGACGGACGGCTACGACCCCTCGTACTGGGACCTGTTCCTCAAGCAGAACGAGGAGGTCACGCGGTCGGTGCCCTGGATGGTGACGACCGGCAACCACGACATGGAGGCCTGGTACTCCCCCGACGGCTACGGCGGCCAGCTCGCCCGCTGGTCCCTCCCGGACAGCGGCTTCGACCCGCGCTCGGCGCCGGGCGTGTACGCGTTCACCTACGGCAACGTCGGCTTCGTGGCGCTGGACGCCAACGACGTGTCGTACGAGATCCCCGCCAACCTCGGCTACACGGGCGGCAAGCAGACGGCCTGGCTGGACGAGAAGCTGGGGGAGCTCAGGGGATCGGTGGACTTCGTGGTCGTCTTCTTCCACCACTGCGCCTACTCGACCTCCTCGCACGCCTCCGACGGCGGGGTGCGCGAGGAGTGGCTGCCGCTGTTCGCGAAGCACCAGGTGGATCTGGTGATCAACGGGCACAACCACGTCTACGAGCGCACCGACGCCATCAAGGGCGACGCCGTCGGCAGGCGGGTGCCGATCGGGGCGTCGACCGACCCGACGCGGGACGGGACCGTGTACGTCACCGCGGGCGGTGGCGGCAAGGACCTGTACGGCTTCCCGGCGGGCGTGAAGGAGAGCTACGAGGGGCATGTGCGCGACCGCGAGTCCGTCGACACCTTCCAGTGGACGAAGTCACGGGCCGCGGACAAGGAGACCGTGGAGTGGTCGCGGGTGCGCTACCGGGGCTTCTCCTTCCTCCAGGTGGAGGCGGAGAGCGGTACGGCGCCGAGGCTCAAGGTGTCGGCGCTGGCGCAGAACGGCGACCGGATCGACCATTTCGAGGTGCGGCGCGGGGCATGAGCCCGCGCCGCACCCCGGCGGGTGCGGCTCCCGGGTACTGGGGGTGCGGCCTCAGTGGCCGGTCGAACCGCCGTTGTCACGGCGGTCGAGGGCGCGCTGGAGGGCGGCCGCGGCGTTCTTGCGGTCGGACTCGCTGGTGCGGGAGGTGTGACGGACTCGACGGCGGGCGGTCGTCTCGGCCATGAGAAATCGACTCCTTCTCGGGAGGGAGTTACGAGACTCCCCCACTGCCCAAAGGGCGTGGGAGGTGCCCCCAGAGGGGCGGGGAGTAATGGCCGCAGGGGTTGCCTGCACGGGGCCCGGCTCACGACCGTCATTCGCTTGATCGAGCGAGACGTTCGGCTTCTACAAAGCTAAGGGAGGGGGCTCTGTCTGTCTCCACAATTACTCGGACTTCCTACTATCTGAGACAGTGCAGTGGGTCACACAGCGCTGACCTGCGGTTTCGCATGGCTGCGCAGCTCGCGTACCAGGGCCCGCACAACGGCGGTGGCGGCGAGCTCGGGGGTGGTGACGTACCCGACCTGCCGGGTGGGCCGGTCCGGTCCGAGGTCGGTGATCTCCAGGCCGAGCGGGGCCCCGGCGAGGGAGAGCGCGGGCATGATCGCCATGCCGAGACCGCTGCCCACCATCGAGAGCACCGCCCCGTCGTCCTCGGCGCGGACGGTCGCCGTGGGGATCCAGTCCTGGGCCGCCCACCAGGTGCGGGTGTAGGAGGAGCAGTTCTCCCGCCAGTCGACGAGCGGCAGGGAGCGCGGGGTGGGGTGGCCGACCGGATGCACGAGCGCGTACGGCTCTTCCAGCAGCACGTCCCCGACCAGCTGCGGCGGGATCGGGGAACTGGTGCCGAAGGTGGCGATACCGAGGTCGGCCCGCCCCTCGGCAACCTCCCCGGCCGTGCCGGGCCCGATCTCCCGTACGACGGTGACGGTCGGCTCGACGGCGGGGTGCCGTGCGGTGAGGCGTTCGAGGACGGGCGGCAGGAGGTGGAGGGCTGCGCTGCGGAAGGCGGCGATGCGGAGGGGGCCGGCGACGTCCTCGGGCGCCACGGCCCGCGTCTCCCGTACGAGCACGTCCAGCATCCGCAGGACACGACGGCCGTGGGCGACGGCCCGCGCACCGGCCGCGGTCGGCCGGGCCCCGTGCCGTCCGCGCTCGAACAGCACGACGCCCAGCTTGCGTTCGATACCGCGCACCGCGTGCGAGACGGCGGACTGGCTCGTGCCGAGCCGACCGGCGGCGGCCGAGAAGCCGCCCTCCTCGGCGACCGCGACGAGGGTACGGAGTTCATGCGGCGCAAGATCGACGGTGCTGCTCATTGCGGGTCCCCCACCTGCGGCTATGAGCGAGAGCTCATGGATGCGTGCGTTCCATGAGCGCAACCCTCTGCTCCGGTCCGGCATTCCTCCGTACGGTCCCGTCCATGACCGACACAGCGATCACCGTGCACCAGACCGCCCGCCCGAACGGCTTCCCCACCCCCGACGACTTCGCCTTCGTGGAGTCCGCTCTGCCCGCCCCCGCCCCCGGCACGGCACTCGTCGAGAACCTCTACTGGTCGGTCGACCCCTACCACCGCGAAATGATGGACGGCGACTTCGAGTTGAACGCGCCGCTGGAGGGCCGCGCGCTGGGCCGGATCGTGGCCTCGCGCGACCCGGGGCTGCCCGAGGGCGAGATCGTCTTCCACCGGCAGGGCTGGCGCACCCACTCCCTGGTGACCCCGCGGGAGGTCAGACGCCTGCCGCGGTACGAAGGCGTCCCGCTGTCCGCGTACTTGAGCGTGCTGGGCGGCACGGGTCTGACGGCGTACGTCGGCCTCACCCGGATCGCGCGGCTGCGCGAGGGCGACGACGTGTTCGTCTCCGCGGCGGCGGGCGGGGTCGGCACGGCGACGGGCCGTTTCGCGCGGCTGCTGGGCGCGGGGCGGCTGGTGGGCAGCGCGGGCTCGGCGGCGAAGGTGCGCCACCTGACCGCGGAGGTCGGGTACGACGAGGCCTTCGACTACCGCACGGGACCGGTGTCCGACCTCCTCGCGAAGGCCGCTCCGGAGGGCATCGACGTGTTCGTCGACAACGTCGGTGGCGACCACCTGGCCGCGGCGATCGGCGCCCTGCGCGACCACGGCCGCGTGGTCCGCGTCGGCACGGTGAGCCAGTACAACACCCCGGACGCGCCGCCGGTCGTCTTCAACCACGCCGACGTGGTCGAGAAGAGCCTTCGCGTCGAGGGCTTCCTGGTGAGCAACTACCGGGACGTCCAAGAGGAGTTGTACGAGTTCGCCGTACCTCATCTGCTGAGCGGGGCGCTCGCGCCGGACGAGACGGTGGTGGAGGGCTTCGAGCGGATCGTGGAGGCGTTTCTGCTGATGCTGCGGGGTGGGAACACGGGGAAGATCCTGGTGATGGCCAACTAACCCTTCAGTCGCGCTTGACCAGTTAGGCGACTCATGCTGAACTTGCCTAACCTTCAAACACGCAATCAGAGGTTAGGCATCATGGCGACCGCCCACCGCACCACCACCGTCCGCGGCCTCGACATCCACTACCGCGAGGCCGGCCCCGCCGAAGCCCCCGTCCTCCTGCTTCTGCACGGCTTCCCGACCAGCTCGCACATGTTCCGCGACCTGATCCCCCTGCTCGCCGACCGCTACCGCCTCATCGCCCCCGACCACATCGGCTTCGGCCGCTCGTCGGCCCCGGACGCCGCCGGCTTCTCCTACACCTTCGCCGAACTGGCCGAGATCACCGCCGAGTTCACCGAGCAGCTGGGCCTGGAGGAGTACGCCCTCTACATCCAGGACTACGGCGCCCCGATCGGCCTGCGGCTCGCGCTCGCGCACCCCGAGCGCGTGACGGCGATCATCACGCAGAACGGCAACGCCTACGAGGAGGGACTGGGGACGGCGGCCTGGGCTCCCGTGCTCGCGCTCATCGCCGAGCGGACGCCCGAGACCGAGGCGCCGGTGCGCGAGATCTACTCGCTCGACGGCATCAAGTGGCAGTACCTGCACGGGGTTCCGGAGGACCTGCGGCATCTCGTCAGCCCGGACGCGTACGAGCACGACGCGGCCCTCATCGCCCGCCCCGGCCAGTCGGAGATCCAGCTCGACCTGATCTCCGACTACGGCTCCAACCTCGCCCTCTACCCCGCCTTCCACGACTACTTCCGCACCGGCCAGGTCCCCCTGCTGGCCGTGTGGGGCGCCCACGACGAGATCTTCGTCCCGGCCGGCGCCCTCGCCTACCAGCGCGACCTGCCGAAGGCCGAGATCCACCTCCTGCCCACGGGCCACTTCGCCCTGGAGACCCACGCGCCCCAGATCGCCGCGCTGATACGGGACTTCCTCAGCCGGACCCTGTGACGGGCCCCCTGACGGACCCTGCGAGCACCGCCCCCACCGCCTCCCGGAACCCCTCCGGATCCTCCACCCACGGCAGATGCCCGGCGCCGGGAAGCACCACCCGCCGCACCCGAGGCAGCGCCCGCTCCAGCGAGTCGACCGCCCAGCGCGGCCGGATATCCCGCTCACCGTCGACGATCAACACCGGCACGTCCAGGTCCTGGCAGGCGGCGTACAGCTCGGGGGTCCCCCAGCTCTCCTTCGTCTCCGCGCCCAGCGCCTTGTTGCACTCGAAGTCGATCTCGAACCAGGGGTCCGCCATCCGCCCGGCCTGCTCCAGCGCCCGCTCCCGGTCCCCGAAGTCGACCGACCACTGAAGCACCGCCCGCTCACGGTCCCCGTCCGTCAACTCCCGCCACCGGGCGTACCGTTCGGGCACCTCCCCCAGCCTCGCCCGAAAGTTCTCTTCGAAGGCCCCGTGCCAGGTGGAGACCGGGTCGATGCCCGTACCGCTCACGTACACCAGGCCCCCGACCCGCTCCGGGTGGGCCAGCGCGTAGCTCAGCGCCAGCTGGGCGCCCCAGGAGTGGCCGAGCAGCACGGGCCGGTCGAGCGCGAAGTGCCGCCGTACGACGTCCAGATCCGCGACGAACCGCTCGGTCGTCCACGGCCCCGCGCCCCGCTCCGAACGCCCGCACCCGCGCTGGTCCCAGCGCACGACGGTCGCCCGGTCCGTCAGCAGGGCGGCCACGTCCTCGAACATGTCCCACAGTCCGGGGCCGCCGTGACACAGCACCAGGGCCTCGCCGCCCTGCCCTTGCCGCGAGGCCCACAGCCGTACACCGTCGTCCGTCGTCACCGTCATGGCCATCAGTCTGCGCCATGCGGTCCGGCGTCCGGAAACGCCGAAGGGCCGGGCAACAGCCCGGCCCTTCAAGCCTTCTGACCTACCGTCAGCCCATGTGCGGGTACGCGTAGTCGGTCGGCGGGACCAGCGTCTCCTTGATGGCGCGGGTCAGGGTCCAGCGCATCAGGTTCTGCGGGGCGCCGGCCTTGTCGTTGGTGCCGGAGGCGCGGCCGCCGCCGAAGGGCTGCTGGCCGACGACGGCGCCGGTGGACTTGTCGTTGATGTAGAAGTTGCCGGCCGCGTAGCGCAGCTTGTCCATCGTGTACGCCGCCGCCGCGCGGTCGCCCGCGATGACCGAGCCGGTCAGGGCGTAGTCGGAGACCGACTCCATCTGGGCCAGCATCTCGTCGTACTTCTCGTCCTCGTAGACGTGCACGGCGAGGAACGGGCCGAAGTACTCGGTGGTGAAGACCTCGTTCTCCGGGTCGGAGCACTCGACGACGGTCGGGCGGACGAAGTAGCCGACCGAGTCGTCGTAGGAACCGCCCGCGACGATCGTGCAGGTGGGGTCGGACTTGGCGCGGTCGATGGCGGCCTTGTTCTTGGCGAAGGCGCGCTCGTCGATGACGGCGCCGATGAAGTTGGACAGGTCGGTGACATCACCCATGGTGAGGTAGTCGACCTCGGCCGCGAACTCCTCCTTGAAGCCGCTGTTCCAGATCGACGCCGGGATGTAGGCCCGGGAGGTCGCGCTGCACTTCTGGCCCTGGTACTCGAAGGCACCGCGGGTCAGCGCGGTCTTGAGGATCGCCTTGTCGGCGCTCGGGTGGGCGACGACGAAGTCCTTGCCGCCGGTCTCGCCGACCAGACGCGGGTAGGTGCGGTACTTCTCGATGTTGGCGCCGACCGTCTTCCACAGGTGCTGGAAGGTCTTGGTGGAGCCGGTGAAGTGGATGCCGGCGAGGTCCCGGTGCTCGAGGGCGACCTTGGAGACCTCGATGCCGTCGCCGGTGACGAGGTTGATGACGCCCTTGGGCAGCCCGGCCTCCTCCAGGAGCTGCATGAGCAGCACGGCGGCGTGGGTCTGCGTCGGGGAGGGCTTCCAGACGACGACGTTGCCCATGAGGGCGGGGGCCGTCGGGAGGTTGCCCGCGATCGCCGTGAAGTTGAAGGGCGTGATCGCGTAGACGAAGCCTTCCAGCGGGCGGTGGTCGAGGCGGTTCCAGACGCCCGGGGAGTTCGCCGGGGGCTGCTCGGCGAGCAGGTCGCGGGCGTACTTGACGTTGAAGCGCCAGAAGTCGACGAGCTCGCAGGGGGTGTCGATCTCGGCCTGCTGGGCGGTCTTCGACTGGCCGAGCATGGTGGAGGCGGCGAGCGTCTCGCGCCAGGGGCCGGCGAGGAGTTCGGCGGCGCGCAGGATGATGGCGGCGCGGTCGTCGAAGGACATCGCACGCCAGGCGGGCGCGGCGGCGAGGGCGGCGTCGATCGCGTCCTGCGCGTCCTGCTGGGTGGCGTTGCGGTACGTGCCCAGGACGGCCTTGTGGTTGTGCGGCTGCACGACCTGGAAGGCGTCGCCGCCGCCGAGCCGCTTCTCGCCGCCGATGGTCATCGGCAGGTCGATCGGGTTCTCGGCCAGCTCCTTCAGCTTGACCTCGAGACGGGCGCGCTCGGGCGAGCCGGGGGCGTAGCCGTGCACCGGCTCGTTGACGGGGGTGGGGACCTGGGTCACAGCGTCCATGAGATCCGTAACTCCTTGTTCTGAGCGGGTGTTGCGAGCGGGTGTGCGGGCTCAGCCCTTGCTGATCATGCTGCGGACGAAGAAGCGCAGGTTCGCCGGCTTCTCCGCGAGGCGGCGCATGAAGTAGCCGTACCAGTCGGTGCCGTAGGCGGTGTAGACGCGCATGCGGTGACCTTCGGCGGCGAGCCGCAGGTGCTCGTCGCTCCTGATCCCGTACAGCATCTGGAACTCGTACTCGTCGAGCTTGCGCCCGGCCCTGTGGGCCAGTTCCTGGGCGATGGAGATCAGGCGCGGGTCGTGGGACCCGATCATCGGGTACCCCTCGCCCTCCATCAGGACCTTGAGGATGCGGACGTACGCCTTGTCGATCTCGTGCTTCTGCTGGTACGCGACCTCGGCGGGCTCCTTGTAGGCGCCCTTCACGAGCCGCACCCGGCTGCCGCTGTCGGCGAGGCGGCGGGCGTCGGCCTCGGTGCGGAAGAGGTAGGCCTGGATGACACAGCCGGTCTGCGGGAAGTCCTTCCGCAGCTCCTCGTGGATGGCGAACATCGAGTCGAGGGTGGTGTGGTCCTCGGCGTCCAGCGTCACGGTCGTACCGATGGCGGCGGCGGCCTCGACGACGGGCCGGACGTTCGCGAGGGCCAGGTCATGGCCTCCTTCGAGCGCCTGTCCGAACATCGACAGCTTCACGGACATCTCGG
Source organism: Streptomyces sp. NPDC001536 (assembly GCF_042894505.1). NCBI lineage: Bacteria > Bacillati > Actinomycetota > Actinomycetes > Kitasatosporales > Streptomycetaceae > Streptomyces > Streptomyces sp. NPDC001536. The sequence continues at coordinate 233,079 of NZ_JBIAVQ010000014.1, forward strand.
CGCGGGTGCCGAGGTCCAGCTCCTTGAGCCGGTCGATGAGGAGGAGGTACGCGTCCCGGGCGGCTTCGGCCTGCTCGGGGGTGGTGATGTCCTCGCCGACGACGTCCATCGTCAGCTCCAGGCCCCGGTCCGTGAGCTCCCTGATGATCGGCACGATGTCGTCGACCGTCTCGCCGGGGATGAAGCGGTCGACGACCTGCTTGGTCACCGGCGCCGCCGAGATCAGGCGTCGCATCCGGTCGCTGCGCGACGCGGCAAGAATCACGGGACCCAGCACGGGGCACCTCCACAAACCAGCAGATAGAACCACCGTGAAACCTAAGGATCCCTCCGATCGTCGGCCATCGACAGCTGTCACGCATCCGTGCCGCAGATCTCAGACAGATGTATGAAGAGCCGGAGTTATGCGGGAGAATGCCCGAGTGACAGCCGATGCCGCGTCGTCCAGCCGAGCCGGTGACTACCAGGAGCTGGTCGACGAGATCTCCGAGCTCCTCGGGGTGCCCGCGACCCTGGAGAGCCGCGACTTCGAGCTGATCGCCTTCGGGGCCTACGACAGTGAGGGCGACCTCGATCCGTCGGCGCTGGACCCGGTGCGCGCCCGCTCGATCCTGACCCGCCGCTCGACGGCCGCGGTCCGGACCTGGTTCGAGGGCTTCGGCATCACGCGCGCGACCGGCCCCGTCCGTATCCCGCCGACCCCCGAGGCGGGGGTGTACCGCGGGCGGATCTGTCTTCCCGTACGCCATCGGGGTGTCGTCCTGGGATACGTCTGGCTGCTGGAGTCCGACCCGGGGCCCACCGAGGCCCAGCTGGCCGCCGCCATGGAGGTGACGGTCCGGATCGGCGCGCTGTTCGCGGACGAGGCGCAGCACGGGGCGGATCTCAGCAGGGAGCTGCGGGCGGTGCTGACCGCCGAGCGGGGCTGGCAGGGGGACATGGCGGTGGCGGCGCTGCGTACGGCGCTCGGCCCGCGCGGCGACGGGCCGCACGCGGTGGTGTGTGTCGCGCCGTGGCCGTCCGCCGACCCGGACGACGCGCCGTCCGCGCGGACGGTGCCGCACACGACGGCGCTGTGCACGGTCCCGTGGGGCACGACCGCGCAGAGCCTCGCGATCCTCGTGCGGCTGCGGTCTTCTGAGGTGCGGACGCCGGCGCTCGCGGCGGCGCAGCGGCTGCTGGGGGAAGGCGCCCGGGCGGCGGGCGTGAGCGAGCCCCGCACGGGTCTCGGTGACCTGGCGACGTCCTGGCAGGAGGCCTCGGCGGCGGCCCGCGCGGCCCTCGCGGAGCCGGCGCTCGGCCCGGTCGCGGAGTGGTCGCACATCGGCCCGTACCGGCTGCTGACCTCGCTCCCCGCGGAGACGGCCCACGACCCCGCCGTACGGCCCCTGCTCTCCCCCGCCCACCGCGAGCTCGCGCGCACCGCCGAGATCTACCTCGACTGTGCGGGCCAGGCGGGGCGCACGGCCGCGGAACTGGGTATCCACCGGCAGACCCTGTACTACCGGCTGTCCCGGGTGGAACAGTTGACGGGTCTGGACCTGGACGACGGTGAGGACCGGCTGCTGCTGCACATGGCGCTGAAGGGTGCGCGGCTCTAGCCCCCTTGACGGCTCTAGAGCCCCCTTGACGGCTCTAGCCCCCTTGACGCCCCTGCCCGAATCCGGGCAGAAAGAAGGGGAAATCGACAGCTTCCCTCTCTACAGTGCTGGCATGATCACTGCCTCCGCACTGGGCTCCTTCGCACTGATCGTGGGCCTGCTGACCCTCACGCCGGGCATCGACACCGCGCTGATACTCCGCACCGCCGTCACGGGGCGCCGCACGCGCGCGTGGGGTGTCGTCCTCGGCATCCAGACCGGCACCCTCGTCTGGGGCGTGCTCGGCGCGCTCGGTGTCACCGCCGTGCTGACCGCGTCCCACCTCGCCTACACGGTCCTGCGCTGGGCGGGTGCCGCGTATCTGGTCTGGATGGGTGCCCGCATGGTGTGGGCGACGCTGCGGCGGCGGGGCGGGGACGCCGGGCCGGTGGCGGAGGCGGACGGCGAGGGCGGTTTCTGGGGCGGCTGGCGCAGGGGCGCCCTGACGAACCTGCTCAACCCGAAGGTGGGCGCCTTCTACATGGCGGTCCTGCCGCAGTTCGTCCCCGAGGGCGATGCGCTGAGGCACCTGGCGGCCGGCACCCTGCTGGCGGGCGTGCACATCGCCCTCGGGGTCATCTGGTCCGGCGTCCTCATCCTCTTCGCCCGCACCCTCCGCGACACCCTCCGCCGCCCGTCGGCCCGCCGCGTCCTGGACCGCGTGACGGGCACGATCATCGCCGCCTTCGGAGTTCGCCTGGCTTTCGGGGAGTGACCTAGTGCCGCTGCTCGGGCGGGTGGGGGTCGAGAGGCGGGGCACCGGCCCACCCACGTCGCGCCGGACACCGCCCTCGCCATCCGACTCGGCATCCGCGAGGAGCGGTGACTCAGCGACCGTCGAAGAGGTCCGCCACCGCCGCCACCCCGTCCGCGATCGCACGCTCCATCACATTGCCGAATCCCAGGACGAGTTGAGGCGGATCCGCGGTCTCCGAGGTGCGGCACGTGCTCATGCCGTACAGGCCGACCCCTCGGGCGCGGGCCGCGTTGAGAAGCGTGTGTTCGTCGGTCGTCGCGGGGAGATGGGCCACCGCGTGGAATCCCGCCGCCAGTCCGGACAGCCGTACCGCCGGGGCGTGCGCGGCGAGGGCCTCGACCAGGGTGGTGCGGCGGGTGGCGTATGTGGTGCGCATGCGGCGCAGATGGCGGTCGTAGCGGCCGGACTCGATGAGGCGGGCGAGGGCGAGCTGGTCGAGGGTGGGTGAGCCGCGGTCGGTGACGCGTTTGAGGTCGGTGACCAGGCCGAGCAGGGCCGGTGGGCACAGCAGCCAGCCCAACCGCAGGGCGGGGGCCAGGGACTTGCTGACGGTGCCGATGGAGATCACCCGGTCCGCCGCCAACCCCTGGAGCGCACCGACCGGTTCGCGGTCGTAGCGGAACTCGGCGTCGTAGTCGTCCTCGATGACGTACCCGTCCCGGCGCACGGCCCAGTCGATCAGCGCATGGCGGCGCTCGGGCGCCAGCACGACCCCCGTCGGCCACTGGTGGGCCGGAGTGACGATCACGGCCCGGGCGCCGGTGGCCGCCAACTCCCGTACATCCAACCCAGCTTCGTCGACCGGGACCGGTACCGCCGTCAGTCCCGCCGCCTCGGCCGCCGCCCGCGCCGTGGCCGGCCCGCCCGGGTCCTCGTACGCCACGACCCGCGCACCCCTGCGCGCGAGGGCGCCCAGGGTGAGGCTCAGCCCCTGCGCGTAGCCCGAGCAGACGACGGTCCGGGCCGGGTCGGCGGCGGCGCCGCGCACCCGGCGCAGATATCCGGCGACGACCTCGCGCAGTGCTGAACTCCCGCGCGGATCGCCGTAGTCGAGGTCGGCGGTGGGCATGCGCCGGGCCGCTTCCCTGGTGGCCCAGAGCCAGTCGGCGAGCGGGAAGGAGGTCAGGTCGGGCACGCCGTGGCGGAAGTCGGCGATCAGCCGGGGGCGGGGGTCGGGCGGGGACGCCGGGGCGGGGGCCGCCGGCTGGGCGCAGGCCGCCACGCGGGTGGCCGAGCCGACGCGGGTCACGAGGTAGCCCTCGGCCTGGAGTTGGGCGTAGCAGTCCTGGACGAGTCCTCGGGACAGACCGAGCTCGCGGGCGAGTTCCCGGGAGGACGGGAGGCGTTCGCCGGCCTGGAGCCGTCCGGTGCGGATCGCGTCCCGCAGTTGCCCCTCGACCTGCGCGGACAGCCGCTGCTCGCTGTCCCGGTCAACGGTCAGGAGCAGCTCGGGCGACAGACCGGCCCACTGCACTGGCATGGAATTGGAGCTTAGCGGAGGGCCGGTGCGAACCTATCGTCGACGGCATGACGACTTCGGCCAACCGCCCCGCGCGGACGACCAGTTCACGTCCGCCCCTGCTGACCCGGCCCCTGCTGCTCCGCTTCGTGAGCCTGTTCGGCGCGAGCGTCTGCTTCTTCCTGCTGCTGTCGGTCGTACCCGCCTATGCCGCCGAGTCGGGCGGCGGAGGTGCGGCGGGCGTCGCCACCGGCGCCCTGATGCTCACCACGGTCCTCGGTGAACTGGTCACGCCCCGCCTGGTCGCCCGCCTGGGATACCGGGTGGTCCTGATCGCCGGTCTGTTCCTGCTGGGCGCCCCCGCCCTGGCGCTGACCGCCTCCCGGGACCTTTGGTGGATCGTGGCCGTGTGTCTGGTCCGCGGCCTCGGGTTCGGGCTCGTCATCGTCGCGGGCGGCGCCCTGACCGCCTCACTGATCCCGCCCGAGCGCCGGGGCGAGGGCCTGGCCGTCGTGGGGGTGGTGTCCGGGGTGCCGTCGCTGGTCTCGCTGCCGCTCGGGCTGTGGCTGGTGGAGCACGTGGGCTACGGGACCGTCGCGGCGGTCGCGGGCGGGGCGGCGCTCGCCTCGATCGTCACGGTGTTCGGGCTGCCGGACCGGGACGCGGGCGCCGAACGGCCGGTCGGTGTGGTCCGCGGGCTGCGCACCGGCGCGCTGCTGCGCCCCGTCCTCGTGTTCGCCGCCACCACCGCCGCCGCCGGAATCCTGATCACCTTCCTGCCGTTGGCCGCCGGATCGGCCTCCTCGGGGGTGGTCGCGGCGGCCCTGTTCGCGCAGCCCGCGGCCGCGACCGTCACCCGCTGGCTGGCGGGCCGGCACGGCGACCGGCACGGCAGCGCCCGGCTCATCCTGCCCGGCCTGCTCCTGTCGGCGGCGGGCCTGCTGGCCACCGCCGCGACCGGCAGCCCGGTCGCCGTCGTCGCGGGATCGGCGCTGTTCGGGGCCGCCTTCGGCATGGTCCAGAACGCCACCCTGACCCTGATGTACGCCCGGGTCTCCGCCGCTTCGTACGGCACGGTCAGCGCGCTGTGGAATCTCGCCTACGACGCCGGCATGGGCGTCGGCGCGGCGGGCTTCGGCGTCCTGGCCGGGCTGACCGGCTATCCGTGGGCGTTCGCCGCGACGGCCGCGCTGATGCTGATCGCGCTGGTCCCGGCGCTCAGCGATCTACGTCACACAGATTACTGAAAACGATTATCATCATGCTAGCGTCGGCGCATCCACTCTTGACCACCCCTTTACCCGGAGGGTTCCGTGCGCCTGCCCGCTCGCCACCTGTTCTCGGCCGCCGTGGCGTCCACCCTGCTCACCGGCTGTTTCTCAGGGGCCGCCACCGAAGGCGAGGGAGACGGCCAGCGGGTGCGCGTCGCGATGATGCTGCCGCCGCGCTCGGGCCTCTCCCCGCTCTCCGACGACGCGTTCAAGCTGTCCCGCTGGTCGACGGCGGAGACCCTCGTGAAGCTCGACGCCGACGGGGACGCCGAGCCCGCGCTCGCCACCGAGTGGCAGCAGTCCGGCCGGACCTGGACGTTCGCGATACGCGACGGGGTCACCTTCCACGACGGCACGAAGCTCGACGCCGAGGCCGTCGTCCGCTCGCTCACCGCCGCCGCCGGCGCCTCCCCCAAGCCCCGCATCCTCGACGGCGTCGAACTGACCGCGAAGGCCGAGGACTCCGACACCGTCACCGTCACCACCGCCGACGAGGACCCCCTCGTCCCGCAGCGGCTCAGCTCCCCCCAGCTGTCGATCCTCGCCGCGAAGGCGTACTCCGGCAAGACGGTGAACCCCGTCGGCGCCGGCACCGGCCCCTTCGAGCTCACCAAGGTCGACGGCACCTCCTCCGCCACCCTCGACCGCTACGACGCCTACTGGGGCGGCAAGGCCAAGTCCCCCGGTATCGACGTGAAGTTCGTGCCCGACGGCACCGCCCGGGCCGCCGCCCTCCGCAGCGGCGAGGCCGACATCGTCGAGGCGGTCCCCGTCTCCCAGGCCGCGCTCCTGGACGAGGACCTGATCACCGAGGTCCCGATGCCGCGCACCAACACCCTCTACCTCAACACCGAGAAGGGCGTCTTCAAGGACGCCGCCCTGCGCGCCGCCGCCCGCGAGGCGATCGACGCCGAGTCGATCGTGAAGGGCGTGTACGAGGGGCGGGCGGATGTCGCCGAGGGGCTGCTCGGCCCCGCGCTGCCGTGGGCCGCCGAGCTGCGGTCGGACGTGAAGCGCCCCGCGGCCGCCGATCCGAACGGCCGGACCGTCACCATCGGCACCTTCACCGACCGCGCCGAACTCCCCGAGGTCGCCGCCACCCTGCAACAGCAGCTCCAGAAGGCCGGGTTCAAGGTCAAGCTCGACGTCCGCGAATACGCCAACATCGAATCCGACGCCCTCGCCGGTGAGTTCGACGCCTTCATCCTCTCCCGGGCGACCGTCCTCGACTCCGGTGACCCGGCCGCCTACCTCTACAGCGACTTCGCCTCCGACGGCTCCTTCAACATCTCCCAGCTCGCCGACGCCCAGGTCGACGCCGCCCTGAAGAAGGCCGGCGGGACCGAGACCGGTGAGGCCCGCCGCAAGGCCGTCATCGCCGCCGAGGCCGCCGTGCTCGGCACCGACGCTGCCGTCCCGATGCTGCACGAGCGCGTGATCCAGGGCGACGCAAGCGGGGTCGTGGACGCCGCGCACGACCCGCGCGAGCGCGAGCTGGTCACGGCCGACACGTACGTCAAGTGAGCCGTGTTTCGCGGTGGTTGCCCACCGCGGCCGGGGTGACCCGGGTCCTGTGCCTGCTCGGGGTCGTGACCGCCGTCGGTCTGCTGCCCTGGCTCTCCGGCAGGGACCCGGCGCTCACCGTCCTGCGCGCCCGTTCCGCCGAGCAGGAGCCGACGAAGGAGGCCCTGGACGCCGTACGACAGGATCTCGGCCTCGACGCGGGTCCCCTTTCCCTGCTGGGGAGTTGGGCGTCCGATCTGCTGCACGGGGACCTCGGGACGTCGTGGGTGTCGGGTACCGACGTGCTGCCGTCCGTCGTGTCCGGGCTCCAGGTGTCGCTGGCGCTGATGGGCGCGGCCTTCGGCGTCGCGGTGCTGCTCGCGGGGGCGCTGGTCGCGCCCGTGCTGGTACGGGGGCGCGGGTCGGCCGGTGCCTTGGCCGCGATGCTGGCCGCCGTGCCCGAATTCCTGCTGGCCACCGTGGGGTTGCTGGTCTGCGGGGTGTGGCTGGGGTGGCTGCCGACCTCGGGCTGGCAGGGGCCCGCGTACATGGTCCTGCCCGCCGTCGCCCTCGGCGTTCCCGGGGGCGGGCTGCTCGGGCGGCTCGTCGCGGACGCGCTGCCCGCCGTGCTCGACGAGCGGTGGGTGGAGCTGTGGCGCGGGGCCGGGGTGAGCCGGGCGCGGGTCTCCGCAGCCGCCCTCCGACGCGTACTGCCACCGCTCGTCCCGCAGTTCGGGATGGCCGCCGTCGGGCTCACCGGGGGCGCGGTCGCCGTGGAGACGGTGTTCGCGGTGCCGGGGATCGGCCGGACGGCGCTGGGAGCCGCCAAGTCGCAGGATCTGCCGCTGCTCCAAGGGGCCGTGCTCGCCCTGCTGTTGCTCGGTCTGGCGGTGGGCGCGCTGTCGGCGCTCGCTCGGCGTCGGCTGCTGGGGCCCGCCCTGCGGGACGCCTCGCTCACGCTGCCGCCGGCTCGGCCGGTGCGTACCCGTCCGGCGGTCCCGGCGGCCCTGTTCGCCGTCCTCGCCGTAGCGATCGGCTGGGGGCTGCTGCGCGACCCGTACGCGATCGACACGACGAACCGCCTGGCCTCCCCCACCTGGTCGTACCCGCTCGGCACCGACGGTCTCGGCCGTGACGTCCTGGCCCGGCTCGGACACGGCGCCGCCGCCACGGTCGGCACGGCCGCCGCCGTCTGTCTGCTGAGCCTGGTCATCGGACTGGCGCTGGGCTTCCTGCCCGGTGTCGCCGCGGGCGCGGCCGACATCGCCAACGCCCTGCCTCCGGTGATCGTCGGCATCCTGGTCGCCGCGGCCGCCGGACCCGGCACCGGTGGCGCGGCCCTCGCGGTCGCCCTGATCTCCTGGCCACCGCTGGCCGCGCACGCGGCGGCGCTGGTGCAGGAGGTACGGGCGTCCTCCTTCCTCCTGGCCCAACGCGCCATCGGCGCACCCCCGCTGTGGATCCTGACCCGGCACGTCCTCCCCTCGGTCGCCGCACCCGTAGCCCGCCACGCCCTGCTGCGCCTGCCCGGCATCGCCCTCGCCCTGGCCTCCCTGGGCTTCCTCGGCCTGGGCGCCCAGCCCCCCGCCCCGGAGTGGGGCCTGCTCCTCGACGAGTCCCGCGCCTACGTCGAACGCGCCCCCTGGGCCGCCCTCGCCCCGGCAGTGGCCCTGGCCCTGCTGGCGGGGCTCGCGGTGTCGGGGGCGTCGTACACACAAGGACGGCGAGCCCCCCGTACGGCTTCCGCCCAGAAGAAGGAGGCCCCCGTTGGAGCCTGAAGCACTGCTGTCGGTGCGCGATCTGCGGATCGCCTTCCACGGGGTGGAGGCCGTCCGCGGCGTCTCCTTCGATGTCCGTCCCGGCGAAGTCCTCGCCATCGTCGGTGAGTCGGGTGCGGGCAAGTCCCTCACGGCGCGGGCGCTGCTGGGGATGCTGCCGCCGGACGCCGTCGTGAGCGGGGCGATACGGCCGGACCTCTCCGCTCATCGGGGTCGCCGTATCTCCATCGTGCCGCAGGACGCCTTGTCCGCGCTGTCCCCCGTGCACCCGGTCGGCGACCAACTCGCCGCTGCCGTACGGTCGGTGAGCGGTCTCGGTCGCAAGGAGGCCCGGGCTCGGGCGGTCGCCGCGCTGGACCGTGTCGGCATCCCGGACGCCGAACGCAAGGCGCGCGCGTACCCGCACGAGTACTCCGGCGGCATGCGGCAGCGCGCGGTCATCGCGATGGCCACGATCAACGAACCGGACGTCGTGGTCGCCGACGAGCCCACCACCGCGCTCGACGAGGACCACCGCGACCAGGTGCTCCGGGTGCTCGGCGAGCGCCGGGAGGCCGTCGGTGCGGCGCTCGTGCTGGTCACGCACGACATGGACGTCGTACGGGAGCACGCCGACCGTGTGCTGGTCATGTACGCCGGCCGCCTCACCGAACTGGGCTCGGCGGACGAGGTGTTGAGCCGCCCGCGGGCCCCCTACACCGCCGGTCTGCTGGCCTCGCTCCCGCAGTACGCCCCACCCGGCCGCCGCCTCCCCTCCCTGCGCGGCACCCCGCCCGCGCCGGGCGCCCTCCCGCCGGGCTGCGCCTTCGCCCCGCGCTGCCCGCTCGCGGAGGACGCCTGCCACCGCCGGGAACCCGAGCCGCAGGAGGCGGAGGGACGGCTCGTCGCCTGTCACCGGTGGGCCGAAGTACCGCACCCCGCCGTCGAGTTGTTCCGGGAGCAGCCGTATGTCTCTTCTTGACGTCCGCGACCTCGTCGTCCGCTACGGGACGGCGACCGCGGTGGACGGCGTGAGCCTCGCCCTGGCACCCGGTGAGACCCTCGCCCTCAACGGCCCCTCCGGCTGCGGAAAGTCCTCCACCGCACTGGCGGTGCTTCAGCTGCGCCGCCCGTACTCCGGCGAAGTCCTCTTCGAGGGGCGGGAGTTGACGACCCTGACGGAACGCGAACTCCGCCCCCTGCGCCCCCGCATGCAGCCCGTCTTCCAGGACCCGTACGGCTCCCTCAGCCCCCGCCACCGCATCCGGGACGCGGTCGCGGAACCCCTGAAGGTCCAGGGCCGCTGGAGCTCCACGGACGGCCCCGCCCGCGTGGCCGAACTTCTGGACAGGGTCGGCCTGGACCCGTCGTACGGAGACCGCTTCCCGCACGAGCTCTCCGGCGGCCAGTGCCAACGCGCGGGCATCGCCCGGGCGTTGGCCTCCGAGCCGCGCCTTCTGGTGCTGGACGAGCCGGTGTCGGCGCTGGACCCGTCGGTGCGGGCCGGGGTGCTGAACCTGCTGGCCGACCTCCAGGACGAGCTGGACCTCGGCTATCTGTTCATCTGCCACGACCGGGCGGTCGTACGGCGTTTCGCGGACCGCGCCCTGGAGATGCGGGACGGGCGGATCAGCTCTTCGTGACCCCGGCGATGACCTGGCTCAGGCCCTCGGTGAGCGCGTCGGCGTCGGGCGCGTTCTTGGGGTCGAAGATCCACTGGGTGATGAGACCTGTCATCAGGGTCGTGTAGAACTTGCCGAGGGTGTCCAGGGTCTCGTCCTGGACGTCCTCCTCCCGCATCCCCATGAACAGCGCGACGAGGGCGCGTTCGGCATCCCGCTGCTGCTGCGCCAGGTGATCGCGCACCGCGGGCAGCTGGTCGCCCATGGCCACGATCTCCACGCTGAGGCGCCACATCGAACCGGGCCCCCGCATGGTGCCGATGATGTTCGACCACACCTCCCGGAACCGCTCGATCGAACCGGGCTCCGCCACGATCCCGGCGGCCTCCTCGCCGTCGAAGGCCTCGGAGAGATCACCGACCAGCGACAGATACGCCTCCGCCAGCAGCGCGTCCTTCGAGCCGTAGTGATAGCCGATCGAGGCCAGGTTGGTCCCCGACTCCTTGACGATGTCACGCGCCGTCGTGCGCACGAAGCCCTTGGCCAGCAGGCAGCGCTTGGCGCCTTCGAGCAGGTCCTCACGGTGTCCCATGGCCTCACCCTACCCCGATCCATACAACCGTCCTAGACAAGTGATTTATACAGCCGTACTAGACAACCGTTTAAGACGCTCGTACAGTCGCTGGCCATGACGACGAACCCGACGAGCACCACCCCGTCCGTCCGCGCCGGACGCCGTGAATGGACAGCCCTGACGGTCCTGATGCTTCCGCTGCTGCTGGTCTCGATGGACGTCTCCGTCCTCTACTTCGCGATCCCCTCGATCAGCGCGGACCTGGAGCCGAGCGGCACCCAGCAGCTGTGGATCTTCGACATCTACGCCTTCGTGCTGGCCGGCCTGCTGATGACGATGGGCTCGCTCGGCGACCGCGTCGGCCACCGCAGGCTGCTGCTGATCGGCGCCGCCGCCTTCGGCGCCGCCTCGCTGGTGGCGGCGTACGCGAACAGCGCCGAGACCCTGATCGCGGCCCGCGCGGTCCTCGGCATCGGCGGCGCGACCCTGATGCCGTCGACCATGGCCCTGCTGCGCACGATGTTCACCGACCCCGGACAGCGCGCGAAGGCGATCGGTCTGTGGTCCGGCGTGATGACGGCCGGGATCGCGCTCGGCTCGGTGATGAGCGGGGTGCTGGTCGAGCACTTCTGGTGGGGCTCGGTCTTCCTGGTCAACCTGCCCGCGATGGCCCTGCTGCTGCTCCTCGGCCCGCTGCTGCTCCCGGAGTCGAGGAACCCCTCCCCCGGTCGCTTCGACTGGCTGAGCGTCCCGCTGTCGATGGCCGGCGTGCTTCCCGTGATCTACGGCCTCAAGGAGATCCCCTCGGAGGGCTGGAACGTCCGCTACGTCGTCTCGATCACCGTCGGCCTGCTCTTCGCGGCCCTGTTCGTCCACCGCCAGCGCACCTCGGCCTCACCGATGATCGACCCGGCCCTCTTCCGCGGCCGCGGCTTCGCCCCCGCCGTCGCGCTGAACCTCGTCTCGGCGTTCGGGATCCTGGGGTCGGCCTACTTCACCACGCAGTACCTCCAGTCGGTGCTCGGCAAGAGCGCCCTGGAGTCGGCCCTGTGGGCGCTGCTGCCCTCGGTGCCGATCGGGGCCGCGGCGCCGGTCGCGACCGCTCTGGTCCAGAAGGGCGTCAACCGCGCCTATGTCGTCACCGCGGGCTTCGCGATCTCCGCGTGCGGCTTCGCGCTGCTGGCCCTCGCCGGTACGGACTCGATGTGGCTGGTGCTGGTCTCCTGTGCCGTCCTCGCGGTCGGCGGCGTCACCGTGATGTCCCAGATCATGGACCTCGCGATGGGCACCGCCCCGGTGGAGCGGGCGGGCACGGCGTCCTCCCTGATGGAGGCCGGCGCGGAGTTCGGCGGCGCGCTGGGGATGGCGGTGCTCGGCTCCATCGGTACGGCGGTCTACCGCCACGGCATCCCGGCCTCGGCGCCCGACGTGGCCCACGAGACGCTGGGCGGGGCGCTGGCGGTCGCCGATCAGGTGCCGGGCCTCGCGAGCGTGGCCCGAGAGGCGTTCACCCACGGGATGCAGGGGGCGGCGATCGCGGGGGCGGTCGTGCTGGCGGGGGCGGCGGTGCTGGCGGCGGTGACGCTGCGAGGCGTCGAGGCCCGGCCGCAGGCATGCGAAACGCCGGACGAGCCGAGCAAACTCAGCCCGTCCGGCGTTTGAGGACGAGGCCCCTTCAGGGCCGAAGCGGTTCTCTGGGGGCGGCAGCCCCCAGACACCGCACGTCAGACCAGGTTCACCGCACGAGCCGACGTCGCGCCGATCTCCTCGGCCACCTCGGTCAGCACATTCGCGGGCACCGTGTCGTCCACGGTCAGGACCGCGAGCGCCTCGCCGCCGGCGACCGCACGGGACACCTGCATACCGGCGATGTTGATGCCGGCCTCGCCGAAGACACGGCCCACGGTGCCGACGACACCGGGACGGTCCTCGTACTTGAGGACGATCATGTGGTCGGCGAGCGCCAGGTCGACGTCGTAGTCGCCGACGGCCACGATCTTCTGGATGTGCTTGGGGCCGGCCAGCGTGCCGGAGACGGAGACCTCCTCGCCGCTGCCCAGCGTGCCGCGCACGGTGACGACGTTGCGGTGGTCGGCCGACTCCGAGCTGGTCGTCAGGCGCACCTCCACACCGCGCTCCTGCGCGAACAGCGGGGCGTTGACGTACGACACGGTCTCGTCGACGACGTCCTCGAAGACACCCTTGAGGGCGCTGAGCTCCAGCACCTTCACGTCGTGCTGGGTGATCTCGCCGTAGACCTCGACGTCGAGGCGGACCGCGACCTCGCCGGCGAGCGCGGTGAAGATCCGGCCGAGGCGCTCGGCGAGCGGCAGGCCCGGCTTGACGTCCTCGGCGATGACACCGCCCTGGACGTTCACGGCGTCCGGGACGAGCTCACCGGCGAGCGCGAGGCGCACGGAACGGGCGACGGCGATGCCGGCCTTCTCCTGGGCCTCGTCGGTGGAGGCGCCGAGGTGCGGGGTGCAGACGACCTCGTCGAGCTCGAACAGCGGGGAGTCCGTGCAGGGCTCCTTCGCGTAGACGTCGAGGCCGGCGCCGGCGACCCGGCCTTCCTTGAGCGCCGAGAACAGGGCGGCCTCGTCGACGATCCCGCCGCGCGCGGCGTTGACGATGCGCACGCTCGGCTTGACCTTGTGCAGGGCCTCGTCGCCGATGAGACCGAGGGTCTCGGGGGTCTTCGGCAGGTGCACGGTGATGAAGTCGGAGACCTCCAGCAGCTCGTCCAGCGACAGCACCTTGACGCCCATCTGCGCGGCCCGCGCGGGCTGCACGTAGGGGTCGTAGGCGACGACCTTCATGCCGAAGGCCGACATGCGCTGGGCGACGAGCGCGCCGATGCGGCCGAGGCCGACGACACCGAGGGTCTTCTCGGCCAGCTCGACACCGGTGTACTTGCTGCGCTTCCACTCGCCGTTCTTCAGGGCGGTGTTGGCCTGCGGGATGTGGCGCGCGGTGGCCAGCAGCAGACCGCAGGCCAGCTCGGCGGCGGTGACGATGTTGGAGGTCGGGGCGTTGACGACCATCACGCCGGCCTTGGTGGCGGCGGAGACGTCGACATTGTCCAAGCCGACGCCGGCTCGTGCGACGACCTTCAGCTTCTTGGCGGCGGCGATCGCCTCGGCGTCGACCTTGGTCGCCGAGCGGATCAGGATCGCGTCGACCTCGGCGATGGCCGGCAGCAGCTCGGCGCGGTCCGCGCCGTTGCAGTGCCGGATCTCGAAGTCGGGTCCAAGCGCGTCGACGGTCGCGGGCGACAGCTCTTCAGCGATGAGTACGACAGGTTTCGAGCTCACGTGAGTCCTCACAAGTCCAATGCGTGCGGACGGCCGTCCCGACGGCCGCATGCGGTGGAGGGGGGTGCTAGCCGCGAAGACGCACGACGCTGTGGGCCTGACGCGAATGTTGTGCGCCAGTGTAGTGGCGCGATGGAGGTCGTCTTGCGCCTCCGCGGAAGGATCACCCGTCCGTGCTTCGACGGGTTGGACGACGGGGCCGGAGCATGACGCTCCGGCCCCGTCGTACGAGGCTTACGCGTCCTCGTTCACCCAGCTCATCAGCTTGCGCAGCTGCTTGCCGGTGGTCTCCAGCAGGTGCTCGGAGTCCTGCTGCTTGTACTCGTTGTACTTCTTCAGACCGCCGTGGTACTCGGCCATCCACTCACGCGCGAAGGTGCCGTCCTGGATCTCGGCGAGGACCTTCTTCATCTCGGCCTTGGTGGCGTCCGTGATGATGCGGGGGCCGGTGACGTAGTCGCCCCACTCGGCGGTCTCGGAGACCGACCAGCGCATCTTCTCCAGGCCGCCCTCGTACATGAGGTCGACGATCAGCTTCAGCTCGTGCAGGCACTCGAAGTACGCGATCTCCGGCTGGTAGCCCGCCTCGGTCAGCGTCTCGAAACCGGCCTTGACCAGCGCGGCCGTACCACCGCAGAGAACGGCCTGCTCACCGAACAGGTCGGTCTCGGTCTCCTCGGTGAAGGTCGTCTTGATGACGCCCGCGCGGGTGCCACCGATGCCCTTGGCGTACGACAGGGCCAGCGCGAAGGCGTTGCCCGTGGCGTCCTGCTCGACGGCCGCGATGCAGGGAACGCCGCGACCCTCCTCGTACTGGCGGCGGACGAGGTGGCCCGGGCCCTTGGGGGCGACCATGCAGACGTCGATGCCGGCCGGGGGCTTGATGAAGTCGAAGCGGATGTTCAGACCGTGGCCGAAGAACAGCGCGTCGCCGTCCTTGAGGTTGTCCTTGATGGACTCCTCGTAGACCTGGGCCTGGATCGGGTCCGGCACCAGGATCATGATGACGTCGGCCTCGGCGGCGGCCTCCGACGGCGTCACCACGCGCAGGCCCTGCTCCTCGGCCTTGGCCTTGGACTTGGAGCCCTCGTGGAGACCGACTCGGACGTCGACACCCGAGTCGCGCAGCGACAGCGCGTGGGCGTGGCCCTGGCTGCCGTAACCGATGACCGCGACCTTGCGGCCCTGGATGATGGACAGGTCGGCGTCGGCGTCGTAGAACAGCTCGGCCACTTTGGGTTCTCTCCTTGAGTGCAGGTGTTGCGTCCCACCGTATGACGGCGGGGTGAAGTGAAGTCTCGGGGTCTCGCTATACGGGCGGCCGACGACCTCGGCCGCCCGTACAAAGCGTCACGCGGATCGGTCGAGGGCGCGCAGTGAGCGGTCCGTGATCGAACGGGCGCCGCGGCCGATCGCGATCGTGCCGGACTGGACGAGCTCCTTGATGCCGAACGGCTCCAGCATCTTGAGCATGGCCTCCAGCTTGTCGCTGCCGCCGGTGGCCTCGATGGTGACGGCCTCCGGGGAGACGTCGACGGTCTTGGCGCGGAACAGCTGGACGATCTCGACGATCTGCGAGCGCGTCTCGTTGTCGGCGCGCACCTTCACCAGAACGAGTTCACGCTGAACGGCGCTCGACGGCTCCAGCTCGACGATCTTGAGCACCTCGACGAGCTTGTTGAGCTGCTTGGTGACCTGCTCCAGCGGCAGCGCCTCGACGCTCACCACGATCGTGATGCGGGAGATGTCGGCGTGCTCGGTGACACCGACGGCGAGCGAGTCGATGTTGAAGCCGCGGCGGGAGAAGAGCGCGGCGATGCGGGCGAGGATGCCCGGCTTGTTCTCCACCAGGACGGAGAGCGTGTGCTTGGACATGATCTTTTACGTCTCTCTCGCTCAGTCGTCTTCGTTGTCGCCGAAGTCGGGGCGGACGTCCCGGGCGGCCAGGATCTCGTCGTTGGAGGTGCCGGCGGCGACCATCGGCCACACCATCGCGTCCTCATGGACGATGAAGTCGATGACGACCGGACGGTCGTTGATGGAGTTCGCCTCTTCGATGACCTTGTCGAGGTCGTCCGGGGACTCGCAGCGGATCGCGTAGCAGCCCATGGCCTCCGACAGCTTGACGAAGTCGGGGACGCGGGTGCCGCGGGCCTGCGGGTTGACGTCGTCGGGGCCGGAGTGCAGCACGGTGTTGGAGTACCGCTGGTTGTAGAAGAGGGTCTGCCACTGGCGGACCATCCCGAGGGCGCCGTTGTTGATGACGGCGACCTTGATCGGGATGTTGTTCAGGGCGCAGGTGGTGAGCTCCTGATTGGTCATCTGGAAGCAGCCGTCGCCGTCGATCGCCCAGACCGTCCGGTCCGGGGCTCCGGCCTTGGCGCCCATCGCGGCCGGGACCGCGTAGCCCATGGTGCCGGCGCCGCCGGAGTTCAGCCAGGTCGCGGGCTTCTCGTACTGGATGTAGTGCGCGGCCCACATCTGGTGCTGGCCGACGCCCGCCGCGAAGATCGTGCCCTCCGGCGCGAGCTGTCCGATGCGCTCGATGACCTGCTGCGGGGAGAGCGTGCCGTTGGTCGGGTGGTCGTAGCCCAGCGGGTACGTGTCGCGCCAGCGGTTGAGGTCCTTCCACCAGGCGGTGTAGTCGCCCTGGTGGCCCTCGCTGTGCTCCTTCTGGACGGCCTGGACCAGGTCGGCGATGACCTCGCGGGCGTCACCGACGATCGGCACGTCCGCGGCCCGGTTCTTGCCGATCTCGGCCGGGTCGATGTCGGCGTGGACGATCTTGGCGAACGGGGCGAAGCTGTCCAGCTTGCCGGTGACGCGGTCGTCGAAGCGGGCTCCGAGGGCGACGATCAGGTCGGCCTTCTGCAGCGCGGTGACGGCGGTGACCGCACCGTGCATGCCCGGCATTCCCACGTGCAGCGGGTGGCTGTCGGGGAATGCGCCGAGCGCCATCAGGGTGGTGGTGACGGGCGCTCCGGTGAGCTCGGCGAGAACCTTGAGCTCCGCGGTGGCGTGTGCCTTGAGGACACCGCCGCCGACGTAGAGGACGGGCCGCTTGGCGTTGGTGATGAGCTTCGCGGCCTCGCGGATCTGCTTGGCGTGCGGCTTGGTGACGGGCCGGTAGCCGGGCAGGTCCATGGTGGGCGGCCAGGAGAAGGTGGTCCGCGCCTGGAGGGCGTCCTTGGCGATGTCGACCAGGACCGGGCCGGGGCGGCCGGTGGAGGCGATGTGGAACGCCTGCGCGATCACCCGCGGGATGTCCTCGGCCTTGGTGACAAGGAAGTTGTGCTTGGTGATCGGCATCGTGATGCCGACGATGTCCGCCTCCTGGAAGGCGTCCGTGCCGATCGCCTTGGACGCGACCTGCCCGGTGATCGCCACGAGCGGCACCGAGTCCATGTGCGCGTCGGCGATCGGGGTCACCAGGTTGGTGGCACCAGGTCCGGAGGTGGCCATGCAGACACCGACCTTGCCGGTGGCCTGCGCGTAGCCGGTGGCCGCGTGGCCGGCGCCCTGCTCGTGGCGGACCAGGACGTGGCGCACCCGCCGGGAGTCCATCAGCGGGTCGTACGCGGGCAGGATCGCACCGCCGGGGATGCCGAATACCGTCTCGGCGCCGACCTCCTCGAGAGAGCGGATGAGGGACTGCGCGCCCGTGACGTGCTCGGGGGCGGACTGCTGTCCTCCGGATCGGGGCCGCGGCTGCGGATGGGCCCCGGTGGCCTGCTCGGTCATCGTCATTCTCTTCTCGATGCTGAGGGTTTTTGCGAGATTTGTACGGTGTGGTGCTTTTTACGCCTGGTGTCTGTGCAACAAAAAACCCCTCGTGCCAAGAGGCAAGCGAGGGGAGCGCGCCGTGTGGTCGCTGGGAGTTCCGGGTCGATCCGGACGTCACCAGCTCAGCCGACGCGCTTTCCAAGTACGAGAATTCGGGTGCGCATGGCACTGACCCTCCCCCCGGCGCACACCCAGTGTCAAGCGGGTGGGACGGGAGTCTCATTATGTGAGCGAAGGGCACTTCCGCCTCCGAGAACAGCGGGCACACCACTTGTGTACACCCCCGCACCGCCCCCCGCGAACGCGGGCTCCGCGGGTCCGTGCGGTACCGGATAATGGCCGGAACCGAGCGCCCGGCGCAGCCGGTATTCGTCCAACGGACCGGAAAACGCCATCCCCTGTCCATGGGTGCACCCCATCGCCCGCAGCGCCACGACCTGCTCGGGCAGATCCACCCCGTCGGCCACGGACTGGAGCCCGAGGTCCCCGGCGATCCTGAGCAGCCCACTGGTGATCTTGTGCAGCCGCGCGGACTCCACGACCCCCTCGACCAGACTGCGGTCGAGTTTGAGTACGTCGACGGGGAGTCTGCGCAGTGCCGTGATCGCCGCGTATCCGCTCCCGAAGCCGTCCAGGGCGATCCGGACACCGAGCCTGCGCAGGGCGCCGAGACGGCGTTCCAGCTCGTCGAGGGAGACCCTGGGGTCGGTCTCGGACAGCTCGATCACCAGGGACCCGGACGGCAGCCCGTGCCGGGTCAGCAGGGCCTCGATCGAGCCGAGCGGCAGCGAGCGGTCCAGCAGCCGGCGGGCGTTCATCCGGACGGCCACCGGCACGGTCAGCCCGGTCGCGGCACGCTCGGCGGACTGCTCGACGGCCTCCTCCAGCATCCAGCGGCCCAGCTCGGCCGTCTTGTCACTGTCCTCGGCCACCCTCAGGAACTCGGCGGGCGTGAAGAGCACCCCCTGCGAGGAGCGCCAGCGCGCCTGGGCGGCGACCGAGGTGATCCGGCCGTCCTCCAGACAGACCACGGGCTGGTGCAGCAGCGTGAACTCGCCGTCGTGCAGCGCGGCACGCAGCCGCGTGGCCAGCTCCGCCTTGCGGACGACGTCCTGCTGCATCTGGGGCGCGTACAGCTCGACGCGGCCCTTTCCGGCCGACTTGGCGCGGTACATGGCCAGGTCGGCGTTGCGCAGGATCTCGCCCGCGCCGAGGCCGGGCTCCGAGAACGCGACGCCGATGGAGGCGGCGACACGGACATCGTTGCCGTCGATGAGGTAGGGCTGGGAGAGCGTGATCCTGAGGCGGTCCGCGAGCTCCAGGATGTGCCGCTCGCGGGCGCTGCGGTCACGGGTGCCGTCCCCGACGATCAGGGCCGCGAACTCGTCGCCGCCGAGCCTGGACGCGGTGTCGCCGTGCCGGACCGCGTCCTGGAGTCTGCGCGCGGCCTGGACGAGCAGCTCGTCCCCGGCCTGGTGCCCGATCGTGTCGTTGACGGCCTTGAAGCCGTCGAGGTCGATGAAGAGGACGGCGGTGCCGCGGTCGGAGGCGCGGCGGCCGGAGAGCGCGTGCTGGACGCGCTTGGTGAACAGGGCGCGGTTGGGCAGGTCGGTGAGCGGGTCGTGCTCGGCGTTGTGCTGGAGCTGCGCCTGGAGGCGCACTCTTTCGGTCACGTCCCGGCTGTTGAAGATGAGGCCGCCGTGGTGGCGGTTGACGGTGGACTCGACATTGAGCCAGCCCCCGTCGCCGGACCGGAAGCGGCACTCGATGCGCGTAGTGGGTTCATCGAGAGGGTTGGCGGCGAGGAAGCGGCGCACCTCGTGCACCACGCAGCCCAGGTCCTCCGGGTGGATGAGATTGGCCAGTTCGGTGCCCACGAGGTCCTCCGCGGGGCAGCCGTAGACGCCGGCGGCGGCCGGGGAGACGTACCGCAGGATCCCGTTGGGTGCGGCGATCATGATGACGTCGCTGGAGCCCTGCACCAGGGAGCGGAAGTGGTTCTCCTTCTGCGCCAGTTCCTGGGTGAGGGTGATGTTGTCGAGCAGCATGATGCCCTGACGTACCACGAGGGCGAGCACGACGGTGCCGCCGGTGAGGAGCACCACGCGGTCGACGCTGTGGCCGTTGAGGACGTTGTAGAGGATGCCCAGCGTGCAGACGGCGGCGGCGAGATACGGCGTGAGCGCGGACAGGGAGCCGACGATGGGCCCCGCGGCCGGATACCGGCTGTGATCACCTCCCTGCGGGGGTGCGTGGTGGTGGATGCCGCCGCGCTGTCCCGGCAGATGCTCGTGGACCACGCGTGTGTGCCCCCCTCCGTCCTGCCCTTCGGTGGTCGTCCTGCCCGGCCGGGGTGCGGCCCAGGGCGCGTACGCGAGGAGGAGCGAGCCGGCGAACCAGCCCGCGTCCAGCAACTGGCCGGAGCGGTAGGCGTTCTGGACCAGCGGCGAGGTGAACAGGGCGTCGCACATGACGGTCAGGGCGAGTGCGCCGATCGCGGTGTTCACCGCCGTACGGTTCACCGCCGAGCGCCGGAAGTGCAGCGCGAGCACCATGCTGACCAGGGCGATGTCCAGCAGCGGGTACGCCAGTGACAGCGCGGTCTGCGAGACGCTGGAGCCCTCGGACCGCGCCGCCTGGGCGAGGGCCAGGCTCCACGAGAGCGTGAGCAGCGAGCCGCCGATCAGCCAGGCGTCCAGTCCGAGACAGACCCAACCGGCCTTCGTCACCGGCCGTTTGGCGAGGACCAGCAGGCCCACGATGGCGGGCGGCGCGAAGCACAGGAAGAACCCGTCGGCGTAACTGGGGGTGGGCACGGGCCGTTGCAGCACGACCTCGTACCACCCCCAGACCAGATTGCCCAGGGACGCCATGGCCGAGGAGAGGGCGAACAGCATCCAGGCGAGTCGAAAGCGGACCCGGCGGTTACGGGCGTAGAGGAAACAGGAGACGGCGGCGATGCCCGCCGCGGCGCTCAGCCCGAAGTCGCCCATGATCAGAGCGACTTCCTGAGAGCCCCAGCCGAGCGCGGAACCGACGGCGTATCCCGCGCACACCAGGGCCAGTACGAGTTGATGGACCAGGCTCGCCCGGCTGCCGGAGGCCGGCGGCCGGGGTAGCGGCGCCCCTGGCGAAGGCTGTGCCCGCAGCGCTCCGTTGAGGGTGGTCGTGGGAGGCGGCGGCGAACTCACCGAACCCTCCTGGTCCGCGCCGCTCCAGGGTCCCGGGAGTCCGGGGTCGCTGGATGCGCATGCCTCCTGCGGCTGCTGTGCCTGCGGTGGTGATGGCTGTGCCGGCAGCTGTGGCTGCCGTGGTGACCGCGTCTGCGCGCGGCCGTGCGCCAGGGTCGCCGTCGGCGGCTTCGCCGCGTCGGATCGTTCGTCCATAGGCCGTGCATCGCCCGTCGCCCCCCTCACAGTCTGCAATGTCCATCCCCGGCGCCGAACGGTGCGCGGCGCAGCCCCTGTCGGGACGATACACCAGTCTCGTCACTCAGGGACATAGTTCCTCTACGCTCCGTGACGACCAGCGGCGATGCGAGCACGGACCGCGTCCGGAAGGTAGCGGAGGGTACCGGAAACGGATTACGCGCTTGTTGCTCCGCGGATGTCAGCGCTTGTGGGGCCCGTCGTAAGGATCACGTTGCGCAGCGGCTCCCGGTTCACGAATCGCCCCAACTGGTCCACCAGCAGCCGCTTGGCGCGCGGCAGGAACGCGGACGTCGGTCCGCCCACATGGGGACTGATGAGCACGCCGGGCGCCTGCCACAACGGGTGACCCGCGGGCAGCGGTTCGGGGTCGACGACGTCCAGGGCCGCGGTGATCCGGCCGCTCTCCAGTTCGGCGAGCAGGGCCTTGGTGTCGACGACGCCCCCGCGCGCGACGTTCACCAGCAGGGCGCCGTCCTTCATCCGGGCCAGGAAACCGGAGTTCACCAGACCTCGGGTGGTGTCGTTCAGCGGGGTGGAGAGGATGACGACGTCCGCTTCCGGCAGCAGGGCGGGCAGTTCGGTGAGCGGGTGCACCGGTCCGCGCTCCGTGGTGCGCGCGGAGCGCGCGACGCGCGCCACCCGCGCGACCTCGAACGGTACGAGCCGGTCCTCGATGGCGGCGCCGATGGAGCCGTAGCCGACGATGAGCACCGACTTGTCGGCGAGCGCCGGGTGGAAGTCGCCCTGCCAGTGCTCCTGTTGCTGGGCGCGGACGAAGCCGGGGATGCCGCGCAGCGAGGCCAGTGTGAGGGTGAGGGCGAGTTCGGCGGTGCTCGCCTCGTGCACACCGCGCGCGTTGCACAGGTCCACGCCGGGCACGATGTCGTCCAGTTGCGCCAGGACGTCGTCGACGCCCGCCGTGAGCGTCTGGACGAGCCGCAGGTTGCGCATCTCCTTCAGCGGGCGGACCTTCACGGGCTGCCGCTTCATGTACGGCACGACGTACACGGCGCAGTCGGCCGGGTCCCCGGGGAACTCCTGCTTCCCGTCCTCACCCCCGTCCCAGAAAAGGTAGTGGGGCCCCTCGGGGAGCCCTGCGATCTCTTCCGGCGGGATGGGGAGCCACACGTCAGCGGTCATGGTCCGAGGCTATGTCAGGTGCGTGAGGGTGCAGAGGTTAGGTTGTGGGGTGCCGGAAGAGGGAGGGTCACGAGCAGGTGGAGCGCAGGACGATCGGGGCGGCGGCGCTCGCGGTGGGGGATGTCGGACTCGGTTGCATGCCGATGAGCTGGGCCTACAGCGGGTCGCGGCAGCGGGGCGAGGAGTCGTTCAGGGCCGTGCACCGGGCGCTGGACCTGGGTTCGACACTGCTGGACACGGCCGACATGTACGGCCCGTTCACCAATGAGCTGTTGGTGGGGCGGGTGTTGAAGGAGCGGCGCGGGGAGGCCTTCGTGTCGACGAAGGTGGGGCTGCTGGTCGGCGAGCAGCACATCGTGGCCAACGGCCGCCCCGGCTATGTGAAGCGGGCGTGCGACGCGTCGCTGCGGCGGCTCCAGACGGACGTGATCGACCTGTACCAGCTGCACCGGGCCGACCCCGAGGTGCCGGTCGAGGAGACCTGGGGCGCGATGGCGGAGCTGGTGCAGGCCGGGAAGGTGCGGTCGCTGGGGCTGTGCGCGGTGGGTGCGCGCGGTGGCCGCCGGTCCGGGGCCCGGCTGCACGACGCGACGATCCGCCAGCTTCAGCGGGTCCAGCAGGTCTTCCCGGTGAGCGCGGTGGAGGCGGAGCTGTCGGTGTGGTCGCCGGAGGCCCTGGAGTCGCTGCTGCCGTGGTGCGAGGCGCGTGGCGTCGGCTTCCTGGCGGCGATGCCGCTGGGCAACGGCTTCCTCACCGGCACCCTGACCCCCGGCGAGGGCTTCGAACCGGACGACGTCCGCGCCCGCCACCCCCGCTTCACCGCGGAGATGATGGCCGCCAACCAGCCGATCGTCGTCGGCCTGCGCCGCATCGCCGCCCGCCACGGCGACACCGTCACGCCCGCCCAGGTGGCCCTGGCGTGGGTGCTGTCACGGGGCCGCCATGTGGTCCCGGTCCCGGGTGCCAAGCAGGAGCGCTGGGTGACGGAGAACGCGGGGGCTGCCGACCTGCGGTTGTCCGCGCAGGATCTGGCGGAGGTGGCGGGGCTGCCGGCGGCGCGGGGATCCTGGGACTGAGGGGTTCTTGGGACTGACGGGTTCCCGCGGCTGAGGGGCCCCTCGTGGTTCGGGTCCCGGAGATCGGGAACCTGTGAGGCCCGAGCGGTGTAAGAACAGTAGAACCCACCGCGTCGAAGGGACCGAGATCGTGCAACGACGAGCAGTGGCGGCCGTGTTGGCCGCAACCGCGCTCCTGGCGACGGCCGGATGTTCCTCGGACGACGGCAGCGGGCCCTCGGGTGGTGGTACGACACCGGGCGGCGGTACGACATCGGCGGCCTCCCCCACCCAGCAGGCCGCCGAGGAGACGCCTCCCGCGAAGGGTTCGGTGAAGGTGCTGCGCACGGCCGCCACCGGGCTGGACACGCCCTGGGGCCTGGCCCCGCTGCCCGACGGCGATCTGCTGGTCTCCTCCCGGGACGAGGCGACGATCACCCGGGTCGACGGGGAGACCGGGAAGAAGACCGAGCTGGGCGAGGTGCCGGGGGTCTCCCCCGCCGGTGAGGGCGGGCTCATGGGCCTCGCGCTGTCCCCGGACTACGCCTCGGACCACATGGTCTACGCCTACTTCACCTCGGCCTCGGACAACCGCATCGTCCGCATGCTCTACGAGGAGGACAAGCCGTCCGGCGAGCAGCTGGGCGCCCCGGACACCGTCTTCAGGGGCATCCCCAAGGGCTATATCCACAACGGCGGGCGGATCGCCTTCGGCCCGGACAAGATGCTGTACGCGGGCACGGGCGAGAGCGGCAACACCGGTCTGTCCCAGGACAAGGAGTCTCTCGGCGGCAAGATCCTGCGGCTGACGCCGGAGGGCGATCCGGCCCCGGGCAATCCGTTCCCCGACTCCCCGGTGTACTCGTTCGGCCACCGCAATGTGCAGGGCCTGGCCTGGGACGCCAAGCAGCGGCTGTTCGCCTCGGAGTTCGGCCAGGACACCTGGGACGAACTGAACGCGATCGAGCCGGGTGGCAACTACGGCTGGCCGGAGGTCGAGGGCAGGTCCGACGACGGCGACTACCGCAACCCCATAGCCCAGTGGGCCACGGACGACGCCTCCCCCAGCGGTATCGCCTACGCGGAGGGCTCGATATGGATGGCGGGACTGAGGGGCCAGCGGCTGTGGCGCATCCCGCTGAAGGGCACGGAGGCCTCGGCCGACCCGCAGGCGTTCCTGGAGAGTGAGTACGGCCGGCTGCGCACCGTGGTGTCGGCGGGCGGCGACAAGCTGTGGCTGGTCACCAGCAACACGGACGGGAGGGGTGATCCCAAGGACGGGGACGACCGGATCCTTCAGGTGCAGGTGAGCTGACCGGGCCGTCAGTCCTGGGCGGACTCGTCCTCGTCCGGCGTGGGCCGCCGGACGACGACCTTGCCGGACGCGAGGTCTATCGGCCCTCGTCCCGGGTCGTTGTCACCGACGTCCTCCCGTGTCAGTGCCAGCCGGTTCTGTTCGTCCTGGGTGTGTTTTCGACCGGGCGCGAACAGTTCCTCGAAGGTGTTGAACACGGGACCTCCCTGGGCCGATGTCCTTTACAGCGTAAGCCTGGCGCCGTTCGTCCGACCGGTGAGCCTGTGGCCCCGCTCCGGCCGGGCCTCACCCCGCCGTCCGGCCGGTGAACGGTTCCGCCGGGAACAGCCCCAGCCGGTGCGCCACCGCCGCGGCCTCGCCCCTGCCCGAGACACCGAGCTTGGCCAGGATGTTCGAGACATGGACGCTGGCCGTCTTCGGGGAGATGAACAGCTCCTCGGCTATCTGACGGTTGGTGCGGCCGGCGGAGACCAGGCGCAGGACATCGCGCTCCCGGCCGGTGAGGCCGAGGGAATCGGCCGAGGGGACCTGGGACCGCTTCGGGGCGTGGGTCAGGGGGAGGCGGGCGCGCTGGGCGAGCTGGGTGACGGCGTCGGCGAGGGGGCGGGCCCCGAGGTGGCGGGCGACGGCGTGGGCGAGACGGAGCAGCTCCGTGGCACGGTCGCGTTCGTCCTCGCCGCCGGTGCTCAGGAGGGACTCGGCGAGGCGGTGGCGGACGCGCGCGAGGTCGTAGGGGCGGTCCAAGCGCTCGAAGGCGGCGGCCACCTCCGACCAGTCGTCGGGGTCGCTCTTGCCCTCGGCGCGCAGGAGCTCGGCGCGGACCCAGCGTTCATAGGCCTGCCAGACGGGGACGTTGGTGGCCAGGGGCTTGGCTGCCGTGCGGATGCGTTCGAGGAGTTCGGGGCGGCCGGGGTCGGCGGCGGGCAGGCCGAGGGCGTCGGCCTCCATGGCGGCGGCGGTCAGGAGGAGGGGCCAGGCGTAGCGCTGGGTGTCGGGCGGGAAGCCCGTGTCCATGGCGCGTTCGAGTTCGGCGCGGGCGTCCAGGAGGCGGCCCTCGCCGGCGGCGACGCCGATGGCGACGCGGGCGAGGGGGATCTCGTTCTGGGGCGGCCGATCGTGGCTGCCGAAGTGGCCTCGGGACGCGGCCAGTTGGTGACCGGCCTCGGCCAGGTCCCCGCGGGCGAGGGCGAGTTCGGCGCGCAGGAGGGCATGGAAGCCGCGGGGCTTGGCGCTCTGCCCGACGCGCCCGGCGTTGTCGGAGGCTTCGGCGGCCTCGTCCCAGCGGCCCAGGCTGCACAGGGATTCGGCGAGGTTGCCCCAGGCCCAGGCCTCGCTGTCCGGGAGGCCGTACTGCCGGGTGTAGGCGAGCCCTTCCTCCAGGATGGGCACGGCCTCGGCGGAGCGTCCGACGGCTTCGAGGGCGTCCGGGAGATTCACATAGACGCGGCCGGCGATGGCGGACAGACCCTGCTCGACCGTCTGCCGCTTGACGTCCAGCATCTCGCGCAGGCCCGCGTCGATGTCACCGGCGTGGACCATGAGGCTGCCCAGGGTGAGCCGGGCGTTCATCTCGATCTCGCGGACGCCGAGCATGCGCGCGTACTCCACGGCGCGCTCGGCGGCGGAGAAGGCGTCGGGACCGGGGACGTGCACCATGGACCAGTTGGCGACGTTGGCGAGCACCTCGGCATGCACCTCCGAGGGCGGCAGGCCGCGTACCAGCTCCTGGGCGGTGGCCAGTTCCGCCCAGCCGTCGCCCCGGGACAGCGCCGAGATCAGCCGGGAGCGCTGTACCCAGAACCAGGCGCTGCGCAGGGGATCGCCCTCCTCCTCCAGGAGGTGCAGCGCCCGCTTGGTGATCTTCAGGGCGCGTTCCCGCTCCCCGCAGAGCCGGCCGGCCACGGCGGCCTCGGCCATCAGGTCGAGGTAGCGCAGCGGGGTGGCCGGGTCGCAGCCGCAGGCGGGGTAGACCTCGGCGTAGTCGACGGGGCGCAGGGCGGCCCGGACGTCCTCGGGGGCGGTGTCCCAGAGCTCCATCGCGCGTTCCAGGAGCCGCAGTTGTTCGGAGTAGGCGTGCCGGCGGCGGGCGGTGACGGAGGCGTCCAGGACGGCGGGCAGGGCCTTGGCGGCGTCGTGGGCGTGGTACCAGTAGCTGGCCAGCCGCATGACGCGGCCGTCGGCGGGCACGAGCGCGGGGTCGGCCTCCAGGGCCTCGGCGTAGCGGCGGTTGAGGCGGGAGCGCTCGCCGGGCAGCAGGTCGTCGCTGACGGCCTCGCGGACCAGGGAGTGGCGGAAGCGGTAGCCGTCGCCGTCGGGTGCGGCGATGAGGATGTTGGCGTTCACGGCGGCTCGCAGCGCTTCGATGAGGTCGTCCTCGGCGAGCCCGGCGACGGCGGCGAGCAGCCGGTACTCGACGGTGGAGCCGCCCTCGGCGACGACCCGGGCGACCCGCTGGGTGCTCTCGGGCAGTCCCTCGACGCGGACCAGGAGCAGGTCGCGGAGGGTGTCGGTGAGGCCGGTGCAGCAGCCCTCGTGGGCGGCGACGGCGAGTTCCTCGACGAAGAAGGCGTTGCCGTCGGAGCGTTCGAAGATGTCGTCGACGGTGGCCGGGTCGGGTTCGGAGGCGAGGATGCCGGCGATCTGGCGGCCGACCTCGGTGCGGTTGAAGCGGCCGAGTTCGAGGCGGCGGACGGTGCGCAGCCGGTCGAGTTCGGCGAGCAGGGGGCGCAGCGGGTGGCGGCGGTGGATGTCGTCGGCGCGGTAGGTGGCGAGGACGACGAGGCGGCCGGTGCGCAGGGTGCGGAAGAGGTAGGCGAGGAGGTGGCGGGTGGAGGCGTCGGCCCAGTGCAGGTCTTCGAGGGCGACGACGACCGTGCGGTCGGCGGCGAGGCGCTCCAGCACCCGGGCGGTGAGTTCGAAGAGGCGGGCCATGCTCTGCTCGTCGTGGCGTCCCGAGGGTGCCTCGCCCAGTTCGGGCAGGAGCCGGGCCAGTTCCTCCTCCTGGCCCGCGGCCGCGACGGTCATCTCGTCCGGCAGTTCGCGGCGCAGGGCACGCAGCGCGGTGGAGAACGGGGCGAAGGGCAGTCCGTCGGCGCCGATCTCGACGCAGCCGCCGAGCGCGACGACCGCGCCCTGTCCGCCGGCGACGGTGGCGAACTCCTCGACGAGACGGGTCTTGCCGACACCGGCCTCGCCGCCGATCAGCAACGCCTGCGGCTCGCCCGCGGCGGCACGGGCGAGTGCCTCGTTCAACTGGGTGAGCTCGTCGGTGCGGCCGACGAACACGGGACTGACGGACCTGGTCTCCACGGGCCCGAGCATCGCACGGGTGTCCGACAGCACGGCACCGGTTTTCGCGGGGCGCGGGCGCTCGGACGCCGCCCCGGCCGACGGCACGACACCGCCGGGCACCGCCCCCTTCGGCGGGACTGCGGTCCTGGCGGCGTCCCTCGCCGAGGGAACCCCGGACCTGGCCACCGCACCCGCTTCCGTCAGCTCGGGCCTCGGTGCCACCCCCGTCTCCCCCACCACGGACTCCACTGCCGCCCCGGCCTTCCCTGTGACACCCCGCGACGCCGCCCCTGCGTGCGGGACGGCGTCGATTCGCTGGTGTGTGTCGGTGTTCGGGGGGACGGCCGCCTCGGTCGGCGGGCGGCCGTCCCCCTCCCCCGCGTTCACGCGGCGCGCAGGAACCGGAGCCGGCGGGTGCGCCCGGTATGCACCTCGCCCTCGGTCTCGTGGCCGGCTGCCTCGCGGCGGGCGGCGCGACGGCCGCGGACCGCCTCGCGGGCCAGTCGCTCCTGCTGGGCCTGACGGAGCAGGTCGGCGGAGCGAAGCTGGGAGAGCTCGTACTCATACATGGTGTCCCCTTGGGAGAGTCGGTTTCGTGCTTCGCTTTCTGCGATGCCTCAACCTTCGTCTCCGAGGCGGGTCCGCCACATCGGGAGAGTTCCGCATCTTCGGACGCCGTGGGGGCCTTAGACGTGCCCAAGGGGCCTCAGGCGCCGCGTAAGGTGCTTACGGCGGGCCTAAGACCCCTTGGTGACCTGCGGTGATTCAGCTCGTGGACGGCAGTCCGAGCAGGACGTCGGTGTACTTGAGGACGGCCAGGAGCAGGCCGATGACCCCGAGCGAGACACCCGCCCAGCCGACCGACTTGATCCACGGGGCCTGCGGCTTGCCGGGCGCCCCGAAGGCGGGCCGGGCCAGCACGAAGACGCCCACGATCAGCGCGGCCAGCGCGAAGAAGCCGGCCCACAGCGCGGAGGTCTGCCAGGCGTCGCCGTAGATCTCCTTGACCTGTGTGGCGACGGTCGCGGTCGACGCCGTCTCCAGCTGGCCCACGAGGGTCTCGCGGGCGGCGGCGACCGTACCGATCCAGCCACCGGTGAGGGAGACCAGACCGAGCACCGCGGACACGACGGCGGCCGCACCCTGGCCGACGCCGGACGGGCCCTCCTTCCCGTCCTCGGCGAGGCCCTCCAGGACCTCGGCCTCGTCGCCGTCCTCGGCGTCGTCGACCTCGGTCCCGGGCGCGGATTCGGCCTCGGTCACCTCGTCGGCGCCCACGGCGTCGCTCTTCGTGACGTCCACCTTCTCCTCGTCGGTCCTGGCCTCGGGGCCCGTCTCGGCCCCGGTCTCGTCAGCAGTCTTGGTTCCCATACCTCGCACCGTACGGACGCAGTCTGAGAGGTCTCTTAATGATCGTTGTGAGCGGCACGCGTGCGTGCCTCACGCCACTCGGGCGCCAGCACCGACCAAACCTCGAGATCGTGCCGCTTCCCACCATAGAGGTGCGCCTGACGGTGGACGCCGTCGCGGGTCATCCCGAGGCGCCGGGCCACGTTCAGGCTGGGGGTGTTCCCGGCGGCGGCGACCCATTCGATCCGGTGGGCGCCGCGTTCCTCGATCACCCAGTCGATGAGCAACCGCATCGCCCGGGTGATCAGCCCGCGTCCGGTGGCGGCGGGCTCCAGCCAGCAGCCGACCTCGCAATTGCCCTGCGCCGCGTCGAAGTTGAGGGTGAGGACCCCGCCGACGAGTTTTCCGTCCAGCCAGATGCCGTGGTAGCCGCCGGTGTCGTCGGCGCGCATCTGGGCGTAGCGCTGGAGGGTCTCGCGCGCGGACTCGACGTCGACGACCTGGGAGCCGAAGGCGATGAACTGCCCGATGAACTCCCGGCCGCGCTCCAGGTTCGCCAGGAACTCCTCGGCGTGCCAGGGCTCCAGCGGCCGCAGTTCGGCACCGTCACCCAGCGATATCGCGTACATCCTCGTCCCGCTCCCTCTCCAGCTCCGCCACGACGGCGTCCACCCTTTCATGGGCGGCGCGGCATTCGGGCGGCTCGATGCTGATGCGCGGCATCCGGCGGTCCAGCCAGCCCGGCAGCCACCAGTTGGCGCCGCCGAGCAGATGCATGAGGGCGGGGACGAGCAGCGTACGGAGAACGAAGGCGTCGAGGGCGACAGCGGCGGCGAGCGCGATGCCGAACATGGCGATCACGCGGTCGCCGCTGAGGACGAAGGCGAGGAAGACCGAGATCATGATGACCGCGGCGGAGTTGATCACCCGGCTGGTCTCGGCGAGGCCGACGCGGACGGCCCGTCGGTTGTCACCGGTCTCCAGCCACTCCTCGTACATCCGGCTGACCAGGAAGACCTGGTAGTCCATGGAGAGCCCGAAGAGCACGGACACCATGATCACCGGCAGGAAGGGTTCGATCGGTCCCGCCCGGCCGAGGCCCAGGAGCTCGCTGCCCCAGCCCCACTGGAAGATCGCGACGACGATCCCGAAGGCGGCGGCGACCGCGGCGACGTTCATCGCGGCGGCCTTCAGCGGGATGCCGACGGACCGGAAGGCGAGCAGGAGCAGCAGACAGCCCAGGCCGATGACGACGCCGACGAACAGGGGGAGCTTGCCGACGATCACCTCGGCGAAGTCGTCGTACGACGCCGTCACACCGCCGACCTGGATGTCGAGCGAGGTGCCGGTCTCGGCGCGCGGCAGCACCTCGCCGCGCAGCCGGTCGACGAGGTCGCTGGTCTTCTGGGACTGCGGGGACGACTCCGGGACGATCGTGAAGTACCCGATGTCCCCGCCCGCGTCGTAGGTCACCGGGGTCGACGAGGCGACGCCCTCGGTGGTGCGGATGGTGGCGTCGAGGTTGTCGAGGAGGAGCTTGTCCTCGGCGCCGTCGATGGGGGTCACCAGGGTCAGCGGGCCGTTGACACCGGGGCCGAAGCCGTCGGCGAGCAGGTCGTAGGCCTGGCGGGTGGTGGACGCCTTCGGGTTGTTGCCCTGGTCGGAGGTGCCCAGGTGCAGCCCCAGCGTGGGCAGGGCCAGGACGGTCATGACGACCAGGGCGACCGCGCCGAGCAGCTTGGGGTGCCGTTCCACGAACGCCGACCAGCGTGCGGCGAGCCCGGTCGGCAGCTCGGGCTGGGGCCCGTGCTCGTCCAGGTGCCGTCGCTCGCGCCTGCTGAGGGCGCGCATGCCGATGAGGGAGAGCAGGGCGGGCAGCAGGGTGACGGAGGCCGCGACGGTGAGGACGACGGTGAGCGAGGCGGCTATGGCGACGCCGTTGAGGAAGCTCAGCCGGAGGATCAGCATGCCCAGCAGGGCGATGCAAACGGTGGCACCCGCGAAGACGACCGCCCGTCCGGTGGTCGCGACGGCGTTGGTGATCGACTCGGCGACGTCGAGCCCGCGTTTCAGTCCGCGCCGGTGTCTGGTGACGATGAACAGGGCGTAGTCGATGCCGACGCCGAGCCCGATCAGCATGCCGAGCATGGGGGCGAAGTCGGCGACGGTCATGGCGTGCCCGAGCAGCACGATCCCGGCGTACGCCGTGCCGACGCTGACCAGCGCGGTGGCGATGGGCAGCAGTGAGGCGGCGAGCGAGCCGAAGGCGAGGAACAGCACGACCGCGGCGACGAGCACGCCGACGGCCTCGGCGAGATGTCCGCCCGAGGACTCGGTGAGCGCGATGGCGCTGCCGCCCAGCTCCACCTGGAGCCCGTCGCTCGCGGCCTCCTTGGCGGTGTCGACGACGGCCTGCGCCTCGCCCTTGTCGATGTCCTCGACCCGGTCGTCGAAGGTGACGGTGGCGTACGCGGTACGGCCGTTCTCGCTGATCCGGCCGGCGCCCTGCTCGTCGTACGGACTGACGACGGCGGCCACTCCCGGCAGCTCGGCGATCTCGTCGAGGGTCCGGGTCATGGTCTGTTCGACCGCGGAGGCCCGGACCGTGCCGGACGTGGTGTGCCAGACGACGGTGTCGCTGTCACCGCCGAGCTCGGGGAAGCCCTCCTGGAGCAGCTGGGTCGCGCGGCCGGACTCGGTGCCGGGGACCTCGTAGTCGTTCGAGTACGCCGAGCCGGTGGCCACGGCGGCTGCGGTCACCCCGCCGAGGGCGAGGAGCCACAGCAGGACGGCGACGAGGCGGCGCTGGACACACCAGCGTGCGAGGGCTGCCACGGAACGTGCTCCCGGGTGGATTTGTGGATCTTTGACCGGGAACAGTCGTCGATGAGATGAACGGCCCGCAAAGAACGCATGAGCAATGCGGAGACCACTCTTGCAGCCAGAAATGATCGTTTACCGCATTCGTGCGTTTATTCACAGGAGTGGGAGACAGATCACAGGACAGTAACGTCCTCTCTGTCACCTCAGTCGAACTGGTCGCCCAGCGCCATCACCATCACGCCGGCGATCAGCAGCCACAGCGCCCTGCGGGTGCGTCCCCGGGAGCCGAGGACCGCCGCGAGCGCGCACATCACGGCGCCGGAGGCGTAGGCGGCCGGCACCAGCGTGGGGGCGGCTCCGCTCAGCCGGAGCGCCGACGCGGCCAGGCCCGCGAGGGCCAGCAGCGCCCCGGTGCCGGACGCCGTCCAGCGGGCCCGCCGGGCGTCCAGCACCTCGTCGTCGTACTCCTCCTGTATGTCGGACTCGGAATCCTGGTGCGCGTTCATGGCGGGCGAGCGTAGCGTGTCCGGCTGAGAATCCCGGGCGCCTACGCCCCTGGCCCAAGCAGGTGCATTGTTTGAAGGTCCGACCGAGCTCCTACGCATCTCTCTTCCCTACGAAGGACTCAAGGAGCCCGTTCACCGATGTCAGACATCACCCCGAGGACCTCGGATGAGGACCTCGTCCAGCGGCTGACCCAGGCCCGCTACCCGCGCAGCAACGGCTACGACGTCCGCTGGGTCATCGAGAACCAGATGGGCCCGAACGCGCTGTGGCTGCTGGAGTGGCTGGCGCCCGCGCTGGGGCTGGAGAACCTGCGCCCCGGCGCCCGCGTCCTCGACCTGGGCTGCGGCCGCGCCATGACGTCCGTGTTCCTCGCCAAGGAGTACGACGTCCAGGTCACCGCCGCCGACCTGTGGATCAAGGCCGACGACAATGCCGTACGCGTCGCCGAGGCGGGTGTCGCCGACCGTGTGCTGCCGGTGTACGCCGAGGCGCACGACCTGCCGTTCGGCGAGGGCACGTTCGACGCGATCGTCTCCGTCGACGCGTATCAGTACTTCGGCACGAACGACCTGTATCTGCCCACGCTGGCGCGGCTGTTGAAGCCGGGCGGGCGGATCGGGATCGTCGTACCGGCGCTTCGGGAGGAACTGGAGGGCGACGAGCCTCCGGCGCATCTGAAGGAGTACTGGGAGAAGGACCCCGGTTTCTGGGCGTTCCACTCCCCCGCCTGGTGGCGGCGGCTGTGGACGCGCAGCGGGGCCGTGGCGGTGGAGACGGCCGACTGGCAGGAGGACGGCCGGCGCGACTGGCTGCTGTGGAGCGAGGTGTGCGCCACGGAGAGCCCGAGCGAGTTCATGGCGGACATGGCGCGCTGGTCGGTCGACCTGATGCACGCCGACGTCGAGCATGTGCTCGGTTTCGCGCGGGTCGTGGGACGCCGTAAGTGACAGCGGGGCCCCGGAGGTACGTCCTCCGGGGCCCTGCCCACGACGGGTCTCAGCCTTCGCTGACGCCCAGCTTCTCCAGGATCAGTTCCTTGACGCGGGCCGCGTCGGCCTGACCGCGGGTCGCCTTCATGACCGCGCCGACCAGGGCGCCGGCCGCGGCGACCTTGCCGGAGCGGATCTTGTCGGCGATGCCCGGGTTGCCGGCGATGGCCTCGTCGACGGCGGTGCCGAGGGCACCCTCGTCGGAGACGACCTTCAGACCGCGCTTCTCGACGACCTCGTCCGGGGTGCCCTCGCCCGCGAGGACGCCTTCGATGACCTGGCGGGCCAGCTTGTCGTTGAGGTCGCCCTTGGAGACGAGCTCGGTGACCCGGGCGACCTGCGCCGGGGTGATCGCGAGCTCGTCGAGCGCCTTGCCCGACTCGTTGGCGCTGCGGGCCAGTTCGCCCATCCACCACTTGCGGGAGGAGGCGGCGTCGGCACCGGCGTCGATCGTGGCGACGATCAGGTCCAGCGCACCGGCGTTCAGGATCGCCTGCATCTCGATGGCCGAGATGCCCCACTCCGCGAGGAGACGGTTGCGGCGGACCAGCGGCAGCTCCGGCAGACCGGCGCGGATCTCCTCGACCCACTCGCGCGAGGGGGCCACGGGGACCAGGTCCGGCTCCGGGAAGTACCGGTAGTCCTCGGCCTCCTCCTTCACCCGGCCCGAGGTCGTGGACCCCGTGTCCTCGTGGAAGTGCCGGGTCTCCTGGATGATCGTGCCGCCGCTGCTCAGCACCGCGGCGTGCCGCTGGATCTCGAAGCGGGCCGCACGCTCCACGGAACGCAGCGAGTTGACGTTCTTCGTCTCGGAGCGCGTGCCGAACTTCTCGCGGCCGTGCGGGCGCAGCGACAGGTTCACGTCGCAGCGCATCTGGCCCATCTCCATGCGGGCCTCCGAGACGCCGAGCGCCTTGATGACCTCGCGCAGCTCACGGACGTACGCCTTGGCGACCTCGGGAGCGCGCTCGCCCGCGCCCTCGATCGGCTTGGTGACGATCTCGATGAGCGGGATGCCGGCACGGTTGTAGTCCAGGAGCGAGTGCGAGGCGCCGTGGATACGGCCCGTCGCGCCGCCCACATGGGTCGACTTGCCGGTGTCCTCCTCCATGTGGGCGCGCTCGATCTCCACACGGAAGGTCTCGCCGTCCTCCAGCTGGACGTCGAGGTAGCCGTTGAAGGCGATCGGCTCGTCGTACTGGGAGGTCTGGAAGTTCTTCGGCATGTCCGGATAGAAGTAGTTCTTCCGGGCGAAGCGGCACCACTCGGCGATCTCGCAGTTCAGCGCGAGACCGATCTTGATCGCCGACTCGACTCCGGTCGCGTTGACGACCGGGAGCGCGCCGGGCAGGCCGAGGCAGACGGGACAGGTCTGCGTGTTGGCGTCCTGACCGAGTTCGGTCGAACAGCCGCAGAACATCTTGGTCTTGGTGCCGAGTTCGACATGGACCTCAAGGCCCATGACGGGGTCGTACGACGCGAGAGCGTCCTCGTACGACACCAGGTCGGTCGTGGTGGTCACGGTGAAACTTCCCTCTCAGCCCAGCAGGACGTCGTCGTCGCCCAGCCGCTTCAGCTCGCGGTACAGGATGGCGAGGCCGGTGACGATGGCGACGGCGGACACGGTGGCGTCGATCAGGACCAGGGTGTCCTTGTCGGCGCGGGCCTTCTTGAGCCGCTTGGCGACGCCGATCGCGCCGAACGCGGTCCCGGCGATGGACAGGTACGTGCCGGACTTGGACTTCTTGAAGCCCTTGGCCTTGGTCAGTGCGCTCACAGCGACGGTGCCTCCTCGAGAAGCGGGTGCCCCCACCTTTCCACGAAGGCGGCCTCGACGGCGGCGCCGACCTTGTACAGCCGGTCGTCCTTCAAAGCCGGGGCGATGATCTGCAGGCCGACCGGGAGGTTGTCCTCCGGGGCGAGACCGCAGGGCAGCGACATGGCCGCGTTGCCCGCGAGGTTGGTCGGGATGGTGCACAGGTCGGCCAGGTACATCGCCATCGGGTCGTCGGCGCGCTCGCCGATCGGGAAGGCGGTGGTGGGCGTCGTCGGGGAGACGATGACGTCGACCTGCTCGAAGGCCTTCTCGAAGTCGCGCGTGATGAGCGTGCGCACCTTCTGGGCAGAGCCGTAGTAGGCGTCGTAGTACCCGCTCGACAGCGCGTACGTGCCGAGCATGATGCGGCGCTTCACCTCGGGGCCGAAGCCCGCCTCACGGGTGAGGGAGGTGACCTCTTCGGCCGAGTGGGTGCCGTCGTCGCCCGTACGGAGGCCGTAGCGCAGGCCGTCGAAGCGGGCGAGGTTGGACGAACACTCGGACGGCGCGATCAGGTAGTACGCCGACAGGGCGAGGTCGAAGGAGGGGCAGTCCAGCTCGACGATCTCGGCGCCCAGCTCCTTCAGCAGCGCGACGGACTCGTCGAAGCGCTGGATGACACCGGCCTGGTAGCCCTCGCCGCGGAACTGCTTGACGACGCCGACGCGCATGCCCTCGACGCTGCCGTTGCGGGCGGCCTCGACGACCGGCGGGACGGGCGCGTCGATCGACGTCGAGTCCAGCGGGTCGTGTCCGGCGATGACCTCGTGCAGGAGCGCCGCGTCCAGGACCGTACGGGCGCAGGGCCCGCCCTGGTCGAGGCTGCTGCTGAACGCCACCATGCCGTAGCGGGAGACCGCGCCGTACGTCGGCTTGACGCCGACCGTGCCGGTGACGGACGCCGGCTGGCGGATGGAGCCGCCGGTGTCGGTGCCGATGGCGAGGGGGGCCATGTGCGCGGCGAGCGCGGCGGAGGAGCCGCCGCCGGAGCCGCCGGGGATCTTGGTGAGGTCCCAGGGGTTGCCGGTGGGCCCGTAGGCGCTGTTCTCCGTCGACGACCCCATGGCGAACTCGTCCATGTTGGTCTTGCCGAGGATGACGACGTCGGCGGCCTTGAGCCGCTTGGTGAGGGTGGCGTCGTACGGCGGGATCCAGCCCTCGAGGATCTTCGAACCGACGGTCGTCGGGATGCCCTCGGTGGTGAAGATGTCCTTCAGCGCGAGCGGGACGCCGGCCAGCGGGCCGAGCTTCTCGCCCTTGGCGCGCTTCTCGTCGACGGCACGGGCCTGCGCCAGCGCGCCCTCGCGGTCGACGTGCAGGAAGGCGTGCACCTTCTCGTCGACGGCCTCGATACGGGCCAGGTGGGCCTCGGTCACCTCGACCGCGGTGAGCTCGCCGGAGGCGATCTTCGCGGCGGTCTCGGCGGCGGTGAGCTTGATGATGTTGACGTTGTCCGTCATGGCGGTTAGTCCTCCCCCAGGATCTGCGGCACCTTGAAACGCTGCTGCTCCTGGGCCGGGGCGCCGGAGAGCGCCTGCTCGGGGGTGAGCGACGGACGGACCTCGTCCGCGCGCATGACGTTCGTCAGCGGGAGCGGGTGCGAGGTCGGCGGTACGTCTTGGTCGGCGACCTCACTGACGCGTGCGACCGCGCCGATGATGTCGTCCAGCTGTCCCGCGAAGTGCTCGAGCTCTTCGGGCTTCAGCTCCAGACGCGCCAGCCGTGCGAGGTGGGCGACCTCCTCGCGCGTGATGCCAGGCATGCAGCGATCCTCTGGGGTGAGTGCGTGTGGTTTGGGGCCAATCCTATGGGGCGGCGCACTGTGCCCGTGAAACGGTTTGCCTGTCAGCCCGTCCGGCGTCTGAGGACCAGGCCCCTTCAGGGGCGAGTCACTCGTCGGCGGCGGCCGCCGGCAGAGCCGCCCGTGGCCGCTGCCACCCCCGCGATCCCCGCGCCCGCAGCCACGCCGTCGTCTCCTCGGCCGGCATCGCCGCCGCGACCAGCCAGCCCTGCACGGCGTCGCAGCCCAGGTCGCGCAGCCGCTCCCAGGTCTCGTCGTCCTCCACGCCCTCCGCGACGACCAGCAGGCCGAGCGAATGTGCGAGGTCGACCGTGCAGCGCACGATCTCCGCGTCCTCGGTGTCGATGGCCAGCCGGGCGACGAAGGAACGGTCGATCTTCAGCTCGCTGACCGGCAGCCGACGCAGATGCACCAGCGACGAGTAGCCCGTGCCGAAGTCGTCCAGGGACATCTTCACGCCGTGCCCGGTCAGCCCGGCGAGGGTGTCGGCGGCGCGCTGCGGGTCCTCCAGGAGCACGTGTTCGGTTATCTCCAGCTGGAGCGAGCCCGCGGGGACGCCGTGCCGGGCCAGCCGGGCGGCGACGGAGCCGGCGAAGCCGGGGGTGTGGACGTCGCGCGGGGAGACATTGACCGCGACCGGGACGTACAGGCCCTGGGCGCGCCATACGGCGACCTGGGCGAGCGCGGTGTCGAGGACGTACTCCGTGAGGTGCGGCATCAGCCCCGACGACTCGGCGATGGCGATGAACTCGTCCGGCGGCACCTTCCCGCGCTCCGGGTGCACCCACCGGACGAGGGCCTCCAGGCCCGCCACCTGTCCGTCGAAGCGGACCTTGGGCTGGTAGTGCAGCTGGACCTCGTGCGCGTCCAGCGCGCGCCGCAGGTCGCCCAGCAGACCGAGGCGGTCGGGGGTGTTGGAGTCCCGCTTGGACTCGTACACCTCGACGCCCGTACGGTCCCGCTTCGCCTGGTACATCGCCACGTCCGCGCGGCGCAGCAGCCCTTCGGCGTCCAGGGCGTGGTCGGGGAAGACGGCGACGCCGGCGCTGGCCTCCAGGACGAGGGTGAGCCCGTCGAGGTCGAGCGGGGAGCTGAGGGCGGCGACGAGATTGCGGGCCACCCGGGTCGCGGACGTCGTGGAGTCGGCGACGGGCAGTAAGACGGCGAACTCGTCACCGCCGAGCCGTGCGGCCTCCGCCCCGCGCGGCAGGGCCGCCTGCAACCGGTCGGCTATCTGGAGGAGCAGCCGGTCACCGGCCAGGTGGCCCAGGGTGTCGTTGACCGACCGGAAGCGGTCGAGGTCGATGAGCATCAGGGCGGCCCGGGCGCCGATGCGCTCGGCGTCGTCCAGGGCGGTCCAGATCCGTTCGAGGAGCCACTGCCGGTTGGGGAGCCCGGTCAGCGGATCGCGCAGCTGCTCCTCCGCCCGGGCCCTGGCTATCCACAGGGTGGAGTCGAGGGCGATGAGCGGGATCGAGAAGAGCGGCAGCAGCACCGGTTTGGCGACGGCGACGACGCAGACCAGCGGTGCGATGCCGAGCAGCGCGACCGCGACCAGGCCCTGTCTGACGAGGGCGGTGCGGGCCACGGTGGGCAGGCCGCCGGTGCGCGGGGCGTGCAGGTACCACAGCAGGGTGCGGGTGACCGCGAGGTAGGCGGCCGCGACGAGGAGCACCTCGGGGGCGGTGTAGAACGTCCAGGTGTCGGGGTTCCAGGGGGCCTCGACGGACGGGACCCGGCCGAAGGCGGCCAGCACCAGGGCGCCGGCGCCGATGCCCAGGATGTCCACCGCGCCGTGCAGGACGCCCTGTCGCCAGCGGTTCCGC
This sequence comes from Streptomyces sp. NPDC001536, assembly GCF_042894505.1. NCBI lineage: Bacteria > Bacillati > Actinomycetota > Actinomycetes > Kitasatosporales > Streptomycetaceae > Streptomyces > Streptomyces sp. NPDC001536. Next base: position 272,103 of record NZ_JBIAVQ010000014.1, read on the forward strand.
CTGGCTATGCCGACCAGGACGACGACGGTGAGGCTGACCATCCCGGCGGGCACCCAGCCGTACAGCATCAGTACGGCGAGGGTGAGGGCGGCGCCCGAGCCGGTGCCGCCCCACCAGCGGGCGCGGCCCAGCGCGACCAGGTGGCCGACGATGACGCCGGTCAGCACGGCCAGGGACCAGCCGACGGTGCCGGACGGGAAGAGCGCGTGGCCCCCGGTGAAGGCGCGGTAGAAGCCGGCGCCGAGCACGAACCCGGCCGCCGCGACGACCCCGGTGGGCAGCGCGGGCCAGGACAGATGCCGCTCGGGCCCGGAGCCCGGCAGTCCGGGGGTGTGTTCGGCGAGCTGTACGGCGTTGCGTCCGCCCGCCGCCGAGTACGGTCCGAGGGCGCGCCCCTCCTCGCCCGGACGGTTCGCGGACCGCGTCGGCCACCGGCTCCCCCGCCAGGCGCCCGTCAGTCGGCGCAGCCGTGAGTCCGGGGCGGCGCTCTCGGTCGGTTCCATTCCCGTCCCTCTCACAGCCGGCGGTGCCCACGCCACGCGGCCAGTTGCCCGACAAACCCTCTACGGCGCCGCGTTGGAAAGCCCTTCCCCCTGCTCTCGAGGAGCAAGGGGTTGCCCCAACCGCAGCTGGGCACGGCAGGCGCACATCTCAACAGTAGGCCGCAGAAGGCTTCCACGGGCAGCGGTCGTCGACGGTTGCCCGAATGCGCCCCGGCCACCCGTATGCATCTGGTATGCGCCGATCGGGTGGCCTTCAACCGCTACTCCGTCCTACTCCTCGGTCGGAAGCGCGACTTCGGCGGCCGCCTCGGGGCCCTGTTCCAGCAGGACGTCGAAGCCGTCCTCGTTCAGAACCGGCACCTTCAGCTGCATCGCCTTGTCGTACTTCGAACCTGGATTGTCACCCACAACGACGAAAGACGTCTTCTTCGAAACAGAACCGGTCACTTTCGCACCCCGAGTTTGCAAAGCCTCCTTCGCGGCGTCACGGGTGAAGCGCTCCAGAGTGCCGGTCACGACGACGGTGAGGCCTTCGAGGGGGCGGGGGCCCTCGTCCTCGCCGGAGCTCTCCTCCTCGAAGGAGACTCCGGCCGCCTTCCACTTGCGGACGATCTCGCGGTGCCAGTCCTCGGCCAGCCACTCCTTGAGGGACTTGGCGATGATCGAACCCACGCCGTCGGTGCCGGCCAGCTCCTCCTCCGTCGCCTGCTCGATCCGCTCGATCGAGCGGAACTCACGGGCCAGCGCCTGGGCGGCGACCGGACCGACATGGCGGATCGAGAGCCCGTTGAGGAAGCGGGCGAACGGACGGCTCTTGGCCTCCTCGATGTTCTTCAGCAGGGCGAGCGTGTTCTTCTTCGGCTCGCCCTGCTGGTTGGCGAAGACGGTGACGACCTTCTCCTCGCCCGTCTTCGGATCACGCTTGGGCAGGCCGCTGTCCTGGTCGAGGACGTACGCCTTGATCGGGAGCAGCTTCTCCACGGTGAGGTCGAAGAGGTCGCCCTCGTCGACGAGCGGCGGGTCGGCCGGCTCCAGCGGGCGGGTGAGCGCGGCCGCCGCCACATCGCCGAAGTGCTCGATGTCCAGGCACTCGCGCCCGGCGAGGTAGGAGACGCGCTCCCTCAACTGCGCGGGGCAGGTGCGCGCGTTGGGGCACCGCAGGTCGATGTCCCCCTCCTTCATGGGCTTCAGCGGCGTCCCGCACTCCGGGCACTCGGCCGGCATCACGAAGGCGCGCTCGCTGCCGTCGCGCAGGTCCACCACCGGGCCGAGGATCTCCGGGATGACGTCACCGGCCTTGCGGATCACCACGGTGTCACCGATGAGGACGCCCTTCGCCTTGACGACCTCCTGGTTGTGCAGCGTGGCGAACTCGACCTCGGAGCCCGCGACCGTGACGGGTTCGACCTGGGCGTACGGCGTGACGCGACCGGTGCGACCGACGCCGACCTTGATGTCGATCAGCTTGGTGTTCACCTCTTCCGGCGCGTACTTGTATGCAATCGCCCAGCGGGGCGCGCGGGCCGTGGAGCCGAGACGCCCCTGGAGACGGATCTCGTCCAGCTTGACGACCGCGCCGTCGATCTCGTGCTCCACCGAGTGCCGGTTCTCGCCGAAGTACGCGATGAACTCCCGCACGCCGTCGAGGCCGTCGACCACCTTGTTGTGCTGTGCGGTGGGCAGGCCCCAGGTCTTGAGCAGGTCGTAGCCCTGGGAGAGGCGGGTCATGCCGTCGAAGCCCTCCAGGGCACCGATGCCGTGCACGACCATGTGGAGCGGGCGGGTGGCGGTGACGCGCGGGTCCTTCTGGCGCAGTGAACCGGCCGCCGCGTTGCGCGGGTTGGCGAAGGGCTTGTCACCGGCCTCGATCAGACGGGCGTTGAGCTCCTCGAACTTCTCCATCGGGAAGTAGACCTCGCCGCGGATCTCCACGAGGTCGGGGACCTTGTCACCGGTGAGCCGGTCCGGGATCTCCGCGATGGTCCGGACGTTGGGCGTGATGTCCTCGCCGGTGCGGCCGTCGCCCCGGGTCGCCGCCCGGACGAGACGGCCCTGCTCGTACGTCAGGTTGACGGCGAGACCGTCGACCTTCAGCTCGCACAGGAGGTGGTAGTCGGAGGTGCCGACATCCTTGGCGACGCGCTCGGCCCAGGCCGCCAACTCCTCGTCGTTGAAGGCGTTGTCGAGGGAGAGCATGCGGGAGCGGTGCTCGACGGAGGTGAACTCCGTCTCATAGGCCCCCGCGACCTTCTGCGTCGGCGAATCCGGCGTCCGCAGCTCGCTGTACTCCTCCTCCAGCGCCTCGAGCGACCGCAGGAGCTTGTCGAACTCCGCGTCGCTGACGACCGGAGCGTCCTTCACGTAGTACCGGAAGCGGTGCTCCTCGATCTGCTCAGCGAGCTTCGCGTGCTGCTCCCGTGCCTCCGCGGGCACCGTCGTCTCCGCTTGCTTGTCGCCGGCCACCGTGTTGTCCTCCCGTTACTCTGGGTTGTCCGCGAGGGATCTCGCCGCCTGGGCGCAGTGGGCGAGCACCGTCCGCGCGTAACTCGGGGAGGCCCCCGCGAGCCCGCACGCCGGAGTGAGCGTGACCGTCTCCGCGAGAAGCCCCGGATGCAGCCCCAACCTGCGCCACAGCGTCCTGACACCCATGACGCTACCGGCAGGGTCTGACAATGCCGTGTCCGTGCCGGGCACGACACCGGCGAAGAGCCGGGTGCCGCTCTCCACCGCCTCACCGATCGCGTCGTCGTCACGCTCGGTGAGAAGGCCGAAGTCGAAGGAGATCGCCGCCGCACCCGCCCTGCGCAGGAGGGCGAACGGGACGTCCGGTGCGCACGAGTGGACCACGACGGGGCCGCCGGCGTGAACCCCGACGACGTCGCGGAGAGTCGACTCGATGACCTGCCGGTCGACGGCGCGGTGGGTGCGGTAGCCGCTGGCGGTCCTGATCTGTCCGCGGAGCACGGCGATGAGGGAGGGCTCGTCGAGCTGGAGGACGAGCCGGGCGCCGGGGACGCGGCGCTGTACCTCCGCGAGATGGTCGCGCAGCCCCTCGGCGAGGGAGGCGGCGAGGTCGCGGCAGGCGCCGGGATCGCCGAGGGCGGCCTCGCCGTTCCTCAGCTCCAGTGCGGCGGCGAGGGTCCAGGGGCCGACGGCCTGCACCTTGAGCAGGCCCTCGTACCCCTGGGTGAACTCCTCCAGGGCGTCCAGGTCCTCACCGAGCCAGGACCGGGCACGCTTGGTGTCCCGGCCCGGCCGGTCCCCGATCCGCCATCCGCTGGGCTCGACGCGCGCGTACATCTCGACGAGCATCCCGGCGGTCCGCCCGATCATGTCCGCGCCGGGCCCGCGCGCGGGCAGCTCGGGCAGGAACGGGAAGTCCTCGAAGGAACCGGTGGCCGTCCTGGCGGCCTCCCTGGCGTCGCCGCCGGGCAGGGAGCCCACGCCGGTGGCGGGCGCGAAGGCGAATCCGGTCACCGTCCCGGCCTCACCGTCAGGTCGTTGATCTCCGCGTCCCTGGGCAGGTCGATCGCCGTGAGGATGGTCGTGGCGACGGACTCGGGGTCGATCCACTCCGCGGGGTCGTACTCCTTGCCCTCCTGCTGGTGGACCTTGGCCTGCATGGGGCTCGCCGTGCGGCCGGGGTACACGGAGGTGACGCGGACGCCGTTGGCGTGCTCCTCGTTGCGCAGCGAGTCCGCGAGGGCCTTCAGGCCGTGCTTGGAGGCGGCGTAGGCCGACCACTCCGCGCTGGCCCGCAGGCCCGCACCCGAGTTGACGAACACCACGTGCCCGCGCGCGGTGCGGAGTTGGGGCAGGAAGTGGCGGGTCAGCTCGGCCGGGGAGATCAGGTTGACGTTGAGCTGGTGACGCCAGGACTTGGGGGTCAGGTCACCGACCGGCCCCAGGTCGACCACCCCGGCGATGTGCAGCAGGGAGTCGACCCGGTCGGGAAGCGTCTGGTGGGAGAAGGCCCAGGACAGCTTGTCCGGGTCGGACAGGTCTCCGACGAGGGTCCTCGCCCCGGGGAACTCCGCCGCCAGCTCCTTCGCACGGCCCGCGTCGCGCGCGTGGAGCACGAGTTCGTCTCCGCGCGCGTGCAGACGGCGGGCCACCGCCGCGCCGATGCCCGAGCCCGCCCCGGTGATCACATGTGTAGCCATGCCGCCATGCTCGCATCACCCGGGGGTCACGCGATGCCCTGGCTCTCCTCCAGGTACGCCAGCGCCCCCACCGGCTCCTCCGCGAAGAACACCAGGTCGGTCAGCGGGCGCGGCAGGAAGCCCTCGTCGTCCATGCGCCGGAACTGCTCCTTGAGGCCGTCGTAGAAGCCCGCGGTGTTCAGCAGCACGACCGGCTTGTCGGTGTGGCCGTGCTTCTTCAGCTCCAGGATCTCGGTGGCCTCGTCGAGCGTGCCCGTGCCGCCGACCATGATCACCACCGCGTCGGCCTTCTCCAGGAGCAGCTTCTTGCGCTCGGCGAGGTCCTCGGCGATCACCATCTCGTCGACCCCGGGCCGGACCTTGGCGGCCAGGAACTGGACGGAGACGCCGACGAGCCGGCCGCCCGCCTCCTGCACGCCGTCCGCGACGACCTTCATCAGCCCGACGTCCGAGCCGCCCCACACCAGGGTGTGGCCGCCCTTGCCGAGCAGTTCCGCGAACTCCCGCGCGGGGCGGGTGTAGCGCTCGTCGAGGTCGGCGGCGGAGAGGAAGACGCAGATGTTCATGGGCCCACGGTACGGGCCCGGTCCGACATCAGGGTCAAGCGCATCTTCGACTGCCGGTACGGCAGCCGCTCCCAGTCGTCCATGAACCGGGCCTTCAGACCGTGGCGGGCGGCGAGTCCGGCCAGGGTCCGGGTGCGGTAGGAGAAGTCGTCGTGCAGCACCTGGCGTTCGCGGCCCTCGCTGCGGTTGAAGGTGAAGTCGAAGAAGCCACCGGGCGCGAGGACGCGGCCCACATGCGCGAGGCACTGCTCGACGACCTGCCGGGGCGAGTGCGCGAAGACACTGTGCGCGTGGACGACGTCGAAGTACCCCTCGGGCAGGAAACCGAAGGTCAGATCACCGACGAGCACCAGATGCGGCAGTTTGGACTGGAGACCCTCGCGTACGAGCGTGTCCTGGGCGGCGAGCAGGATGGCCGGTGAGACGTCGATGCCGTAGTAGTGGCCGGCGTCCAGGTGCTCGATGAGGAGGCGTCCCGCGCGGAGGATCCCGCAGCCGATCTCGAGCACGTGGTGCTCCGGCCGCAGGCCGTGGGCCAGCAGGTAGTCGAACTGCATCCGGCCGATCTGCGCCCGGCGTTCACGCGACAGGTCGCGCACCGGCGCCGGCTCGGGACGGACCCGGTGGACGGTGTTGTGACGGTCTAGGAACGGATCTGCGGCTCCCATGAGGCCTCCTCGGGAAGAACTCGGGGCCGAGGCGCGCTGCACCTTCAACAGACGGCTACCCCAAGGAGGCCCGACCGTGCCCCAAGGACATCGCATCACCGTCGAGAAAGGCACCGAGCACGTCCGCGTCGTCCACGGCGACCTGGTCCTCGCGGAGACCGACCGGCCCCTGGTCCTGCGCGAGACGGGCTCTCCCGTGCGCTACTACATCCCCGCCGAGGACGTCCGCCTGGACCTGCTGACCCCGTCCGACACCCACACCGTGTGCCCCTTCAAGGGAACGGCCTCGTACTGGTCGCTGCCGGACGCGGCGGACCTGGTCTGGGCGTATCCCGACCCGAAGCCGGGCGTGGCCGAGATCAAGGACCACCTCTGCTTCTACGAGGTGGAAATCACCGATTAGTCCGGCGGCCGGTGGGAGTCTTCACCGGCATGGACAAGAAGACTCTTTCCCGTGACGGCACACCCATCGCCTACGAAAGCAGCGGGCAGGGCCCTGCCGTGATCCTCGTGAGCGGGGCGATGTCGACGGGCGGCACGGTGGCGCCGCTGGCCGTGCCGCTGTCGGACCGGTTCACGGTCCTCGTGTACGACCGCCGGGGCCGCGGCGAGAGCGGTGACACGGCGCCGTACGCGGTGGAGCGCGAGGTCGAGGACCTCGCCGCGCTGATCGAGGCGGCGGGCGGTGAGGCGTGTCTGTACGGGATCTCGTCGGGCGGGGCGCTGGTGCTCCGGGCGGCGGCGAGCGGGCTGCCGGTGCGCCGGGTCGCCGTGTACGAGACGCCGTTCGCGGACTTCTCCGAGGGCGGGGCGAAGGAGCGGGCCGAGTACACCGAGAACCTGACCGCCGCCCTCGCGCAGGGCCGGCGCGGGGACGCGGTCGAGCTGTTCCTGCGGCTCGTCGACATGCCCGACGAGATGATCCAGGGCGCCCGCCAGTCCCCCATGTGGCCCGGCATGGAGGCCGTCGCGCCGAGTCTGGCCTACGACAACGCCGTCCTGGGCGACGGTCTGGTGCCCCGGGATCGGCTGGCCGCGATCACCGTCCCCGTCCTGGCGGTCGCGGGCGGCGCGAGCCCCGAGTGGCTCCGGGAGGCCACCCGGGCGGTCGCGGAGGCGGTGCCGAACGGGTCGTACCGGAACCTGGAGGGCCAGACCCACATGGTGGATCCGAACGCCCTGGCTCCGGTACTGGCCGACTACTTCACGCCGTAGCGCCCGCCCTCGCGCGCGTGGTCGTCGCGATCGTCGCCGAGCCGACCACGCGCGTGTCGTCGTACAGCACGATCGCCTGGCCGGGGGCCACACCGCGGACGGGCTCGGTGAACGACACCCGCAGCTCGCCGTCCACCAGCTCCGCGGTCACCTCCGTCTCGCCGCCGTGGGCGCGGAGCTGGGCGGTGTAGGTGCCGGGGCCCTCAGGCGCCACCCCGCACCAGCGGGGCTTGATCGCGGTCAGCGCGTCGACGTCCAGGGCGGCGGCCGGGCCGACCGTCACGGTGTTGTTCACCGGGGAGATGTCGAGGACGTAGCGCGGCTTGCCGTCGGCGGCCGGGGTGCCGATCCGCAGCCCCTTGCGCTGGCCGATGGTGAAGCCGTACGCGCCCTCGTGGGTGCCGAGCTTCGCGCCCGACTCGTCGACGATGTCGCCCTCCGCCTTGCCGAGGCGGTTGGCCAGGAAGCCCTGGGTGTCGCCGTCGGCGATGAAGCAGATGTCGTGGGAGTCGGGCTTCTTGGCGACCGCGAGGCCGCGGCGCTCGGCCTCCGCGCGGATCTCGTCCTTGGTGGTGACGGTGTCGCCGAGCGGGAAGAGCGCGTGGGCGAGCTGCTTCTCGTCGAGGACGCCGAGGACGTACGACTGGTCCTTCGCCATGTCGGAGGCGCGGTGCAGCTCGCGCGAGCCGTCCTCGCGGACGATCACCTGGGCGTAGTGGCCCGTGCAGACCGCGTCGAAGCCGAGCGCGAGCGCCTTGTCGAGCAGGGCGGCGAACTTGATCTTCTCGTTGCAGCGCAGGCAGGGGTTCGGGGTGCGCCCCGCCTCGTACTCGGCGACGAAGTCCTCGACCACGTCCTCGCGGAAGCGGTCGGCGAGGTCCCAGACGTAGAACGGGATGCCGATGACGTCCGCGGCGCGGCGGGCGTCGCGGGAGTCCTCGATGGTGCAACAGCCACGCGCGCCCGTGCGGAACGATTGCGGGTTCGCCGAGAGGGCGAGGTGGACACCGGTCACGTCGTGGCCGGCTTCCGCGGCACGGGCGGCGGCGACGGCGGAGTCCACACCGCCGGACATGGCGGCGAGGACGCGGAGGGGGCGCTGCGTGGAGTGAGTCATAACTCCTCCAGGGTACGGGGACACGGGAACCGGAGCCCACGAGTATCCGTTGACGATCACATGGCGGCGAGAGAAGCATCCAAGGACGGCGACCGGCGCATCGGGCGGCGCGCCCTGCTGATCGGCGGGGCGGCGGCCGCGGTGGGCACCGGTGTGCTGGCCCGGGACGAGCTGGCGCGTCTGTGGTGGCGTACGCCCGGCGTGGAGAAGCCGCGCAAGGCGGGCGAGGTCGACTACACCGGCGCACGCTGGGTCGCGGCCTCTGACGCCAACTGGCGGCGCGCGGACCGGCCCGACGACTACGGCATAGACATGGTGATCGTCCATGTCACCCAGGGCAGCTTCGCCAGCGCGGTGAAGGCCTTCCAGGACCCGGGGCACCAGGCCGCCGCGCACTACATAGTCGGCAAGGACGGCCGGGTCACCCAGATGATCCGCGAGCTGGACGTGGCGTACCACGCGGGCAACCGCGACTACAACGAGCGCAGTATCGGCATCGAGCACGAGGGCTTCGTGGACCGGCCCGAGGACTTCACGGACGAGATGTACGAGGCCTCGGCCCGACTGACGGCCCGGATCTGCGCGCGCTACGAGATACCCGTCGACCGCGAGCACATCATCGGGCATGTGGAGGTGCCGGGGACGGACCACACCGACCCGGGCGAGCACTGGGACTGGGACCGGTACATGAAGCTCGTCCGCGAGGTCCCGGTGAAGGTGTGACAGCCCTCGGCGAAGGTTCCGGCACCGTCGCCGGGTGACTCGGTCACCGAAGCCGCTTCGAGGTTGCGGCGACCGCGTCCTGCGCGCCGTCGTCGTTCAGGTCCACGGTGACGACGTGGCGGGTGGTGACGGAAGCCTCCGCCGAGGTGTCCAGGGGGGTGTACGTCGGGGAGCCCCCTCCGGACTCAGTCATGTCGGCGGCGTCCGGGGGCGTGCTCAGCATCTTCTGCCACGCCGGAAGCGACCGCCGTCTACGTCAGCCCCGCCGCCCGCGCCCGCTCCACCGCCGGGCCGATCGCCTTGGCGACCGCCTCCACATCGGCCTCGGTGGAGGTGTGGCCGAGGGAGAAGCGGAGGGTGCCGCGGGCGAGGTCGGGGTCGGTGCCGGTGGCGAGGAGGACATGGCTGGGCTGGGCGACGCCGGCGGTGCAGGCGGAGCCGGTGGAGCACTCGATGCCCTGGGCGTCCAGGAGCAGGAGGAGCGAGTCGCCTTCGCAGCCCGGGAAGGTGAAGTGGGCGTTGGCCGGGAGCCGGCCTCCCTCGGAAGGGTCGCCGCCGAGGATCGCGTCCGGGACCGCCGTACGGACCGCTTCGACCAGGGCGTCACGCAGGGCGCCGATCTCCCGGGCGAACCACTCGCGCTGCTCGGCGGCGAGCCGGCCCGCGACCGCGAAGGAGGCGACGGCGGGGACGTCGAGGGTGCCGGAGCGGACGTGGCGCTCCTGGCCGCCGCCGTGCAGGACGGGTACGGGGGTGTACTCGCGGCCGAGGAGGAGGGCGCCGATGCCGTAGGGACCGCCGACCTTGTGGCCGGAGACGGTCATCGCGGCGAGTCCGGAGGCGGCGAAGTCGACGGGGATCTGACCGTAGGCCTGGACGGCGTCCGCGTGCAGCGGGATGTCGAACTCCCCTGCCACATCCGCCAGTTCGCGGACCGGCATGATCGTGCCGATCTCGTTGTTCGCCCACATCACGGTGGCGAGGGCGACGTCGTCGGGGTTGCGCTCGACGGCCTCGCGCAGGGCGTCGGGGTGGACGCGGCCGTACGCGTCGACGGGGAGGTACTCGACCGTGGCGCCCTCGTGTTCGCCGAGCCAGTGCACGGCGTCGAGGACGGCGTGGTGCTCCACGGGGCTGGCCAGGACTCGGGTGCGGGCCGGGTCGGCGTCGCGGCGGGACCAGTACAGGCCCTTGACCGCGAGGTTGTCGGCTTCGGTGCCGCCGGAGGTGAGGACCACCTCGCTGGGGCGGGCGCCCAGTGATTCGGCGAGGGTCTCACGGGCCTCCTCGACGGTGCGCCTCGCGCGGCGGCCGGATGCGTGGAGGGAGGAGGCGTTGCCGGTGACGGCCAGCTGTGCGCTGAGTGCCTCGACTGCCTCGGGAAGCATCGGGGTCGTCGCGGCGTGGTCGAGGTAAGCCATGGTGACCCGATTCTACGGGCCCTGTTGAGAGGACTCGGCGCAAGGGTTGGGGCTAGAAGCTCCAGGACACCGTGCTGTCCATCTGCATGAACGCCACCAGCACCAGGAGGTCGGCGACGCCCAGGCCCAGACCCAGGAAGGCGCGGCCGCGGCGGGCGGTGCCGCGCCACAGGGCGACCGAGGCCAGGACGATGGCGATCGGGCCGAGGAAGAGGTTCAGGACGAGGAGGCCGACGAGGCCGAGGATGAAGGCGGCCACGGCCATGCCGTCGGCGTCGCGGACCGCGGTGCGGTGGGTGGTCGGTGCGGTGAGCTGCATGGTGATCAGTCCCCTGGGTGCGATGGCGGGTGGGCCGACGGGTCAGCGGGTCGAGGCGTGGCGGCGGGCGTGCCGCTCGCGGAGCGCGAAGATGCCGAGCCAGGCGGCGATCACGGCGGCGGCGACGACGGTGAAGGTGAAGGGCGCGTGGGCGACGGTGCCCAGGACGGCGCCGAAGAGCAGGAGTGCGGCGACGAGGAACAGCATGGGATGGATCCCCCTCCGAGATGCTTGCGTGGTGCTTCTCGTGACAAGTCGGTGAACAGTTGTAGTAACAGTTGTTCACTGACTCCAGAGTCTAGCGCGTCCGACGACTTCTCAATTCCAGAGAACAGTTGTTTACTGATGACATGAGTCACACCCTCGGCATCCGGCAGGCCCAGAAACAGAAGACCCGACAGGCGCTCCTCGACGCCGCGTTGGGACTGCTGGAGGAGCAGAGCCTGAGCAGTCTGGGCCTGCGCGAGGTCACGCGCGCCGTCGGCGTCGCCCCGACCGCCTTCTACCGCCACTTCCGCTCCACCGCCGACCTCGGCATCGCCCTCGTCGAGGAGGCGCTGGGCAGCCTCCACCCGATGATCCGCACCACGGTCACCTCGGCCGACAACGCCGACGAACGCATCGTCCGTGCCGTCGAGTTGATCGCCCACCACGTGGCCACGCACCCCGCCCATGTCCGCTTCATCGCCCGTGAGCGGCACGGCGGGGTCCAGCCCGTGCGGGAGGCCATCCGGGGCCAACTGGCCCGGTTCGCCGAGGAGGTGAAGGAGGAGCTCGCCAAGGACGTGGAGTCCGAGGGCTGGAGCGACGACGACCTGCTGATGCTGGCGAACCTCTACGTCGACCAGATGCTCATCACCGCCTCCCTGTTCCTGGAGGCACTGGAGGGCTCGGAGCAGGAGCGGGAGCGGGTCCGGCAGGTCGCCACCAGCCAGCTGCGGCTCATCAGCATCGGCCGGGACCACTGGCGCGTCTGAACGGCGACGCCCAGGGGCGGCACCCCCGTTCACCGGGAGTGCCGCCCCTGTCGTACGACGTGACAGGTCAGCTCTTCGTGGCCGACTCCGACGGCTGCTGGGTCGGGGCACCGCTGGGCGCCGCACCACCGCCGCCGGGACCACCGCAGCCGCCGCCCTGGCCGCCGCCGGGACCGCCCCCGCCGGGACCGCCACTGGGCGCACCGCTGGGCATGCCCGAGGGGGCGCCGGACGGCTGGGCCGTGCCGTTGGCGCTGGGCGCGCCCGACGGGGCGCCGCTCGGTGCGCCGGAGGGCGCCTGACACGCCTGCTGCCCGGAGTTGCCACTGTCGGACGAGGACGACGAGTCGCCCGAGCCGCAGGCCGCCAGGGCGAGGGGCGAGAGCGCCAGCAGGGCCACCGCGGGGATGAGACGCACACGCTTCATGAGAAACAACTCCAAGAAGGATGAGGGAGTCCTGAGGGCTGGAACTCAATCAACGCGGCTTGGGGCTTCCTTGAGCGATCACTGTCCCCTGCCTGTGCGCGAGGCAAAGACCGCCTAAAAGACCCCGCCTGACCTGGTGTCATCCCCTGCCCCGTCTCCTGCTCGCCGGTACAAGCCCGTGACAGAAGCGGCCGCCCGGAACAGTTCCTCGCGCACTTCGGGCGGCGAGAGCACCTCGATCCGGTCGGAGAACTGCAGCAGTTGACGGGCCTCGCCGAGCACGCCGTACGACAGCCGAGCGGTCACCCACTCGCCCTCGCCCCCGTCCTCGGGGGGTTCGGTCAACCAGGCGGCGTTGAGGCGCAGGAACAGGTCGAGGCGGTCGCGCCGGACCCGTACGACGACGTCGACACCGCCGGGGCGTTCCTCGACCTGACGGCGCAACACCTCCCAGGCGTCGGCGAGTTCGACGCCCGGCCGCCGCCGCACGGGGTCGTCCAGCACGGTCGCCGAACGCACCCGGTCCACGCGGAACAGCTGCGGCCTGCCCCGCCGGTCGGCGACCAGGTACCAGACACCGGCCTTGGAGACGAGGCCGTACGGGTCGACGGTGTACGTCCGTGGCTCGCGCTGCCCGCTGTGCCGGTAGCGCAGTCGCAGCCGGCGGTCGGCGAAGACCGCGTCCTGCAACACGTCCAGGTCCACCGCGACTTGGGGGCCGCCCTTCCAGCGGGTGGCGTCGACGAGGATGCGCTGCGAGGTCGCCTCGGCGGCCGGACGGTGCGGGGCCGGGAGCGCCGCCATCACCTTGCGCAGCGCCGAACCGAGCGCCGCGTCCAGGCCGAGCGCGGCGTGTGCGCCCTGGGCGGCCAGGATGAACAGGGCGCGGGACTCGTCGGCGGTCAGTCCGGTGACGTCCGTACGGAATCCCGCGAGCAGTTCGATGCCGCCGTGCCGCCCGCGTTCGGCGTAGACGGGGACGCCCGAGGCGGACAGGGCCTCGATGTCCCGGTAGATCGTGCGGACGGACACCTCCAGGCGTTCCGCGAGTTCGTGCGCGGGGACACGGCCGCGGGTCTGAAGGAGCAGCAGGATCGACAGGAGGCGGTCGGATTTCACCCCGCCAGGATCCCTCGGTGTGCGGTGAGCGCGGGGACCCCCTGGGCCCCATCGGCCTCGAATCAGCCGAGCCTGACGCGGGCGAGCTGTCGGGACTGCGCCACCAGGCGGTCCGCGCTGTCCCAGACCTCGGCGTCCTCCTCCAGGAAGCCGCCGGCGAGGTTGCGGGTGGTGATCGAGACGCGGAGGGGGCCCGGGGCCGGGCGGCAGCGGACGTGGACCGTCAGCTCGACCGTCGGGACCCAGCCCTTGAGGCCGATCTCGAAGGCGGTCGGCGGCAGCGCGTCCACCGCGAGGAGCAGCGAGAAGGGGTCGGCGTCACGGCCGTCGGCGAGGCCGAACCAGGCGCGCATCTCGCCCTTGCCGGACGGCGCGCCGAGGGCCCAGCCCAGGGTCGACGGGTCCAGCTTGAGCATCAGCCGGTCGGCGATGGCGGAGCTGCCGTCGACCGGGGCAGGTCCGTCCTCGGGGCCGAAGCACTGGTCCATGGGCGGGAAAGCGGGCGGCTTCGCCGTCGTACGGACGTCGTCGGGCAGGGCGCCCAGGTCGCCGTAGGAGGCGAGGACGCGGATGCGCTCGATCTCGTTGCCCTGCTCGTCGTACTGGAAGAGCGAGGCCTGGCCGGTGGAGAGGGTGCGGCCGGTGCGGACGATGTCCGTGCGGACGACCGCGGGGCCGGGCTGGGACGCGGTCAGGTAGTGCGCGGAGATCGTGAACGGGTCCGCGTGCGGCAGGGCGTCCGCGAGGGCGCGGCCCAGGACGGCCAGAAGGTAGCCGCCGTTGACGGCGCTGATGATCGTCCAGCCGGCGGAGAGGTCGATGTCGTAGACGCCGGGTTCGCGCAGGGTGAGCGCGGTGTCCCGGTCGAACTCGCTGTCGCCGATCGTGGCCTGCGTGGCGGTAGCTGCTTCTGGCATGGCTGAACGGTACAACAAGTGATTACTAAGCGGTAGCTTTGCATACGATCAGCCGAGGGTGAGAGCGGGGCAATTTCCTGGTAAGTGTCCGCACTCGTCCGTAAACCCGGCGCCCCGCCGCCCCCTCTGTAGGGGCATGAGCCTCACCGGGACCACGTTCCTCTACACACTGATCGTGCTGTCCGTCGTCGCCGTCGTCCTTCCGCTCGCCCTGTGGTCGCGGCTGCGGGGCCCCCGCGCCCTGCGCACCGCGGCCCGGCTGCTGATGGTGGTGTTCGCCCAGGGGACCGCCGTCGCCCTCGTCTTCGTCCTGGTCAACAACCAGAACAACCTGTACGACGACTGGGCCGACCTGCTCGGCACCGGCGACCATGTCCAGCAGGCCGCGAACCTGGGCCCCGACGGCACCGGCGGCATCGCGCTGAAACGCCTGCCGAAGGTCCGGCAGCACTTCACCGACGCCTCCGGACCCGGGCTGCGGGGGGTCCGCGAGACCCAGCTCAAGGGACGGATCTCCGGCGTGAACGCCGAGGTCTACGTCTGGCTGCCGCCCCAGTACGGCCGACCCGCCTACCGGCACCACAGGTTCCCCGTGGTGGAACTCCTGTCGGGCTACCCGGGCTCGGCGAAGGCCTGGTTCGGATCGCTGCACGCGGTCGACCGGTTGCGACCCCTGATGCGGGACGGCCGGGTGGCGCCCTTCATCCTGGTCGCCCCGCGCATGAACCTGCTGGCCGGGGTGGACACCGGATGCGCCAACATCACGGGCACGGTGAACGCCGACACCTGGCTCAGCGTCGACGTGCCGAAGATGGTCACCGACAACTTCCGCGCCCAGGCCGGGCCGGCCGGCTGGGCGGTGGCCGGATACTCCGCGGGCGGGCACTGCGCCACCAAGCTCGCCGTCGCCCACCCCGACCGCTACCGGGCCGCGGTGAGCATGTCCGGCTACAACGACCCGATCGGCGAACGCAATTCATTGGCCGCCGAGACCCCCGCCCTGCGCCGCGCCAACAACCCCTACCTCCTGCTGCGCGACGCCCGCACGCCGCCCGCGGTCGCGCTCTACCAGTCGGGACAGCCCGGCGACGGCTACGAGGCGGCCACCGGTCTCGAACAGATCGCGAAGGCGCCGACGACCGTGCACGTCGTCTACATCCCGAAGAGAGCGGGCGGCCACAACATGGCGCTGTGGCAGCCGCAGGTGGTCCCGGCGTTCCGCTGGCTGACCGAGGAGATGGGGCTGCTGCACGGCCGGGCGGGCGCTACTCCTCGCGTACGGTCGAGCGCCGGTTCCAGGCCCGCGGAGCTCGCCAGTGGAACCGCATCGCCAGCAGCCGCAGCACGAAGGCCGTGAGGACCGCGAGCCCGCTGGTGAACGGGGTGAGCGCGTCGTAATGGATGCACAGGGCGACCATGGTGGCGCCGACGATCGCCGGGACCGCGTACAGGTCGCGGTCCCAGCGCAGCAGCGAGGGCACCTCGTTGGCGAGCACGTCCCGCAGGACACCGCCGCCGACGGCGGTGGCCAGACCGAGGGTCGCCGACTGGGTGAGGCCGAGCCCGTACTCGTACGCCTTGGTCGTCCCGGCGACGCAGAACAGGCCGAGTCCGGCCGCGTCGAAGACGTTCACACCGACCTGGATGCGCTCCACGTGGGGGTGCAGGAAGAAGACCAGGAGGGCGGCGAGCAGCGGGGTGACGAAGTAGCCGAGGTCCGTGAAGGCCGCGGGCGGCACGGCACCGATGATCAGGTCCCGGAACAGTCCACCGCCCAGCGCCGTGACCTCGGCGAGGACGGCGATGCCGAAGACGTCGAAGTTCTTGCGGACGGCCAGCAGCGCGCCGGAGATCGCGAAGACGAAGATGCCGATCAGATCGAGCGTGTGCTGGACGGAGGGGGTGAACAGGTTCTGGAGCACCCCCATATTCTCACCCAGCAGCAAGCCCCCGCCTTACAAATGAAGGCGGGGGCTCGCTGACAGGACTTACTTCTCCTTGGAAGGAGCTTCCGGAGCCTCGGGCTCCGCAGTCTCCTCGGTCTCCTCCGCGGCACTCTCGGAGGCGCTCTCGGCGACCTCCGCCGCCACCGCCGCCGACGTCTCCGCCGACTCCGCGAGCACCTCGTCCGCGACCAGCTCGGCCGCCTCCTTGGCGACTGTCAGCAGAACGGTGTCCTGCGGGGCCTGGTCCTCGAAGTTCTCCGGGTGGTGACAAGCGACCTGCTGGCCGGGCTTGAGCTCGACGAGCTTCGGCTCGGTCGTCTTGCAGATCTCCGTCGCCTTCCAGCAGCGGGTGTGGAAGCGGCAGCCGCTCGGCGGGGAGATCGGCGAGGGCACGTCACCCTTGAGCAGGATGCGCTCGCTCTTGGCGTTCTTGCGCCGCGGGTCCGGGATCGGCACCGCCGACATGAGCGCCTTGGTGTACGGGTGCATCGGCGCCTTGTACAGCGACTCGCGGTCCGCCAGCTCGACGATCTTGCCGAGGTACATCACCGCGATCCGGTCCGAGACGTGCCGGACGACCGAGAGGTCGTGCGCGATGATCACGTACGTCAGTCCGAGCTCCTGCTGGAGGTCGTCCAGCAGGTTCACGACCTGGGCCTGGATCGACACGTCCAGCGCGGAGACCGGCTCGTCGGCCACCACGAGCTTCGGGTTGAGCGCGAGCGCGCGGGCGATGCCGATGCGCTGACGCTGACCGCCGGAGAACTCGTGCGGGTAGCGGTTGTAGTGCTCGGGGTTGAGACCGACCACCGACAGCAGCCGCTGGACCTCCGCCTTGATACCGCCCTCGGGCGTGACGCCCTGGAGCTTGAAGGGGGCGCCGATGATCGTGCCGATGGTGTGGCGCGGGTTCAGCGACGAGTACGGGTCCTGGAAGATCATCTGCACATCGCGGCGCAGCGGACGCATACCGCTCACCCCGAGGTGGGTGATGTCCTGGCCCTCGAACTCGACCTTGCCTGCGGTCGGTTCGAGCAGCCGGGTGATCAGCCGGCCCATCGTCGACTTGCCACAGCCCGACTCGCCCACGACACCGAGGGTCTCGCCGGCCTTGACCTCGAAGTCGATGCCGTCGACCGCGCGCACCGCGCCGACCTGCCGCTGGAGCAGGCCCTTCTTGATCGGGAAGTGTTTCTGGAGCCCGGTCACCTTCAGCAGGGTCTCGCCGGGGGCGGCGTCGCCCTTGGTGATCACCGTGCCTTCGCTCTGCGCAGGGATGCTCACTTTGTCCTCGCTCACAGCTTCGGCGCAATCTCTTCGATCCAGATACGCTCCCGCTGCTCCTGCGACATGTGGCAGGCGGCCCAGTGCTTGCTGCCCACCTCGGACAGCTCGGGGCGGACCGTACGGGTGACGTCGTCCTTCGGGATGTCCGCGTACGGGCAGCGCGGGTTGAAGGCGCAGCCGGACGGGATGTTGATCAGCGAGGGCGGGGAGCCCTTCACCGGGATCAGGCGCTCCTGCTGGTCGCGGTCCAGGCGCGGCATCGAGCCGAGCAGACCCCAGGTGTAGGGGTGGCGGGGCTCGTAGAACACCTTCTCCGCCGGACCGCGCTCGACGCAGCGGCCGCCGTACATCACCAGGATGTCGTCGGCGAGCTCGGCGACGACGCCCAGGTCGTGGGTGATGATGATGACCGCGGAGCCGAACTCCTTCTGCAGATCCCGGATCAGGTCGAGGATCTGCGCCTGGACGGTCACGTCCAGGGCGGTCGTCGGCTCGTCCGCGATGAGCAGTTCGGGGTTGTTGACCAGCGACATCGCGATCATCGCGCGCTGGCGCATACCGCCGGAGAACTCGTGCGGGTAGCTGTCCACCCGCTTGTCCGGCTGCGGGATGCCGACGCGGTCGAGCATCTCCACGGCACGGCGCTTGGCGGTCTTCTTGTCCACCTTGTGGTGGATGCGGTACGCCTCCACGATCTGCTGGCCGATCGTGTAGTACGGGTGCAGCGCGGACAGCGGGTCCTGGAAGATCATCGCCATGTCACGGCCGCGCAGCTTGCGCACGTGGTCCGGGTCGGCGGTGAGCAGCTCGGTGCCGTCCAGCCAGATCTCGCCGGAGATCTGTGCCTTGCGCTTGCCGTACTGGCCGGCGGTGTGCAGGCCCATGATGCCGAGCGAGGTCACCGACTTGCCGGAGCCGGACTCGCCCACGATGCCGAGGGTCTTGCCCTTCTCCAGCTGGAAGCTGAGCCCGTCGACGGACTTGACCAGACCGTCGTCGGTCGGGAAGTGCACCTTCAGGTCGCGCACTTCCAGGAAGGCGGTCGGCGCGGGCGAAGCGGGGGTGGGCTCACCCACGGCCGCTCCGCTCTTGCTGAGTTCGGTCATGCGAGCCTCACTCGGGGGTCGATCACGGCGTACAGGACGTCCACCACGAGGTTGGCGATCAGCACGGCTACGGAAGTGATCAGGGTGACGCCCAGAATGATGGGCAGGTCCTGGTTCTTGATACCGCTCAGCACCGCCTGGCCGAGGCCGGGAAGGCTGAACGTGGTCTCGGTCAGGATCGCGCCGCCGATGAGGGCGCCGAGGTCCATACCGAGCATGGTCAGGATGGGCGTCATCGTGGAGCGCATGGCGTGCTTGCCGATGACGACCTGTTCCTTGAGGCCCTTGGCGCGGGCCGTGCGGATGTAGTCCTCGCCGAGGATCTCCAGCATGGTGGCGCGGGTGATCCGGGCGTACATCGCGGCGTAGAGGAACGCCAGGGTGATCCAGGGCAGGATCATGCCGCCGAGCCAGCCGGTGAAGCTGTCCTCGAGGGGCACGTACTCGCCCTCGATCCAGCCCAGGCTGTAGGAGAAGATCGCCAGGCTCAGCAGACCGGTGAAGTAGATCGGGAGGGAGACACCCGCGAGGGCGACGACCATCGCACCGCGGTCCCAGAGGCTGCCCCGCTTGAGCGCGGAGAGCACGCCCGCCGAGACACCGAGGATCAGCCACAGCAGTGCGGCGCCGAGCGCGAGCCCCAGGGTCACCGGGAAGCGGTCGGTCAGCACCGGCCAGACGGCCTGCTCGCTGCGGAAGGAGTAGCCGAAGCACGGCGCGGAGCAGTGGATGACGTCGCCGCCGCCCACATAGGTGCGGCCCGCGAAGATGCCCTTGAAGAACTCCCAGACCTGGGCGTAGATCGGGTCGCCCAGTCCCAGCTTCTGCCGCACGCCCTCGAC
This sequence comes from Streptomyces sp. NPDC001536, assembly GCF_042894505.1. NCBI lineage: Bacteria > Bacillati > Actinomycetota > Actinomycetes > Kitasatosporales > Streptomycetaceae > Streptomyces > Streptomyces sp. NPDC001536. Next base: position 291,419 of record NZ_JBIAVQ010000014.1, read on the forward strand.
AGCGGCGGGGTCGGCCTGCTTGCCCACGAAGCTCAGGGCGACGTCGACACCTGCCCACTTGGGGACGAGGAAGAAGATGCCGAAGACCACCATGATGATGACCACGAGCATCACTGCGGCGGCAAACAGCCGCCTGATGAGGTAAGCGAGCACAGCTCTCGGCCCGCCGCGGATCGCGGGCCACCGGAGGTCGTCCGGTGGCCCGCGATCACACGTCGCCGGCCTTCACCTGCCTTTCGTGCCGTTCGGCGGGTGTGCCGGGTTACTTCGAGGACTTCAGACCGAGGTTGACGAAGTCGTACATGCCGCTGTAGTTGTCCGACGTGTAGACGTTGGCCAGGCGGTCACCGCGCCAGTTCACGAACTTCTCGAAGACGAACGGCAGGTAGTAGCCACCGTCCATCACCGCGTGGTTGATGTCCTTGGCGATCTGGAGCTTCTCCGCGTCACCCTGCGTCTTGACGTAGGTGTCGAACAGGCCGTTGATCTTCTTGTCGTCGATCATGGCGAAGTTGTTGTTGCCGCTCTCCAGGATGTACTTGCCGTCCCACAGCGGCAGACCGAAGCCCTGGACGGACGGGAAGTCCGCGCCCCAGCCCATGATGATGATGCCGAAGCCCTTCTTCTTCACGTTCGAGGGGCTGCCGATGATGCCGGAGGTCTGCGAGCCGTCGTACTGCTCGATGTCGACGGTGATGCCGACCTTCTTCAGCGAGGCCTGGAGGGACTCGGCGGTGGCCACCTCGACCGGCTTGTTGTTACGCACCGCGATGGTGGTCTTGAAGCCGTTCGGCTGACCGCAGGCCTTCAGCTCTTCCTTGGCCTTGGCGACGTTGCCGTTCTTGTTGGCACCGGCGAGCTCGTACGGGTCGTAGGACTGGCCCTCGGAACCCGGAACGGTCGGCGGGAGCATGTTGGTGCCGATGTCACCACCGGCGACCGGGCCACCGCGCGCGGTCTGCAGCGAGACGTGGTCGGCGCCGTAGATCACGGCCTTGCGGCAGTGGATGTTGTCGAACGGCTTCACGGTCTGCGGGAAGACCGCGTACCGGATGTAGCCGGAGACCGGGTTGTCCAGGTTGGCCTTGTGCTCCTGGAGGGCGGTGGTGCGGCCCTGCGGGGACAGACCGGTCTGGTTGATGTCCAGGTCGTAGTCACCGGCGAGCAGACGGGCGTCCAGGTCGTTGGCGTTCGAGAAGAACTTGACCGAGATCTTGTCCGGGTAGGCCTTGCGGATCGGGTCCGAAGCCTGGTCCCACTTGTCGTTGCGGACCAGGACCAGGTCCTTGCCCGGGCTGTACGACTGGAACTTGTACGGGCCGGAGGAGAACGGGTGCAGACCGTACTTGGACTTGGTGTCCTTGTCCTGGCGGACCGGGGAGGCCGAGACCAGGGCAAGGATCTCCTGGAAGTCGGCGTTGGCCTCGGGCAGCTTGAAGACGATGGTCTTGTCGTCCGGCGTCTCGATGGCCTTCAGACCGAGCTTGTCCTTGGAGGTGTCCTTGTAGGGACCCTTGTACTCGCCCTTGGGGTCGAGGACGTCCTTCAGGTACACGGGGCCGCCGGACAGCACGTCCTGCGCCCAGACGCGCTCGATGCCGTACTTCACGTCCTTGGACGTGATCGGCTTGCCGTCCTCCCACGTGATGCCGTCACGCAGGGTGTACGTGTAGGTCTTGCCGTCGTCGGAGATCTTGGCGAGACCGGTGGCGAGGTCCGGCGTGAGCTCGGTGCCCTTCTCGCCCGGCGCGGCGGTGCCCGTCACGAGCTGACGGCTGTAGTAGCGCGCGAAGTTCCACATGAAGCCGTAGTAGCCACGCGTGGTGTCCCACGAGTCGGCGTCCTGGGCACCGGCGAACTTCAGCTCGCCGCCCTTCTTGGCCAGCGAGGCCTGGGCGACCTTGTTGTTCGCGGCGTTGAAGCCGGCCGCGCCCGTGGAGTTGTTGCTGTCGTTGCCGTCATCACCGCCGCCGCCGCACGCCGCCGTGGTCAGCAGCGCGGCGACCGCGGCGACAGCGGCAAACGCCTGCTTCCGCCGCCCTGAGGTGCGTTGGGTAGTCACGATCTCGGATCCTCCGGATTTGATGAGAGACCCCGTGTTGGTGCCACGGGACGCTTTGTGTACGGCAGTTCAGCGGGAACCCTTCGGGTCCAGCGCGTCACGCACGCCGTCGCCGAAGAGGTTGAAGGCAAGAACGGTGATGAAGATCGCCACACCCGGGACCACCATGTACGTGGGGTCCGACTTGTAGTAGTCGATCGCGTTCGAGAGCATCTGCCCCCAGGAGGCCGTGGGCGGCTTGACGCCCACGCCCAGGAAGCTGAGCGCCGCCTCGGTGAGGATGTTGGTGGGGATCATCATCGTCGTGTAGACGATGATCGGCGCGACCAGGTTGGGCAGCAGTTCCTTGAACAGGATGTAGAGCCGCCCGGCGCCGAGCGAGCGGGCCGCCTCGACGTATTCGCGCTCGCGCAGCGAGAGCGTCTGGCCGCGCACCACGCGTCCGATGTAGGGCCAGCCGAAGAAGCCGATGACCAGGATCATCACGAACAGGCGCACGTCGGTGCCGGTCAGTCCCAGCATCTCGTTCGGCATGACCGAGACCAGCGCGATGATGAAGAGCAGCTGCGGGAAGGCCAGCAGACCGTCCATGACCCGGCTGATCGCGGAGTCGACCCAGCCGCCGAAGAAGCCGGCCAGGATGCCCAGGATCGTGCCGATGACGACGGCGACGATCGCGGACAGGAAGCCGACGAGCAGCGAGATACGGGCGCCGTAGAGGATGCGGGCGAAGATGTCACGGCCGTTGACCGGCTCGACACCCAGCCAGTGGTCGCCGCTGACGCCGCCGAAGGCCCCCTTGGGGGTGCCGAACAGCGGGTCGATCAGGTCTTTGTCGTTGTACGTGTTCGGGTCCTGGCCGTACAGGTTGGTGATCACCGGCGCGAGCAGAGCGACGACGATGAGGAAGAGCACGACAATGCCGCCCGCGAGAGCGAGTTTGTCCCGCTTCAGGCGCTCCCAGGCGATCCGTCCCAGGGAACGCCCCTGTACGGCCTTGGCGTCGGCGCTGATAACCGCCGCTTCTTCGGCCGCGCTCGGGGCCGCTTCCGCGGTCGGCTCGTGCAATGGTGCCGTCATCTGGCAGGGGCCCCTCTCAACCGGCGGTGGCCGGCCTTCACTTGCCGCTGTGGCGGCGTGATCAGTCCGTCGTACACAGGGGCGAACCCACCCCTGCTGCGGGAGTCTTCAACGCTTTGGCGATCTGTTGCCAGACTTGGCGGTGAAAGGATGCATAAACGTGATGCGGCTAGGAGGGTTCCGTTATCCGGACGCCGGGTAACGACGGCCGGACGGGGACCAGTTGGGACAATGAGGGCCTCATAGGGGCTATCTGCCCTCATCTACGCGCGCAGATACACTCCCGTAACAGAAGAGCCTGTGCCGGTCTGGATCAGTAGCCGCCGGGCGCCGGAGGGTAGCCGTACCCGGCCGCCGGAGCCTGCGCGGGAGCCGCCGCGTGCGCCTCGCGGTCGTAGAAGGGGCGGGCGCTCGCGCGCATCCACATCGCGACCGGGTCGTACTCGTCGGACATGGCGACGGTCGACACCGGCAGCCCGTCCGGGACCGCGCCGATGGACTGCTGCATCATCGCGCGCACCGAGTCCACGGCGGGCGGACTGGTGTCGTACACGTCCAGTCCGATGGCGAGGTACGGCGCCCCGAGCGCGGGCTGCACCCAGGCGCGGCGCAGCGAGCGGACGGCCGGGGTGCGGTGGGCGTTCTGCGCGATCAGGCCGTAGAACTGCGGGATCTCGATCCCGGGCTCCGACAGCCGCAGCGGACCGGCCGGCTGGCGCTCCAGACCGGTGGCGATCCGGCGCAGGTCGAGCCAGGGGATGCCGACTCCGCCGCCGGGGGCGTGCGGGTTGAGCCAGAGGCCGAAGTGGTCGGGGTAGAGGGTGCGGGCGACGTCGATCCCGTCGACGACCTCGTAGGAGCGGTTCCACCCGCTGGCGCTCAGTTCCTGGGCGGAGGTGACGCACGGGGCGTATCCGTACCCGCCCACCTCCATGTTTCCGTACTGGGCGTCGGGCGAGCCGGACTGGCCGTGCCAGAGGAGCATCCAGATCTGGCCGGAGGAGGGGGTGGCGAGGGCGCGGAGGAGTGCCTCGTAGGCGTCGTATCGCCCCGGCGTCACCTGGCGCAGCATGTGCTCGACCTGGCCGGTCGCGGCGGTGCCGCTCGCGCTCACGAGTCCCTCCGGAGAAACGGTGCGTATGTCTGCCGACAGCTTAAGCGGTGACGGCTCGGGGCTTGCGGTGGTCTGCGGGGTGCCGGTACGTCGTGGCTTGTCGCGCAGTTCCCCGCGCCCCTAGGTGTGCTGCCCTGAGGGCGTCTAAAAGTCCTGCTGATAAAAGGGACGTACCTTCTCTTTCATCCAGTGACCCACCGGATCATCCGCTACGTCCAGCAGGACCAGGTTCACCGGCCATTTCACCGGGGTTCGGCCCAGGGCCCTGCCCAGTGCGTCCATCGGGAGGGTACGCAAGTCGCCCTCCCATTGGGAGAGTTCTACGCCGACGAACATCACGGGCTCGGCCGTCTCGATCGAGGCCAGGCAGCGGCGGGCGGTCAGGACGACGCCTGTCGCGGCGAACTCGGCGGAGGCGGTGGCGAGGAAGTCGACCGGGTCGTCCTGCCAGTCCGGTTCGTAGAGCTTGACGCGGCCGCCGGTGTTGGGGCCGTCCAGCGGGGTGCGGCCGATGCGGCAGAGTTCGGAGACGGCGGGCGGAGGGAGGGGCACGCCGACCACGCCGTCCGGGTTCACGGCGATGCCGACCTGCGGGGGCAGGCCGCGCGCGAACTCGACCGCGGGCGCGATCGTGTACGCCATGTGCCCGCCCGCGACATGGCGGAACTGCTCCTCGGAGCTGAAGACCGGGACGTACGCCTGGCCCTCGATCTCCATGCTGGGCAGGTCGAGGGGGCCGCTGTGCGGGCCGCCGCCGTTCGGCAGCGGGATCCAGACGAAGCTGCGGCCCAGGACCTCGATTATCCGGGCACCGGCCGCGGGCATGCCGAGGGAGGCCGAGAGCACCTCCTCCAGCTCGTTGCCGGGCCATCCGCCGCCGTGCGGATGGGGGTGTGCCTGTGCCGGGAATGCCATCTGTCCGTCCGCCTGCCGAGTACTGCCGCTTGTGTCGGGTCTGTGGCTGAGAAGGCTAGCGGGTACGCGGGCGCCCGAGGTCAGCCCGTGAAACCGATCCGGCGCAGGGTGTCCGCCGCGTCCCGGTCGAGCAGCACCGCCGAGCCGACGCCTTGCGGCAGGTCGCCCTTCGCCACCGAGCGGATCAGCCGGGCGGCCGCCGTGCGGTGCCTGAGGAAGGCGTACTTCGAGACGCCGCGGCCACGCTCGCGCTGACCGGCCAGCGCGATGTCCGGGGTGACGTCGAGCAGCAGCAGATGCAGGGTGCCGCCGCGCCGGCGGGCCTCGCGGGCCAGCCAGCCGCGCACCCAGGACTGGGTGCCGCAGTCGTGCACGACGACCCCCTTGCCGGAGCGCAGCGCGCGGAACAGACCGAAGTAGTGGGCGGCCCGGACCAGGGGGCGGTAGATCGCGTACGGCAGGAAACGCGGCGCCCGCTCGTCCCAGCGGTCGCGGGTGTCCTGGGAGTCGATCCGGGTGCCCTTGACGGCCCGCCGCATCAGGGTCGACTTGCCGCTGCCGGGCAGGCCGGTGATCACGACGAGGTCGTCCGGGGCGAAGAGCAGGGCGTGCGGGCTGTGGCCGGCGCGGTCGCGCAGGTCGCGGACGACCGGCTGCGGTGCGCACGCCTCCCGGGCCGGAGCGGCCGGCTGTGCGGGCAGCGCGACGGCCGAGGTGGTGGCGTACGCAGTGGTCCTGTTCACCGTGATCGTCCTCCCCTGGGGTGGGTCACGAGTTCCCATCCCCGTCGAGTGTAAAGAGAAGGTAATCCGCGGTGCCTCCTGTTTCCGTCCGTTTCTCGCAACAGGCCTGCTACAGGCTGCGGCGAGGGCCGCCCCTGCCGTGGTCGCCGGATGCGTGCAATGATGGCCGCGCCAACTGCATACCGGCCGTTTGAATCCGCGCGGGAGAGTTCCCAGCCCTGCTGGGACGCCGAAGGAGCAAGTCCCTCCCTTGAATCTCTCAGGCCCCGTTACCGCGCGGGCGAGGCACATCTGAAAAGCGAGCCGCCCTCCGGCGGCTCCACCCAAGGTGCAAGTCATGTCCCCTGCGGTCATGGCGAACCTCTCAGGTTCCGATGACAGATGGGGAGGAACGACCTCGCCGTCATGCCTTGGGAGACAACCGTCCGATGAGCAATGAACCCCGTCTTACCGCGCTCGATGCCCTGCATCGCTCGCTCGGCGCGACGATGACCGACTTCGCCGGCTGGGACATGCCCCTGCGCTACGGCTCCGAGCGCGACGAGCACAACGCCGTGCGCACGAAGGCCGGGCTCTTCGACCTCTCCCACATGGGCGAGATCACGGTCACCGGACCGCAGGCCGCGGCCCTCTTGGACTACGCCCTCGTGGGCAACATCGGGAGCGTCGGCGTCGGCCGTGCCCGCTACACCATGATCTGCCGCGAGGACGGCGGCATCCTGGACGACCTGATCGTCTACCGGCTCCACGACACCGAGTACATGGTCGTCGCCAACGCCTCCAACGCCCAGGTCGTCCTGGACGCACTGGTGGAGCGTGCGGCCGGCTTCGACGCCGAGGTGCGCGACGACCGGGACGCGTACGCGCTGATCGCCGTGCAGGGCCCCGAGTCCTCCGGCATCGTGAAGTCCCTCACCGACGCCGACCTCGACGGCCTCAAGTACTACGCCGGGCTGCCCGGCACGGTCGCCGGTGTCCCGGCGCTGATCGCCCGCACCGGCTACACCGGCGAGGACGGCTTCGAACTGTTCGTGAAGCCCGAGCACGCGGTCGAGCTGTGGCAGGCCCTGACCAAGGCGGGCGAGGCCGTCGGCCTGATCCCCTGCGGTCTGTCCTGCCGGGACACGCTGCGCCTGGAGGCGGGCATGCCGCTGTACGGGCATGAGCTGAGCACCTCGCTCACCCCCTTCGACGCCGGGCTCGGCCGGGTGGTGAAGTTCGAGAAGGAGGGCGACTTCGTGGGGCGCCAGGCGCTGCGCGAGGCCCTCGAGAACCTCGACCACGACGTACCGCGCGTTCTCGTCGGCCTGATCGCCGAGGGCCGCCGTGTCCCCCGCGCCGGGTACGCCGTGGTCGCCGACGGCCAGGTGATCGGCGAGGTCACCTCCGGCGCCCCCTCCCCCACGCTGGGCAAGCCGATCGCGATGGCGTACGTCGACGCCGCGCACGCCGCGCCGGGCACCACCGGGGTCGGTGTGGACATCCGGGGCAGCCACGAGCCCTACGAGGTCGTGGCTCTGCCGTTCTATAAGCGCCAGAAGTAGACACTGGACGTGAGGTCGCGCGCCCGCGCGTGACCCTGCGCACATTTCCGCTGCTCACGCACGTTCCCAGCAGTCCCCCATTCACCAGCACTCCCCCGCGTACAGGAGAATTCAGGCCATGAGCAACCCCCAGCAGCTGCGCTACAGCAAGGAGCACGAGTGGCTGTCGGGCGCCGAGGACGGCGTCTCGACGGTAGGCATCACGGAGCACGCGGCCAACGCGCTCGGCGATGTCGTCTTCGTGCAGCTCCCGGAGGTCGGTGACACGGTGACCGCGGGCGAGACCTGCGGCGAGCTGGAGTCGACCAAGTCCGTGTCCGACCTGTACTCCCCGGTGTCCGGTGAGGTCACCGCGGTCAACGAGGACGTCGTCAACGACCCGTCGCTGGTGAACTCCGCCCCCTTCGAGGGCGGCTGGCTGTTCAAGGTACGCATCGCGGACGAGCCGGCCGACCTGCTCTCCGCCGACGAGTACACCGCCTTTTCCGCCGGCTGAGGAGTCGTACACCTGATGTCCGCACTGAACACGCCCCTGCACGAGCTCGACCCGGAGATCGCCGTCGCGGTCGACGCCGAGCTGAACCGTCAGCAGTCCACCCTGGAGATGATCGCCTCCGAGAACTTCGCGCCGCTCGCGGTCATGGAGGCCCAGGGCTCGGTCCTGACCAACAAGTACGC
>NZ_JBIAVQ010000015.1:0-275566 GCF_042894505.1 Streptomyces sp. NPDC001536
GCGCCGGCAGCGAGGAATACCTCGACTCGGAGAAATACCAGCTCCGCCCCCGCGACTGGGACACCACCGACACCATCGCCCCCCTGATCACCCGGCTCAACCGGATCAGGCGGGCGAGCCCCGCGCTGCGCCAGTTGCGCGATCTCCACTTCCATCACACGGACCAGGAAGCGGTGATCGCGTACTCGAAGCGGAGCGGATCGAACACGGTTCTGGTGGTCGCCAACCTCGACCCTCACCACACCCAGGAGGCCACGGTCTCGTTGGACATGCCGCAACTCGGCCTGGAATGGCACGAGTCGGTGCCGGTGCGCGACGAGCTCACCGGCGAGACCTATCACTGGGGCAGGGCGAACTATGTGCGCCTCGAACCGGGCACTCGCCCCGCGCACATCCTCACCGTCCTGCGACCGTCCACCCCGCAGACCGGAGGGTCACCCACAACATGATCGTCAACGAGCCCGTCCAGGACACCTTCGAGGACACCCCCGCGAAGGACCGGGACCCCGACTGGTTCAAGCGCGCCGTCTTCTACGAGGTGCTCGTCCGCTCCTTCCAGGACAGCAACGGCGACGGCGTCGGCGACCTCAAGGGCCTCACCGCCAAACTCGACTACCTGCAATGGCTGGGCGTCGACTGCCTGTGGCTGCCGCCCTTCTTCAAGTCGCCGCTGCGCGACGGCGGCTACGACGTCTCCGACTACACCGCCGTCCTGCCCGAGTTCGGCGACCTCGCCGACTTCGTGGAGTTCGTCGACGCCGCCCACCAGCGCGGCATGCGCGTCATCATCGACTTCGTCATGAACCACACCAGCGACCAGCACCCGTGGTTCCAGGAGTCCCGCAAGGACCCCGACGGCCCCTACGGCGACTACTACGTCTGGGCCGACGACGACAAGCAGTACCAGGACGCCCGGATCATCTTCGTCGACACCGAGGCCTCCAACTGGACCTTCGACCCGGTCCGCAAGCAGTACTACTGGCACCGCTTCTTCTCCCACCAGCCGGACCTCAACTACGAGAACCCGGCGGTCCAGGAGGAGATCACCTCGGCGCTGCGGTTCTGGCTGGATCTGGGCATCGACGGCTTCCGCCTCGACGCGGTGCCGTACCTGTACCAGCAGGAGGGCACCAACTGCGAAAACCTTCCGGCGACCCATGAGTTCCTCAAGCGGGTCCGCAAGGAGATCGACGCGCACTATCCGGACACGGTGCTGCTGGCGGAGGCCAATCAGTGGCCCGAGGACGTCGTCGACTACTTCGGCGACTACCAGTCCGGCGGCGACGAATGCCACATGGCCTTCCACTTCCCCGTCATGCCCCGCATCTTCATGGCGGTGCGCCGCGAATCGCGCTACCCCGTCTCCGAAATCCTCGCCAAGACGCCCGCGATCCCGTCGGGCTGCCAGTGGGGCATCTTCCTGCGCAACCACGACGAGCTCACCCTCGAAATGGTCACCGACGAGGAACGCGACTACATGTGGGCCGAATACGCCAAAGACCCCCGCATGCGCGCCAACATCGGCATCCGCCGCCGGCTCGCCACCCTGCTCGACAACGACCGCAACCAGATCGAGCTGTTCACCGCACTCCTGCTCTCCCTGCCCGGCTCGCCGATCCTCTACTACGGCGACGAGATCGGCATGGGCGACAACATCTGGCTCGGCGACCGCGACGCCGTGCGCACCCCCATGCAGTGGACACCGGACCGCAACGCAGGTTTTTCCTCGTGCGACCCCGGACGGCTCTACCTGCCGACCATCATGGACCCCGTCTACGGCTACCAGGTCACCAACGTCGAGGCGTCGATGTCGTCGCCCTCCTCGCTGCTGCACTGGACCCGCCGCATGATCGAGATCCGCAAACAGAACCCCGCCTTCGGCCTCGGCTCCTACACCGAACTCCAGTCGTCCAACCCCGCCGTCATCGCGTTCCTGCGCGAGTACGAGGACGACCTCGTCCTGTGCGTGCACAACTTCTCCCGCTTCGCACAGCCGACGGAGCTGGACCTGAGCACGTTCAACGGGCGCAACCCGGTCGAGCTGTTCGGCGGGGTGCGGTTCCCGGCCATCGGGGACCTGCCGTACTTGCTGACGCTGGCAGGGCACGGTTTCTACTGGTTCCGGCTCCGCAAGGAAGCCCCTTAGAAGCCCGGCGGGACGGTTTCCCCCGTCCCGCCCGGGGCACGCATCAGTAACACCCCGCCCACCCGGGGAAAGGACGCGACGCCATGTCGGAAGCCGTCATCCGTACTGCCACGACAAGTCCCGCCCTCCTTGCGTCACTTGATCCACTGCTGCGGGAGTGGCTGCCGCGGCAGCGGTGGTTCGCGGGCAAGGGCCGTCCGGTCACCGGGTTCTCGCTGGTCGCGGCCACCGAACTGCTCCCCGTCGACGGCCGGCTGGGCCTGTACCACCTGCTGGTGCGGGCCCATCAGCCCATGACGTCGGGCGACTGCTACCAGCTCCTCATAGGCGTGCGCGAGGCGCTGCCACCCCATCTGGCGCCCGCGCTGATCGGTCACATGGAAGAGGGCCCGCTCGCCGGACGCACGGTGTACGAGGCCCTGTACGACACCCGGCCCGCCGAGGTGCTCCTGGAGGCACTGCGCACCCAGGCCCGCATCGGCGGGCTGCGCTTCGAGCGGGAACCGGGCCAGGAGATCCGGCCCGGGCTGGTGCCCCGCATGGTGACCGCCGAGCAGTCGAACTCGTCGGTGATCTACGGAGATACGTTCATCCTCAAACTGCTCCGCCGGATCGTGCCCGGCGTCAACCCCGACCTGGAGCTGCCGCTGGCGCTGGCCCGCGAGGGCTGCCCGCGGGTACCGGCGCCGACGGCTTGGCTGCACGCCGACCTCGACGAGGAGCCGGCCGTCCTCGGTGTGCTCCAGCCCTTCGTCCAGGGCGCGGCGGACGGCTGGGAGCTGGCGCTGCGCGAGCTGGCCAAGGGGGAGGACTTCGCCGCGGAGGCGCGGGCGCTGGGGCGGGCCACCGCCGAGGTGCACACCGCGCTGGCCCGGGCGCTGCCCTCGGTGACCCTGGGCGCGGCCCAGCTGCACCTGCTGGTCGACGGCATGATCGAGCGCCTGGAGGCGGCCGTGCAGGCGGTGCCCTCGCTGCACCCGTACGCCCCCGGGCTGTACTCGGCGTTCACCGCGCTGGCCGACCTGGCCGCGGAGGGCCGTACCTGGACCGCGCAGCGTGTGCACGGCGATCTGCACCTGGGCCAGTGCCTGCGCTCGCCCGCCGGGCAGTGGTCGCTGATCGACTTCGAGGGCGAGCCGTCCAAGCCGCTGGCCGAGCGGCGGATGCCCCAGCCACCGTCGCGGGACGTGGCGGGCATGCTCCGCTCCTTCGACTACGCCGCGCTCTCGGCCGATCCCCCGATGCCGGGCTGGGCGCACGCCTGCCGGGCCGCGTACTGCTCCGGGTACGCCGAGATCGCCGGCGCCGATCCGCGTACCGATCCCGTGCTGCTGCGGGCCTACGAGACGGACAAGGCGATCTACGAGGTCGTCTACGAGGCCCGGCACCGCCCCGACTGGCTGCCGGTGCCCATGGCCGCGATCGAGCGGTACGCCACATCCGATCCGATCTGACCCGCACAGCCGAGGAGGCTCCACCCGTGACCCCGCGCCCCCCGTCCAGCGACTCGGATCCGAAGAAGTCGGCCAAGAAGGCCGCGAAGAGTGTGAAGAAGGCCGCGGAGAAGGCGGTCACGAAGAAGGCCGCCGCGAAGAAGGAGGCTCCGGCGGCGAAGAAGGCCGCCGCCAAGAAGGTCGCGGCGAAGAAGGTCACGGCGAAGAAGGCTGTCACCAGGAAGGCGCCCGCCAAGAAGGTCCCGGCGCAGCCCGAGCCCCTCGTCCCGGCCGTCTCCCCCACCGTCGACGCCCACGACCGCGAGCGTCTCCTGTCCGCCACCCACCACGACCCGCACGGCGTCCTCGGCGCCCATCCGGTGCCCGGCGGCATCGCCTTCCGTGTCTTCAAGCCGTACGCGCTCTCCGTCACGGTCGTCGCCGGCACCCTGCGGGCGGAGCTGCACGACGACGGCGACGGGTTCTTCACGGGCCTGGTGCCGCTGCGGGAGGTCCCCGCGTACCGGCTGCTCGTGACGTACGAGGGAAGCGTCCAGGAGACCGAGGACGCCTACCGTTTCCTGCCCGCCCTGGGCGATCTGGACCTGCATCTGATCGGCGAGGGCCGGCACGAACAGCTGTGGACGGCGCTCGGCGCCGAGCCGATGACCCACCAGGGGGTGACCGGCACCCGCTTCACGGTGTGGGCGCCGAACGCGCGCGGGGTGAGTCTGGCCGGCACCTTCAACTTCTGGGACGGAACCGGCTATCCGATGCGCTCGCTCGGTGCGACCGGCGTCTGGGAGCTGTTCGTGCCCGGCATCGGCGAGGGCGAGCTGTACAAGTTCGAGATCACCCGGCAGGACGGTTCGAAGACCCTGCGGGCCGACCCGCTGGCCCGCCGTACGGAGGTCCCGCCCAACACCTCGTCCATCGTGCACGCCTCGCGTCACGAGTGGCACGACGAGGCGTGGCTGGAGCGGCGCGCGGACATCCCGGCGCACGAGGGCCCGTTCTCGGTGTACGAGGTCCATCTGGCGTCCTGGCGACCGGGGCTGACGTACCGTCAACTCGCCGAGCAGCTCCCGGCGTACGTCAAGGACCTCGGGTTCACCCATGTCGAGCTGATGCCGGTCGCCGAGCACCCCTTCGGCGGCTCCTGGGGCTACCAGGTCACCGGGTTCTACGCGCCGACGGCCCGTCTGGGCACCCCCGACGACTTCAAGTACCTGGTGGACGCCTTCCACCAGGCCGGCATCGGTGTGCTGATGGACTGGGTGCCGGCCCACTTCCCGCGCGACGACTGGGCGCTGGCCGAGTTCGACGGGCGGCCCCTGTACGAGCACGAGGATCCGCTGCGCTCCGCGCATCCCGACTGGGGCACCCTGGAGTTCGACTTCGGACGCCGCGAGGTGCGCAACTTCCTGGTCGCCAACGCCGTCTACTGGTGCGAGGAGTTCCACATCGACGGGCTGCGGGTGGACGCGGTCGCCTCGATGCTCTACCTCGACTACTCGCGCGAGCCGGGCCAGTGGCTGCCCAACGAGCACGGCGGCCGGGAGAACCTGGACGCGGTGGCGTTCCTCCAGGAGATGAACGCCACGGTCTACCGGCGGGTGCCGGGCGTGGTGACCATCGCCGAGGAGTCGACGGCCTGGGACGGCGTCACCCGCGCCACCCATCACATCGGGCCCGGCGGCTTCGGCGGTCTGGGCTTCGGTCTGAAGTGGAACATGGGCTGGATGCACGACTCCCTGGGCTACGTCCAGCACGAGCCGGTCCACCGCAAGTACCACCACCACGAGATGACCTTCTCGATGGTGTACGCGTACAGCGAGAACTACGTGCTCCCCATCTCCCACGACGAGGTGGTCCACGGCAAGCGGTCCCTGGTGTCGAAGATGCCCGGCGACTGGTGGCAGCAACGCGCCACCCACCGCGCCTACCTGGGCTTCATGTGGGCCCACCCCGGCAAACAACTCCTCTTCATGGGCCAGGAGTTCGCCCAGGGCGCCGAGTGGTCGGAGGCGCACGGCCCGGACTGGTGGCTCCTGGATCCGGCGTACGGCGCGGAGGCGGACCACCGGGGAGTGCGGGACCTGGTCCGCGACCTCAACATCGTCTACCGCCACACCCCGGCACTGTGGCAGCGGGACACGACTCCCGACGGCTTCCAGTGGATCGTGGGAGACGCGGCAGACGACAACGTCTTCGCCTTCCTCCGCCTCGACGCCGACGGAACCCCGCTCCTCTCGGTCTCCAACTTCTCCCCCGTCGTCCGCCACGACTACCGCCTCGGCGTCCCCGACGACATCCCTGCCTGGCACGAGACCCTCAACACCGACGTCGGCAAGTACGGCGGCGGCGACCTCATCAACCCTGACGTCATCAAGCCGGAGGCGACGGCCTGGCACGGCCGCCCGGCCAGCGTCACCCTGACGCTGCCGCCGCTGGCGACGGTGTGGCTACGGCCCGAGTAGCCGGCAGCGGCACTCCCCGCGGTGGCGCGGGTCCACGTCGGCACCCGCGCCCTAGCCGGCCAGCGCCTTCGGCAGTCGCCCGGTGTGCAGCACTCCCAGCCGCTGCGTCGCCCGCGTCAGCGCCACGTACAGGTCGCTCGTGCCGTACAGCCCCGGCTCGACCACCAGCACGGAGTCGAATTCGAGGCCCTTGGACTGCCGCGGGTCCAGGAGGACGACGGTCCGGGTCAGGTCGGGTTCGGTGTCCGCCGTCACCCCGTCCAGGTGTGCGGCGAGCTTCCGGTGAAGGTGGCGCGGGGCGATGACCGCGAGCCGGCCCTCGGCGGGGGTCAGCTCCTCGACCGCCTTGGCCACGGCGCCGGGGAGGTCGTCGGTGGCGCGGATCCAGGGGCGTACACCGGTGGAACGGATCGAGCTCGGCGGCTCGAAGTCCGGGTTCTCCGCGCGTACGACGGCCGCCGCCAGCTCCATGATCTCGGCGGGCGTGCGGTAGTTGACGCCCAGCCGGGTGTGGTCCCAGCGGTCCTCGACATACGGTTCGAGGATCTTCCGCCAGGAGCCGACGCCCGCCGCCTCCGCGGTCTGCGCGGGGTCGCCGACCAGGGTCATCGAGCGGGTCGGGCTGCGCCGCATGAGCAGCCGCCAGGCCATCGGCGACAGCTCCTGTGCCTCGTCCACGATGATGTGTCCGAAGGCCCAGGTCCGGTCGGCCGCCGCGCGCTCGGCGGCGCTGCGGTGGTCGTCCTCCTCCTGCCGCTCGGCGAACCGCTCGGCGTCGATGATGTCGTGCGCGGACAGCACCTCGGAGTCCTCGTCGTCGATGTCCTCGAACTCATAGGTCCGGGAGGCGTAGGAGACGTCCAGCACACCCTGCGCGTACGCGACCTGGGTCTCCCGCTCGCGCTCGGCCCGGGCCCGCGCCAACCGCTCGTCCACGCCGAGCAGTTCGGCCGCCTCGTCGAGAAGCGGTACGTCCGCCACGGTCCACGCCCGCGTCACCGGGCGCCGGATCGCGGCCGCGTCCTCGTCGGGGAGGTGGCCCACCGGGTCGGCGAGGAAGTCCGCGACCAGGCGCTGGGGCGTCAGCCGGGGCCACAACTGGTCGATGGCGGCCCACACTTCACGGTTCTCGGCGATCTCGTCGCGGATCTGGGTGACGTCGCTCGGGTCGAGAAGGTTCGTGCCGTCGTACGGGTCGGTGCCGACGCGCTCGGCGTACAGCTCGGTGAGCGTGTTGAGGATGTGGCCCTCGAAGTGCTCGCGGGCGACG
Organism: Streptomyces sp. NPDC001536; assembly: GCF_042894505.1. Lineage (NCBI taxonomy): Bacteria > Bacillati > Actinomycetota > Actinomycetes > Kitasatosporales > Streptomycetaceae > Streptomyces > Streptomyces sp. NPDC001536. The sequence goes on from NZ_JBIAVQ010000015.1 coordinate 7,330, forward strand.
TTGTGCGGCAGCCCGGCCTCGCGGGTGCGCTCGCGGGCGACCCGCACCAGGTCGTCGTCGAGCATGAGGATCTCGCGTTCGTGCTCGATCGCGATCACCGGATCGGGCAGCGACTGCCAGTCGCGTACGGCGGCGGCGAGCACGTCCGCCATGTCGGCGCGGCCCTTGACCGCGGCCGCCTCACGGGTGTCGGTCGCCTTCGCCTTCACGCCGGGGAACAGTTCGCCGACCGTCGCGAGCAGCACGCCCGTCTCGCCCAGCGAGGGCAGCACCTCGCCGATGTAGCCGAGGAAGGCGGGGTTGGGGCCGACGATCAGGACGGCGCGCTTGGCCAGCAACTCCCGGTATTCGTAGAGGAGATACGCGGCACGGTGCAGGGCGACGGCCGTCTTGCCGGTGCCAGGGCCGCCCTCGACGACCAGGACCCCGCGGTGCGGTGCGCGGATGATCTCGTCCTGCTCGGCCTGGATGGTCTGCACGATGTCGTGCATCCGGCCGGTGCGGGCGGCGTCGAGCGCGGCCAGCAGGACGGCGTCGCCGGTCGGGTCCTCGTGGCCGGTGCGGGTGGCGTCGCCCAGGTCGAGGATCTCGTCGTGCAGGGCGGTGACCTCACGGCCCTCGGTGGTGATGTGCCGGCGCCGCCGCAGGCCCATCGGGGTGTGGCCGGTGGCGAGGTAGAAGGGGCGGGCGACCTCGGCCCGCCAGTCGATCAGGACCGGGGTGCGCTCGGCGTCGTCCTTGCGCAGACCGATCCGGCCGATGTGGTGGCTGGTGCCGGACGTCAGATCGATCCGGCCGAAGCACAGCGAGCCGTCCACCGCGTTGAGCGCGGCCAGCAGCCCCGAGCGCTCGGCGACGAGGATGTCCCGCTCCAGGCGGGCCTGCATCGGCGTGTTGCCCTGCGCGAGCGCGTCGGTGACACCGGCCTCGGTGTCACCGCGCAGGGCGTCCACGCGTGCGTACAGGGTGTCGATGAATTCCTGCTCACCGCGAATTTCATCGCTGTTTGACAATTCCACTCCCACGCCGATATACTGTGCCTACTGAACTTCTCCGCGACTGAATTCCCGTAAAGTCGCGAACCATTGAGTGTAAGCAAAGAAATCCCCCCGGCGCAATTGCCGAGGGGATTCTTTCGTTGTGCGGAATCAGATCACGTCGGCCAGTTCCTCCAGCAGACGGCGCTTGGGCCTGGCTCCCACCATGGACTTCACCGGCTCACCACCGCGGAAGACCATGAAGGTGGGCATCGAGAGGACTTTGTAGGCGTTCGTGGTCAGCGGATTGTGGTCCACGTTCAGCTGCACCACCTTGAGCCGGTCGGCCTCCTCGGCGGCGAGGGCGCGCAGCACGGGCCCCATCTGCCGGCACGGCGGGCACCAGTCCGCCGTGAACTCCACGAGCACCGGCATCTCGGACCCGATCACTTCCGCCGCGAAATCCGCGTCCGTCACATCGATCACCGTTCCTGCCCTCCCAGTTCGCACAACGGTGGTTCCTCCCCGGCCATGGCCGCAAGGCGTACGCCGATCTGCGCCCGCACCGCCTGGAGTTCGCCGATCAGCTCGTCCAGCTCGGTCAGCTTGCGCCGGTAGACCGCGAGCGAGGCGGGGCACGAGTCGCCCTCGGGGTGCCCCGACCGCAGGCACTCCACGAAGGGCCGCGTCTCCTCCAGGTCGAACCCGAAGTCCTGGAGCGTCCTGATCTGCCGCAGCAGCCTCAGATCGCTCTCGTCGTACGCCCGGTACCCGTTCTCGCCGCGCCGCGCGGGCAGCAGCCCCCGGGACTCGTAGTACCGCAGCGTCCGCGTCGTGGTCCCGGCCCGTGCGGCCAGCTCGCCGATTCGCATGCGTACGAACGTAAGCCTTGACCCCGACGTCAAGGCAACAGGGGTTTGCGCTCCACGGGAGAGGTGAGCACGATCGAGGTGGTCGTGCGGCCCAGCGCGGAGACCGCTTCGAGGACCTCCTCCAGGTGGACCGTGTCGCGGACGGCGACCTTGAGGATCCAGCAGTCCTCGCCGACCACGTGGTGCACCTCGGTGATCTCGGGGCGCTCGATCAGCTCCAGGGTCCTCGGGTGCTTCAGGGTGTAGCCGCCGTGCGGGTTGACCCGGATGAACGCCTGGATGCCGTAGCCCAGCCGGGCGGGGGCGACATGGGCGCCGTATCCGCTGATCACGCCCGCTGCCTCCAGCCGCCGCACCCGCTCGGTGACCGCCGCCGGACTCAGCCGCACCCGGCGCCCCAGCTCGCTCAGCCTGATCCGGCCGTCGCTCTGGAGCAGCTCCAGGATCTGCCGGTCCACCGCGTCGAAGGCCACCGAGGTTTCGTCGGCGGCGGCGCGCAGATGCCGAGGTTCTTTTGGTGCGGCTGCCTGAACTCCCATGGTTCCCCCTTCAGAACGCGGATGTACGCCGGGAGAATTATGGCCATGGAAAAGGCACGGGAGATACTGGTCATCGGCGGCAACCGCTATTTCGGCAAGCGCCTCATCGCGCGGCTGCTGGCCGCCGGGGACCGCGTGACCGTACTGAATCGCGGCTCCTCGCCGCCACCGCCGGGCGCGACGCATCTGGTCGCCGACCGGAACGACGAGAAGTCCCTGACCGACGCGCTCGGTCCACGCGTGTTCGACGTCGTCGTCGACCAGGTCTGCTACACCCCGCGGCAGGCGGAGATCGCCCGCCGGGTCTTCGCGGGGCGCACCGGGCGCTATGTGATGACGTCGACGGTCGAGGTCTACGAGTACGAGGACTCCATCGCGCTCGTACGGGAGGACGCCGTCGACCCGCTGACGGTGCCGGTCGACACCGAACTCCCGTGGGACGACCCGGAGTTCCTGGAGTCGCACTACGGCGAGGGCAAGCGGCAGGCGGAGGCGGTGTTCGCGGCCGCGCCGGACTTCCCGTACACGGCCGTCCGCGTGGCCCATGTGCTGGGCGGCGACGACGACTTCACGGGACGCCTCGACCACTACGCCGACCGCATCCGCACCGGCGAGCCGATCGCGGTGCCCTTCTCGAACCAGCCCGCCACCTACATCCATGTCGAGGAGATCGCCGACTTCCTGGCGTGGGCGGCCGGCGAGGAGTTCACGGGCCCGGTCAACGCGGCCTCCCACGGTCTGCTGGCCACCGTCGAGCTGTGCGAGGCGGTGACCGCGCACCTGCCCCAGGGCAAGGTCGTGCTCCAGCTCGTCGAGGTCGGCGAGGTCTCGCCGTTCGCCTTCTCCCGCTCCTACGGCATGGACAACTCCCGCGCCACACGGCTCGGTTTCCCCTTCGGCGACGTACGGAAGTGGCTGCCCACAGCGGTCGCCGAGACCCTCGGCAAGGGCGGCAACTGACATGCGGTACCGCACACTTGGCGACCTGCGGGTCAGTGCCGTCGGGCTGGGCGCGATGCCGCTGTCCCTGGAGGGCCGCCCGGACGAGCGGCGGGCGCTGGCCACCGTGCACGCGGCGCTGGACGCGGGCGTCACGCTGCTGGACACGGCGGACTCGTACCATCTGCCCGGCGCCGAACCCGGCCACAACGAACTGCTGGTGGCCCGCGCCCTCGCCGCGTACGGCGGTGACACGTCCGAGGTGCTGGTGACGACGAAGGGCGGCCGGGGCCGGCCGGCCGACGGCGGCTGGACGGTGACGGGCGACCCGCGCCATCTGAAGCGGGCCGCCGAGGGCTCCCTCAAGCGGCTCGGCGTCGAGGCGATCGGCCTCTACCAGCTGCACAAGCCCGACCCGGCCGTGCCCTTCGAGGAGTCCGCCGGGGCGCTGCGGGAGCTGCTCGACGAGGGCAAGATCCGCCTCGCCGGGGTCTCCAACACGGACGTGGAGCAGATCCGTGCGGCGCGCGCGATCCTCGGGGAGCGGCTGGTGTCGGTGCAGAACCAGTACTCCCCCGCCGTGCGCGACAGCGAGGCCGAGCTGCGGCTGTGCGCGGAGCTGGGACTGGCGTTCCTGCCGTGGAGCCCGCTGGGCGGGATCTCGCGCAGCGCGCTGGACGGGCCGTCACGGCTGCCGGGGGCGGGGCGCTTCGGCGTCTTCCACGAGGTCGCGGCCGAGCGCGGGGTCAGTGCCCAGCAGGTGTGCCTCGCCTGGCTGTTGGCCAGGTCGCCGACCGTGATCCCGATTCCGGGCGCGAGCAGGCCGGAGACGATCCGGGACTCGGCGGGCGCGGCGGACCTCGTGCTGGACGCGGGGGAGCTGGCGCGGCTGGACGGTCAGCGCGGCGGCGGGTCGTAACGGCCGGGCGGCATCCCCGGATACCCCGGGTACAGGCCCGGACCCGGGCGCAGGCCCTTGACGACCCGCACCACCCCTCCCCCGTCCTCCTCGCCCTCCGTCATCCAGTCCTCGTCCTCGATGTCCTCGGCGCCCCGCACCCCCAGCAGCCGCCGGGTGAGCCGGTCCCCGTCGGACAGCAGCTCGTCGAGGGCCTCGCGGACGTCCCGCGCCTCGGTGCGGTCCGACTCGCGTTCGACGGAGATGAGCACGGACCGGCGGACCAGCTCCTTGGTGAAGGAGGCGGTCGTGCCCTCCGTACGGGCCACGACCTCGTCCGTGATGTCCTGGCCGAGGCCCAGTCCGCCGCCGTACAGGCCGAGCAGGGCGGCACGGCCCTCGGCGTCGGGGAGCGGGATCTCGACGGCGAGGTCGACCCGGCCGGGGCGCTGCACGAGAGCGGGTTCGAGGAGGTCGGCGCGGTTGGTGGTGAGGAGGAAGGTCACGTCGGCGTCGTCGCCGAGGCCGTCCATCTCGTTCAGCACCTGGAAGAGCAGGGGCTGCTCGCCGCCGCCGTAGTCACGGGCCTCGGCGATGAGGTCGCAGTCCTCCAGGACGACGAGGGCCGGCTGGAGCATCCGGGCCAGGGCGCAGGCCGGGCCGATGGCCCCGATGCTCTCGCCGGACAGGATCACCACGGTGAACTGCGGGAGGTGGGAGAGGAGATAGCGGATCGTGTGCGTCTTGCCGGTGCCGGGCGGGCCGTACAGCAGCAGGCCCCGGCGCAGATGCTGACCGGCCGCGCGGAGCTGCTCGCGGCGCCGGGCCACGCCCACGACCTGGCGCTCCACGCGGTCCAGGAGTCCGGTCGGCAGCACGATGTCGTCGCGGGTCAGGTCGGGGCGGCGGTGGAAGCGGAACGGGCCGAGGCCATGGCCGAACTCCGAGCCCTCGAAGGAGAGGACCTGGCCGCGGAAGACGTTGTGCTCGCGCAGGAGGGCGTCGATCTCGGCGAGGAAGCGGTCGCCGAACTCCTTTTCTCCTGCCAGGACTTCGAGCTCGACCTTGTTGCGTCCGTACTCGTCCTGCGGGCCGCGCAGAAGGACGGCGAACCGTTCCTCGCCCTCCGCACCGAGGTAGAACCCGCAGGAGACGCAGGCCAGTTCCTCGTCCGGGGAGACCGGCATGTGCGCGTAGTCGACGGCGCCGATCACGAACCGCTCGTGACGGTGGGCGACTTCGAGGATGTCGCCGAGGGTGAGGTCGCCGTGGTGCTGGGAGCCGCGCATGCCGATCAGTTCATGCGTACGGCCGTCCGCGGCGAACCAGCGCTCCAGGGCGAGGTGGACGTTGGGCAGGTCGAAGGAGGCGTACGCCGCCTTCACCACCGGGCGGTCCGTCGGAGCCGAACCCAGATGGTCGCGGAGCCGTTTGGCGAGGTCCCGGCCGCCGTCGGTGGCGCGCTTCGGGCGGGCGACCGCCGCGAGGAACTCGTAGAACAGCTCGCTGATCCGGTCCAGCGACAGGGGCGAGGGTTCGCGCTCCTTGCCGTACCTCGCCTCGTACTCGGCGTTGCTGACGATCTCCGCCCCACCGGGCTCCCCCATGTCCGCCTCCGCGTCGCTCTGCCGTACGCCCCGAGGCTCTCCAGCGTGCGCCCCGGCGGGCCGCGGGTCAAAGCATGTGGGGCAAGTGGTCGCGAACAGACCGCAAAGGGGCGGGAGGCGTCACTCGGAGAGCGCCTCGACCAGGGCCAGTTCCTCGTCGGTGATCCCGCGGAAGCAGGTGTCCTCCGTGGCCATGACGGTGGACCGGCTCCAGGCCCCCAGGCTGGTGTGCCGGGCGTGGAGCGTCCATCCCTGCTTCTTGTACGTGGCCATGAAGTAGGTGCCGTTGTCCGCGACCGGCGCTTCGGTGGCCGGTGCGGACGTCTCCCAGTCCCGCTTCTCAAGGCCGGACAACACGACGTCGAGCTGCCGACGCGGCTCGGTCGGGCCGGTCGTGGGGGTCGTGGGCCCCGTGTCCTTGGACGACCAGGAGACCACGCAGGGTGATATCCGGGTGATGAGGGCGGCCAGTTTCCGTTCGTCCGCGGCGGTCGCCGCACTGGCGGACCTGCCCGTCCGGTCGTACCCCACCTCGATCTTCCCCTCCGGCAGCCCGGCGGCCCGGACGGCCGCTGCCACGTCACCCCGCACGCCTTCCTGTCCGAAGGACGCCGGGGAGGACGCGGTCGAGGCGGAGGGCCCCTCGGTACCGCCGCATCCGGCGACGAGAAACGCCCCCGTCGCGGCAGCGGCCATCCATCCGGTCCTGGTCACGGTGGTACGCATGCGCTCTTCTCGGTCGCTGGATCGTCGGCTCCGGATCCTCGCACGACCGGATCGGCCGGCGTCGCGGGAGGTCGGCCGAGCGAGCCCTGGGGGCTCCGGTCCTGGAGCCCCCGTTCGCCGGCGTTTCAGCCGGTCGGTGAGCGAGCCCTGAGGGCTCCGGGTCCTGGACGTCCGGGCCCGGAGCCCCCACCCCCCGTTCAGCCCGCCTTCGGAACCGGCCCGTCGAGCCGTGGTGCGGCCGCCTCCGAGCGTCCCGTCAGCAGGAGCAGCAGCGCGGAGATCGGGCCGCTGATCTCCTCCCCCTCACCCCGCGTCCACGCGATGTCGGTGGCGACGAGGCGGGCCTTCGGCAGCGGCCAGGGGCGGGGCGGGAAGCGCATGGTCCACACCCGGTCGGCGGAGTCACGGGCGGCGGCCGGGGGCATCTCACGGGTCCGGCCGAGCGCGAGGGCGATGTCCTGGCCGTGGACGAGGAGGTCGAGGAGGGGCTCGCGGGGTGAGGTGGTGGGGGCGAGACGGCGGGAGCCGATGGTGGAGCGCACGGTGGCCACGATCTCGGCGACGGGCCGCTGCGCCTCCCGCACGGCCGAGTCGTGGATCATCCGGTTCCAGTCGCCGCGAGCACGGAACATCTCCCGTACGACCTGCCCGTATGTGAAGCGCGCGGCGACGGTCAGATGCGCGGCCACGTCCCTGACCCGCCAGTCACCGCACCGCGTGCGCGTCTCCCACTCCTCGGGGCGCAGCCCCTCCAGGAGGTCGGCCAGAGTCTCGCGCTCCCGGTCGACGATCCGCCAGAGTTCGTCGGTGTCCAGCGCGGCATCCGAGACAGCACCCACGGAAATCACCCACTCAAGTGGTAAGCTTCTCTGACCAAATTAGTCAGAGACCCTGACCAATGTCAAGCGATACGGACCGGAGGCGTCGACCATGGTGGCGGAGAGCGAGCTCAACACGGGCGTGCTCCTGTTCCTCCCGTACCGGGCCCTGGAGAGCCGGGTCTTCGCCGCGCTCGCCGAGGCCGGCTTCGACGACTTCACCCCCGCCCAGGCCCGGGTCATGCAGCGCATCGGCCCCGACGGCACCCGTCTGACAGAACTGGCCGAACAGGCCCAGATCACCAAGCAGACCGCCGGCTTCCTGGTCGACCAGCTGGAGAAGTCGGGCTATGTGACGCGGGTCCCGGACCCGACGGACAGACGGGCCCGTCTGGTCCGCGGCGCGGCGAAGGCCTGGGCGGCCAAGGAGGTCGCCGACGCGGTGGTCGCCGAGGTCGAGAAGGAGTGGGAGGAGCACCTGGGCAAGCGGCGCATGGGACAACTCCGGGAGGCCCTGACGCTGCTGCGGGAGATCACGGACCCTTGGGCCTAGGCCGGAGCCCCCGCCTTCGCCGCCTCCTCGACCTCCAGCAGGGACGCACTCCGCCGTTCCGCCTCGAAGGCGCGGTGGCCGCCGCGCAGCCCGAACAGCCGCTTGGCCAGCAGGATGTAGGCCACGGCCAGGACGTTGAGGACCAGCGTGGCGATCTTCAACCAGCTGATGTGTTCGGTGAGTTCGTAGATCTCCAGGGGCAGGAACGCGGCCGTGGCGACGACTGTCAGGTACTCCGCCCAGCGCTTGGCGTACCAGAGGCCGACCGCCTCGACGAGTTCGATCAGGGCGTAGGCCAGGAGCAGCACCGCGACCAGGACGAGGGTGTTGTGGCGATAGCCGAAGGTCTTCTGGATGGTGCCGACGACCGGTGAATGGTCGAGGTCGTAGTGGAAGTGCTCGAACACCGGGCGGAGGACGTCCAGATACTCGTCGAAGAGACTGCGCACCGCGTCCTGGGAGTTGCTGAACTTCCAGACCGCCAGCGCCACCAGCACGACGAACACCCCGCGCACGGCCCGCTCGACGGCGAGGAAGCGGAGGATGAACAGATCGCGCAGGACCTTGCCGCGCGGCACCAGCGGGGCTTCGGAGGCCGGTCCGGAACCGTGCGGCTCGCCCAGGGCGAAGTCGCCGCAGCGCAGACAGCGCCAGACCTCCCCGAGGGCGGTCTCGGCGCGCAGCCTCCCTCGCAGCCGGGGGTCGTCCGGCGCGTACGTCACATGCCCGCGCCGAGCGCACGTCCGCCGGTCCCAGTCGATCGCCATCCCCCGTGCCTCCACCGACGTGCCGCGCCTGTACTGGACAGACGCGGCACGCTAGCGGGACCGGGTAAGAGTCCGGTGAGTCAGCGGCTGCCGGCCAACTCCTTCTCCTCCGTGGCCGTTTCGGCGGGCTCCGCCGTCTTCTTCCGCTCCGGCAGCAGCACCGCGACCAGGACCGTGCCGACGCCCAGGATCACGGCCCCGATCAGGCTGGTGTGGGCGACCGCGTCCGAGAAGGAGGAGCCGACCGCGTCGGCCATCTGCCGGGCGCCGGTGGCGAGTTCCTCGGCCTGTGCCTTCAACTGGGCGGCCTGCTGGGGGTCCGTGGCCTTCGCGGCCTGCGCGGCGATCTGCCGGGCCTGTTCCCCGATGCCCTGCGCGACGGTGTACCCGGCGCCGACGGAGTCCTGCGCGGTGTCGAGCGTGGCCGCGGGGAGCTTGCTGCCGCCCGTGGCGTCGGCGAGGTGGTCCGAGTACGAGGTCGCCAGCAGCGAGCCGAGGATGGCGATGCCGAGCGAGCCGCCGAGTTCGATCGAGGTGTCGTTCACCGCGCCGCCGACGCCCAGTTCGGACTCGGGGAAGGCACCCATGATCGCGTCCGTGGCGGGCGAGAGGGCGAGGCCGATCGCCAGGCCGAGGACGGCGAGGGGGGCGACGAAATCGCCGTACGGCGAACCGGCGTCCACCTGCGTCAGCAGCGCGAGCGCCGCCGTGCCGCCGACCATGCCCGCGGTGACCGTCCACTTCATGCCGACCCGGGGGGTGAGGAAGGCGGTCAGCGCCGAGCCCACGAAGACCGCGCCGGCGAGCGGCAGCATGCGCAGTCCGGTCTCCAGGGCGCTGTAGCCGAGGACGAACTGGAGGTGCTGGGTGAGGTAGTAGAAGGCGCCGAAGACGGCCAGGAAGAACAGGGCGACGGCGAGGTTGGAGCCGGCGAAACCGCGGTCGGTGAAGCGGCGGACGTCCACGAGGGGACGCGGGTGCCGCAGCTCCCACAGGACGAAGGCCAGCAGTCCGGCGGCCGCGACGACCGCGGCGCCGATGGCCTTCACGCCCCATCCGAAGTGCGGACCCTCGATGATCATGTAGACCAGCGAGCCGATCCACACCACCGACAGCAGGCCGCCGACGTAGTCGATCCGGCCCTTGTCCTTGGCCTTGGACGGCGGGACGAGGACCAGGGCGCCGACGATGGCGAGCGCGGCGACGGGGACGTTGATGAGGAACGTCGAGGTCCAGTCGTGGTTCTCCAGGAGCGCGCCCGCGACCAGCGGACCGGCCGCGATGGCCACGCCCGAGGTGGCGGTCCACACGGTGATCGCCTTGGCCCGCTCGGCGCGCGGGAAGGTCGAGGCGAGCAGGGACAGCGTCGCCGGCATGATCATCGCGGCGCCGGCGCCCATCACGGCGCGGGCCGCGATGACCGTCGTAGAGCTGTCGGCGAAGTACCCGAAGACGGACCCGCCGCCGAACACGGCCAGCCCGAGGAGCAGGGCGCCGCGGCGGCTGTACTTGTCGCCGATCGCGCCGAGCAGCAGCATCAGGGCGGCGTACGGGACGGTGTAGCCGTCGATGACCCACTGAAGGTCGGCGCTGGACAGGCCGAGGTCCTCGGTCATGGCGGGCGCGGCGACCGTGAGGGCGGTGTTCGCCATCACGATGATCAGCAGGCTCAGACAGAGCACCAGGAGCGCCCACCAGCGCCGGGCGTAGGGGCGGTCCATCCTCTCGACCGGTTCGGTCATGACGAGTCGCATGGCAGGGGTGGCCTTCCTCAGCGGACTTGTTCCAGCGGAACTGCACAGCGCCGTGCAGTTGCACAACGCTGTGCAATGTACGCTCGTTGCACAGGTCTGTGCAAGTCGATGAGGGAGAAGGCACAATGGCGTCCATGACCACGGGTAACACCAGCCGCGCCGACGCCAACCGCCGCCGCATCCTCGACGTGGCGCTCGCCGAGCTGCTGCGCGATCCGGACGCGTCCATGGACCAGATCGCGCGCGCCGCGGGAGTCGTACGACGGACCGTGTACGGGCACTTCCCCAGCCGCGAGGCGCTGGTGAGCACGCTCATCGATGGAGCCGTGGAAGCGGTGGCGGCCGCCGACGAGGCGGGGCGCAAGGACGTCGAGGACCCGGCGCAGGCGCTGGCCGCCTCCACCCTGTCGGTCTGGGAGGTCGCCGACCGCTATCGCATCCTGGTCGCGCTGGCCCAGCGCAGCGTGACGATGCAGGGCATCCGGGAACGTCTGGCGCCGGTGCGCGAGTCCAGCGAGGAGCTGCTGCGGCGCGGCCTCGAAGAGGGCGTCTTCGCCTCCGTGCTGCCCGTGCCGGCCCTGGCGTATGTCCATGAACAGCTGGTGTTCGCGGTGATGGAGGCGGTGAACGACGGTCTCCTGGCACCCGAAGAGGCGGGCCGCTCCGCCGCGATCACCGTACTGACCGCGGCGGGCGTACCCGCCTCTCGTGCCACCGAGCTGGTGGCGAAGCTGAGCGATTGAGTTGTCCTGCTCGGGTTGTTGCCCGGGCGGCTGAGCGACGGGGGAGCTACTCAGCCGCCCGGAGTTCGGGGGGGCAGCGTCCCGAAGTGGCGCGGGGAACTGCGCGACCAGCCAGAGCGGACCCGCAGTTCCCGACCAGAGCAAGCCCCCGAGTTCTCGACGGCTTACCCAGCGGAGCGCCTACGCCTTCGCGAGTTCCTTCTCGCCGCCCTGCTCCGGCACCTCCACGGCAGCGGTTCCGTGGCCGTCGTCGAGGAGGGTCTTCTCGTCGAAGGGGATCTGGCCGGCGAGGACCTGGTCGACGCGCTCGCGGTCGATCTCCTTGGTCCAGGTGCCGATCAGGACCGTGGCGACGGCGTTGCCCGCGAAGTTGGTGAGGGCGCGGGCCTCGCTCATGAAGCGGTCGATGCCGACGATGAGGCCGATGCCGTCCACCAGGGCCGGCTTGTGCGACTGCAGACCACCGGCCAGCGTGGCCAGACCCGCGCCGGTGACACCGGCGGCGCCCTTCGAGGCGACCAGCAGGAAGAGCAGCAGCGGGATCTGCTCGCCGATCGACATCGGCGTACCCATGGCGTCGGCGATGAACAGGGACGCCATGGTCATGTAGATCATGGTGCCGTCGAGGTTGAACGAGTAGCCGGTCGGGACGGTGATGCCGACGACGGGCTTGCTGACACCGAGGTGCTCCATCTTCGCGATGAGGCGCGGCAGCGCCGACTCGGAGGAGGAGGTCGACAGGATCAGCAGGAACTCACGGCCGAGGTACTTGAAGAACGTCAGGATGTTCAGGCCCGAGACGATCTTCAGCAGCGCGGCGAGCACGATGAAGACGAAGAGGAAACAGGTGGTGTAGAAGCCGAGCATCAGTACGGCGAGGCTCTTGAGCGCGTCCAGACCGGCGGAACCGGTGACGGCGGCGATGGCACCGAAGGCACCGATCGGCGCGGCCCACATCACCATGGCGAGGATGCGGAAGACGAGCCGCTGGATGTGCTCCACACCGCGCAGGATCGGCTGACCGGCGTCACCCATGGCCTGCAGCGCGAACCCGGCGAGCAGGGCGATGAGCAGGGTCTGGAGGACCTCGCCGCCGGTGAAGGCGGAGACCATCGTGGTCGGGATGATGCCCAGCAGGAACTCGGTGGTGTCCTTGGCCTCGGCGTCCACCTGCGCGTGGCCGACGTCCTTCACGGCGTCGGTGATCGCGAGGCCGGTGCCCGGCTCCAGGATGTTGCCGACGACCAGGCCGATGCCCAGCGCGACCAGCGACATGACCGTGAAGTAGACGAGGGCGATACCGCCGACGGCGCCGACCTTCGCGGCCTTCCGTACCGAGCCGATGCCGAGCACGATCGTGCAGAAGATGATCGGCGAGATCATCATCTTGATCAGGTTCACAAAGCCCGTACCGATGGGCTTCAGCTCGACCGCGAAATCGGGAGCGGCCAGACCGACGGTGATGCCGAGGGCGACCGCGACGATCACCGCGATGTACAGATAATGGGTGCGGTCCCGCTTGGCGGGTGCGGCAGGTGCGGTCTCGGGGGTGCTGGCGGCCACGGCTGCCCTCCTTTGACGTCTTCGTCGGTTGTCACCGGCGTGCGGCTCACGTCCGGGCTTTAGAGGAATGCCGTGACTATCTCCCGCCCTGTGAGGGCGGTCACCCTTCCGTTCATTTAGTTCACACTTACTGTCGGGGGCACACTGACGACATGCACATCCCGGTCCCCCGACCCCGCAGCCTGGCCGGCCAGCTCTTCGCGATGCAGGCCGTGCTCATAGCGGTGCTCGTCGCCGGGTACGCGCTGTTCACCTACGTCAGCGACCGCAGCCAGGCGGAGGAGGCGGCGGGCCGCCAGGCGATGGCGGTGGCGCGTACGGTCGCGGACTCCCCGTCGGTCCGGGAGGCGATCGGTACGTCCGACCCCTCGGCGCGGCTCCAGCCGTACGCCTTGCGCGTCATGCGCGACGCCGAGGTCGACTTCGTCACGATCATGGACCCCGAGGGCACCCGCTGGACCCACCCGAACAAGGACGAGATCGGCCGCAAGTTCCTCGGCCACATCGCCCCCGCCCTGAGGGGCGAGTCCTTCACCGAGATCTACAAGGGCACCCTCGGCCGCTCCGTCCGCGCGGTCACCCCGATCGAGACGGACGGCCAGGTCGTCGGCCTGGTCAGCGCCGGCATCCGGGTCGAGGCGATCAGCGAGCGGGTGCAGGGCCAGCTGACGGCCCTGCTGGGCGTCGCCGCGGGCGCGCTGGCGCTGGGCGCGGTGGGCACGTACGTCATCAACGCCCGGCTGCGCCGCCACACCCACAACATGAACGCGACCGAGCTCAGCCATATGCACGACTACCACCAGGCCGCGTTGCACGCGGTGCGCGAGGGGTTGTTGATGCTGGACGGGCAGTACCGGGTGGCGCTGATCAACGACGGCGGCCGGGAACTGCTGGGCGTGGCCGACGACGTGGTGGGCCGCTCGGTGGCGGAACTGGGCCTGCCCGCGCCCCTGACGGGTGCGCTGCTGGCGTCGGAGCCTCGCGTGGACGAGGTGCACCTCACGGCGGACCGGGTCCTGGTGATCAACACCTCACCGGTGTCCGGAGGAGAGCGCCGGGGCACGGTCGTGACCCTGCGCGACGTGACCGAACTCCAGTCCCTGATGGGCGAGTTGAACTCCGAGCGCGGCTTCACGCAGGCGCTGCGCTCACAGGCGCACGAGGCGGCGAACCGTCTCCACACGGTCGTCTCGCTGATCGAACTGGGCCGCGCCGAAGAGGCGGTGGACTTCGCGACGGCCGAGCTGGAGCTGGCGCAGGCGCTGACCGACCAGGTGGTGGCGGCAGTGAGCGAACCGGTGCTGGCGGCCTTGCTGCTGGGGAAGACGGCACAGGCGAACGAGCGGGGTGTCGAGCTGGTGGTGTCGGAGGACAGCCGCCTGGACGACGGTTTGCTGCCGCCGTCGCTGCCCTCCCGGGACCTGGTGACGATCCTCGGGAACCTCATCGACAACGCGGTGGACGCGGCGCAGGGCAGCGTCGGCGCGCGGGTCACGGTGACGGCTTACACGGATGAGGGTGAGCTGGTCCTGCGCGTCTCCGACACGGGCGCGGGCGTGGATCCGGCGCACGCGGAGGCGGTGTTCCAGCGCGGCTTCTCGACGAAGCCGGCGGGGCCGGGTGGGCGGGGGCTGGGCCTGGCTCTCGTACGACAGGCTGTCGGCCGGCACGAGGGGACACTGACGGTGGCGGAGGCCGCGGAGGGTGGGGCGGAGTTCGAGGTTCGGGTGCCGTTGCGGGGTGGGGGGTCGCGGGAGGCCCGGGAGCGGGCCGTGAGCGTCGGGAGCGAGGCGGAGGCCGGGGCGTCGGTGTCCTCGCGGGGCGGCGGAGTGGGGGCCGGGCGTGTGGCGGGGGCGGTGGTGTCCGAAGATGCGTCGACGACAGGTGCCGTACCGGTGGGGATCGAGCCGCGAACCCCGGAGCCGGAGGGTGCCGAACCGGAGGGCTCCGGGCGTGGGGCTCCCGCGCCGGAGGGCGCCGGTTCGCGGGGTACCGCTTCTGGAGGCGACGCATGACGAGTGAGCAGCCCATCCGTGTCCTGGTCGTGGAGGACGACCCGGTCGCCGCCGACGCGCACGTCATGTACGTCAACCGGGTCCAGGGCTTCACCGCCGTGGGCAAGGCGCACACCGGGGCGGAGGCGCGGCGCCTGCTGGACCGTACGCCGGTGGACCTGCTCCTGCTCGACCTGCACCTCCCCGACGTGCACGGTCTCCAGTTCGCCCGCTCGCTGCGGGCCGCCGGACATCAGGCGGACGTGATCGCGGTGACGTCGGCGCGGGACCTGACGGTCGTACGGGAAGGGGTCTCGCTGGGTGTCGTCCAGTACGTCCTGAAGCCGTTCACCTTCGCCACGCTGCGCGACCGACTGGTGCGGTACGCCGAGTTCCACGCGGCGGCGGGCGAGGCGAGCGGGCAGGACGAGGTGGACCGGGCGCTCGCGACACTGCGGGCGCCGGGGCCCGCGGCACTGCCGAAAGGGTTGAGCTCCCCGACGCTGGAACGGGTCACCGTGGCACTGCGGGACAGCGGTGAGGGACTGACGGCCACCGGGCTCGCGGAGGTCGTGGGGATCTCACGGATCACCGCCCGGCGTTATCTGGAGCACCTGGTGGACGCGGGAAGGGCGGCGCGCGCCCCGCAGTACGGCACCGTGGGACGCCCGGAGTTGCAGTACCGGTGGGTCAAGGGGCCGTAGGGCCGAACGGCCGCGTATATACGACGACTTGGGCCGCGAGCCCGATCACGGTCAGCGCCTCGACGAGCGACAGTACGAGAAGCCCCGCGCCGGTCCCGCCCGCCACCCAGTAGACGGCGAGCCCGGCGAGGGGCACGACACAGAAGGCGAGCAGATCGATCCCGCACTGGATGACCTTGCGCTGACGCCGGCGGGAGTCGGAGCGGTGGGCGGACTCCCAGGTGAACGCGTGCTCGGCCTGCGCGAGTCGGGCGAGCTTCGGTCCGAGATCGTGACGTATGTGCCTGCCGATCGCGGAGATCTTCTCGTCGTTGACGAGGTACGTCCACCCGAGCACGACGCACACCGGCGGGAGCGCGAGCAGCATGTCGGGACGCTCGGCCTGCGCGGTGGCGGCGATGACGGCCGCGACGATGGTGAGGGTGACGTAGAGGAGGTTGTCGCGGAAGCCGATACGGGTCTTCTGCTCGTCCTTGAGGGTCTGGTACTCGGCGAGGAGCAACTGCCCGACGGTGACGTCCGACTCCGCCATTGGCTGCGCCTCCCCCGGCTGCCCCGATGTCCAACGCCCCTCGTGGGAAGGGTGCTTGGCAGTACCTTAAATGCGTGCCGCAGACTTCACCCACCGTTGTGGTCCTGACCGCTCTGTCCGTCGAGTACGACGCCGTACGTGCCCATCTGGGCGACGAGGTCGAGGAGTTGGTGCACGAGGACGGTACCCGGGTGGAGCGAGGGCGACTGGCCGGTACGGAGTGGACGGTGGCCGTCGCGGAACTGGGCGAGGGCGCGCTGAACGCCGCCGCGCTCACCACGCAGATCGTCACCTGACTCCGTCCGGAGGCCATGCTGTTCGTGGGTGTGGCGGGTGCGCTCAAGGACGACGTCGAGATCGGTGACGTCGTGGTGGGGACGAAGGTGTATGCCGTGCAGGGCGGCAAGGTGACACCGGAGGGTTTCCAGACACGGCCCGAGGTCTGGCACGGATCCCATCGGCTGTCGCAGGCGGCCCGGTCGGCATTGCGGGGAATGGCGGAGGTGAGGGGGCACTTGAAGCCCATCGCCTGCGGGGACGTGGTCCTGACCGACAGCAGGTCGGCCTTCGCCGAGTTCATCAAGCGCAACTACAACGACGCCAACGCCATCGAGATGGAGGGGTCGGGGGCGGCGCACGCGGCGCATCTCAGCGGACAGTTGGACGCGTTGGTGATCCGTGGGATCAGTGACCGGGCGAACCCGGGTAAGTCCGAGGAGGACGCGGGCGGTTCGCAGGAACGGGCGGCCGCGCGGGCGGCGGCGGTGGCGGTGGCGTTGCTGCGGAAGCAGCGGCCCCACGGAAGCAGGGAAGCCGGCGACTCCCGGCCCTCCGGCCCCGAGGAGGGGCCCCAATACGGCGGTGACCACATCGACTTCCGGGGCGGGGTCTTCCACGGGCCCGTCGTCGGGAAGCGGGTCGAGCGGTAGCGGGATCGGCAAAGGCACCATCCATGGGCCGGTACCGCGGGCGACGGCGACTCTCCCGCCACGGCGGTTGGGGTTCACTGGACGGTCGGCCGAGCTGAAGCGGCTGCTCAGGCAGCTCGCGCCGGGGGCCGGTGGCACGGAAGTGATCATTTTCGCGGTCGCGGGGATGGGCGGAATCGGCAAGACGGCGTTGGCATTGGAGGCGGCGCACGGGGCGGGCGAAGAGGGGTGCCGGTCCCTGGAGGTCCGCTCCGAGTTCGAGGACTGGTACGGGACCGCCCAGACCCTCGACAACTTGGCCCTCGCGCACATGGACATCGACCACTCCGCCGAAGCCCGCGCCTGCTACCTCCAGGCCGCCGACGACTACACCCAAGCCAACGCCCCCACCGAAGCCGCCGACGCCCAATCCGCCGCAGAGTCATTGACCTGACTAGACCACTCCCCCTACGTTCACCGGGCAGCCACCAGGCCACCCCCACGTGAGCCCGTAGGAGGTCATGCCCGTGCGCCCCACCGCCGTTCGCTCCGCGCTCCCCACACTCCTCGCCGCCACTCTCACCGCCACCGCCCTCACCGCGTGCAGCTCCGGCTCCGGCAGCGACCCGGACACGCTGAAGGTCTCCTTCAAGCAGTCGACGGACAACTCCGTCAAGGTGATGGACGAGTACCTGGCCGACATCAAGTCGCAGTTCGAGAAGGCGAATCCCGGCAAGAAGGTCGAGCTCGTCCCGATCAAGGCCCCGGACTCGGAGTACTACACCAAGGTCCAGCAGATGCTCCGCTCCCCCAAGACCGCGCCGGACCTGGTCTACGAGGACACGTTCCTCATCAACTCCGACATCACCAGCGGGTACTTGAAGCCCCTGGACGCCTACCTCGCCAAGTGGCCGGACTGGGACCAGTTCATCGACACGGCGAAGACCGCGGCCAAAGCCGAGGACGGAAAGACGTACGGCGTCCCGGACGGCACGGACACCCGGGGACTGTGGTTCGACAAGGCCATCTTCAGCAAGGCCGGCCTCCCGACCGACTGGCAGCCCAAGACCTGGGACGACGTCCTGGAAGCGGCCCGCACGATCAAGGAGAAGGTCCCCGACGTCACCCCCCTCAACGTCTACACCGGCAAACCCGCGGGTGAGGCCGCGACGATGCAGGGCTTCGAGATGCTGCTCTACGGCACGAACGACGGCACCACGGACCCCCTCTACGACACCGCCACCAAGAAGTGGATCGCCGGCGGCCAGGGCTTCAAGGACGCCCTCTCCTTCGTCGAGACGGTCTACAAGGAGAAGCTCGGCCCGGACGTCGAGACCGCCCTGGACCCCAACATCCAGACCATCATCCGCGGCGACCTCCTCCCCAAGGGCAAGCTCGGCATCGACCTGGACGGCTCCTGGCTCCCGCAGGACTGGCTCCCCGGCAGCGGCCACGAATGGCCCGAGTGGTCCCAGAAGCTGGGCCTCGCCTACATGCCCACACAGAACGGCCAGGCCCCCGGCAAGGTGAGCATGTCCGGCGGCTGGACGTGGGCGATCCCGTCGAAGGCGGCCAACCCCGACCTGGCCTTCGACTTCATCAAGACGATGCAGACGAAGGCGAACGCCCAGAAGTGGTACGTCGCCAACTCCGGCATCGCGGTCCGCAAGGACGTCGCGGAGGACCCGGCGTACGCCGACGCCCAGCCCGGCATCAAGTTCTTCACGGACCTCGTCGCGAGCACGCACTACCGGCCCGCCTACCCGGCGTACCCGAAGGTCTCCACGGCGATCCAGGAGGCGATGGAGGGTGTGACGACGGGCGACATGTCGGTGGAGGAGGCGGCGAAGGCCTACGACGAGGAGCTGAAGACGGCGGCGGACAACCAGGTGATCCAGAAGTGAGCCCCCGCGTATGAAGCCCGTCCGCGCCCTGCCCCTCCTCCCCTCCGTGGTCCTCCTGACCCTCTTCCTGGCCGGCCCGATCGCGTACTGCGCCTACATCGCCTTCACCGACCTCCAACTCACCGGCCAGGCCCAGGAGTCGTTCATCGGCTTCGAGAACTTCCGTACGGCGTTCGGGGACGAGGCGTTCCTCAACGCGGTGTGGCTGACGCTGGTCTTCACGGTCGTGTCGGCGCTGATCGGCCAGAACACGCTGGGCCTGGCGCTGGCGGCGCTGATGCGGCGGGCCTCGAAGCCGGTGCGTACGGTCGTCGGCGCGGTGGTCATCGCGGCATGGGTGCTCCCGGAGGTGGTCGCCGGTTTCCTCCTCTACGCCTTCTTCCGCCGCGAGGGCACGCTGAACGCCATCCTCGACTGGCTCCAACTCCCCACTCAGAACTGGCTGTTCACGCTCCCGATCCTCGCGGTGTCCTTCGCGAACGTCTGGCGGGGTACGGCCTTCTCGATGCTGGTCTACTCGGCGGCTCTGAACGAGATCCCCAAGGAGATCACCGAGGCGGCGGAGGTCGACGGCGCGGGCGGCTGGCGCCGCATGTGGCACATCACCCTCCCGATGATCCGCCGCTCGATCGGCACGAACCTGATGCTGATCACCCTCCAGACCCTGTCCGTCTTCGGCCTGATCTGGGTGATGACGAGGGGCGGCCCGGGCGGCAAGAGTCAGACGCTGCCGTTGTTCATGTACGAGGAGGCGTTCCAGAAGAGCATGATCGGCTACGGCACGGCGGTGGCGCTGCTGCTTCTGGTCGTGGGCTCGCTGTTCTCGCTGGTGTACGTGCGCCTGCTGCGGACGGAGGTCTGACGCCCATGGCATCCCGCAGAACGACCCACCGTCTGGCGGCCGACGCGGGCCTCCTGGTGGTGGCCGCCGCGTTCATGCTCCCGCTGGCGTGGGTGCTCCTGTCATCGGTGGACACGGAGGCGAACCTCCAGGTGAAGGTCCCTGACGGTGTGACCCTGTCCAACTTCGACGCGGTTCTGACTCCGGAGATCACGTTCACGCCGCTGCTGAACAGCCTGCTGCTGTGCGGTGGGGGTACGGCGTTGACGGTGGTGTGCGCGGCATTGGCCGCGTATCCCTTGTCACGGTTCCGGTCCCGCCTGAACAGACCCTTCCTGCTCACGATCCTGTTCGCGACAAGCCTGCCGATCACCGCGATCATGGTCCCGGTGTACGCGCTGTTCGTCCAGGTAAACCTGATCGACACCCTGCAAGGCACGATCTTCTTCTTCGCAGCCTCTCAACTCCCCTTCGCCATATGGCTGATGAAGAACTTCATGGACGGCGTTCCGAAGGAACTGGAGGAGGCGGCCTGGACGGACGGAGCGTCGCCCTTCCAGTCCCTGCTCCGGATAGTCCTGCCGCTGATGGGCCCGGGTGTGGCGGTGGTGACGGTGTTCTCGTTCGTGATGATGTGGGGGAACTTCTTCGTCCCGTTCATGCTGCTGCTCACACCGGATCAGATGCCGGCTGCGGTGAGCATCAATGAGTTCTTCGGGAATCGGGGGATGGTGGCGTATGGGCAGTTGGCGGCGTTCTCGGTGATCTACTCGACGCCGGTGATTTTGCTGTACGTGCTGGTGGCGCGGCGGTTGGGTGGGGGGTTCGCGTTGGGTGGAGCGGTCAAGGGGTGAGGGTTTCGGCTCGGGCGTCGGCGGCTTGGAAGAAGTAGGCGCGGGCTTGGCCGGGCTGGTCGAAGTTCTTGTGGACGTTGCCCAGGTTGTGCAAGACGTTGCCTGTTTCGTACCAGTCCTCGAACTAACGGAAGATCACCAGACCCTTGCTGCCTTGTCCCGGTCCAGCACAAGCAGCGCCGCCGCAATCTGAAGTGCCAGCGGCAGATACCCACACCGCGAGGCAACCTGCGCGGCGGCCTCGGCTTCATCGACAACCCGACTGTCGTCCGGATCGGCAATCCGCAACGCACGGTCGAGAAGCTCGTACGCCTCCCCCGGCGAAAGCTCGTCCAAAGCAAGCAACCGAGCCCCCAGCTGAGGCAACTTGCCGCGCGAAGTCACCAGCAGACGATGCCGCCCATCCCCGGGAAGCAACGGCCGCACCTGATCCGGAGAAGAGGCATTGTCGGCAAGCACCAGTACGGCACCCCGCTCCCGCCCCCGCTCAGCAATCACCGACCGATACAACGCCCCCCGCGCATCCACCCCCGCCCACACGCCTCATGCGCGGCCTCCACCGCAAGCGTGGTCTTCCCGATCCCCCCGAGCCCGGACATGGCGGCAACCAACACAGGCACCGACCCGTCCCCCACCGACGGGTCGAAGGCCCGAAGCAGGAGGTCCAGTTCGCCACCCCGCCCGTTGAACTCCGCGCCCGAAAACTCGAACCGATCCCCGCCGTACCCGTCGCCCACCACGCCGACCCCCGTGCAGCCCCCGACCCCGCGTGGCAACGAAGTACGCCCCCGCCGCCCTCCCCTACCCCTCTTCAGGCAACACCCCGGGACGGAACGGCTCCACCCCCACAACGCGCCGCACCTTCACCGGCTCGATCAACAACATCACCCGCCGCTCCCCAGCAAGCAGCCACGGATACCGCTCCTCCCCGATGTACTTGCGAGTAAGCCGATCCATGGACCGCTCCGCCTCCTCCCCCTCGACGAATCGCACAACCCGCCCCCGGATCTCCACCCGGTCGTAGGGGTTCTCGGGGTCATGGTGCGACAGCGAAACGCTCGGATTGCGCCGAAGATTCTCCTCCTTCACGCGCCCGATCGCCGTGTTGACCATGACGTACTCCCCTTCGAGATCCGCCCACATGGGCGAGACCTGCGGAGACCCGTCTGCCCCCACCGTCGCGAGGTGCCAGAAGTTCGGCGCCAGCAGGCGCTCGCGAATATGCCCCTCTACCTTGCCATTCACTTCGTACACGAAGATCCACACACCTTCCCGGCCGCCGGAACAACGCACTCCGCGCCATCCTCGCGACCACCCCCACCCACCCGACAGACGATCTTCGGCCACCCCCGACCGGGGCCTGAACCGTACGTTCCTACAATCCGTGTTCCTGGCCGAACAGACCGTAGTCATCTGAGCCCAGGGCCCCTACGTTGTGCCCCGTGCGCCGACCCCCAGCCCTACCGAACCAGCCAGGCCCTCCCTTCAACGCCCCCGCCGCCCGCCGCCTCCGTACCGCCCTGAACATGGGACCCGAACATGTCGCCTACGGCATGCGGGCCTCCTACGGGCTGCCCTATGTCACCCCGGACCTCGTCATCGCGTGGGAACGGGGCATGACGAACCCCACCAGCCCCGAACTCACCGCTCTCGCGGGCGTGTTGTGGTGTTCCCCCGGTGAACTCATCGGCAAGCCCCGCACCCTGCGCGAGCATCGCATCAGCCGGAGCCTGGCCCCCGAGGACGTCGCTCATTCCCTCGGACTCGAACTCCTCGCCTATCTGCGCATGGAGGAGAACAACGACTGGCGCGGCAACGACCGGCAGTCCGCCGCGCTCGCCGAGGTGCTCGACCTGGCGCTGCCGGACTTCATCAAGGTGACCGGCCGCGAGGCGCGGCTCGTCGAGCTGCTGCACAGCGCCGTCACCACGCGCTGGCAGGCGTACGTCCGTCCCGTGAGCAAGATCGTGCCCCTGGACCGGCGGCTCCTGGAGGACGTCCTCCAGGAGCTGCACCAGGAGTACCAGGGGCAGATGGTCGCCACGCTGAGCTGGGGAGAAGGCAGCGCGGCCGGTGAGTCGAGCCACTCCGGCCGGGATTTCCTGGACCGGATCGTCGATCACTTCTGGACGAACGTCCAGCAATTCACCGGCTGAAAGGCCCCACGAAGGCCGGCGAACGACTCCTAGAAGACCGACTCCTAGAAGACCGACTCCGCCTCGTCCATCCGATCCTTCGGCACCGTCTTCAGCTCAGTGACCGCCTCCGCGAGCGGCACCATCACCACATCAGTCCCCCGCAGCGCCGTCATCCGCCCGAACTCGCCCCGGTGCGCGGCCTCCACCGCGTGCCATCCGAAGCGGGTGGCGAGGACGCGGTCGTACGCCGTCGGTACGCCGCCTCGCTGGACATGGCCCAGGATGACCGGCTTGGCCTCCTTGCCGAGGCGTCGCTCCAGCTCGTACGCCAGCGCCGTACCGATGCCCTGGAACCGCTCGTGCCCGAACTGGTCGATCTCACCCTTGCCGTAGTCCATGGAGCCCTCGGCGGGGTGGGCGCCCTCGGCGACGCAGATCACCGCGAACTTCTTGCCGCGGGAGAAGCGTTCCTCGACCATCTTCACCAGGTCGGCCGGGTCGAACGGTCGCTCCGGCAGACAGATCCCGTGCGCACCCGCCGCCATCCCCGACTCCAGCGCGATCCAGCCCGCGTGCCGGCCCATGACCTCGACGACCATCACCCGCTGGTGGGACTCGGCCGTCGTCTTGAGGCGGTCCATCGCCTCCGTGGCGACCCCCACCGCGGTGTCGAAGCCGAAGGTCCGGTCCGTCGAGGAGATGTCGTTGTCGATCGTCTTGGGGACGCCGACGACCGGGAGGCCCGCGTCCGACAGCATCCGTGCCGCGGTCAGCGTGCCCTCGCCGCCGATCGGGATCAGCGCGTCGATGCCGAAGGCACGGGCGATGTCGGGCGCGTTCTCGCAGGCCTCGCGGAGGCGGTCGCGCTCCAGCCGGGAGGAGCCGAGGATCGTGCCGCCGCGGGCCAGGATGCCGCTCACCGCGTCGAGGTCGAGGCTGCGGTGGTGGCCGTCCAGGAGACCCGCGTAGCCGTCCTCGAAGCCGATCACCTCGTCGCCGTACTGCGTGACCGCTCGGTGCACGACCGACCGGATCACTGCGTTCAGGCCGGGGCAGTCGCCGCCTGCGGTGAGAACTCCGATACGCATCGTGCTGTGTCTCCTGCTCGCTGTTGATACCGGTGAGCCAGTCCGATTGTTTCACGTCCCACACCGCACCGCCGCCTCCACTCCTGACGGGCGCCTTATCCAGCGCGAGAGGTATTGTCAAGAGGGTTCTGCTCACCTCGGTGGGCGATTTTTGTGCCCCCTCTTTCGAACGGAGAGCACGCGTGACCCGCAGCGTGTACGTGACCGGAATCGACCGCGGCGACGGCCGCCAGGTCGTCGAGCTGGGGGTCATGGAACTCCTGACCCGGCAGGTCGACCGGGTGGGTGTCTTCCGGCCCCTCGTCCACCACAGTCCCGATCGCCTGTTCGACTTGCTGCGTGCCCGCTACCGCCTCTCCCAGGACCCGGCGACGGTCTACGGCATGGACTACCACGAGGCGTCCACGCTCCAGGCCGAACGGGGCACCGACGAGCTGGTCTCGACGCTCGTCGACCGCTTCCATCTCGTCGCGCGGGACTACGACGTCGTCCTCGTCCTCGGTACGGACTTCGCCGACACCCAGCTCCCCGACGAGCTCTCGCTCAACGCCCGGCTCGCCAACGAGTTCGGCGCGTCCGTGATCCCCGTCGTCGGCGGCCGCAAGCAGCCCGCCGAGTCGGTGCTCGCCGAGACCCGTAACGCGTATCGCGCCTACGACGGCCTGGGCTGCGACGTCCTCGCCATGGTCGCCAACCGGGTCACCCGCGAGGACCGGGACCTCATCGCCGAGCGGCTCGACTCCTCCCGGCTGCCCGTGCCCTGCTACGTCGTGCCCGACGAGCCCGCCCTGTCCGCGCCGACCGTCTCGCAGATCGGCCAGTCCCTCGGCGCCAAGGTGCTGCTCGGCGACGACTCGGGGCTCGCCCGGGACGCGCTCGGCTTCGTCTTCGGCGGTGCGATGCTGCCGAACTTCCTCGGCGCCCTGACCCCGGGCTGTCTCGTCGTGACCCCGGGCGACCGCGCCGACCTGGTCGTCGGCTCGCTCGCCGCGCACAGCGCCGGCACCCCGCCGATAGCCGGTGTGCTCCTCACCCTGGGCGAGGTGCCGAACGACGACGTCCTCACCCTCGCCGCCCGTCTCGCCCCCGGCACCCCGGTGCTCTCGGTGCCCGGCAACAGCTTCCCGACGGCCGAGCAGCTCTTCTCCCTGGAAGGGAAGTTGAACGCGGCCACACCGCGCAAGGCGGAGACCGCGCTCGGCCTCTTCGAGCGGTACATCGACAGCGGCGACCTGCTCAAGCGGGTCTCGGCACCGAGCAGCGACCGCGTCACCCCGATGATGTTCGAGCACAAGCTCCTGGAGCAGGCCCGCTCCGACAAGCGCCGCGTCGTCCTGCCCGAGGGCACCGAGCCGCGCGTCCTGCACGCCGCCGAGGTGCTGCTGCGCCGCGGCGTCTGCGAACTCACCCTCCTCGGCCCCGTCGACCAGATCCGCAAGAAGGCCGCCGACCTCGGCATCGACCTCGGCCACGCCCAGCTCATCGACCCGGCCACCAGCGAGCTGCGCGACTCCTTCGCCGAGAAGTACGCGACCCTGCGCGCCCACAAGGGCGTGACCGTGGAGCTGGCGTACGACGTCGTCTCCGACGTGAACTACTTCGGGACGCTGATGGTGCAGGAGGGGCTCGCCGACGGCATGGTCTCCGGCTCCGTGCACTCCACCGCCGCGACCATCCGGCCCGCCTTCGAGATCATCAAGACCAAGCCGGACGCCGACATCGTCTCGTCCGTCTTCTTCATGTGCCTCGCCGACAAGGTCCTCGTCTACGGCGACTGCGCGGTCAACCCGGACCCGAACGCCGAGCAGCTGGCCGACATCGCCATCCAGGCGGCCGCGACCGCCGGGCAGTTCGGGGTGGACCCGCGGATCGCGATGCTGTCGTACTCGACGGGTACGTCCGGCTCCGGCGCCGACGTCGACAAGGTGCGCGAGGCGACCGAGCTGGTACGGCTGCGGCGACCGGATCTGCGGATCGAGGGGCCGATCCAGTACGACGCCGCCGTCGAGCCCACCGTCGCGGCGACCAAGCTGCCGGAGTCCGAGGTGGCCGGGCAGGCGACGGTGCTGATCTTCCCGGACCTCAACACCGGCAACAACACCTACAAGGCCGTGCAGCGTTCGGCCGGCGCGATCGCCGTCGGCCCGGTCCTCCAGGGTCTGCGCAAGCCGGTCAACGACCTGTCCCGCGGCGCGCTCGTCCAGGACATCGTCAACACCGTCGCCATCACGGCGATCCAGGCCCAGTCCCCCACCGAGAAGGCGTCCCAGCAGTGAGCTCGTCCCGCGGAACCCGCGTCCTCGTCCTCAACTCCGGCTCCTCGTCGGTGAAGTACCAGCTGCTCGACATGAGCGACAGCAGCCGGCTCGCGGTGGGCCTCGTCGAGCGCATCGGCGAGGAGACCTCACGGCTCAGGCACACCCCCCTCACCACAGGTGCCACCCGTGAGTGGACCGGGCCGATCCCCGACCACGAGGCCGCCCTCGAAGCCGTATCGGAAGAACTGGCCAAGGACGGGCTCGGCCTCGACTCCCCCGAGCTGGCCGCCATCGGCCACCGGGTCGTGCACGGCGGGCAGACGTTCACCGCGCCCACCGTCGTCGACGACACCGTGCTCGCCGAGATCGAACGGCTGATCCCGGTCGCCCCGCTGCACAACCCGGCCAACCTCACCGGCATCCGCACCGCCCAGGCGCTGCGCCCCGACCTGCCCCAGGTCGCCGTCTTCGACACCGCGTTCCACACGACGATGCCGGAGTCGGCCGCCCGGTACGCGATCGACGTCGCCACCGCCGACGAGCACCGCATCCGGCGCTACGGCTTCCACGGCACCTCGCACGCGTATGTCGCCCGGGCCACCGCGAAGCTGCTGGGCAAGGCGCCGGAGGAGGTGAACGTCATCGTGCTGCACCTGGGCAACGGGGCCTCGGCCTCGGCGGTCCGGAAGGGCCGGTGCGTGGACACCTCCATGGGGCTGACGCCTTTGGAGGGGCTCGTGATGGGTACGCGCTCCGGAGACGTGGATCCGGCCGTCATCTTCCATTTGATGCGTGTTGGCGGAATGTCCACGGACGAGATCGACACTCTTCTCAACAAGAAGAGCGGCTTGATCGGGCTGTGCGGGGACAACGACATGCGGGAGATCCGCCGCCGCGTGGACGAGGGTGACGAACAGGCGCAACTCGCCTTCGACATCTACATTCACCGTTTGAAGAAGTACATAGGCGCTTATTACGCGGTGCTGGGCCGGGTGGACGCGGTCGCCTTCACAGCGGGAGTCGGGGAAAACGCGAGCCCGGTGCGGGAGGCTGCGGTGGCGGGCCTGGAGGAACTGGGCCTCGTGGTGGACAGCGAGCTCAACGCCGTACGGAGCGACGAGCCGCGGCTGATCTCCCCGGAGTACGCGCGCGTGGCCGTGGCCGTCGTGCCCACCGACGAAGAACTGGAGATCGCCACACAGACCTACGCGCTGGTCGGAAGTAATACACGTCAGTAACACGCCTGAGCAGATAGCCGCCCATTTGTATCTTCCACCAGACGGAATATTCCGTAGCGAAACAAACCGATAGGATCGCCCCATGCGCCGTTCGAAAATCGTCTGTACTCTCGGCCCCGCGGTCGACTCCCACGAAATGCTCGTGTCCCTGATCGAAGCCGGCATGAACGTGGCCCGCTTCAACTTCAGCCACGGCACGCACGCCGAACACCAGGGGCGGTACGACCGCGTCCGTGCCGCCGCCAAGGAGACCGGCCGGGCCATCGGTGTGCTCGCCGACCTCCAGGGCCCGAAGATCCGGCTGGAGACCTTCGCCGAGGGCCCGGTGGAGCTGGAGCGCGGTGACGAGTTCGTCATCACCACCGAGGACGTTCCGGGTGACAAGCAGATCTGCGGGACCACCTACAAGGGCCTGCCGGGCGATGTCTCGCGCGGCGACCAGATCCTCATCAACGACGGCAACGTCGAGCTGAAGGTCCTGGACGTCGAGGGCCCGCGGGTCAAGACGATCGTCATCGAGGGCGGTGTCGTCTCCGACCACAAGGGCATCAACCTGCCCGGCGCGGCCGTGAACGTGCCGGCGCTGTCCGAGAAGGACGTCGAGGACCTCCGTTTCGCGCTGCGCATGGGCGCCGACATGGTCGCGCTGTCCTTCGTCCGCGACGCCAAGGACGTGGCCGATGTCCACAAGGTGATGGACGAGGAGGGCCGCCGGGTCCCCGTCATCGCCAAGGTGGAGAAGCCGCAGGCGGTGGACAACATGGAGGACGTCGTGATGGCGTTCGACGCCGTCATGGTGGCCCGCGGTGACCTGGCCGTCGAGTACCCGCTCGAGAAGGTCCCGATGGTGCAGAAGCGCCTCATCGAGCTGTGCCGCCGCAACGCCAAGCCGGTGATCGTGGCGACCCAGATGATGGAGTCGATGATCACCAACTCCCGTCCCACCCGCGCCGAGGCCTCCGACGTGGCCAACGCGATCCTGGACGGCGCGGACGCGGTCATGCTGTCCGCCGAGTCGAGCGTGGGCGCGTACCCGATCGAGACCGTGAAGACGATGTCGAAGATCGTCACCGCGGCCGAGGAAGAGCTCATGTCGAAGGGCCTGCAGCCCCTCGTCCCGGGCAAGAAGCCGCGCACGCAGGGTGGTTCGGTCGCCCGTGCCGCCTGCGAGATCGCCGACTTCCTCGGCGGCCGGGGCCTGGTGGCCTTCACGCAGTCCGGTGACACCGCGCGCCGTCTGTCGCGCTACCGCGCCGTGCAGCCGATCATCGCCTTCACCACCGACGAGAACACCCGCAACCAGCTGGCGCTCAGCTGGGGCGTCGAGTCCCACGTCGTGCCGTTCGTCAACAGCACCGACGAGATGGTCGACCTGGTCGACCAGGAGATCACCAAGCTCAACCGCTTCAACCCGGGCGAGATCGTCATCATCACCGCCGGCTCGCCCCCCGGCGTCCCCGGCACCACCAACATGGTCCGCGTCCACCACCTGGGCGGCGAGAAGTAGCACCCCGGGGCCCCTGCGGGGGCCCCGACGGCCGAGAAGGCCCGTGTACGGCGCTGAGGGCGCCCCCTGATCCAGGGGGCGCCCTCAGGCGTGTTGCGGCTCCCGAACGGGCCTGTGGCGGCGCTCAGTCGGTCTGGTAGCTGTGCAGTCCCGGCACGTGCAGGGTGCCGCCGAACTGGCCGGCCTGCACGACCGTCACCTTGGTGAAGTAGATCAAAGGGATGTTCAGCGGCGGCGGGCTCTTCGGACTGAACGTCACCGGGATCAGCCCCAGCAGGTTGCCGGAGATGCTCTCCGTGTACATCACCGTGTCACCGTTGCGGATCGTGGACGTCGAGCCCTTGGCCGCTTCCACGTGGTAGGTCTTGCCGGACTGCTCGTCCTTCACCGTCTGGTGGAGGTCGCCGATGTCGGTGCCGTCGGAGACGACGTACTTCAGCACCTCCTTGACGGTGCCGTCGGCCGTGCGCACCTTGACGATGCCCTTGTAGTCGGCGCCCTTCAGCAGCAGCGAGCTGGCGTTCAGGTACCAGGGGTCGACCGGCAGCGGCACGGCGTTGTCCACGCCGCCCTCCGCGTCGGTGGCGACCGGGCAGTCGTCGACGTCCGTGCTGGCACTCGGCGACGGGCTGGCGGTGGCCGCCTCGGCCGCCTCCTCGACAGCCTTGGTGGTGTCCTCGGCGGCCTCGGACGCCGTGTCGGTCGTGTCCTTCACGGTGTCGCCGACCGTGTCGGTGACCTTCTCGGTGGTGTCCTTGACGGCGTCGGACGCGTCGTCGTCCTTGCTGTCGTCGGAGGCGCTCTCCGAGGCCGTGGCCGACGGAGTCGGGCTGGCGCTCGCGGACGGCGAGGCGCTCTCACCGCCCGTGAAGATGCCCTCGATGGCGTCGCCGATCTCCTCCAGCACGTTCCCGCCGCTCTCGGAGGCCGAGGGCGAGGGCGTGGCGGTGGCACCGGACTGGGGCTCGTTGGAGCTCGCCGAGGGCGAACCGGCGGACGCCGACGGGGTGGGCTCGGCCTCGTCGTCGGAACCTGAATCCGACGAAGAGCCGTTGCCCGAGTCCGTGTCCGAAGGGGACGCGGACGCCGACGGGGTCGCCTCGGCCTCGTCGTCCTTGGAGTCGGAGTCACTGGCGCTCGCGGACGGTGAGGCGGACGCCGAGGCGCCGTCCTCCAGGGCCGCGACACAGTCCTTGTACTCGTCGGCCGTCAGGCTCTTGGAGGCGGGCTGGTCCTCGGCGTTGGCGAGCGTCGGCGTGAACCCCATCCCCATGAGGACCGCGGTCGGCATCGCCGCCAGGGCTATCGCCTTGCCGGCGGGCATGTGGAAGCGGGTGAACAGCGGCTTCTTGGGCGCCGCGTGCCGCGGCCCGGTTCTCGCACGGGACTCCTCCACATCAGTCCCGTGGGTCACCTCGTCAGCCGGCACTGTGCCTCCCGTTCGCCCCGTTCGCCGGGCTCGTTCCTGACAGATCGTTCGGCTCACCGACGTCGTACGCGTCCTTGGAGAGCGTGGGAACCGCACCCTCGGGGGCGTCGCCCTCACCCGCGGTGTCCTCCTGGACCGGCTCCTGCACCGGCGGCTCGCCCGGTACCCAGGCCACGGCCATCGCTCCGCCGACGAGGGCGAAGAGGAAGCCGATGAGGAAACCCCCGAGGTTGGACACGGGGATGGACACCAGGGCCAGCAGGATCGCCGCGACGCCCGCGAACGTGCGGACGTGCTTCTGGAACCAGAGGCTGATGCCGAGGACACCCAGCAGCACGCCGATGATCAGCGACCCGGCGCCCGCGGTGGTGGCCATCGCGAGGGTCAGGTGACCGATCTGGAGGTGTGCGTAAGGGAAGTACGCGATGGGGATTCCGCCCAGAAGGATGAACAGCCCGGCCCAGAACGGCCGGTCGCCGCGCCAGGCGCGGAACTTCCGCTTGGCGACCCGGAGGTAGTGCTCATCGCGACCGGGTACGGCAGGAGTCTCGGCGCTCATGGAAAAACAGCTCCCTGGTGCGGCGTTGCTGTGGTGGTGAGTTGTACGGCGCGTGAAGAACCGCGCTTCACAGTGGACGGGCGGGGGCGCCACCGGCCCCCCCGCCCGTCAGCGAGTGCTTAGTAGCACTCCTTGACGCCGGACGACAGCGACATCTTCAGGCCGCTGAGCTTGAAGGTTCCGGCGGTGGTGGCCCACGCCGTCTGCTTCACGTCGGTCAGCGTGGCCTTGTCGGCCTGCTGGGCGAAGCCGAAGGGGTTGGCCTGCTCGCCGCCGCCCTTCATGCCCGGACCCTTGCTGGCGTCCTTCGCGGCAACACCGATGTCGATGTTCTCGAAGGTCGCGTTGGCCTCGAGCTCTTCGACGTCGATGTACAGGTTCTGAGCCTCGACGGGAGTACCGCCGCCGCCGGCCTTCAGGATCAGGCTGACGGAACCGAGGACCGGGATGTTCGGCGTGACCACGGACTGGCACATGCCGGTGATCGAGGCCGACTTGAAGGCCGAGACCGCGACGGGGTGAGCCGTCTTCTTTCCGTCGAGGGTGTACCCCGAGTCAAGCGCACCGTACTGGGAGAAGCCCGTACCGACGAGCTTGTCCGCGGTGACCTTGAACGACTGACCCGACACGCTGAACGACGCGGCGAGAGCGCCCTGCGCGAGGGCGACACCTATCGCAGCCGTGGCGGCCACGCTGGGCACCATCACGACGGCGAACCGCTTCCATCTGGTCCCGCCACGCACCTGGGACTCCATATTTCCTCCTTCTCGGACGTACATCTCCTGGCCCTGACTGCCCCTGTCGAACATGACGGCTCAGCCGGGCAGGGATGGGAGAAGTGCTACGTCCTCGGGAAGGGGAGCGCCCGTACTCGGAGGCGCGAACCGCGCACCGATCACCGGCGATCACCCCCGAGCGACAACCACTGGTCGCGCCTGAAGCACATCACGCACAACCTTGCTGGACAGGCTTCACCGGAAGGTGAAGACCCCCCTGTCCAAGAGCGGGCACCACTGCTGCCCGCTCTGCTCGGTGGGGACCCAGGAGTTCCCGCGGGCCCGATTGGCTGTCGGGGTGCGGGGAATGGACCGAGCGTCGCCGATCGTGGTGCATTCTCGCCGCCCGCACAAGGGGCTTCGTTACTCGGTAGTAACGGGCGGATAACCGAACAACGACCCGCTGGTCTCGGCCGACGACTCTGGGTGGCGCGTAGTGGCCGGACAAAGTTGTTGATGAACGGACAGAGTCCGACAGATCAACGCCTGAAACTTACTGGAAGTAACAGCGGCCGCGATTACCAAGATTTGGTAAAGCGCGGCCGCAGTGGCACCTCATCGGCAAATCTTTCACTCGGGCACCACATGCCCGGGTGTTTAGGGACTGGTCAGAACGGGGCTCCCGCCCCGGTCGGCACCGCTCCCCTAGAACAGGGCCCGCGCCAGCGCCCGACGCGCCGCGGCCACCCGCGGATCATCGGCCCCGACGACCTCGAAGAGGTCCAACAGCCGTACACGTACGGCATCCCGGTCATCACCGAACGTGCGCCGCACGGTGTCGATGAGCCGCCCGAAGGCGTCCTCCACATGCCCGCCCACCAGATCCAGGTCGGCCGCGGCGATCTGCGCCGGCACATCGGCCGGCTTCTCGGCGGCGTCCTTGCGGACCTGCTGCGGGTCAAGCCCCTGCACCCGCTGGAGCAACTCGGCCTGGGCGAGACCGAGTTTGGCCTCGGAGTTGCCCGGGTCGTCGCTCAGCACGTTCTTGTACGCCTGCACCGCACCGCCGAAGTCCCCCGCGTCCAGGGCCTGTACGGCGGCCTCGAGGAGCGCGTCGTAGGGCCCGGCCGGCGTGGCGGGAGCGGCCGCCTGCGCGGCACCGGGCGCGGCGTCCGGGTCCACCGTGATCCCGGTGAGCCCGAAGCGCTGCTCGGCGACCTGCACCAGCTGGTCCAGGGTCTGCTGGATCTGCTCCTTGCCGGCGGCGCCCTGGAAGAGCGGCAGGGCCTGACCGGCCACCACCGCGAAGACGGCGGGGATCCCCTGGACCCCGAACTGCTGCATCAGCATCTGATTGGCGTCGACGTCGATCTTGGCGAGGAGAAGGCGCCCGTTGTACTCGACGACGAGCTGCTCCAGGACCGGGCTCAGCTGCTTGCAGGGCTCGCACCACTCGGCCCAGAAGTCGATGACGACGGGCACCTCGGTGGAGCGCTGCAGGACGTCCCGCTCGAACCCGGCCTCGTCGACGTCGATGACGAGATCGGCCGGCGAGACGGCTCCGGTGCCGCCGCCCTGGCGGGCCGCTTCGGCGCGCGCCTGCTCCGCCTTCTCCTTGGCCTCCTGGGCCGCCTTCACCGCGGCGAGGTCGACGACTCCGCTCATGGACATGTTCCGTGGCTGCATGCGTCTATCCTCCCCCGTCCGCGCGTGCAAGTGCTCCATACCCCGGGGACAACCCCGGACCCCCGGCCGATTCTCAAGCCAGGGGTCATTCGATTCAGTGCTCGGCGTCGGGTCCCCACCCTGCGCCCGTGGTTTCGCTACGGGTCGTAGCGTAATGGCACTGAGTGCCTCGGGGCCACCGGAGCCCGGTGATCTCCCTCACGGCCGCACCGGAACCGCCGGTTATGGTCAGGGGATGCAGAGCCGCACTCCCGTCCCACGGGCCACAGGACGCCCCCGCAGCGCCACCGCGGACGCGGCGATCCTCGCGGCGACCCGGGAGGCCCTGGTGGAGCTGGGCTGGTCCAAGCTCACCCTGGGAGACGTGGCGGCACGGGCGGGGGTCGCGAAGACGACGCTCTACCGCCGCTGGGCGGGCAAGAACGAACTGGTCGTCGACGCGGTGGCGGAGCTCTTCGACGAGCTGGAACTCCCCGACCGCGGCACGCTCGCCGCCGACATCGCGGGCGTGGTCCTCCAGTTCGCGCGGATCCTGGCCCGTCCGGAGGCGAAGAGCGGGCTGATGGCGGTGATCGCCGAGTCCACCCGCGACGACGTCCTGCGCGAACGCATCCGCGAGTCGATCGTCGAACGCCAGAAACGCCTCGTCCTCGAAGGCCGCGCCCGCGCCCAGGCCCGCGGCGAACTCCCCCCGGAATCAGACCCGGAGGAAGCCGCCCGCACCGTCGACCTCATCTTCGACGTCGTCGCCGGTGCGGTGGTCCACCGCACCCTGGTGAGCGCGGAACCGGCGGACGAGGAGTGGGTCCGCAGCTTCACCCAGATCCTGCTCCTGGGCCTGACCTCGGCCACACCCCGGTAAGTGCGGGAGGCCGCCCGGCGCCGAGTGGGTCGCCTCAGCCGTCTGTCGTGGGGTGGGACCGCACCGTGGGGCTGACATCACGGGCCCGTGCCACGGCCCTGGACCAGATCTCGGCGACCTTGCGCAGCCTGGACCTGTCGGCGACGGGCAGCGCGGCCGCGTACTGCTTGCGCAGCGAGAGCGCCGTGGACGGGATGTGCGACCGCGCGGCGCACTCCCCGTCTCCCACCGCCACCGCGATCTCCCGTCGGCGCAACTCCTCGGTCGCGCCCCGCTCGCGGAACTCGGTGCGGAGCCGCTCGCTCGCACCTTCGGGGGTCGGGTAGGGATGCCCCTTCTCCCTCATGCACGTCCGCCAGTCGCGCAGGGCGGCCGTGTACCGGGGAGCGCGGGCCACCTGGTCCGTGAGCGAGGCGTTGAGGTTCTGCGGGATGTGCATCGCCGCCGCCCAGGCGTCCAGGTCGCCGAACAGCCGTCTGCGGCTGTCCGCCTCGCACCCCACGGCCGAGAAGGTGACGGTGCTGCCCGCGCCGAACCTGATCTCCCGCAGGTCCGCCGGAGTGCCGCGCAGAGCGCGCAGATACGCGTCCGCTTCCCCGGCCGGCAGCCGGGCCACGTACTGGTCGTTGGTCGGACCGTCCGTGTCCGCCGCCTTGCGGGCACGCTCCTTCGAGAACCTCGCATACAGCCCGTAGCCTTCGCGGCGCCGGGTGTCCAAGCCGATCTCCCGCTCCTCGTAGGAGCCGGTGGCCGGGGCGAACGCGTCGACGCGGTAGGGGAAGCCCTTGGCTGTCATGCATGACGCGATGAGTTCGGTCTCGGCGTGGAAGAGCCGGGCCTCGTCCAGCGGCTGGCCCCCCGAGCGCGTGAGCAACGCGAGCTCGGCCTGGCCGAGTTCCGGCGTGGACGCCGGGGCCGAGCCCGAGTCGCTGCACGCCGTCACCACGAGAGCCGCCGCCACGGCGCAGGCGGACAAGGCTGCGCTTGTCGCCTTCCGGCGGTGTGTCATACGACCGTCCCCTCTCTGGACGTAGACGGCGTCCCGTCCGTGGACATGGGCGCGAGTGGCGGGCGGTGCCCAGGGACACCGCCCGGGCGCGCTCAGTCGAACGGGTTGGGGCCGCCGCACGCGGAAGTGGTCGTGTCGCTGGGCGAGATCCAGCTGTTGGACGAGAAGTTGTTGTTGTGCGAGGAGGCGAACTGGGTCTCACCGGAACCGCGGGACAACCGGTAGAAGCCGCCGGTGTAGTTCGTCCCGGTCCACATGACCGCGTTGCAGCTGACCCCGTTGTTGTAGGCGGAGGAGGCGCAGTCGCTCCAGGTGCCGTTCGGGCAGGCGCTCTGGCCGAACACCCCCCAGTTCGCGTTCCGTCCGGACAACTCGCCCGGTCCGGCGCCCGTGTAGTTCTCACCGTTCCAGAAACAGAGGTTCCCCGAGTCGCAGCCGGCGGGCGCGGCCGCTATCGCCACGCTCTTGGGCAGGGCGGCGGACGTACCGGCGACGCCACCGGACGAGGCGGCGGACGTTCCGGCCAGACCGGCGACCGCCAGGACCGCTCCCGCGGCGACCGACAAGAGTCTCTTCACGCATTTCTCCTTCCGATGTGGCCAGAATGCATCGGCCGTTCATGGCGCCCGAATTCCTCACCGGCAAAAGAGTCTCGCCCGGTCCTTTCCGGATGCCGATCCGGCCATGTTGCGCATGGCTGGCCTGAGCTGACCGGTACAGCATTGCCCGCTGATGCGAGAGCGGTCCATGATGCTGAATCTCATGGAAAAAGCGCAGGTACAGGGGAGGAATCAAATGCTCCGCATCCATTTCACGGACGCCGACCTCGCCCGGACACGCGTGGTCCGCTCACCCGACCCGATGTGGGAGATCACCACGAGCCTGCACCGTCTCCAGACGAAGCGCGGCCGCTGGTTCCATGCGGAATGGCACAGATCGACCCGCGACCGCATCGTGGATCGAGGACTCGGAAGTCTGCTGAAGAAGTTCTTACTGCCGCTCTTTCCCAGAGCCGCGTATTTTCCCGACTTCCTCACGCCGGGTCAGGGCGCTCATGAGGAACTCGACGGCTGCCTCGAAGGCATGCTCGCCACATCGCCCGACCGGGTTCTGAAGGAAATGGCGATCCTCGACCGCAGGGTGGGCGCCCCCTCCTGGGCGCCCCGCATCGCCGAGAAGGAGTCGAGGCAGGAACTCGCGGCGGCGCTGCGCGCCTATCACGACGTCGCCGTCGCTCCGTACGCCGAGCGGATGCAGGCACGCATGGACGCCGAGCGGGCCCTCTGCTGCCGGCACGCCCTCGACGGCGGCATCGGGGGGATGCTGGCGAGCCTGGGACCCACCATGTGCTGGCGGCAGCCGGTCCTGCACGTCTCGTTCACGGTCGCGGACCGGGACCTCTATCTGAACGGGCGAGGGCTGGTGCTGATCCCGTCCTACTTCGCCGCGCAGAATCCGACCACCCTCGCCGACCCGGAACTGCCGCCCGTCCTGGTCTACCCGGTCCACCGCGCCGCCCCGGAACGTCCCCCGCTCGCCACTGTGGCCGCGAACGCCGGTGCACCGCTCACGGCACTGCTCGGTCGCGCGCGAGCCGGGGTGTTGCGGGCCACCGCCGCGGGAGCCACAACCGGCGAGATCGCTCGCGTCACCGGCATCTCCGCGTCGTCCGCGAGCAAGCACACCACGACCCTGCGGGAGGCAGGGCTGATCATCAGCCATCGGCACGCGACGACGGTGCTGCACACGTTGACGCCCGCGGGGGCCGCGGTGCTGCGAGCGGCCACCCGCACCGCGCCCGACGCGTGAGCCGCCCTGTCCGCTCGGGGTCGGTACGGGCTCAGAACCCCGCAGGCTCCGTGTAGACGCCCCACTCGTCCCGCAGCACCCCACAGATCTCACCGAGGGTCGCCTCGGCCCGTACGGCGTCCAGCATCGGTCCGATCATGTTCGAGCCGTCCCGCGCGGCCGCGAGCATCGCGTCGAGCGCGGACCGTACGGCGGTGTCGTCCCGCGAGCCCTTGCGGTCCCCCAGCACGCGCACCTGCTCACGCTCCACCTCGTGGCTGACCCGCAGGATCTCCAGGTCGCCGGTGACGGAGCCGTGGTGGACGTTGACGCCCACGACCCTCTTGTCGCCCTTCTCCAGGGCCCGTTGGTACTGGAACGCGGACTCGGCGATCTCGCCGGTGAACCAGCCGTCCTCGATACCGCGCAGGATGCCGGAGGTGATGGGCCCGATGGGATGCCGCCCGTCGGGATGGGCCCGCAGGCCCCGCTCCTTGATCTGCTCGAAGATCTTCTCGGCCTCTGCCTCGATACGGTCGGTCAGCTGCTCCACGTACCACGAACCACCCAGCGGATCCGCCACGTTGGCGACACCGGTCTCCTCCATGAGCACCTGCTGGGTGCGCAGCGCGATCTCCGCGGCCTGCTCGGAGGGGAGCGCGAGGGTCTCGTCGAGGGCATTGGTGTGCAGGGAGTTGGTGCCGCCGAGCACGGCCGCGAGCGCCTCGACGGCCGTCCGTACGACGTTGTTGTACGGCTGCTGCGCGGTCAGCGAGACGCCGGCGGTCTGGGTGTGGAACCGCAGCCACTGCGCCTTGTCGCTCCGCGCCCCGTACACGTCCCGCATCCAGCGCGCCCAGATCCTGCGCGCCGCGCGGAACTTGGCGATCTCCTCGAAGAAATCGACGTGGGCGTCGAAGAAGAAGGAGAGCCCGGGCGCGAAGACCTCGACATCGAGTCCGCGACTCAGCCCCAGTTCCACGTACCCGAACCCGTCGGCGAGCGTGTACGCGAGCTCCTGTGCGGCCGTCGATCCCGCCTCCCGGATGTGGTACCCGGAGACGGACAGCGGCTTGTACGCGGGGATGCCGGTCGCGCAGTACTCCATCAGGTCCCCGATGAGCCGCAGATGGGGCTCGGGCTGGAAGAGCCACTCCTTCTGCGCGATGTACTCCTTGAAGATGTCGGTCTGGAGGGTCCCGTTGAGCACCCCCGGATCCACGCCCTGCCGCTCCGCGGCGACGAGGTACATACAGAAGACAGGTACGGCCGGCCCGCTGATGGTCATGGAGGTGGTGACGTCCCCCAGCGGGATGTCCTTGAACAGCACCTCCATGTCGGCGGCGGAGTCGATGGCCACGCCGCAGTGCCCGACCTCACCCAGCGAGCGGGGGTCGTCGGAGTCCCGCCCCATGAGGGTGGGCATGTCGAAGGCGACGGACAGCCCCCCGCCCCCGTTGGCGAGGATCATCTTGTACCGCTCATTGGTCTGCTCGGCGTTCCCGAACCCGGCGAACTGCCGAATGGTCCACGTCCGCCCCCGGTACCCGGTCGCGTAGAGCCCCCGCGTGAACGGATACTCCCCCGGCCACCCGATCCGCTCGAACCCCTCATACCGGTCCCCCGCCCGAGGCCCGTACACCGGCTCCACGGCATCCCCGGACAACGTGGTGAAGTCCGCCTCCCGCTTACGCGAGGCGTCGTACCGGGCCTGCCACCGTCGGCGGCCCTCTTCGATGGCGTCAGCGTCCATGCTTCGAATTTACTAGGACGTCCTAGTAAATGTCGACGGCAAACCACCCGTTACTCTCGACGACATGAAGAAGAGCGTCCTGACCCGCTACCGGGTGATGGCCTACGTCACCGCCGTTCTGCTCATCCTGCTGACGATCGGCGTGATCGGGAAGC
Organism: Streptomyces sp. NPDC001536; assembly: GCF_042894505.1. Lineage (NCBI taxonomy): Bacteria > Bacillati > Actinomycetota > Actinomycetes > Kitasatosporales > Streptomycetaceae > Streptomyces > Streptomyces sp. NPDC001536. The sequence goes on from NZ_JBIAVQ010000015.1 coordinate 46,009, forward strand.
GACTGCTGGGCATGGACGGGTTCGACGGCTTCGTCTCGGTGGTCGGCATCGCCCACGGCTGGCTGTACGTCCTCTACCTGATCTTCGCCTTCGACCTGGGCACCAAGGCGAAGATGCCGCTGGGCCGCCTCGCCTGGATGCTCCTCGCCGGCACGGTCCCGACCGCCGCGTTCTTCGTCGAGCGCAAGGTGACCCGGGAGGTCACGCCGCTCGTGATCGACGACCCCGCCCCCAAGGCCGCCGCGGTCTGACGCTCACTTCGTGATGAAGTGGCACTGCGTGGCGCGCAGCTTGCCGTTCACGTAGAACCTCGCGCAGGCCTTGCCGTACTTCGGCAGCGTCTGCGCGGAGTTGCGCCGCAGCGGATCCCGTCGGCACTCGTTGTGCGTCTTGCCGCGAGCGGTCCTGTACGTCCGGTTGCCGGTGTCCGCGTAGGTGAAGTCGATCCTCCAGTTGCAGAACTTGGAGAAGGTCGCCGCGAGCCCCATGCAGTCCACGCCCGCCCCGCGCAGGTCGTAGTCGAACGTCCCGACCGCGGTGGTCCCGGTGGCGCTGGCCTTCGCCTCTCCGCCGGCGATCTGCAAACGGCGAGTGGCATGCCGAAGCTTCGACACGGCGGATTCCCCTGTTCGTGCTAGGCCCGGACTCCGTTCGTCCGGACGATGACCGCCCAACAAGATCGCAGGGAAAACTCCGGCCCCCGGCTGCCGTATCGATCATGCTTGGGTGAGATCACCTTCAGGTGCGACCCGCTCCCCCGCACGTTGACCGGCGGCCTCAGTCCTCGTCGAAGTCGTGCGCGGCCACCCGTAGCGGTCTCAGCATCGCGAAGAGTTCGGCGCATTCCTCCGCGTCGTAGACGCCGAGGCCGAAGTCCATGGCCATGAGGTCGCGGGTGGCGGATTCGACGACCTCACGGCCTTTTTCGGTGATGACGGCGAGCGTGCCGCGCCCGTCGTTGGGGTTGGGCTTCTTGTCGACGAGGCCGGATTTCACCAGGCGGTCGACCGTGTTGGTGACCGAGGTGGGGTGGACCATGAGGCGTTCGCCGATCTTGGACATGGTCAGCTCGCCGGCCTTGGAGAAGGTGAGCAGGACCAGGGCCTCGTAGCGCGCGAAGGTCAGTCCGTAGGGCTTGACGACCGCGTCGACCTCGGCGAGGAGGATCTGGTGGGCGCGCATGATCGAGGTGATCGCCGCCATGGACGGCACGTTTCCCCAGCGCTGCTTCCAGAGTTCGTCGGCGCGGGCGATGGGATCGAAGGGAAGACTGAGGGGCTTCGGCACGGCACCAGACCTTACCGGCCGGTCACATGCCGGTCAGCCCCGTCTTGGCATTCGGTCCGCCGGGCCGCCACGGCCAGCAGCACACAGCACGCCGTCCCCAGCACCCCCGCCCCGGCCACGGTCCCCGCGACCCCCGCGAACTCCGCCACCACTCCCGCCAATGCCATCCCCACCCCCTGGATCGTCATCAGCCCGGCCGTCAGCAGCGTCATCGCCCGCCCCCGCAACTCCTCCGGCACCGCCCGCACGAACCACTGGTCCACACCCAGCGTGTACGCCGACCCGGCCCCCGACAGCACCAGCACCACCAGGGAGACGGACAGCCCCGGATGCAGCACATACGCCACGTACGGCACCAGCGTCACGCACACCAGCGGCAACGCGATCCGCTCCCGGGCCGCCGGCCCCAGCCGCGCCCCCGCCCACAGCTCCCCCGCGATCGTGCCCACCGGCAGCGCGCACATCAGCAGCCCCAGCCCCACCGACCCCGCGCCCAGATCATCCGCGTACGGCGCCGCCAGCGCCTCCGGCACCACCGAGAACATCGGCGGCACCCAGAACAACAACAGCAGCACCCTGAGTCGGCGGTTCGCGAACACCTGCCTCGCACCCTTCAGTGACTCCGTCACCAGCGCCGACCCGGCCCCCGCCCTCGCCGGCCGCCTCCGCGTGCCGAAACGCAGCAGCAGCGCCGACGCGCAGAACGTCCCCACCGTGATCAGCAGCGCATGCCGCGGCGCCACCACGGTCAGCAGCAGACCGCCCACCCCGTACCCCACGAGCAGCGCGCTCTGCGACACGATCCGCAGCAGCGAGCGGCCCAGCACGAACAGATCGCCGTCCCCGAGGATGTCGGCCAGCGTGGCCATCCGCGTCCCCTGGAACACCGGCGCCACCACCGCCAGACAGCACCGCAGCGTCAGCAGCAACGCGATGCCCGCCCCCGGCGCCGCCATCGGCAGCACGCACGCCGCGCACACCAGATCGCACACCACCAGCACCCGCCGGGCCGGAAAGCGGTCGGCGATCCCCGCCAGAAGGGTGCCGCCGACGACGTACGGCAGGAATCCGAGCGCGAACGCCAGCGCGCTCATCAGGGGCGAGCCCGTCAGGTCGTAGACGAGGACGGAGAGCGCGATCTCGCTGACCACGACACCCAGCAGGGACAGCAGGTGCGCCACGAAGACCGCGCGGAACTCCCGTACGGCGAAGACGCGGCCGTAGCCGGTGGGCGGGGCGGCGGTGAGGGTGTCGTCCGTCATGTGCAGCAGCGTGCCGACCGAGCCGACCGCGCCCTAGAGTTTCGGACACAGCCGAATCTTCCCGCCATCCGACCAGGGGACGCGCATGCCTTCGCGACTGCACTTCGGTGAGGACGACTTCCTCCGCTGCCGCTTCGCGATCTCCCCCCTCTGGGAGACGCAGGAGGTCGTCCGCACCCTCAAACGGCCCGACCGGCACGGCTATCACACGCCCTGGCTGCGCCGGATCCGTACCGCGGCCGCCGAGCTCGATCTCACGCCGCTGTGGCTGCTGATGCCCCGCCGCGGGCACTCCCCCGACTGGCTGGGCCCGCCCCCGCTCGGGCCCGCGGCCACCTTCGAGGAGGAGATCGCGGCCGTACGGGCGAGTGATCCGGTGGCCGCCCGCGCGGACACCGCGAAGTCGCTCGCGTCCACGCCCGGAGCGCTGGAGTCGGCGCACGGGCGGGCCTGGATGCGGGATCCCGTACGGATGGTGCGGGAACTGTCCGACGCGATGGAGGAGGTCTGGCGCACGCTCGTCGCCCCGGACTGGCCCCGCCTGCGCGCCCTGCTGGAGGCCGACGTCACCTTCCACTCACGCCGACTGGCCGAGGTGGGGCTCGGCGGGCTGCTGCCAGAGATCAGCCGGCGGTTCGGGTGGGATGCGGGGACGCTGACCGTCGAGCACCGGGGCGAGCACGAGCGACGGCTGGAGGGGAAGGGGCTGGTGCTCATGCCGAGCGTCTTCATCTGGCCGGACGTGGTCAGCACCTACGACCCGCCCTGGCAGCCGACCCTCGCGTATCCCGCGCGAGGCATCGGCGGGTTGTGGACCGAGCCCGACGACCGTACGTCCGACTCGCTCGTACGACTCCTGGGACGCGGGCGGGCCGCGGTGCTCGCCGCACTCGACGAACCGGCCACCACGACGGCCCTGGCCCACCGACTGGGCCTCGCCCCGTCGTCCGTATCCGCGCACCTGACGGTCCTGCGGGATGCGGGCCTGCTGACCGCGAGGAGGTACGGCCACCAGGTCCTGTACGAGCGCACGCCCCTAGGAATCGCCCTGAGCGGGTCCGCGCCCCGCTAGGGGCGGGACCAGCCCCCACCGGCCCGCAGACGAATACGGCCCTCCCCGAGGAGCGGTGTCGCATACGGCTCGGCCATGTGATCCATGTGACGATGAGTAACGCACCCTTACTCAAAGTCACCCCTCGCGCAAGGGAGCAGCATGCCCCGGCTGACCCACACCCTCGCGGTCCTCGCAACCCTCACGCTCGCCGCAGGCTGTTCGTCCGCGTCCGACGTAGAGGAGGCCTCCGTCGCCGGCCCTGCCAGCAGGAAGTCGGGCCCGGATCCGGCGTCCCCGTTCTGGGTGGACCCCAACAGTTCCGCCGCCCAGCAGATCCAGCTGTGGCAGCGGGAGGGCCGCACCAAGGACGCGGCGCTGCTCCGGAAGATCGCGGAACAGCCGGCCGCGCTGTGGCCGGCCGGTGAGATCGACCCCGGTGCGACCGTCAGGGAGGCCACCGCGGCCGCCGCGGCCGAGGACCGCACCGCACTGTTCGTGGCGTACAACATCCCGCACCGGGACTGCGGCCAGCACTCGGCGGGCGGGGCCGCGGACGCGGACACCTACCGGCGGTGGATCGGGAAGTTCGCGGACGCGCTCGGCGACGCCAAGGCCCTCGTCGTCCTGGAACCCGACGCCGTCGCGCACATCGTGGACGGCTGCACACCGGGCGAGTACCACGCCGAGCGCGAGCGGTTGCTGGGCGAGGCGATCGACCGGCTGAAGCGGCAGCCGCACACCAAGGTGTACCTGGACGCGGGCAACCCGTCCTGGATCAAGGACCCCCGCAAGCTGGTCGAGCCGCTGCGACGGGCGGGCGTGGCGAAGGCCGACGGTTTCTCGCTCAACGTCTCCAACTTCCAGACCGACGCCGTCACCAAAGAGTACGGCCGCCGCCTCTCCAAGGACCTCGACGGCAAGCACTTCGTCATCGACAGCAGCCGCAACGGCAACGGGCCGCTGCCGGGCGTGTGGTGCAATCCGCCCGGCCGGGCGCTGGGCACCGCGCCGACGACGAGCACGGGCGAGACCGCCCTGGACGCCTATCTGTGGGTCAAGCGGCCCGGCGAGTCGGACGGGACCTGTGAGGGCGGTCCGGACGCCGGGCAGTGGTGGCCGGAGTACGCCCTGGGGCTGGCGGACAACTCCCGGAACTGACCGGCCACTTCACCCGTCTGACCTACTTCACGTGGATCCACTTCGCTTCCGAAGGGGTGCCGTCCGCGTCCGTCACGAACAGCATGTACCAGCCGGGCGGCACCAGGGCCGGGTCCTTCGGCACGTCGAAGGTGACGGCGTTCGCGGTCTTCGTGATGCCGAGTTCGATGGAGCGCTGCTCGACGTCGGTGGTGTGGGTCACCGCGCTCGGCCGCATGAGCCGGGCCTTGGTGATCCGGTCCGCGTCGTCGGTGCGGAAGGTCGCCCGGTGGTTTGCGGCGAGTTCCTTCGGTCCGTCCTTCAGTACGGGGCGGTCGTCGCCGCCGCTGTGCAGGGCGGGCGGCGTGAAGATCTCCATGCGCTGCTCGAAGTGGCCGAGCTTGGTGTTCTGCTGGTCGTCGTAGAGCGGGTCGGAGCCGAAGCTGGCGACCCTTCCGTCGGGCAGCAGCAGCGCCTCGGAGTGGTAGTTGCGGCCCACCGTCGGGGACGCGGCCGCGTGGAAGGCGTTGTCCTTCGGGTCGTAGAACTGCGCCTTGAGGATGTTGCTGGCGCTGCGGCCGCGGTAGTCCTCGGCGCCGTTCGCGGTGAACACGGTGTCGTCCGGCATGATCACGCTGTTCAGGTACCGCGTGCCCTGCGGGAGGTCGGGGCCGTCCTCGAAGACGGGGTTGTCCTTCTTCAGGTCGACGACGGCCGTGCGCGGGGTCGACTTCTTCGACTCGCCGACGCCTCCGCCGCCCAGGATCATCACCTTCTGGTCCTGCGCGGGCGGCAGGAGGACGGACGCCGAGGTCTCCGTCTCGTCGGCGTCACGCAGACCTGGCACCTTCTCGAAGGTGTTGGTCTTCAGGTCCCACAGCCCGGGTTCGCGGCCCTTGTCGGCAGGCCCGTAACCGGCGTTGGAGGCCGGATAGAAGAGCTTGCCGCCCTTGGTGAGGAAGAGGGCGGGGTACGTCGGGAAGTAGCGCTTCGGCCCGGGGGACCACTTCTTGGTCTTCGGGTCGTAGATCTCGTTGTCGCCCGGGTCGATCATCCCCACGTCGTCCAGACCGGAGACGGCGAGGACACGGCCGTCGTCGAGGCCGACCAGGGTCGGGTACCAGCGGGCCTTGTCCATCGGGTCGACCGGGATGTACTTCTCGGCGACCGGGTCGAACTCGTAGGCCGCGCGGATCCCTTGGAAGTCCTGCTTGTCGAGGGTGATCTTCTCGCTGAGGCCGTAGGCGTTGTCCGCGTCCGCGCCGGTCAGACCCACGATCTCGTACTGGGCCTGCTTCTCGGTGACGGACATCGGGCCCTTCTCCACGGCCTCCACGAAGACCCGCGCCTCGGCGGCCGTCACCTTCGTCTGCCAGGGCTGCATCACACCGTTCGCGTTGTAGGTGACCTTGAAGGACTTCTTCGCCTTGGGGACGGTGACGTCGAACTTGGTGGCGTACTCGACCCCGGCGGGCGAGCGGAAGCGGGTCCCCTTCTTCAGGACCATCGCCTTGTCGGGGTTCTCGTTCTTCACACGCATGCCGCCGCCGGCCCGGTCGACCTCGCCTTCGAGCAGCTCGTAGCGGGCGGTGCCGCCGGCCACGAGGAGTCTGCCGTCCGCGAGTTGGGCGTGTCCCGCGCAGAAGAAGTCGTCGGGCGTGGGGATCTTCTTGAAGGTGTCGGTGGCGGGATCCCAGAGAACCGTGTCGAAGGACCCCTCGTCGAATTTCTTCTGCTCGTTCCCGGAGCCCGCGACGATGAGCACCTTGCCGGTGTGCAGGAGCGCCGCGTGGATGGCGTTGGTGCGGTACTCCTCCGGGATGTCGACCCGGCTCCAACTCCCGTACTTCGCCTTGTACCCGGGCTGGTCGATCTTGTACGCGTAGTACCGATCGCCGGCGAAGTCGAGCGCGGCGGGGGCGTTGAGGCCGACGAGGAGGGCGACGCCGCCGATACCGAGGACGGTCTTCTTGGTGCGCTTGGACGGCTGGTAGGCCATGGCCTAGTTCCCTCCTGTCGTGGTGCTGGAGGTGGTGGCGAGGGCGGGCTCGGTGCCGTCGACGGGGCGGGGGGTGGCTGAGGCCGTGGCCGTGGCGCGGTCGGCCTGGCGTTCCTTGAGGCGCGTGGCGATCCACACGCCCACCGGGGCCAGGGATATCGCCATCGCCAGGACCGCCCAGGTGCGCATCGCCACATGCGTGTGGTCCAGGGCGACCGAGCCGGCCAGCGAGGCGGCGAGGAGGGCGGCCCAGAACAGATGGATGCGGAAGGTGAGCAGCCGGTCGGGGCTGGCGTCGCCGCCCTTCGGGGTGATGACGAAGCGGCTGGGGCGGCGGACGAGGGCCTCGCCGAAGGACTTGAGGTAGATCGGCGCGGAGATGGCCGACATCGCCATGCCCGCGAGGCCGCCCGATCCCTCGGGTTCGTGCGGGGAGACGTTGTGGCGGCGGTTCCAGAGGTAGAGGCCGATCTGGAGGGCGGCGGCGTCGCTGTAGAGCATCAGCCAGACCGAGGCGGCGACCTGGGTGCCGGAGGCGCCGAACCAGAGGAACAGGAAGCAGCTCAGAATGCCCAGGAACCAGTTGACGGCGGTCATCGGGTAGTAGACGAGCATCAGCGTGTACGAGAACAGCCGCCCGGGCGGCATCGTGAACGGTGCCTTCCAGTACTGCTTGAAGAGCGTCTCGTACGTGCCGCGCGACCACCGCATCTGCTGGGTGAAGAAGTCCGTCCAGGAGGCGGGGCCTTCGCCGACGGCGAGGACGTCGGGAGTGTAGACGCTGCGCCAGTGGTTGCGGGTCTTCGGGTTGCGGTGGCGGTGGAGTTCGAAGCCGGTGGCCATGTCCTCGGTGATGGAGTCGTAGAGGCCGCCGATCTGTTTCACGGCCGCGATGCGTACGACGTTGTTGGTGCCGACGAACATGGGGGCGCGGTAGCGGTTGCCGGCGCGCTGGATCAGTGCGTGGAAGAGGAACTGCTGGGACTCGGCGGCCTTGGTGACGGGGTTGTGGTAGTTGCCGTACACCTGCGGGCCGACGACGAAGGCGACGTCCGGGTCCCGGAAGTAACCCATCATCCGCTCAAGGAAGTTGGGGAGCGGGACGTGGTCGGTGTCGACCGAGGCGAAGAAGTCGTACTCGTCGCCGTGCATGGCGATCCAGGCGTTGTAGTTCCCGTGCTTGGTGTTGGCCTTGTGGACGCCCTTGGGCCGGTTCCACTCGGGGACGCCGTGGCGGGTGAAGTGCCGTACGCCGAGTTCCGTGCAGAGGTCCTTGGCCTGTTCGTCGTCGCCCTCGTCCAGGAGCCAGATGTCCAGGGGGCCGGTGTGGGTGATCCTCGTGGCGCCTTCGAGGGTGGCGCGGACCATCTCCAGGGGTTCCTTGCCCGGGACGTACGTCGTGAGGAAGGCGACGCGGGTGGCGGGTTCGGGGGTGACGGGGACGGGGTCTCGGGCTACGAGGGTGGCGTGGGCGACGGAGGCGACGTTGACGACCATGAACAGCTCGATGAGCGCGATGGCTATGAGCATCGTGATGTCGAGCCCGATCATCCACTCGTCACCGCCCTCGCGCTCCACCCAGTGGGTGGGCCAGACGAGGTACACCAGCAGGGCGCCGGTGAGCAGGGGCGCGAGGGTCATCAGGAGGACCGCGCGTATTCGGTGCGGCTCGCCTGCGAGGAGTGAGGTGTACCGCACCTGGTACTTCTCGGCGGACGGCTCTGTGAGCGGTCCCGCGAGTCGGCTGTGGGTGTCGTAGTCGTAGCCCTCCGGCCGCACAGCGCCCTCCAGTGATCGAACGAGCCGATACCCATACACAAGTGGAGTTTTAGGGACGTGTCGAACTGGGAGGGTCCAGGCGGGTGGGCCTGCGTGGGGTGGGTGGGCGGATGCCTGCGGCGGCCCGTGGGGTGGGTGGGTGGGTGGGGGTGTGCGCTGCGCACTGCGGCTGCGGCGTGAGTGGGTGGATGCCTGCGGCGGCCCGTGGTGGGGCGGGTGGGGGTGCGCGCTGCGCATTGCGGCTGCGGCGTGAGTGGGTGGATGCCTGCGGCGGCCCGTTGCGGTCCGGTGGGGGTGTGCGTCGCGCAGTGCGGTTGCGTCGTGGGTCGGTGCCGCACCGGGGGGTGTCCGTCCTCGGTCGGGCGGTGCTGTGTGTTGGGGCTGTGCGGTTGGTCGGTCGCCCGACGCTGCGGGCGGACACCCCCCGGTACGTCCCCTGCTCGCCGTTGCGCGAGCGCGCGTGGTGCCCCGCCGGGGGTCGCAGGGAGCGGCTCTACGGTGGTCCGCGGGGCGCGGGCCGGCAGGTCCGGCGTCCGAGGACAAGGGCAACATCCACCCGCCGGGGACGACGCCCCCTACCCAGCCCGCCCGGCGCGGGACGAAGGTCAGCCACCCCGATCGCCCACCCACCCGCCGCGCGCGACACCCCTTCACGCCGGCCACGCGCCCCAGCCCACGCGAAGTTCGGGGACGAGAACCTGCCATCCCGAACCCCCACCCACCCGCCGGGCGCGACACCCCTCCACGCCGGTCCCGCATCTTCTTTCAGCCCGTCCGGCGTTTGAGGACGAGGCCCCTTCAGGGCCGATGGGGGTCTGGGGGCGGAGCCCCCAGGGGCGGGGTTGAAGGGGCGGCAGCCCCTGGGGATGGGAATGGGTAAGGGCGGCGGGGGCGAGAAGAGGTCTACGGCAGTCCTGGTTGGCGGCGATTTGTTCGGCGTAGGTGGTGGCGGACCGCGCGTTGGGCTACCGGGCCGAGTTCCTCCAGCGCGGCTACCAGGGCGCCCAGTTGTTCCAGGGCGTCGAGCGCGGCCGTCGCGCCCTGCATGTCGACGCCCTCGTACAGCTCGATGCCGACGAAGGACGCGGCGACCGCGCGGGCGAGACCCGCGGGGTTCGTGAACTCCTCGAACGGGGTGCCGGACAGAACCCTGCGCAGGACCTTCTCGATCTCGGTGATCCAGGACTCGAGGCCCGCCGCCGTGGCCGCCGCGAGGCTGTCGTGGGTCTGGGCGCCCGCGAGAAGCTGGCCGAGGAGCGCGACGTGACCGCCGGAGCGTTCCTCTTCGTGGATCTGCCTGCCGACGACGAGGAGTTCGGAGAGCGAGCCCACTTGGTCGAAGCGGGGACGGTAGCGGGACACCGCCTGTTCGGCGCCGTATCGGCAGGCCGCCGCGAGGAGTTCGTCGACGGAGCCGAAGTGGTAGAAGACCAGCGCCTGGTTGACGCCCGCCGCCGAGGCGATCGTGCGGGCGGACGTCTTGGCGATGCCCTGCTCGACGAGGGTGCGCAGGGCGCCTTCGAGGAGCTTGGTCTTGGTCTCCAGGGACTTCGCCGTCTCGGGGCTCACGCGCGGGACTCCTCGCGGACGGGGCGCAGACCGGGGCGGACACCACAGGTGCGGAGGGCCGTGTACGTCGCCTCGAAGCTGCCCTCGTAGCCGAAGAGGGGGCCGAAGTGCTTGTTGGTGACCCTTACTCGGATACGGAAGCGGTCCGTCTCGTCGTCGTAGGACTCCCGGACCTCCGCCGTCGCACCGATCAGTTCCGGCACCCGTACGTCCACCACGCCCTCGCGGAACCGGTGTTCGCCGGAGCGGATGAGGAGGGAGCCGTCGGGCTCGGCGTGGAAGTGGAGGTCGCTCGCCAGGTGCTGGTGGGTGCCGAGGTAGTCGAGGATCCGGTCGCCTTGGGGGCTCAGGACCATCTGGGCGTCGAAGCGGCGGGGGCGGCCGGGGAGGCGGAAGGTGCGCACGAAGGTCACCGTCTCACGGCCGTAGGTGTCCGTGTACGGCACGTTCTCGATGGTGAAGGGGACGTTCCGGCCGGTGCGCGGGACGAGGATGTTGCGGGTGGCGCCGAGGGCGAGGAACGGCTTCACGAAGGCGCCGCCGTGCCAGACGCGGTCCATGACGCCACGGCCGGTGCAGGCCTCGCCGGAGGCCAGACCCACCGAGAAGCGGCGCTGGAGCTGGGGGTGGAGGTCGTCGAAGGCCACGCCCATCACGGTGCGGAAGATCGAGGTCATCGCGGGGTCTCCAGGGTGCGCAGGAGACGGGGGGCACGGCTGCGGCTCGGCGCCTTTCGCCGGCAGCGGCGGGCCGCGGGGGTGCAGGGCAGCGGTGGTGCGAGGAGGGCCGCGAAGAACAGGACCGTCAGGAGCAGGGGCCAGCAGAACGCCATCAGCACCGCCAGTGGGCCGAAGGCGGGGAGTACGGACTCCGTGGCGAGGCCCGCACCGGTCACGGCCAGGATGACGGCCCTCGTGAACAGCTCCATGAGCCAGTTGAGGCGGGCCCGCTCCGGGCTGATGCCCCACTCCAGCCAGAGGCGCAGACGGTCGAAGGACCACGCCGTCGCCCAGCCCATCAGCGGGCGGAGGAGCAGGCGGTCGGCCAGTGCGCCGAAGGCTCCCCAGCGCGGGCGGTAGTCGTAGCCGGTGAGGAAGCGCACGCCGTCGCCGTCGGGGATGTACCGCCAGTAGCCGCTTCCCTCGGCGAGGAGCGAGAGCGGATGCGGAGAGCTGAAGCGCAGGGCGGAGGTGCGGGTGCCGTCGGGGCGTTCCTTCTCGCCGGCACAGACGCCGGTCCCGGCGATCATGAGGCCGGGCAGCAGGCGCGTGGCGTAGCGGAAGCGCTGTGGCTCGCCCTCCGCGCGCGGGAGGTGGGCGATCTCGGTGAAGCGGAGGTCCCAGCGCTGGTGGCGGGCCGGGTCCTGGGTGCGGGTCCAGAGGTCGTCGAGGTCGGCGTGGATCCGTGCCTCGATGTAGAGCGCGCTGCGCTGGCCCATGTGCATCCCCCTGCGAGCTGGCCTTTTCCGCATTTTTGAGCGACTGCTCAAACCTTGTGGGCAGGAACGTACACCTCTTTGAGCGATCGCTCAAACACCGGGCACAGGAAAACCCCGGTCCGCGCGGACCGGGGTTTCGGCTGTCTGTCCCTGCCGTCGCCGGGGCTACTCGGCGAGGTGCCGCTCCACCGTCGCCACCTTGGAGGTCAGCCCGTCGGACACGCCGGGGCGGATGTCCGCCTTGAGGACCAGGGACACGCGCGGGGCACGTGCCTCGACCGCGGCGACGGCGCGCTTCACGACGTCCATCACCTCGTCCCAGTCGCCCTCGATCGAGGTGAACATCGCGTCGGTGCGGTTCGGCAGACCCGACTCGCGGACGACCCGTACGGCGTCGGCGACGTACTCCCCCACCTCGTCGCCCACGCCGAGCGGCGTGACGGAGAAGGCGACGATCACGACGTCTTCACCGCGCTCTCCTGGCGGGCGCGGGAGGCGATGACCGCGTCCTCGGCCTCGCGCTTGAGCTTGCGCTCGGCGAAGAAGCCGCCGGTGGGCAGGACCGAGAGGACGAAGTACAGGGCGGCGGTGCCGACGGGCCACTTCGTACGGTTCCAGGCGTCGGCCCAGAAGATCACGTAGAGGATGAAGAGAACGCCGTGGACCATGCCCATCACGGGCACCGCGTTGAAGTCCGTGGTCCGCTTCAGGACCGAGCAGACGAGCAGGAGCAGGAACGAGACCGCCTCGGGGGCGGAGACGAGGCGGAGGCGGCGGAGGGCGCTGGCGGTCTTGAGGTCCACGGGTCACCTTCGGTGGAGGGGCGTCGACGCTTTGTGAATGCGTGCACAAACGTTTGCCCATTGTGGCAAACGGCTGAGCGGGGACAGGCTGGGGGGTCCGTCGTCGGCGTCTCGCAGCCAGGAGCGCGCGTGGAGTTCGTCTTCTTCATGACCCTGCCCGGGCTGGTCGTCCTGCTCACGGTGCTGGCCTTCGCCGATCAGCTGCTGCTGCGGGCCGGCCGGGCCGGAGTGCTGCCCTGGCGCAATGCCGCCCGGCAGGGGCAGGTCTCCGCGACCGGCTTCGAGCAACTGCACGCCGCCCTCTCGCCCGGCAAGCAGCACGAGCTCAAGGAGCGGCAGAGCGCGCTGGTGATGCGGGACGACGAGGAGGACGGCGCGCCCCCGCGCTCCACCGTCGACCTGACCTCGGGGAAGGCGGTCATACGGCTGCCCGGCGCCGGCCGCTGACCCCTAGGGGTGCGATCAGGGTCTCTCTCCACCCACGGGCCCTGTCGGCAAGGCCTTTCCGGGAGCTACCTTCGCAGCGTGGCGATGTTCCGACTTCAAGGCAGCAAGGTGCTCGCCGTCGAGATGACCGGGGACGCCGTGAAGGCGAAGAACGGCTCGATGGTCGCGTACGACGGACAGATGGCGTTCAAGAAGCTCAGCGGTGGCGGTGAGGGCATCCGGGGCATGGTGACCCGGCGGATCACCGGTGAGCAGATGACGGTGATGGAGGTGAGGGGGCAGGGGACCTGCTGGTTCGCCGACCGCGCCTCCGAGATCAATCTCGTCGGTCTCCAGGGGGACAAGCTCTACGTGGAGTCGAGCAATCTGCTCGCCACCGACGGCGGGCTGCGCACGGGGACCACTTTCACGGGGCTGCGCGGCGCCTCGCAGGGCAACGGCCTGTTCACGACCACCGTCGAGGGCCACGGACAGGCGGCGATCACCTCGGACGGACCGGCCGTGGTGCTGCGCGTCAGCCCGCAGTACCCGCTGAGCGTCGACCCGGGGGCGTACATCGCGCACCAGGGGAATCTGCGGCAGTCCTTCCAGTCCGGTGTGACTTTCCGCACTTTCATGGGAGAGGGCGGCGGTGAGGCCTTCCAGATCCGCTTCGAGGGGGACGGTCTGGTGTACGTCCAGCCCAGCGAGCGGAACACGATCGCGGGGGATGTCTGAGATGGCGTTCCGCGAGCTCAACTCGAAGATGGTCGAGGCGACCGTCATGCCCGGGCAGCGGCTGTTCAGCCAGCGCGGCGCGATGCTCGCCTACCGGGGCGAGGTCTCCTTCACGCCCAACACCCAGGGCGGCCAGGGCGGGATCGCGTCGATGATCGGGCGCCGGGTCGCCGGCGAGGCCACACCGCTGATGACCGTGGACGGCAGCGGCACCGTCCTGTTCGGGCACGGCGGCCACCACGTCCAGGTGATCAACCTCACCGGCGACACCCTGTACGTCGAGGCGGACCGCCTCCTCGCCTTCGAGGGCACCCTTCAGCAGGGCACGATGTTCATGGGCTCGCAGGGCGGCGTCATGGGCATGGTCCGCGGCCAGGTCACCGGCCAGGGGCTGTTCACCACCACGCTCAAGGGCCACGGCTCGGTCGCCGTGATGGCCCATGGCGGCGTCATCGAACTGCCGATCACCCCGCAGCGGCCGGTCCATGTCGACCCGCAGGCCTACGTCGCCCACCACGGCGACGTCCGCAACAAGCTGTCCACCGCGCTCGGCTGGCGCGACATGGTGGGCCGCGGCTCCGGCGAGGCCTTCCAGCTGGAGCTCAGCGGCCATGGAGCGGTGTTCGTCCAGGCGTCGGAGGAAAAGCTGTGAGCACCTACCCGGGCCCCGGCCCCACCGTCCACGACCCCGCGACGCTGCCCGTCGACGACAACGTGAACAACTACACCTTCTGCGTGGAGCTCAAGGGGAGCCAGTGGTTCCTGCAGAAGGGGAAGATGATCGCCTACTACGGCTCGATCGACTTCAACGGCGTCGGGCACGGTCGACTCGACCGACTTGTCCGTACGTCCTTCCATTCGCCTCTGCACGCGAGCGACTGGGTCGTGGCCGAGGGTTCGGGCAAGATGCTCCTCGCCGACCGGGCCTTCGACGTGAATTCGTACGACCTCGAGAACGGCAACCTGACCATTCGCTCAGGCAACCTGCTCGCTTTTCAGCCAAGTCTTGCCCTCAAGCAATCGATCGTGCCGGGTTTTCTGACCCTGATCGGAACCGGAAAGTTCGTGGCCGCATCTAACGGCCCGGTGGTGTTCATGGAACCCCCGATCCGGGTGGACCCGCAGGCGCTCGTCGGCTGGGCCGACTGCCCGTCGCCGTGCCATCACTACGACCACGGCTACATGACCGGCCTGATGGGCGGTCTACGTGCGATGACGGGCCTGGGCGGGGCCTCCGGAGAGGAGCATCAGTTCGAGTTCGTGGGGGCCGGCACCGTACTGCTCCAGTCCTCCGAGGCACTGATGGCGGAGCAGGCCACGGGGGCGGTTCCGCAGCAGGCCGGAGTACCCGGTTCCGGAGTGCCCTCCACAGGCCCTTCACAGCAAGCGGGCACACCGCGCCTTCCCGGACAGCTGGGAGACCTCCAGCGTCGCTTCGGGCTGTGAGCGGTAGTCTGCGGAGTGTGACGTCGAACGTGTGCACGCCGTCACATCGAAACCCTCACTAGTTCGCCTTTCAACTTCTTAGGTAGACTTCATTCATGGAGACCGAGACGGCCACGCCCTGGCTGACCGATGCGGAGCAGTGTGCCTGGCGCACCCACCTGGAGGTCAACAGGCTGTTGACGTACCAGCTAGAGAAGGACCTCCAGCCGTTCGGCCTGACAATGAACGACTACGAGATCCTGGTGAATCTCTCCGAGTCGGAGGATGTCCGGATGCGGATGAGCGACCTCGCGTCCGCCACCCTCCAGTCCAAGAGCCGCCTCTCGCACCAGATCACCCGTATGGAGAACGCCGACCTGGTGCGGCGCGAGAACTGCGAGTCGGACCGCCGCGGTCTGTACGCGGTGCTGACCGAGCACGGCATGGAGACGATGAAGAAGGTCGCGCCACACCACGTGGCGTCCGTGCGGCGGCACTTCATCGACCTGCTGAACCCCGAGTCCATGGCGGAGCTCGACAAGTCCCTCAAGCCCATCGCGGAGCATCTGCGCGGCCAGCGCGGGCGGCCGTGACCGGGTAGCGACAGCTAGACGATCGGCAGGCGGAGTTCGAACAGGGCTCCGCCTGCCGGTGCGTCGCGGACCGTGAGGGTGCCGCCGTGGCGGGCGGCGACGTCGCGGGCGATGGCGAGTCCGAGGCCGGCGCCGCCGTCGTCACGGCTGCGGGCCTCGTCGAGCCGTACGAACCGCTCGAAGATCCGCTCCCGGTCGGCCTCGGCGACCCCGTCCCCGTCGTCGGCGACCTCGACGACGGCCCACGCCCCCTCCCGCCGTACGGTCACACCGATCACCGCACGGGCGTGCCGCTGCGCGTTGTCGAGCAGATTGCCGATCACCCGTTCCAGCTGGCCGCGGGACCCCACCGCTTCCACGTCCACCGCCTCGACGGTCACCCCGTCCCGCCCCCGCGCCTCCCGCCGCGCCACCTCACCGAGGTCGAGCCGCTTGTCGCCGGGCCCCTCCCCCGCGTCCAGACGGGCGAGCAGCAGCAGGTCGGCGGCGAGGCGCTGGAGTCGTACGGTGTCCTCCACCGCGCCCGGCACGTCCAGCAACTCCGGGTGGGCGGCGCCCACTTCCAGCTGGGTGCGCAGGGACGCGATGGGGCTGCGCAGTTCGTGCGAGGCGTCGGCGACGAACCGGCGCTGGCGCTCCACGGAGGTCTCCAGCGCGGCCAGGGTCACATTGGTGGTGCGGGCGAGCCTGGCGACCTCGTCGTGCGTGTCCGGCTCCGGCACCCGGCGGGCCAGGTCCTCGGAGGCGGTGATCGCGGCCATCTCGCGGCGGATGCCCTCCACGGGGCGCAGGGCGCGGCGGGTGACCAGCCAGGTCGCGCCCGCGACGACGCCGATCAGCAGGGGGAAGCCGATCAGCATGGCGGTCGTCGTGGTGTCCACGGCGCTCTGTTCGGCGTCCAGGGAGCCGCCCGCCCAGACGGTGAGGGTGCCGTTGTCCTGGGTCTCCACGGGGACGGCGGCGAAGCGGTAGTCCTCGGTGTCGCCGTCGACCGTCGCGGAGCCGTCGGTGAACTCCACGTCGCCGATCTCCCCGGCTTCCCGGCTCTCGGTGTCGTCGTCCGCGTCGTCGTCGGAGTCGTCCGACCCGGTCGTACCGCCGGTACCGCCCGCCCGTGTCGTCGGCCTCACCTCGTCCGTGGCCGTCCCGCTGATCCGCTCCAGACCCTCGCTGGCCGCCACGAGCCTCCGGCCCTCGTCGACGACCTGGACCGGACTGTCGTCCCCCAGGTCCACCTGGTCGTGGCTCGTCGCGGTGAGGAGCTGGGAGGCGACGTCCCGCGCCTCGCGTTCCGCCTTCGTCCCCGCCTGGTCGACGAGATTGGACCGCAGCGACAGCAGTACCGCCGCCCCCGCCGCGACCAGCGCCACGGCCACGACGAGCGTGGCGCCGAGGGTCGCCCGGGCCCGGACCGAGCCGAAGAGCCTCCTCACCGTTCCGCCTCCAGCCGGTATCCGGCGCCGCGGACCGTCTTGATGAGCCCGGAGCGCAGCTTGCGCCGCAGGGCGCTGACGTAGACCTCGACGATGTTGGGATCGCCGTCGTAGGCGAAGTCCCATACGTGGTCCAGGATCTGCGCCTTGGACACGACCTCGCCCGCGCGGGTGACGAGCTGCTCCAGGACCGCGAACTCCTTGGCGGTGAGCGTCACCTCGTCGTCGGCGAGGAAGACCCGGCGGGCCGCGGTGTCGACCCTGAGGTCGCCGTGCGCCAGCACGGGCGACGCCCCGGCGCCCTGGCCCCGGCGGCGCAGCAGCGCCTTGACGCGGGCGACGAGGACGACGTACGAGAAGGGCTTGGTGAGGTAGTCGTCGGCGCCCGTGTCCAGGCCCTCCGCCTCGTCGTACTCGCCGTCCTTGGCGGTGAGCATCAGGATCGGCACCTCGTGGCCCGCGGCGCGCAGGGCGGCGCAGACCTTGTAGCCGTTGAGGCCGGGCAGCATGATGTCGAGGATCACGAGGTCGTACGTCCCCTCGGTGGCCCTGTGCAGGCCCTCCCGGCCGTCGTGGACCACGTCCACGGCGTATCCCTCGGCGGTCAGACCCTTCGCGAGCGACAGGGCCAGCCGCTTCTCGTCCTCCACGATCAACAGGCGCATGCGTACAGCGTGACAAAGCCAAGCTGAAGATCCCTTCAGGTGACTTCAGGTTCCCCTCAGCGTCGGTCGGCGATGTTTGTTCACGTCGAAAGCGAGCGAATCGCTGAAATCGAGCGAAAACGACTCAAGGGGAAGGAACCCTCATGAAGCGCAACATCGTCATCGCCACCCTGACCGCCGCCGCCCTGGCCACCGGCGGCACCGTCGCGGCCTTCGCCGCGGGCGACGACGAGACGGCGACGCAGCGCCAGTCGAGCGCCGGCACGCAGGTGGTCGCCGACCGCGACGACGCGGACGACCGGGCGGACGACGTGAACGACGACGCCGATGACGCCGACGACCGCGAGGACGACGCCGATGACCGTACGGCGGTCGCCACCGGCGATGTCGACGTCACCGCCGCCGAGGCGATCGCGGCCGCGCTGAAGAGCGTCCCGGGCACCGCCGTCTCCGCCGACCTGGACGACGAGGACGACAGCGGCAAGGTCGTGTGGGACGTCGACGTGCTGGGCGGCGACACCTGGCACAGCATCACGATCGACCCCGCCACCGGCAAGGTGCTGGGCTCCCACACCGAGCAGGAGGACGACACCGCCCAGGTGCGGGCCGCCCTGAAGGGTTCGTCCGTGACGGCCGCGGAGGCGGCACAGGCGGCCGCCGCCAAGGGCGCCGTGACCTCCGTGGACCTCGACGACGACGGTGGCTCGCGGGCCTGGGACGTGGAGACCCGCGCCACCGGCAAGGCCGATCAGGACTGGCAGGTCGACCTGAACAGCGGCAAGGTCACGACGGACCGCTCGGACGACGACGAGGACTGACGCGGATCAGAGGACCCGCACGTCAGCCGCAGCGGGAGTGGCGGCCGTACGCTCCGGCGTACGGCCGCTTCGCCGTGCCGTGACCAGCGCCCCGACCAGTGCACCCGCCAGTGCCGCCACCATCGCGACCGCTCCCGCCACCGCGAAGCACACCTCCAGCGGCAGCCGCTCCACCAGCAGCCCCGCGGTCGCCGCGCCCGTCGAACTCCCGGCGTTGACGGCCGTGTTGACCCAGGCGCCGGCCTGTGTGCGGAAGCCCGGCAGGGCCGCCTCGTCGGCGATCAGGTACGCCGTGGTCAGGGCCGGTGCGACGAACGACCCGGCGAGGGCCGCCGCCAGGGCGAGGGTGCCGGTGCCGGGGGCCAGGCCCGCGGCGGCCAGGGTGAGGCCCAGGCCGGCGGAGAGGAGCGGGAGGCGGATCCGGGCGGGCGTCCGCCAGTCGACGGCGCCGTTCAGCAGGCCGCCCACCGCGCTGCCCGCCGAAAGTGCCGCGAGGACCCAGGCCACGGTGTCGTCCCCCTGCTGCCGGGCCGCGGCGAAGGCCACGACCAGGAGGTCGACCGCGGCCAGCGACAGACCCACGCCCGCCGCCACGACCACCGGTTGCAGCAGGGCCCCGCGGGGCAGCGAACCAGTGCTGGACGAACGGGACTTGGGGCGCCCGGTGGGACGTATCGAGGACACCGCGGGCGAGGTGACGAAGGCGAGCGAACCCGCCGCCATGAGCAGGGCGCCCAGCAGCACGCCGGCGGCCGGGGAGGCGACGCCGATCACCACGCCGACCAGCAACGGGCCGGTGACGTAGAGGAGTTCCTCCGCGACGCCGTCCAGGCTGTAGGCGCGCTGCAACAGCGCCCGGTCACCGACGAGTTCACCCCACACCATGCGCATCGTGGGGCCGAGCGGGGGCGCACAGGCGCCCGTCACCGCGGCGGCCGCGCCGAGCACCACCGCGGGTGCGCCCGGCCGCCAGCTCACCGCCGCGAGCACGCCGAGCAGGCCCGCGTGGAGCAGGGCCATGGGGATCAGGGCCCGCCGGGGCCCGTACCGGTCGACCAGCGCCGCCCGGTACGGCGACAGGAGCACGCCCGTGGCCCCGAACAGCGCCATGACGACACCGGCCACGGCGTACGACCCGGTCGCCCGGGTCACGGCGAGCATGACGGCGATCGGGGCCATTCCGTACGACAGCCGACCGCTGAGGGCCGCCAGGAAGGTCCGGCGGGCATGGGGAACACGGAGCACGGCGGCATACGAAGGCCGCCGCGAGGACGCGGACATGGGGAGGTTCCTCCACTGAAGGCATGAGCGAGGGACGCCGAAGCGCCGCGACGGCCACGATCGGCCGGCCGCGAGCGGGGCGCGCTCTATGCCAAGAGAAGGAACATGTGGATCAACGTACCAACGGCGCGGGGAGTTTGGCCATGGGCGGGTCGGTGGCGGAGGCGCGGGGATGGGCGGATCCGTCTCACCTCCGGGCGGGAAAACCGCAGGTCACCGAAGCTCGGCAGGGGGACAGATCCACCCATCCCCACGGGGCAGCGCCTGCGCCGACCGCGCGACGCCCACGTGAGACCCAGCCTGCTCCCGCCCAGCCCGCCTCAGCCCTGCGTCAGCCCCGTCACCAGCTCGTCCGCCGCCCCATAAGGATCCAGCTCCCCCGCCACGATCCGATCCGCCAGCGCGTCCAGGCGTCGGTCCCCATGCAGGTCGCCGATCCGCTCGCGCAGGGCCGTGACCGCGATGGTCTCCACCTCGCGGGCGGCGCGGGCGCGGCGGCGTTCGGCGAGGACTCCGTGTTCCTCCATCCAGGCGCGGTGCTTCTCCAGCGCCTCGACGACCTCGTCGATGCCCTCGGCGCGGGCGGCGACCGTCTTCACGATGGGCGGGCGCCAGTCGCCGGGGCCGCGGGACTCGCCGAGGCCCAGCATGTGGTTGAGCTCGCGGGCGGTGGCGTCGGCGCCGTCCCGGTCGGCCTTGTTGACGACGTACACATCGCCGATCTCCAGGATTCCGGCCTTGGCCGCCTGGATGCCGTCGCCCATGCCCGGGGCCAGGAGCACGACTGAAGTGTCGGCCTGCGAGGCGATCTCGACCTCGGACTGACCGACACCGACCGTCTCGACCAGGACCACGTCGCAGCCCGCCGCGTCCAGGACCCGGATCGCCTGCGGGGCCGACCAGGCCAGGCCGCCGAGGTGGCCGCGGGTGGCCATCGAGCGGATGTAGACGCCGGGGTCGGAGGCGTGGTCCGACATCCGGACGCGGTCGCCGAGCAGGGCGCCCCCCGAGAAGGGCGAGGACGGGTCGACGGCCAGGACGCCGACCCGCTTGCCCTGCTTGCGGTACGCGGTGACCAGGGCGGACGTGGACGTCGACTTGCCCACGCCCGGCGAGCCGGTCAGGCCCACGACATACGCGTTGCCGGTGAGCGGGGCCAGCGCCGCCATGACCTCCCTGAGCTGCGGGGACGCCCCCTCCACCAGGGAGATCAGCCGGGCCACGGCCCGCGGCCTGCCCTCCCTCGCCTGGGCCACCAGAGAGGAGACGTCCTGCATCACAGCTCCGATCCGCTAGAGAAGAACAGCTCAGGCCTTGGGTACCCGCACGATGAGCGCGTCACCCTGACCGCCGCCGCCGCACAGCGCGGCCGCGCCGACACCTCCGCCGCGCCGCTTCAGCTCCAGCGCCAGGTGCAGCACCAGTCGGGCGCCGGACATGCCGATCGGGTGGCCCAGGGCGATGGCACCACCGTTGACGTTCACCGTTTCGGTGGACACCCCGAGGTCCTTCATTGACTGGACCGCGACCGCGGCGAAGGCCTCGTTGATCTCGATGAGGTCGAGGTCGGCGACCTCCAGGCCCTCCTTCTTCAGGGCGTGGAGGATGGCGTTGGACGGCTGGGACTGGAGGGAGTTGTCCGGTCCGGCCACATTGCCGTGGGCGCCGATCTCGGCGATCCACTCCAGGCCGAGCTCCTGCGCCTTGGTCTTGCTCATCACGACCACGGCCGCGGCACCGTCGGAGATCTGCGAGGACGTGCCCGCCGTGATGGTGCCGTCGCGGGTGAACGCCGGGCGCAGCTTGCCCAGGGACTCCGCGGTGGTCTCCGCGCGGATGCCCTCGTCCTTGCTGAAGACGACCGGCTCGCCCTTGCGCTGCGGGATCTCGACCGGGGTGATCTCGGCCTCGAAGATGCCGTTCTTCTGGGCGGCCGCGGCCCGCTGGTGGGACAGGGCGGCGATCTCGTCCTGCTCGGGGCGCCCGATGCCGAGGCGCGCGTTGTGCTTCTCGGTGGACTCGCCCATGGCGATGTTCTCGAAGGCGTCGGTGAGACCGTCGTAGGCCATGGCGTCGAGCATCTCGATGGCGCCGTACTTGTAGCCCTCGCGGGACTTCGGGAGCAGGTGGGGCGCGTTGGTCATGGACTCCTGGCCGCCCGCGACGATCACGTCGAACTCGCCCGCGCGGATCAGCTGGTCGGCCAGCGCGATCGCGTCGAGGCCCGACAGACAGACCTTGTTGATGGTGAGCGCGGGGACGCCCATCGGGATGCCGGCCTTGACCGCGGCCTGGCGCGCCGGGATCTGGCCCGCTCCGGCCTGGAGCACCTGGCCCATGATCACGTACTGCACCTGGTCGCCGCCGATTCCCGCACGGTCGAGGGCGGCCTTGATCGCGAAGCCGCCGAGGTCGGCTCCGGAGAAGGACTTCAGGGAGCCGAGCAACCGTCCCATCGGGGTGCGGGCACCCGCGACAATCACGGACGTCGTGCTGTTCGAACCAGACATGAGGTGCGATCCCCTTTCAGCTGCACAGCTGAGGAGTGAACGAGGGTTTACTTCGAATGTACTGAGTGGCACTCCGTGCCGTCACCGGGCCGTCGGTGTGATCGCGCGCACGTTGCGTAACCACCTCCGGAGCGCTGCACTGAGTTCCATGCTGACGCGAATCGACCACATCGGGATCGCCTGTTTCGACCTCGACAAGACCGTTGAGTTCTATCGGGCCACCTACGGCTTCGAGGTGTACCACTCCGAGGTCAACGAGGAGCAGGGCGTGCGCGAGGCCATGCTCAAGATCAACGACACCTCGGACGGCGGGGCCTCCTACCTGCAGCTCCTCGAACCGACCCGCGAGGACTCCACCGTCGCGAAGTGGCTGGCCAAGAACGGCGAGGGCGTGCACCACATCGCTTTCGGTACGGCGGATGTGGACGCGGAGTCCGCGGACATCCGCGACAAGGGCGTACGCGTTCTGTACGAGGAGCCGCGACGCGGCTCCATGGGGTCACGGATCACGTTCCTGCACCCGAAGGATTGCCACGGCGTACTGACAGAACTGGTCACTTCGGCGCCTGTTGAGTCACCTGAGCACTGACCCCCGTACATATGGGCCGGTAGGGTTGGGGGCGGTCGCCACCCTCGGGGGGTGACCGCGGGCCGGGGTCCGGGTTTTCGGGGGACGAGCGTCGGGGCTGCGGCCCTTGCTCCGCCGTTGATCTGACACCATTCCCCGGGGGCCCCGTTCGGCGGATGGACGGAGCTCGTTTGGCCAGACATGCGACCAGGGGACGGATGGGACCGCGCAGTGCGGGGCTACGAACGCCAGGAGCGAGAGCCGGCGGCTGACGTCGACCACCTCTCTCGGTTCGAGGCCGAGATGGATCGGCTGAAGACCGAGCGGGAGAAGGCGATCCAGCACGCCGAGGACCTCGGCTACCAGGTCGAGGTGCTGCGCGCCAAGTTGCACGAGGCGCGGCGCACCCTCATGTCCCGACCGTCCTACGACGGCGGCGACATCGGCTATCAGGCCGAACAGTTGCTCCGCAACGCCCAGATCCAGGCCGATCAGCTGCGCCAGGACGCCGAGCGCGAGCTGAGCCAGGCGCGGGCGCAGACGCAGCGCATCCTCCAGGAGCACGCCGAGAACGCGGCGCGGCTCCAGGCGGAGCTGCACCAGGAGGCGGTCACCCGCCGCCAGCAGCTGGACCAGGAGCTCTCCGAGCGCCGGCAGACCGTCGAGTCGCATGTCAACGAGAACGTGGCGTGGGCCGAGCAGCTGCGCGCCCGTACCGAGCAGCAGGCCCGCCGGCTCCTGGAGGAGTCCCGCGCGGAGGCCGAGCAGGCCATGGCCGCCGCCCGCGCGGAGGCCGAGCGGGTCGCCGCCGAGGCCCGGCAGCGGCTCCAGAGCGAGGCCGAGACGGCCCGCGCGGAGGCGGAGCAACTGCTGCGCCGTGCCCGCACGGACGCCGAGCGGCTGCTGAACGCGGCGTCCACGCAGGCCCAGGAGGCCACCGACCACGCCGAGCAGCTGCGCAACTCCACGGCGACCGAGTCGGACAGCGCCCGCCGCCAGGCGACCGAGCTGAGCCGTGCCGCCGAGCAGCGGATGTCGGAGGCCGAGGAGGCGCTGCGCAAGGCGCAGAGCGAGGCCGAGAAGCTCGTCGCCGAGGCCAAGGCGGCCGCCGAGAAGGCGCTCTCCAGCGCCGAGTCGGCCAACGAACAGCGCACGCGTACGGCCAAGGAGCAGGTCGCCCGGCTGGTCAGCGAGGCCACCAAGGAGGCCGAGACCACCAAGGCGGACGCCGAGCAGGTCGTCGCGGACGCCCGCGCGGAGGCCGAGAAGATCGTCGCCGAGGCCTCCGAGAAGGCCCGCACGATCACCGCCGAGGAGACCGCGTCCCAGCTGGGCAAGGCGGCCAAGACCGCCGAGGACGTTCTCAACAAGGCGTCCGAGGACGCCCGTAAGACCACCAGGGCCGCCGCCGAGGAGGCCGAGCGGATCCGTTCCGAGGCCGAGGCCGAGGCGGACCGGCTGCGCGCCGAGGCGCATGACATCGCCGAGCAGCTCAAGGGCTCGGCGAAGGACGACACCAAGGAGTACCGCGCCAAGACGGTCGAGCTCCAGGAGGAGGCGCGCCGGCTGCGCGGGGAGGCCGAGCAGCTGCGTGCCGACGCGGTCGCCGAGGGCGAGAAGATCCGCGCGGAGGCCCGCAAGGAGGCCGTCCAGCAGATCGAGGAGGCGGCCAAGACCGCCGAGGAGCTGCTGGCGAAGGCCAAGCAGGACGCGGACGAGCTGCGGCAGACGGCCACGACGGACAGCGAGAAGGTCCGCACCGAGGCCATCGAGCGCGCCACCACGCTGCGCCGGCAGGCCGAGGAGACCCTGGAGCGCACCCGCCAGGAGGCCGAGCGGCACCGCGCGGAGGTCGTCGAGCAGTCCGAGGCCATCAAGGCGGACGCCGAGCGGGCCGCGCGTGAGCTGCACGAGGAGACCGAGCGGGCCATAGAGACCCGCCGGGCCGAGGCCGCCGAGGAACTGTCCCGGCTGCACACCGACGCCGAGGAGCGCCTCGCCGCCGCCGAGCAGGCGCTGGCCGAGGCCCGCGCGGAGGCCTCGCGGATCCGGCGGGAGGCCGCCGAGGAGACCGAGCGGCTGCGCGCCGAGGCCGCCGAGCGGATCCGCACCTTGCAGCAGCAGGCCGAGGCGGAGGCCGAACGGCTGCGTGACGAGGCCGCCTCCGACGCGTCCGCGTCCCGTGCGGAGGGCGAGTCCGTCGCCGTACGGCTGCGTTCGGCGGCCGCGGCCGAGGCCGAGCAGCTGAAGGCGGAGGCCCAGGACACCGCCGACCGGGTCCGTGCCGAGGCGCAGGCCGCCGCCGAGCGGCTGGCGACGGAGGCGTCCGAGACGCTGGCCGCCGCCCAGGAGGAGGCCGTCCGGCGCCGCCGCGAGGCCGAGGAGACTCTCGGTTCGGCGCGCCAGGAGGCCGACCAGGAGCGCGAGCGGGCCCGCGAGCAGAGCGAGGAGCTGCTGGCCTCCGCGCGCAACCGCGTGGAGGAGGCGCAGGCCGAGGCGGTACGGCTGGTCGAGGAGGCCGACCGGCGCGCCACCGAGATGGTGTCGGGCGCCGAGCAGCACGCCCAGCAGGTACGGGACTCCGTGGCCGGGCTGCACGAGCAGGCGCAGGAGGAGATCACCGGGCTGCGCAGCGCCGCCGAGCACGCCGCGGACCGCACCCGGCGCGAGGCCGAGGAGGAGGCGGACCGGGTCCGCGCCGACGCCTACGCCGAGCGGGAGCGGGCCAGCGAGGACGCGGGCCGCATCCGGCGCGAGGCGAACGAGGAGTCGGAGGCCGCCAAGTCGCTCGCCGAGCGCACCGTCGGCGAGGCGATCGCGGAGGCGGAGCGGCTCAGGTCGGACGCCGCCGAGCACGCCCAGCGGGTGCGCACGGACGCCTCGAACGCGATCGCGGAGGCCGACCAGGCCGCCGCCCGTGCCCGGGCGGACGCCCGTGAGGACGCCAACCGCATCCGCTCGGACGCGGCCTCGCAGGCCGACACCCTCATCACCGAGGCGCGCAACGAGGCCGAGCGGCTCACCGCGGAGACGCTCGCCGACACCGACCGGCTGCGCACGGACACCGTCAACGAGGCCGAGCGCGTCCGGTCGGAGGCGGTCGCCAAGGCCGAGCAGCTGATCGCGGACGCCACCGGGGACGCGGAGCGGCTGCGCGCCGAGGCCGCCGACACGGTCGGCTCCGCACAGCAGCACGCCGAGCGGATCCGCAGCGAGTCCGAGCGCGTCAAGGCCGATGCCCTGGCCGAGGCCGAGCGGGTCACGACGGCCGCGCGCGAGGAGGCCGAGCGGACCCTCGACGAGGCGCGCAAGGACGCGGGCAAGCGGCGCCAGGACGTGGCCGAGCAGGTCGACAAGCTCATCACGGAGACCACGGCCGAGGCGGACAAGCTCCTCACCGAGGCACAGCAGCAGGCCCACAAGACCACCGCGGACGCGGAGGGGCAGGCCGACACCATGGTGGGCGCGGCCCGCGCGGAGGCCGACCGGCTGGTCTCGGAGGCGACCGTCGAGGGCAACTCCCTGGTGGAGAAGGCCCGTACGGACGCGGACGAGCTGCTCGTCGGTGCCCGCCGGGACGCCACCGCCATAAGGGAGCGCGCCGAGGAGCTGCGCGACCGCATCACGACCGAGATCGAGAACCTGCACGAGCGGGCCCGCCGTGAGGCCGCCGAGACGATGAAGTCGACCGGCGACCGCTGCGACGCGCTCATCAAGGCGTCCGAGGAGCAGCTGGCGAAGGCGCAGGCGAAGGCCAAGGAGCTGGTCTCGGAGGCCAACTCCGAGGCGGGCAAGGTCCGTATCGCCGCCGTGAAGAAGGCCGAGGGGCTCCTGAAGGAGGCCGAGCAGAAGAAGTCGGCGCTCGTGCGGGAGGCCGAGGAGCTCAAGGCGGAGGCGATCCGCGAGGCGCGGCGCACGGTGGAGGAAGGAAAGCGCGAGCTGGAGATCCTGGTGCGGCGCCGCGAGGACATCAACGCCGAGATCTCCCGTGTCCAGGACGTCCTGGAGGCGTTGGAGTCCTTCGAGGCCCCTGCGGCGGGCAAGGACGGTGGCGTCAAGGCCGGCGTCTCGGTCGGCGCCCCTCGTTCGGGTGGCAAGTCGTCAGACAGTTAGGCGACGGACAGCTGACCGACAGGTCGAATTCCGGTGCCGTCTGGGGCCTTTGACCAAGTTTTTGGCAAGCCGTCCCGGGGTTAGCCACTCAAAAGGGGTGTCATTCTCCAGATCAAACACGTATCCGCTCGATGACACACCGCTTCGGCCCCTAGGATTCCCCCTATCACCTCACCGGTCTCATTTGACAGGAACCCCATGAGCGACACTTCCCCCTACGGCTTCGAGCTTGTGCGGCGTGGGTACGACCGCGCTCAGGTGGACGAACGGATCTCCAAGCTCGTCTCCGACCGTGACAGCGCTCTCTCCCGCATCACCGCTCTGGAAAAGCGCATCGAGGAGCTCCACCTCGAAACGCAGAACGCGCAGGCTCAGGTCACCGACGCCGAGCCGTCGTACGCCGGTCTCGGCGCGCGTGTCGAGAAGATCCTCCGCCTCGCCGAGGAGGAGGCCAAGGATCTGCGCGAGGAGGCCCGTCGCGCGGCCGAGCAGCACCGTGAGCTCGCCGAGTCGGCGGCCCAGCAGGTGCGCAATGACGCGGAGTCCTTCGCGGCGGAGCGCAAGGCCAAGGCCGAGGACGAGGGCGTCCGGATCGTCGAGAAGGCGAAGAGCGACGCCTCTCAGCTGCGTTCCGAGGCCCAGAAGGACGCGCAGTCCAAGCGCGAGGAGGCGGACGCCCTCTTCGAGGAGACCCGCGCCAAGGCCGCCCAGGCCGCCGCGGACTTCGAGACCAACCTGGCCAAGCGTCGCGAGCAGTCCGAGCGCGACCTGGCGTCCCGTCAGCAGAAGGCCGAGAAGCGCCTCGCGGAGATCGAGCACCGCGCGGAGCAGCTGCGTCTCGAGGCCGAGAAGCTGCGCACGGACGCCGAGCGCCGGGCCCGTCAGACGGTCGAGACGGCGCAGCGTCAGGCCGAGGACATCGTGGCCGACGCGAACGCCAAGGCCGACCGGATCCGTTCGGAATCCGAGCGTGAGCTCGCGGCGCTGACCAACCGCCGCGACTCGATCAACGCTCAGCTGACGAACGTCCGCGAGATGCTGGCGACGCTCACGGGCGCCGCGGTGGCCGCGGCCGGTTCGCCGGCCACGGACGACGAGCCGATCTCCCGTGGGGTTCCGGCTCAGCAGTCCCGGTAATCAGTAGCGCGTTCAGAGGCCCGTACCGTCTCCCCCGAAGGTGCGGGCCTTTGGCGTGCCCGCCAGGGGCAGGAAGACGTCGTCGACGATCTCGGTGAGCGTCTCGTCCGTCACCGGTTCCCGGCTCAGCAGGATCTCGTGGCGCAGGAGGTCCGCGGGGAGGGTGAGGACCCGTCGGGGCAGCTGTGCCGTGGGGATCTCGCCGCGCTCGGCGGCCCGCTCGACGAGCGTCCGCAGCACGCCCCGCATGACGCCGAAGAAGGCCGGGCCCACCTCCCGGGCCTCCGCGAGCAGCCCGTGCAGTGTGTCCGGGCCGATCTCCCGCTGGCGGCGCCCACCCGCGCGAAGCACTTCCAGTACGTCGCCCCGGAGCGAGCCGGTGTCCGGGACCCGGTCGGCGATGGATCCGGTGCGGTGGCGCATGGCGGCAATGACCAGTTCCGCGCGGTTGCTCCAGCGCCGGTAGAGGACCTGCTTGCCGGTACGCGCGCGTGCGGCGACGCCCTCCATGGTGAGCTTCGGGTAGCCGACTTCCGCCAGCTCCGCCCAGGCCGCGTCCGGGCACCTTCCTCTGGTCGACGGCTTTCACCTTTCTTGCCGGTCTCGTCGGGCTCTGTTTCCCCGCACGAGTGGCAGCCGCCAGGACCCCGTCTTAGCGTGGCCGCATGATCGAACTCGAGGGCCTGACCAAGCGGTACGGCGAGAAAGTGGCGGTCAACAACCTGACCTTCACCGTCAGACCCGGCATCGTCACGGGCTTCCTCGGTCCCAACGGCGCCGGCAAGTCGACGACGATGCGGATGATGCTCGGCCTCGACCGCCCCACCGCCGGTGACGTCCGCATCGACGGTCAGCACTACGACCACCTCAAGGAACCGCTGAAGTACATCGGCGCCCTGCTGGACGCCAAGGCCATGCACGGCGGGCGCAGCGCCTTCAACCACCTCCTGTGCCTCGCGCAGAGCAACGGCATCCCCCGCAGCCGGGTCGCCGAGGTCCTCGACACGGTCGGCCTCACCGCGGTGGCGAAGAAGAAGGCCAAGGGGTTCTCCCTCGGCATGGGTCAGCGGCTCGGCATCGCGGGCGCGCTGCTGGGCGATCCGCGGATCCTGATGTTCGACGAGCCGGTCAACGGGCTCGACCCCGAGGGCATCCACTGGATCCGCAACCTGATGAAGTCCCTCGCGGCACAGGGGCGGACCGTGTTCGTCTCCTCCCACCTCATGAGCGAGATGGCGCTGACCGCAGACCACCTCGTCGTCATCGGCCAGGGGCGGCTGCTCGCCGACACCTCCATGGCCGAGTTCATCGAACAGAACTCACGCTCGTACGTCCGGATCCGCTCCCCCCAGCGCGAGCGGCTGCTCGACGTGCTGCACGGGGCCGGAGTCACGGTCGTGGAGACCGGCAACGGGACGCTGGAGGTCGACGGCGGCAAGCCCGAGCACCTCGGGGAGCTGGCCGCGCAGCACCAGATCGTGCTGCACGAGCTGAGCCCTCAGCAGGCCTCCCTGGAGGAGGCGTTCATGCAGCTGACCGCGGAGTCGGTCGAGTACCACGCACACGCCGACACACCCGTCGCCGCCGCGGCGCCACCGCCGCAGTGGGGCGACGACTGGAAGGGGAACCGGCCATGACGGCGATCCAGGTCGTACGGTCCGAGTGGACCAAGATCCGGTCGGTGGCCTCCACGGTGTGGACGCTCTCCCTCGCCGTGGTCGTCACCCTCGCCCTCGGCATGCTGATCGCGGCCCTGTCGAAGAACGAGTTCGACAAGATGAGCCGCAACGACCAGCTCTCCTTCGACCCCACCTTCATCAGCTTCGCCGGGATGGGCCTCGGCCAGCTCGCGATGATCGTGTTCGGGGTGCTGGTCGTGTCGAACGAGTACAGCACCGGCATGATCCGCACCTCGCTGGCCGCCGTACCGCAGCGCGGCACCTTCCTGTTCAGCAAGATCGCGGTGGCGGCCGGCCTCTGCCTCGTCGTCGGTCTCGTCACCAGCTTCGTCACCTTCTTCCTCGGACAGGCGATGCTCGGCTCGCACCGGGCCGAGATCGGCGACCCCGGAGTGCTGCGCGCGGTCATCGGCGGCGGGCTCTACATGACCCTCATCGCGGTGTTCTCGATGGGCGTGGCCACGATGCTGCGCTCGCCGATGCTGTCGCTGGGCATCCTGATGCCGTTCTTCTTCCTGATCTCCAACATCCTCGGCAATGTCTCGGCGACCAAGAAGATCGGCCGGTACCTGCCCGACCAGGCCGGCAGCAAGATCATGCAGGTGGTCACCCCGATCGACGACGACACTCCGTACGGCCCCTGGGGCGGGCTCGGGATCATGGTGCTGTGGGTGGTCGCGGCGGTCGCGGGAGGGTATGTCCTGCTGAAGAAGAGGGACGCGTGACGCCCCGGAGCTTTGCTTGGTCTTGAGTGGAACCGTCAGCGCCCGGATAAGCTCCTAACCCTTACGGGGGCGTGTGCCCTGCTGTCCTGAACCTTTCGATGGGTGCGGAGCATGATCGAGGCAGTCGGCCTGACCAAGCAATATGGCGACAAGACCGCTGTGTACAACCTTTCCTTCCAGGTGCGGCCCGGTGCCGTCACCGGCTTCCTGGGCCCCAACGGCTCCGGCAAGTCGACGACGATGAGGATGATCCTCGGCCTGGACAACCCCACCTCGGGCCAGGTGACGATCGGCGGCTACCCGTACCGCAAGCTCCCCAACGCCCCCCGCCAGGTGGGCGCGCTGCTCGACGCCAAGGCCGTGCACGGCGGCCGGCACGCCCGCAACCATCTGCTCTGCCTCGCCCAGCTCTCCGGCATCCCGGCCCGCCGGGTGGACGAGGTGCTCGGCGTGGTCGGCCTCCAGGACGTGGCCAGGAAGCGCTCCAAGGGCTTCTCCCTCGGCATGGGCCAGCGGCTCGGCATCGCCGCCGCGCTGCTCGGTGACCCCCAGGTGCTGCTGTTCGACGAGCCGGTCAACGGACTCGACCCCGAGGGCATCCTCTGGGTGCGCAACCTGATGAAGTCCCTGGCCGCGGAGGGCCGCACGGTCTTCGTCTCCTCGCACCTCATGAGCGAGATGGCGCTGACCGCCGACCACCTGATCGTCATCGGGCGCGGACAGCTGCTGGCCGACATGAGCGTGCAGGACTTCATCGCCGCGAACTCCGCCGGCTTCGCACGCGTACGCACCCCCGACACCGACCCGCAGCTGCGCGAGAAGCTGACGTCCGCGCTGACGGAGGCGGGCGGACACGTGCTGCCGGAGCAGGACGGGGCGCTGCGCATCACGGGTCTGCCGCTCCCCCGCATCAGCGACATCGCCCACGACACCGACGTACGCCTGTGGGAGCTCTCCCCGCACCAGGCCTCGCTGGAGGAGGCGTACATGCGGATGACCCAGGGCGCCGTCGACTACCGCTCGACGATCGACCAGAAGGCCGGCCTGCAACAGCCCCTCCCGCCGGGCGCCCAGCCTCCGATGCCGGTCCCGGGCCAGGGCCAGCCCGGCTGGTACGCGCCTCCGCCGCCGCAGCAGGGCGGCCAGCCGCCCGCCGGCGGGTACGGCACGGCCCCGGCGCCCGCCGGCGCGTACGGCAACGGGCAGCCCCCGGCAGGCCCGTACGGCGCCCCAGGCGCGGGTCAGCCCAACCCGTACGCCCAGACGCCTCCCCAGGCCCCCCAGGCCCCGGCCCAGCTCTCCGGCCCCGCGGGCACGCCCGCGCCCCAGCAGCCCGCCGCGAGCGCCCCCGCCGCGCCGCCCGCCGCAGCCCCGCCTGCCACGGCCCCCGCGCCCCAGCAGCCCGCCGCCGCGGCCCCGTCGGCCCTGCAGCCGGCCCCCGCCGCGGCCCCGTCGGCGCCCGCCGCCGCCCCGGCCGCCCCGGCCGCCGCAGGCGCCCCGCAGCCCGCCGCCGACCTGACGAAGTCCGAGGACGCCCGATGAGCACGCCCCAGCCCCCGATGCCGCAGGCCGCCGCACCCGACTGGCAGGCGGCGCCCGCTCCCTCGTACGCCGCGTACACCTCGCCGATCCCGGTGGTGCGCACGCATCTCGGACACGCGATCGCCTCGGAGTGGACGAAGATCCGCTCGGTGCGCTCGACCATGTGGACGCTGGGCGTCTTCGTGCTGCTGGTCGTCGGCATCGGTCTGCTCGCCGCCGTCGTGGTGTCGAGCAGCGCGAGCGACGGCGGTCTGTCCGGTGAGAACCCGCTGTCGTTCGGCTTCTTCGGACTGCTGCTCGGCACGATGTGCGTGATCACGCTCGGCGTGCTGACCACGGCCTCCGAGTACGGCACCGGCATGATCCGCACCACGATGACCGCGTGCCCGAGCCGTGGCCGGGTGCTGGCCGCGAAGGCCATCGTCTTCTTCCTGGTCGCCTTCGTCGTGACGTTCGCGTCGGTCCTGCTGGTCGCCCTCGCCGACGTGGCCCTGCTCGACGGCACCGGCGTGAAGGACCCCTCCGGCAGCGAGTGGCTCAAGGGCACCCTGGGCATCTCGCTCTACATCGCGCTGCTCGGCCTGCTCTCGCTGGTCGTCGGCTCGATCATCCGGCACTCGGCGGGCGCCATCACCATCATGATCGGCCTGGTGCTGGCCCCGCTGGTCATCGCCCTGTTCATGTTCTCGTCCTCGCTGGAGAGCCTGCGCACGGCCCTGTTCGAGTACTCCATCCCGAACCAGCTGAGCGTCTTCTACTCCAACTCGCTCACCGAGACCGGCCCCTCCGGCTGGGACCCGCTGTGGATCATCGCGGGGGTGACGGCGGCGGCGTTCGCCGGCGCGTTCGCCCTGCTGAACCAGCGCGACGTCTAGAACCTCGGCGCGTTACGGGACCGCTGCACCCTGGAGGTGCGGCGGTCCTTCGCGTTCCAGCACGCCTTGTGCCAGTGCCGACGCTCGTCGACGCCCGAGTGCTCCGGCCACGCCACCACGTGCGGGACGCCGTCGGGGATCAACTGGTCGCAGCCCGGGCAGCGGTAGGACTTGCCCTGGGCACTGGCCCCCGCCACATGACGGACGTTCCACTGCTCGCCCTGCCAGCTCTCCATCGACTGGAAGCCGCCGTAACGGCCCGAGCGGTCGTCCTCGCCCGGGCCTGACGGGTCGACTCCCTTGGGTCGGTTGCGACGCGGGGACACAGAACACCTCACGGGGCTATACAGGAAGCAGGGGCTGTGTCCAGCCTACGCGGCGCGGAGGCGGGTAGGCGTAGGGGACCAACCCCCACAAGTGCCCCTCGAGACCGACCCATTCTGCAGACAATCCGAGTATCTCTTCGCCAGGCCGTGTCCTCGGCACGTGTCAGACGGTTATGCCGGGTGGGGGAGCTCCGCGTCGGAGCCAAGGAAGCAGGAAAAGCACATGCGCGTTGGAAGTTTCGTGTTGGCGGCCCAGTTCCCGGGGCAGGGCCAGGGGGAGGCGCTGCACCGCGCGGTCCGCTCGGCCGAGGTGGCCGAGGAAGCCGGCCTCGACTCGGTCTGGCTGGCCGAGCATCATTTCGTGCCGTACGGCACCTGTCCATCGGCGATCACCCTGGCGGCGTTACTGCTGGGCCGCACCCGTCGCCTCAGGGTCGGCACCGCGGTCAGCGTGCTGCCCACCGTCCACCCGGTCGCCCTCGGCGAGCAGGCCGCGCTGCTGCACATCGCGTCCGGCGGACGGTTCTCGCTGGGCGTGGGGCGCGGCGGGCCGTGGGTGGACCTGGAGGTGTTCGGCTCGGGGCTCGACGCGTACGAGACGGGCTTCCCGGAATCACTCGATCTGCTGGTGCGCTGGCTGCGCGAACCGTCGGTGGCGGCCGCCGGCGAGCGCTTCAGCTTCCGTGAAGTGCCCGTCGTACCGCGGCCGTCGGAGTCCCTGTCGGAGGAGCCGGGCCCCGAGGTGGTCGTGGCGTGCACCTCCCCGGCGAGTGTGCGGCTGGCCGCCGAGCGCGGGTTGCCGATGCTGCTCGGGATGCACGTGGGGGACGAGGAGAAGGCCGAGATGGTCTCCCTGTGGCGCACCCACGCGCGCGCGGCGGGCCGTTCGCCGCAGGAGGTCCTGGACGCGGCCCATGTCTCGGCCGGGGTCTGCCAGATCGCGGACCGGCGCACGGACGCGGTGGAGACCTTGGTGAAGGCGATGCCGGGCTGGCTGAAGCTGGGGCTGGAGGCCCATGTGACGGTGGACGGCCGGCATCGCTCGATGCGCGACCCGGTGGCGTACACGGAACTGCTCTGCGGGCTGCACCCGGTGGGCACTCCGCGGCTCTGCGCCGACCGGCTCGCGGCGACCAGTGAGCGGACCGGCATCTCCCGCTTCGCCCTGCTCGTGGAGGGCTCGGGGGATCTGGCGGCGACGGAGGAGAACGTCCGGCGGCTGGGCGCCGAGGTGCTCCCCCACCTCGGCTGACCGTGCGTACCGCACTCGACGTGCTTGCCGCCCCGGTACCTGATGCACCTCCCGCGTACGGAGCGGCAAGCAAGCAGCTCGCTGTCTCAGCAGTCCCGGAACTCCGGTGACTGGTTGAGCAGCTGGCTACGGACCGAGGTGAAACGGGCCAGCGACTCGTCCACCGAACCGTCCAGCGGGAACACCGCCACACGGTGGCAGTTCTGGAAGGCCAGTCGCACCCCGAAGTGCCGTTGCAGCGCGCCGCGTATCGCGTCACTCGCAAGCGCACGCAGCAGCTGACCGCGTGCCTGCTCGTCCGGCGGAGGCGTCTGGTTGTCGGCGAACTGACCGCCGTCGACCTTCAGCTGGGCCACCAGGGAGCTGATCATCTCCCATGCGTAGGGCAGGGAGGTCCGGACGCAGTCGACGAATTCCGCTTCGTCGACCTCGCCTCGCTCGGCCTTCTCGAGTAGGGCCGGTGAGACGTCGAGCGACATGGGTTCTCCTCTCGCACCCCTGAACAGGTATTCAGGGGTTGCCGGACAGGTAAGGGAGTTCGCGAATATGAACACGCTGAGTGCACGCTCCGCGACCTCCCGGTTACTACGGTAAGCAACGGACGGTGACCGCACCAGGAGAATGCGTACATAGAGAGCCCTGGTTAGGCACACAATCGGCCACAAACGAACATCGCGTTTCTGGGGCGAATCGCGTGGACCCAGGCCCGTCGAGTAGCGTTGCCGACCATGCGTCTCGTCATTGCCCGGTGCTCCGTGGACTACGCGGGCCGGCTCACCGCCCACCTCCCGTCCGCCCCCCGTCTCATCCTGGTGAAGGCGGACGGCAGCGTGTCGATCCACGCGGACGACCGGGCCTACAAGCCCCTGAACTGGATGTCGCCGCCCTGCACGTTGAAGGAGGGTTCGGGTGACGAAGAGGGCGTCTGGACCGTCGTCAACAAAGGCGGCGAGAAGCTGATCATCACCATGGAGGAGATCCTCCACGACTCCTCGCACGAACTGGGCGTGGATCCCGGCCTGATCAAGGACGGCGTGGAAGCACACCTTCAGGAGCTCCTCGCCGACCGCATCGACACCCTCGGCGACGGCTATACGTTGATCCGCCGCGAGTACATGACCGCCATCGGCCCCGTCGACATCCTGTGCCGGGACGCCGAGGGCCAGACCGTCGCGGTCGAGATCAAGCGGCGCGGCGAGATCGACGGCGTGGAGCAACTCACGCGCTATCTGGAGCTGTTGAACCGCGATCCCCATCTCGCCCCGGTCCGCGGCGTCTTCGCGGCCCAGGAGATCAAGCCCCAGGCCCGCGTCCTGGCGACGGACCGCGGCATCGGCTGCACGGTCCTCGACTACGACGCGCTGCGCGGCATCGAGGACGACAAGCTGCGGCTGTTCTGACGGGTCCTTCTTCTACGACGAAGAGGGCCGGGTCCTGTTTCCAGGATCCGGCCCTCTCGTGTTGCCGTACCGGCGTCAGATCACCGCGTCCGACGCGGAGCCCGAGGTGCTGGGCGAACCCGCGTCGCTGCTCTCCGGGGCGCTGGCGGAGGTGCTCGCCGGTGCGCTGGAGGAGGCGGGGCCGCTGGCGGAGTCGGTGGTGGACGGCTCCTCCGTGGGCGTCGGGGTCGTCGTGGGCGTCGGCGGCTCCGAGGTCTCGGGGTCGGTCGGCGTCGGCGAGCCAGTGGGATCGGTCGGTGTCGACGAGGTCGGCGGCTTCGAGGTCGAGGACGGCGGCCTCGTCGTGGGCGTCTTGCTCGGCGAGCTCGACGTCCCCTTCGTCCCGCTCGGGTTGTCCGAGGGCTCCGCGGTGTCCGTCGGCGTCGGGTCGTCGGACGTGCCGTAGGTGCCGTCGGGGCCCGGGTCGGTCGGCCGGCTGGTGGCCTCGCCGGTGTCGCCCTCGTCGCCGTTCTTCGGCACGTCGGCGCCCAGGCTGCCGTCGTCCAGGCCCTGGCTGGCCGAGGGGTTGGGGCCGACCTTGGTGGACGGGGAGTTGGGGTCGTTGTCGGAGGTGGCGCCGAGCGTGACCACCGTGCCGAGCACCGCCGCGAGCAGCGCGCCCGCGCCGGCCGCGACGAGGTTGCGGCGGGCCAGGCCCTTCAGACCGCCCCGGGCCTTGCGGTTGGGGACGGAGGCCGCCGGGACCCGGTTGGTGACCAGGGTCGAGTTGTCGAGCGGCGACTGGAGCGGCGGGAAGGCCGTGGGCACCCCGCCGGGCGGCGACTGGGACTCCTCGTGACGGGCGTCCGGCACCTCCTCGCCCGCCATGGCGGCTATCCCGAGCGGAACGCCCGAGCGGTCGGAGACCAGCGCCAGCGCCCGGCGCCCAGCGACCGTGCCGCGCTTGTCGGCGAGTGCGCCGCGCAGCCCGATGGAGGCCTCCAGTTCGGAGCGGGCCCGGTCGAGCTGGTCGGCGCAGAGTGCGAGGATGCCCAACTCGTGGTGGAAGTAGGCCTGTTCGCCCACATCGCCGGAGATCCGGGCGGCCTCGGCGCCGAACCGCAGGGTCCGCTCCCAGGCGCTCCAGTGCAGCCCCGCGGCGAACGCGGGCGCCGCCGTGCGGGCGAGCTGGACGGTGACGCTCTCCTCGTCCTCGGCGGGCGGGACCGCGGCCGGTACGAGGATGCCGAGCGCGGCGAGCACGGCGTCCGCCTCGGCGCACACCCGCTCGGGGGTGACCGAGGGATGCCCGGCCCACCAGGCGTAGTGCCGGGCGGCGGCGAGGGCCTTGGCCTCGCTGTCGGTGCCGTATCCGGCGGCCTCCAGCTGGGCCTGCACACCGGCGGCGAGCCGGTAGCGGGAGCCGACCGGGGAGACCAGCGCGCAGCCCAGCAGTTCGCCGAGGGCGGCGTCCGCGTGGGTGTCGCCGACGAGGGCGGGCAGATGGGCCTGGTGCGGCACCTCGCCACCGAGCGCCACGGCGAACCGCAGTGCGGCGCGCGCCGAGTCGCTGAGCCGGGTGGCGAGCAGGGCCGCGGGCGCGGCTCCCTCGGCGAGCGAGGGCAGCGGTACGTCGTGTCCGTCGCCGGCCTCGAAGGGCGCGTCGACCTGGGCTTCCTGGAAGACGCCGAACTCGTCGAAGGCGTCGGCGCTGGCCCGCAGCTCGTCGCGCTGGCGCAGCAGGGCGCCGGCTTGGACGAAGCGCAGCGGCAGCCCTTCGGACTCGAACCAGAGGTCGCCTGCCCAGTTGGCCTCCTCCTCGGTGAGGACGCGGCCGACACCGCGCTCCAGGAGCTCGACGCCGCCGGCCCGGTCCAGGCCGCTGAGGAAGACCTCCTCCAGGGCCGAGTCGGCGGTCGGCGCGGGTACGTCCGGTGTCGTGGCGACGAGGAGGGCGCACTCGGGGGTGGCGTCCAGGAGTTCGTCGAGCGCGGCACCGCCGAACTCCACGTCGTCGATGATGACGACCGCGCCGATCTCCCGGACGTACCCGAGCAGCTCGTCCCGTGCGGGCCGGTGCAGGGGTGCGTCGAAGACGGCGTAGAAGAGGTCGTACAGCAGGTCGTCGGCCGTGCGGTGGAAGCCGCTCAGCCGGATCACGCCGTCGGGGGCGAGGTCCGAGCAGTCCTCGGCGAGGAGGTCGAGCAGGCTGGTGCGACCGGAGCCCGCGGGACCGGTGAGACGTACGGAACGGCCGCGGGCGAGCAGGCGTACCAGCCGTTCGCGCTCGTCCTGGCGGGCCAGGAGGTGCAGGGTGGGACGGTTGAGGCCGGCCGGGACGGGCGGCTTGGCCGCGCGGTCCACCTCGGCTCGTTCGGTGGCGCTGAGCTTGCGGGGCGGCGCGGGCCGCTCGCCGGGCGGGCAGTTCTCTATCTCGCTGCCGTCGACGGGGTTGACGGTGAGCAGGTAGTCGCCGGACACCAGCTGCACCGTGCGGGCCAGGGCGGGTGTGCTCTGGCCGAAGTCGGGTGTGAGGGGGTCCCTGGGCGGGCGCTGGCGCGGCGCATCGCCGTCACCGTCATGGCCGTACTCCTCGGGTCCCCGGTTGTTCGGGTCCATAGGTCAAGCCCCCCAAAAGCGTCGTGTGCCGAGCCCCTCCCGGCCTTGCTGCACACCGCGCTGTCGCTTCTGGTCCGGGCCCGCTCGATCAGGGATGTTCACTCAGCGGGCGACCGAACCCTAAACCTTCGCACAGTATCTACGACAGCCCGGGGTACCGCGCCGTCCGAGACGTCACAGTCTCGTGAGGATTGTGCGCGACGTGCGTTTCACAGCGACAGCACCCGGCCCTCACACCGCATCCACACAAGGGGTCACACCCGGGGCAGCGACTCCACCCCGATGCCGCCCTCGATCGCCAGGATCCGGTGCAGCCGGGTCGCCACCAGCAGGCGCTGCATCTGCGGCGGTACGTCGCGCAGCACGAGGCGTCGGCCGCAGCGGCCGGCCCTGCGGTGGGCCCCCATGATCACCCCGAGTCCGGTGGCGTCCCAGGAGTCCAGCTCGGACAGATCCAGCACCAGATCGCCGACTCCGTCGTCGACGGCCGTGTGCAGGACCGTACGGGCGTCCGCCGCGCTGCGGACGTCGAGGCGGCCCCCGACGACCAGCTCGGCGTGGTCGCCCCTGATGAACATATGCGCTCCCCGTGGTGCGTCTCGTGCTCCGCGAATGTGATGTCTGGTGATGCAACGTCTGACTGCCTTGGGCGGTCGGAGGTTGCCGTCTGTAAGCGAACCGATACCGAATTCACCCCCGGGAGTGATGCCTCAGGGGCCTGTGCGGTTTCAGTGCTTGTAGAAGCCCTGCCCGCTCTTGCGCCCGATGTCACCGGCGTCAACCATCCGGCGCATCAGCTCCGGCGGGGCGAACTTCTCGTCCTGGGTCTCGGTGTAGATGTTGCTGGTGGCGTGCAGCAGGATGTCGACGCCGGTGAGGTCGGCCGTGGCGAGCGGGCCCATGGCGTGGCCGAAGCCCAGCTTGCAGGCGAGGTCGATGTCCTCGGCGGTGGCGACGCCCGACTCGTAGAGCTTGGTCGCCTCGACGACGAGGGCGGAGATGAGCCGGGTGGTCACGAAGCCGGCGACGTCCCGGTTGACGACGATGCAGGTCTTGCCGACGGACTCGGCGAACTCCCGTGCGGTGGCGAGGGCTTCGTCGCTCGTCTTGTAGCCGCGGACGAGCTCGACGAGCTGCATCATCGGCACGGGCGAGAAGAAGTGCACACCGACGACCCGCTCGGGGTGCTCGGTGGCCGCCGCGATCTTGGTGATCGGGATGGCGGAGGTGTTGGAGGCGAGCACGGCGTCCTCACGCACGATCTTGTCGAGCGCGCGGAAGATCTCGTGCTTCACCTCCAGCTTCTCGAAGACGGCCTCGACGACGATGTCGGCGTCCGCGGCGGCGTCCAGGTCGGTGGTCGCGGTGATCCGGCCGAGGGCGGCGTCGGCGTCGTGCGCCTCCAGCTTGCCCTTGCTCACGAACTTGTCGTACGAGGCCTTGATGCCGTCGGTGCCACGCTTGAGCGCCTCGTCGGTGACGTCCCGCAGGACGACGTCCCAGCCCGCCTGCGCGGAGACCTGGGCGATCCCGGAACCCATCAAGCCGGCGCCGATGACGGCAAGCTTCCGTGCCACTGTGCGACTCCCCTTTGAACGCCTTACACGCTGTTTACGTATGCCTCTTCGGCGGACCTTAGCGGGCGTGAGGTGTCGTGTGACCGGTTAGTAATGCGCGTCACGTCTCATCTGACGGACATCACACCGGCACGGCTCATCGGTGGTCTCGTACGGCGTAGTTGAGCACGTTCCGGCTCAACAGCTCCTCGATGTCGTCGAGAAGCGCCAGCACCTCTCGTGACACTTCGTCCGGATTGCGCCCGGCGACCATCTCACGCCCGACGTGTTCGAACACCTCCGAGTGGACCCAGCAGATCTGACCGGCGATCAGCCCCGGCAGCGGGTCGGCGTCGGCGGCGCCGGTCTCCTCCCGGAGGGTCGCCGCGAGGTGGTCGTGGATCTCCTGCTGGAGGCTCCACAGCCGGGAGCGGAGCGGCGGCGCCTCGTGGATGCAGCGCATGAAACGGTCGTAGCCCTCCATGAGTCCGATCCGCGGCGAGACCGCCTCCACCTCCGCGCGCAGCTCGCGCAGCACGGCCCGCGCGGCCGACTCCCCCACGTCCCGGCCGCGCACCCAGCGCGAGAGCTGTTCGACGACACCGGCGGAGCGGTCGAAGAAGAGGTCCTCCTTCGCCGGGAAGTAGTTGTAGACGGTGTTCACGGAGACGTCGGCGGCCTCCGCCACCTCCGCGATGGTCACGGTCACGAATCCGTGCTCCAGGAACAGCCCGGTGGCGATGTCCGAGATCCGCTGTCTCGTCTCGCGCTTCTTCCGCTCCCTGAGCCCTTCAGCCATGGTCCACATCCTAGCTTCGCTGGACTCCCTGAAACTTTGGGGTCATTGCAAAATTTAAGAGACTCTGTTTTTCTGTCGCCATGACCGTCATCAGTACGGCGGGCCTGGCCCGTACCTTCCAGACCAAACTCGGCCCGGTGGAGGCCGTGCGCGGCATCGATTTGAGCGTCCGCGAGGGCGAGATCCTCGGCTTCCTCGGTCCGAACGGCGCCGGGAAGACCACCACCCTGCGGATGCTCACGACCCTGCTGAAACCCACCGGCGGCGCCGCCACCGTCGCCGGCCACGACCTCACCACCGACGCCGCCGGGGTGCGGAGGGCCTGCGGCTATGTGGCCCAGTCGGGAGGCGTGGACCCGCAGATCTCCGTGCGGGAGGAGCTGGTCACCCAGGGCCGCCTCTACCGGCTGACGAAGACCCAGGCCGCCGAGCGGGCCGAGGAGTTGGCCCGGGAGCTGGGCCTGAGCGAGCTGCTGGACCGCACGTGCGGGGCGCTGTCGGGCGGTCAGCGCCGGCGCCTGGACATCGCGATGGCCCTCACCCATCGCCCGAAAGTGCTGTTCCTCGACGAGCCCACCACCGGTCTCGACCCCGGCAGCCGGGCCGACCTGTGGGACCTGGTCCGCCGACTGCGCGACGAACACGGCACCACGGTGTTCCTGACCACCCATTACCTGGACGAGGCCGACGCCCTCGCCGACCGCCTGGTCGTCGTCGACAAGGGCGTGGTCGTCGCGGAGGGCACACCGACCGCGCTCAAGCTGGAGTACGGCGGCTCGATCGACGCCTCGCTCCAGGACACCTTCCTCGCCATCACCGGCCGCAGCGCCACACCGGCCGACGCCGCCCCCGTAGCCGTATAGGAATCCCATGCTTGTCCAGGACACGGCCCTGATCTACGGCCGCTACCTCCGCCAGTCCCTGCGCTCCCGCTTCGCCCTGCTCTTCGGCGTGCTGATGCCGCTCCTCTATCTCCTCTTCTTCGGCCCCCTGCTCACCGATCTGCCGCTGGGCGGGGCGGGCAGCTCGTGGCAGCTGCTGGTGCCCGGGCTGCTGCTCCAACTCGGCCTGTTCGGGGCCTCGTTCGCGGGGTTCACGATCATCGTCGAGAAGAGCCAGGGGGTGGTGGAGCGGATGCGGGTGACGCCGGTCAGCCGGCTGGCGCTGCTGCTGGGGCGGGTGCTGCGCGACGCCACCGTCTTCGTCTTCCAGGCGGTGCTGCTGGTGCTGGCCGCGCTGGTGATGGGGCTGCGGGCCCCGCTGACCGGCATCCTGATCGGCTTCGCGTTCGTCGCGCTGCTGACGGTGTCGCTGGCCTCGCTGTCGTACGCGCTGGCCATGAAGCTGCACACCCCGGGCGAGTTCGGTCCGGCGGTCAACGCCCTGACGATGCCGATGATGCTGCTGTCCGGCCTGATGCTCCCGATGACGCTGGGCCCGGCCTGGCTGGACGTCCTCTCGCACTTCGTGCCGTTCCGCTATCTGGTGGACGCGGTCAGGGACGCCTACGTCGGCTCGTACACCTCGGCGCACATGGCGTACGGCGTACTGGTCGCCCTCGCCCTCGCGGCACTCGCCGTGACAGTGGGCACACGCGTGTTCCGAACGGCCGGGGCGTAACTACGCTGACCTCATGGTCAATCTGACGCGCATCTACACCAGGACCGGCGACCAGGGCACCACCGCCCTCGGCGACATGAGCCGGGTCGCCAAGACCGATCTGCGGATCTCGGCGTACGCCGACGCCAACGAGGCGAACGCGGTGATCGGCACGGCGATCGCGCTGGGCGGGCTCGACGAGGAGATCGTCAAGGTCCTCACCCGGGTGCAGAACGACCTGTTCGACGTGGGCGCGGACCTGTCCACGCCGGTCGTGGAGAACCCTGAGTTCCCGCCGCTGCGGGTCGAGCAGTTCTACGTCGACAAGCTGGAGGCGGACTGCGACCACTTCAACGAGCGGCTGGAGAAGCTCCGCTCCTTCATCCTGCCCGGCGGCACGCCCGGTGCGGCCCTGCTGCACCAGGCGTGCACGGTCGTACGCCGCGCCGAGCGCTCCACATGGGCCGCGCTGGAGGTCCACGGCGAGGTGATGAACCCGCTGACGGCGACCTATCTGAACCGGCTCTCGGACCTACTGTTCATTCTTGCCCGTACGGCCAACAAGGACGTCGGGGACGTGCTCTGGGTCCCGGGTGGAGAGCGCTGAGGCCGGCTCCTTCTTGGGCCAGATCGTGTACGACAGGGCGATCAGTCCGTAGATACCGACCGCCCGCAGCGCCACCCACTGGAACGAGCGCAGTGAGCTGATGTCGCCGGAGTCCCCGACGTACCAGACGGCGAGCTGAAGCAGACCGGCCGCCACCGCTCCCCCGTACACGGCCCGTAGCCACAGCTTCGCCTCGTGGGCGGCGCGGGCCCGGCCGTAGCGCGGGGGCTTCGGCGGGCGCGGGGCCCCGGCCAGGCGGTGGGCGGCGTGGCCGTCCAGCCAGCGGATCGTGTAGTGGCCGAAGGCGACCGTGTACCCGATGTACAGCGCGGCCACGCCGTGCTCCCAGCTCGGTTCGGCG
Source organism: Streptomyces sp. NPDC001536 (assembly GCF_042894505.1). NCBI lineage: Bacteria > Bacillati > Actinomycetota > Actinomycetes > Kitasatosporales > Streptomycetaceae > Streptomyces > Streptomyces sp. NPDC001536. The sequence continues at coordinate 89,363 of NZ_JBIAVQ010000015.1, forward strand.
CCGTTCTTGAGGTCGATCGCCGTGGCGACGAACAGGACCAGCTCCAGCACCGGCTCGCACAGCAGCAGCACCACACTGGTCCGCCGCCACTTCAGCAGGTACCGGACGGCCAGGCCCAGGGCCAGCAGCACCCAGAAGCCCACTTCACAGGCGATGATCAGCGTGACGATCACGACTCGCTCCTCTCGGTCACCCTTCCAGGCTCCCGTCGGCGACAGCCGCTTTCGTCGTCGGCGGTGACGAAGTGGCGGTACATCGAAAGATGCAGTTCGGAACCGTTCGCGGGCATCAGGCGGAGCCCGGGCCTCCCGTGTTGGATGGGGACATGGCCGTACGACTCCCCCGCCCGCACCGGTTCGACGTGTACGTCGCCGTCGGCGGGCTGCTCGGCGGCCTGCTGCTGACTCTCATGGGGCTGGGCACGCGGCGGGCCGACGACCCGATCACCCTCTTCGACGGCCCCTGGCCGGTGCTGCTGCCGCTCGTCGTGATGGCGGGCTGCGAGCTGCTGCGCCGCACGGCGCCCCGCGCGGCCCTGCTCATCGGCACGGCCGCGATCTGCGCCGACCTGGTGACCCAGGGCAATCTGGCCACGATCCTGATGTTCACCGACCTCGTGTACGCGGCCGTCCTGTACGGCCCGCTCGCCTCGGCCCGCCGCATCCAGTGGATCACCGGTCTGCTCACCGTGATCGGGACACTGGTGCCGTTCGCCGTGTGGCGGGTGCCCGAGGCGCTGCTGATCGGCGTGGTCGTCGGCGTCGTCGGGTACGGACCGGCCGCCACCGGCTGGATCGTGCGCAACCACCGCGACGCCGCCGAGGCCGCCCTGCTGCGCGCCGAACAGACCGCGCTGCTCGCCGAGATGGACCGCAGCCAGGCCGTCGGCGCCGAGCGTGCCCGGATGGCCCGCGAACTGCACGACATGGTGGCCAACCACCTCTCGGCGATCGCCATCCACTCCACCGCCGCGCTCTCCCTCGACGACCCGAAGACCTCCCAGGAGGCCCTCGCGGTCATCCGTGAGAACAGCGTCGAGGGACTGGCCGAGATGCGCCGGCTGATCGGCATCCTGCGGGACAGCAGCGGCGATCTGGAACCGGTCGCGGCCCCGACGCTCGACGGGCTCGGCTCCCTGGTCGACGGCGCCCGCGCCAACGGGCTCGACGTCGGCCTCGACCTCGACCACGGCCCGTTGCCGACCCCGGTCGAGCTCGCCGCCTACCGCATCGTCCAGGAGTCCCTGACCAACGCCCTCAAGCACGCGTGCCCGGGCCGGGTCAGCGTCGCCCTCGCCCAGCGGAACGGCTCCCTCACCGTCGTCGTGACCAGCCCGTACGGCCACCGGGACGGCCCTCGCGCCCCTGGTTCCGGGGCCGGGCTCGTCGGGATGCGGGAGCGGGCCGCGCTGCTGGGCGGCACATTCGAGGCGGGTCCCGACGGCGCCCTGTGGGCCGTGCGCGCCACCCTCCCCGTCACCGACGTCACCGAAGGAGACCCCGCATGATTCGCGTGCTCGTCGCCGAGGACCAGTCCGCCGTCCGCGCCGGGCTGGTCCTCATCCTGCGCAGCGCGCCCGACATCGAGGTGGTCGGGGAGGCCGCGGACGGCGAACGGGCGGTGGCGCTGGCCCGGGAGCTGCGGCCCGACCTGGTGCTGATGGACGTGCAGATGCCGCGTCTGGACGGGGTGTCGGCGACCCGGAGGGTCACGGAGGAGGGGCTCGCGGACGTCCTCGTGCTGACCACCTTCGACCTCGACGAGTATGTGTTCGGGGCGCTGCGGGCCGGGGCGGCCGGGTTCCTGCTGAAGAACACGGAGGCGAGGGACCTCGTGGAGGCGGTCCGCACGGTGGCGCGTGGCGAGGGGATCGTCGCTCCGGCCGTCACCCGCCGGCTGATCTCCGAGTTCGCCGCCAAGCCGGTACGGCAGCCGAGCGTCGACCCGGCGGTCCTGGACACCCTCACCCGCCGGGAACGGGAGGTGTTGTCCTGCCTGGGCGAGGGGCTGTCCAACGCGGGCATCGCGACCCGGCTCGACATGGCGGAGGCGACGGTGAAGACGCACGTCAGCCGATTGCTGGGCAAACTGGGCCTCCGGAGCCGGGTCCAAGCGGCCGTACTGGCGCAGGAGTTGGGCGTCTGAAGGTTTATTGCCGCGCAAAGGCGGCACAGTGGTCCAGACCTATTGACCCGTGGTCCAGACCTTTCTATTCTCGCCGCACCGTGGGCGTGAAGGCTCAGTCGCGCCCCCAACACCCCTCAAGGAGGCGCTGCATGCGCTTCAGACACAGAGTGGCGGCAGGGATAGCGACCCTGGTGCTCCCCTTCGCCGGCCTCGTAGGCCTCGCGAGCCCCGCCCAGGCCGCGGCATCGGCGACCGCCACCTACGCCAAGACGCAGGACTGGGGCACCGGTTTCGAAGGCAAGTGGACCGTCAAGAACACCGGCGACACCACCCTCAGCTCCTGGACCGTCGAATGGGACTTCCCCTCCGGCACGTCCGTCACCTCCGCCTGGGACGCCGACGTCACCTCCTCCGGCACCCACTGGACCGCCAAGAACAAGTCCTGGAACGGCACCCTCGCCCCCGGCGCCTCCGTCTCCTTCGGCTTCAACGGCGCCGGATCCGGCTCCCCCGCCAACTGCAAGCTCAACGGCGGCAGTTGTGACGGCGGCACCACGAACCCCGGCGACAGCGCGCCGAGCGCCCCCGGCACCCCGACCGCCTCGGACATCACCAACACCTCGGTGAAGTTGTCCTGGAGCGCGGCCACCGACGACAAGGGCGTCAAGAACTACGACGTCCTGCGCGACGGCACCAAGGTCGCGACCGTGACGACCACGTCCTACACGGACACCGGGCTGACCGCCGGCACCGACTACTCCTACTCCGTGCAGGCCCGTGACACCGCCGACCAGACCGGCCCGGTCAGCGGCGCCCGCGCGGTGCGCACCACCGGCGGCACCACCGACCCGCCGCCCACCGGCGACAAGGTCAAGCTCGGCTACTTCACCGAGTGGGGCGTCTACGGCCGCAACTACCACGTCAAGAACCTGGTCAGCTCGGGCTCCGCGTCGAAGATCACGCACATCAACTACGCGTTCGGCAACGTCAAGAACGGTCAGTGCACCGTCGACGACACCTACGCCGCCTACGACAAGGCCTACACCGCCGACCAGTCCGTCAGCGGCACCGCCGACACCTGGGACCAGCCGCTGCGCGGCAACTTCAACCAGCTGCGCCAGCTGAAGGCCAAGTACCCGCACATCAAGGTGCTGTACTCCTTCGGCGGCTGGACCTACTCCGGCGGCTTCGCCCAGGCCGCGGCCAACCCGGCCGCGTTCGCCAAGTCCTGCAAGGCCGTCGTGGAGGACCCCCGCTGGGCCGATGTCTTCGACGGCATCGACATCGACTGGGAGTACCCCAACGCCTGCGGACTCACCTGTGACACCTCCGGCGCTGCGGCCTTCAAGAACCTGATGTCCGCGCTGCGCACCGAGTTCGGCTCGAACTACCTGGTCACCGCGGCCATCACGGCCGACGGCTCCTCCGGCGGCAAGATCGACGCGGCCGACTACGGCGGCGCCTCGGCCTCCGTCGACTGGTACAACGTGATGACGTACGACTACTTCGGCGCCTTCAACGCGCAGGGCCCGACCGCCCCGCACTCGCCGCTGACCTCGTACTCCGGCATCCCGCAGGCGGGCTTCAACTCCGCCGACGCGATCGCCAAGCTGAAGTCGAAGGGTGTGGCCTCGAAGAAGCTGCTGCTCGGCATCGGCTTCTACGGCCGCGGCTGGACCGGTGTCACGCAGGCCGCCCCCGGCGGCACGGCGACCGGCGCGGCCCCCGGCACCTACGAGGCCGGCATCGAGGACTACAAGGTCCTCAAGAACTCCTGCCCGGCCACCGGCACCATCGCGGGCACGGCGTACGCCTACTGCGGCAACAACTGGTGGTCCTACGACACCCCCGCCACCATCGGCACCAAGATGACCTGGGCCAAGAACCAGGGCCTGGGCGGGGCGTTCTTCTGGGAGTTCAGCGGCGACACCGGCAACGGTGAGCTGGTGAGCGCCATCAACAGCGGGTTGCAGTAATCCCGTTAAGCAACATTGACGCGCTGACCGGGCGGGGCTGCTTCCAGCCACGCGAGGAAACCGGTCAGCGCGTCTTCGCTCATGGCGAGTTCAAGACGCGTGCCCCGGTGCAGACAGGTCAGGATGACGGCGTCGGAGAGCAGCGCCAGCTCCTCCTCGCCCTCGGGCAGCCGGCGTCCGGCGACCTCGATCGCGGCGCGCTCCAGGATGCGGCGCGGGCGGTAGGCGTAGGAGAAGACGCGGTACCACTCGATGCGGTCGCCGTTGTAGCGGGCGACGCCGTAGCTCCAGCCCTTGCCGTTGGTGTCGGGTTTCTCCGGGACGTCCCAGCGCAGCGAACAGTCGAAGGTGCCGCCGGAGCGCTGGATGAGTCTGCGACGAAGGCCGAAGACGAACAGCCCCAGCACTACGAGTGCCACGACGATTCCGCACACAGTCAGAGCGAGGACCATCGACACCGACCTCCTCGTCTACTCGGTAACGGAATGGAAAAAACATCCACATTTGCCTCAGCCGCGACCAGGGCCGGATTGCTCCGGTCCCAGCCGCGGCTGAGTGACGTCATACGCGATCGCGCTGGTTCAGCGCGTCGCCGCCGCACGGATACGTACGTCCGCGCGGCGCTCGGCGGCGGCGTCACCCTCCGCCTTCGCACGCTCCAGCTCGCGTTCCGCGCGCTGGATGTCGATCTCGTCCGACAGCTCGGCGATCTCGGCCAGCAGCGACAGCTTGTTGTCCGCGAACGAGATGAAACCGCCGTGCACCGCGGCGACGACCGTTCCACCATCACTCGTACGGATGGTCACCGGGCCCGACTCCAGCACACCGAGCAGCGGCTGGTGACCGGGCATGACGCCGATGTCGCCGGACGTGGTGCGCGCGACGACCAGGGTGGCCTCGCCGGACCAGACCTCTCGGTCGGCCGCGACCAGCGCGACGTGCAGCTCAGCAGCCAAGGTGGCTCCTCGGGTCACCACCCGGCTGTTCGGCCGGGTGTTGGTTACAAGTCTAGTAGGCGTGAAAGAGGGGGCGGGACGTGCCCCGCCCCCTCAGACGAGCACGGGGGTCAGGAGACGCCCAGCTCCTTGGCGTTGGCCTTCAGGTCCTCGATGCCACCGCACAGGAAGAACGCCTGCTCCGGGAAGTGGTCGTAGTCGCCGTCGATGATCGCGTTGAACGCGGTGATCGACTCGTCCAGCGGTACGTCCGACCCGTCGACGCCGGTGAACTGCTTGGCGACGTGGGTGTTCTGGGACAGGAAGCGCTCCACGCGACGGGCACGGTGGACGACGAGCTTGTCCTCTTCGCCCAGCTCGTCGATACCGAGGATCGCGATGATGTCCTGAAGGTCCTTGTACTTCTGCAGGACCGTCTTGACACGCATGGCCGTGTTGTAGTGGTCCGCCGCGATGTAGCGGGGGTCCAGGATGCGGGACGTGGAGTCCAGCGGGTCCACGGCCGGGTAGATGCCCTTCTCGGAGATCGGACGGGACAGAACCGTCGTCGCGTCGAGGTGGGCGAAGGTGGTGGCCGGGGCCGGGTCGGTCAGGTCGTCCGCGGGGACGTAGATCGCCTGCATCGAGGTGATCGAGTGACCACGGGTCGAGGTGATGCGCTCCTGGAGGAGACCCATCTCGTCGGCCAGGTTCGGCTGGTAACCCACCGCGGAGGGCATACGGCCGAGCAGGGTCGAGACCTCGGAACCGGCCTGCGTGAAGCGGAAGATGTTGTCGATGAAGAACAGCACGTCCTGCTTCTGCACATCGCGGAAGTACTCCGCCATGGTCAGACCGGCGAGGGCCACGCGCAGACGGGTGCCCGGGGGCTCGTCCATCTGACCGAAGACCAGGGCGGTCTTGTCGATGACGCCCGACTCGGCCATCTCCTCGATGAGGTCGTTGCCCTCACGGGTGCGCTCGCCGACACCGGCGAACACGGAGACACCGTCGTGGTTGTTGGCGACGCGGTAGATCATCTCCTGGATGAGCACCGTCTTGCCGACGCCGGCACCACCGAACAGACCGATCTTTCCACCCTTGACGTACGGGGTGAGAAGGTCGATGACCTTGACGCCGGTCTCGAACATCTCGGTCTTCGACTCGAGCTCGTCGAAGTTCGGCGCCTTGCGGTGGATGCCCCAGCGCTCGCCGTCGTACTGCTCGTCGGAGTTCAGCACCTCACCGAGAGTGTTGAACACCTTGCCCTTGGTGAAGTCACCGACCGGCACGGAGATGGAGGCACCCGTGTCGGTCACCGGGGCCTGGCGGACCAGACCGTCGGTGGGCTGCATCGAGATGGTGCGGACCAGGCCGTCACCCAGGTGCTGGGCGACCTCCAGGGTCAGCGTCTTCTTCTCGCCGGCGAGGGCCGGGTCGGCCACCTCGACGTGAAGGGCGTTGTAGATGTCGGGCATGGCGTCGACGGGGAATTCCACGTCGACGACCGGGCCGATGACCCGGGCGACGCGGCCCGTGGCAGCGGCCGTCTCAACTGTCGTCGTCATTACCTGTCACTCCCCGCGGTCGCGTCGGCCAGGGCTGCGGAGCCACCGACGATCTCGCTGATTTCCTGGGTGATTTCGGCCTGGCGGGCCGCGTTGGCAAGACGGGAGAGCGTGGTGATGAGCTCTCCCGCGTTGTCGGTCGCCGACTTCATCGCGCGCCGCGTGGCGGCGTGCTTCGAAGCGGCCGACTGGAGCAGCGCGTTGTAGATACGGCTCTCCACGTAGCGCGGCAGCAGGGCGTCGAGGACGTCCTCCGCCGAGGGCTCGAAGTCGTACAGCGGAAGGATCTCGCCCTTGGGCGCGGCCTCCGCGGCGACCTCTTCGAGGCTGAGCGGCAGCAGACGGTCGTCGAGCGCCGTCTGCGTCATCATCGAGACGAACTCGGTGAAGACGATGTGGAGTTCGTCCACGCCGCCCTCGGCCGTGTCCTTCTCGATGGCCTCGATCAGCGGACCCGCGACCTTCTTCGCGTCCGCGTACGTGGGCTCGTCGGTGAAGCCCGACCACGATTCCACGACCTTGCGCTCGCGGAAGTTGTAGTGGGCCAGACCGCGGCGGCCGACGATGTACGTGTCGACCTCCTTGCCCTCGGCCTCAAGACGCGCGGTCAGCTGCTCCGCCACCTTGATGGCGTTGGCGTTGAAGGCGCCTGCGAGACCACGGTCGCTCGTGAGGAGCAGCACCGCGGACCGCACGACCGTCTCGGCCTGCGTGGTCAGCGGGTGCTTCGTGTTCGAGCCGGTTCCGACCGCCGTGACCGCGCGGGTGAGCTCGGTCGCGTACGGCGTGGAGGCCGCCACCTTGCGCTGCGCCTTGACGACACGCGAGGCGGCGATCATCTCCATCGCCTTCGTGATCTTCTTGGTCGCGGTGACGGATCGGATGCGACGCTTGTAGACCCGGAGCTGGGCTCCCATGAGTCAGGTCCCTTCCGTCGTCACTTGGCCGAGGCGGCCGGCGCGTCTTCGCCGAGAAGCTTGCCGTCCGAGGTCTCGAACTGCTTCTTGAAGTCCGCGATGCCGTCGGCGATGGCGGAGAGGGTGTCGTCCGACATCTTGCCGCCCTCCTTGATGGAGGTCATGAGGCCCTGCTCCTTGCGGTGCAGGTACTCCAGCAGCTCCTTCTCGAAGCGGCGGATGTCGGCGACCGGGACGTCGTCCATCTTGCCGGTGGTACCGGCCCACACGGAGACGACCTGGTCCTCGGTCGGCATCGGCTGGTACTGCGGCTGCTTGAGCAGCTCGACCAGACGCTGACCACGCTCCAGCTGCGACTTCGACGCGGCGTCCAGGTCGGAACCGAAGGCGGCGAACGCCTCCAGCTCGCGGTACTGGGCGAGGTCGAGGCGCAGACGGCCGGAGACCTGCTTCATCGCCTTGTGCTGCGCGGAACCACCGACTCGGGAGACGGAGATACCGACGTTCAGCGCGGGGCGCTGACCGGCGTTGAACAGGTCCGACTCCAGGAAGCACTGGCCGTCGGTGATGGAGATGACGTTGGTCGGGATGAACGCCGAGACGTCGTTGGCCTTGGTCTCGACGATCGGCAGACCCGTCATCGAACCGGCGCCCAGCTCGTCGGAGAGCTTCGCGCAGCGCTCCAGCAGACGGGAGTGCAGGTAGAAGACGTCACCCGGGTAGGCCTCACGGCCCGGCGGGCGGCGCAGCAGCAGGGACACGGCGCGGTAGGCGTCGGCCTGCTTCGAGAGGTCGTCGAAGATGATGAGGACGTGCTTGCCCTCGTACATCCACTGCTGGCCGATGGCCGAACCGGTGTACGGCGCCAGGTACTTGAAGCCGGCCGGGTCGGACGCCGGGGCGGCGACGATGGTCGTGTACTCCAGCGCGCCGGCCTCTTCCAGGGCGCCACGCACGGAGGCGATGGTCGAGCCCTTCTGACCGATGGCGACGTAGACGCAGCGGACCTGCTTCTTCGGGTCGCCGGAGCGCCAGTTGTCGCGCTGGTTGATGATCGTGTCGACGGCCAGGGCGGTCTTGCCGGTCTGACGGTCACCGATGACCAGCTGACGCTGGCCGCGGCCGATCGGGGTCATCGCGTCGACGGCCTTGTAGCCGGTCTCCATCGGCTCGTGCACCGACTTACGGGCCATGACGCCCGGAGCCTGCAGCTCAAGGGCGCGACGACCGCTGGTCTCGATCTCGCCGAGGCCGTCGATCGGGTTGCCGAGGGGGTCGACGACACGGCCGAGGTAGCCCTCGCCCACGGCGACCGACAGGACCTCGCCGGTACGCGTGACCGGCTGACCCTCCTCGATGCCACTGAACTCACCGAGGACGATGGCGCCGATCTCGCGCTCTTCCAGGTTCAGCGCGAGGCCGAGGGTGCCGTCCTCGAACTTCAGCAGTTCGTTGGCCATGGCCGAGGGAAGACCCTCGACCTTCGCGATGCCGTCGCCGGCAAGGGTGACCGTACCGACCTCCTCGCGCGAGGCCGCGTCCGGCTTGTACGACTGGACGAAGTTCTCCAGCGCGTCCCGGATCTCCTCCGGCCGGATCGTGAGCTCCGCCATCTGGGTTCCCTGCTCTCCTTGTTGGGCCCGAAGTTTCAACTTGGGGGTCTGGGGGCGACCCCCAGGAATCCTCTGCACGGCCCAACCGGGCCGTATGTACGTACTGCTTATGAAGTTGCTGCTCAGCCGGCCAGGCGGCGGCCGGCGTCCTCGATACGGTCCGCGAGGGAGCCGTTGATGACCTCGTCGCCGACCTGCACCCGGATACCGCCGAGGACCTCGGGGTCCACGTCGATGTTGAGGTGCATCGTGTGGCCGTAGAGCTTCGCGAGGACAGCGCCCAGGCGCTGCTTCTGCGCGTCGCTCAGCGGCACCGCCGAGGTGACGACGGCGACCAGTCGGTTCCGGCGCTCGGCGGCGAGCTTGGACAGGGACTCCAGTCCCGACTCCAGGCTACGTCCCCGGGGCGCGGTCACAAGACGCGTCACCAGACGCTCGGTGGTCGCGTGGGCACGGCCGCCGAGCAGGCTGCGCAGCAGCTCGCCCTTGGCCGACGCCTTCGCGGCGCGGTCGGTCAGCGCGGCGCGCAGCTCGGTGTTCGAAGAGACGATCCGGCCGAAGCGGAACAGTTCGTCCTCGACGTCGTCGAGCGCGCCCGCCTGCTGTGCGGCGGTGAGCTCGGCGAGGTTCGCCAGCTGCTCCAGCGCGTCCGCCAGGTCGCGCGACTGCGACCAGCGGGAGCGCACCATGCCGGACACCAGATCGGCGGTCTCGCCGCCCACCTGGCCACCGAGGAGGCGCTGCGCCAGTTCGGCCTTGGCCTCGCCGGCCTGCGCCGGGTCGGTGAGGACCCGACGCAGCGACACCTCGCGGTCGAGCAGCGCGGTGACGGCGGCCAGCTCGTCGGCGAGCGTGCCGACGTTCACGGACGTGTTGTCCGTCAGCGCGTCGAGACGCTCACGTGCGGCTGCCAGGGCCTCGCGGCTCGCTCCGTTCATCGCGCGGCCTCGGCCTTCTCCTCGAGCTCGTCGAGGAAGCGGTCGATGACGCGGCTCTGCCGGGCGTGGTCCTCGAGGGACTCACCGACGAGCTTGCCGGCCAGGTCGGTGGCGAGCTTGCCGACGTCCTGGCGCAGCGCGGACGCGGCGGCCTTGCGGTCGGCCTCGATCTGCGCGTGACCGGCGGCGACGATCTCCTCGCGCTGCCGCTGGCCTTCCGCGCGCATCTCGGCGATGAGCGTGGCGCCCTGCTCCTGCGCCTCCTGGCGCAGACGCGCGGCCTCGTGCCGGGCCTCCTGGAGCTGTGCCTTGTACTGCTCAAGGACGCTCTGGGCCTCGACCTGAGCGGCCTCTGCCTTCTCGATTCCACCTTCGATCGCCTCACGGCGCTCTTCCAGAACCTTGTTGATGTTCGGAAGCAGCTTCTTCCAGAAGAAGAAGAACACGATGGCGAAGGCGATCGTGCCGACGAGCAGCTCGGGGCCCGGAGGAATGAGCGGGTTCTGCTCTTCCTCGGCCGCCAGCTGTACCCAATTGGCGATCACATCAGTGCCTTTCGTAGAAAGGTTGGCTCGTCAGGGTTCGATCATCCGTAGACGAACGGCATGACGATGCCGATGAGGGCGAGCGCCTCACAGAAGGCGAAGCCGAGGATCTGGTTGGCACGGATCAGACCGGCAGCCTCGGGCTGACGGGCGAGGGCCTGGGTGCCGTTACCGAAGATGATGCCGACGCCGACGCCGGGGCCGATGGCGGCAAGGCCGTAACCGATGGAACCGATGTTGCCTTCGACAGCGGCGAGGGTCTCAAGGGCAGCCATGCTGATTCTTCCTTCTCTTTCATGGACCGGCGGGGGTTGACCACCGGACGTTCTGGGGGCTTGGGGGCGGTACGACTCAGTGGTGCTCGGCCATCGCGCCCTGGAGGTACGAGCAGGCCAGCAGCACGAAGACGTACGCCTGGACGGCCTGCACGAAAAGCTCGAAGAGGATCATGACCATCGTCATGACGAACGAGACGCCGGCAGCCGGGATCATCCAGCTGTTCAGCAGGTACCAGGAGGCGACCGTGAACATGACCAGCATCAGGTGGCCGGCGAACATGTTGGCGAAGAGCCGGACCGCGTGCGTGAAGGGTCGCACCAGCAGGTTCGAGAAGAACTCGATGACCATCACGAGCGGCAGAACCGGGCCCAGCGACTTGTCGTAGCCGGTGACGTTCTTGAAGAAACCGACGAAGCCGTGACGCTTGAACGTCACCGAGACCCACATGATCCAGACGATGGCCGCGAGCACCATCGGGAAGGCGATGATCGACGACACCGGGAACTGGGCCAGCGGGATCACGGACCAGATGTTCATGATCCAGATGAAGAAGAACAGCGAGACCATGAACGGGACGTACTTCTCGCCCTCGCGCTTGCCGAGCGTCTCGTAGACGATGCCGCGGCGCACGAAGTCGTAGCCGGCCTCGCCGACCATCTGCAGCTTGCCCGGGACCACCTTGGCCTTGCCGAAAGCGGCATAGAAGAAGGTGATGACGAGCAGCGTGGTGATGAGCGCCAGCAGCATCACCTTGTTGAACTCGAACCCACCGACCGTGGCGATCGGCTTGAAGAGGAACGAGTGCAGGCCCGGAGCCGGGAAGCCACACCCGTTGTCGGACATGATCCGACAACTCCAGTCAAAGGCGAGCTGGGTCTGGTCAGCACTCACCACGGGCTCCTTCGGCGTGACGCATGGGTACGGCAACCTCGTTGTGTCGGCGCGGCATGCAGCCGCGGATCGGCACCGGACTGGTGTTTCGGATGTGAGGGCGGCTGGGGGGCTTCGAGCCTCGCGATTGAGCAGGCGTCAGCTCAGATGCCCGCGCCCGCGATGCCGCAGTTGGCACCGGACGATAGCAGGAACTCTCAAGCGCCCTTATCCCGGCCCTACCTCTCACGACGAGTGCCCTGTCTTTTCGGGCTTGTCACCCGAATCAGGCTCGACGTAGAGGATCTTGGCCTTCATGTGGGCACGCGTCTGCGCGGCGATCCACACGAGCGTGCCCGCGAGGAGCGTGATCGCGAAGGCCCGGGGATTGAACAGGGTGGTGTCCTTGAAGGCGGACAAGAAGATGAAGAGCAGCAGGATCTGCGCCGCGTACAGCATCAGGCCCATCATCTGGAACAGATGCGGAAGCGATTTGGCAGTGCGTTGCAGGACGTAGAACCCCAGCCCCATGAACAGGATCACGAGCACCGTCGCGACCGCGGCCCCCAACGCCCCTTTGCCGCCGGCGACGACACCGCTGACAACAGCGGCGACGGCTCCGGCGGCGGCTGTGGGCACAGCAGCCTGGAGCAGGGTCCGGACGTCATTGGACGGCATGGCGGCAGCTCCGCTTTCACGGTGGGGGAAGGGGTGTCGTCATGGACGAGCGTAGTCCCGGGCCGAGAGTGGTCCTCACGCCAATGGACCGTCGCACTACGGTCCTTCGGCTCTACCCGGGGTTCTCGTGAACCGTATCACAAACTATTTGATGAGGTCTTTACCTGGTTGGTGTGCTCGCTGTCACACATGAGAGTGACAGCGCGCGTTTGTGCAAGAACGTCGCCGACTTGTCTGGTATTGGGGCGCTTCGCACCCCCAACCCACTCCCACGACTTGGCAATGCTCTAGTCAGATTCTTACCTTGCCGCGTCAGCGCGACGTGCCGGCTTTCCGCCGGTCCAGGAAGCGCGAACGGGCGCCGAGGGCGGTCGCCCCGTTGACACCGGAGACGCCGACGGCGACCGGGGTGCGCTCCTCCTCTTCCTCCGACTCCACGGCCACGGCGGCCGGTTCGGTGACCGACGCGGATTCCGCGACGGCCCTGCGGCGGCGGTAGCGCGGCGGCACGAAGGCCTGCGCCCACATCGGGGCACGCGGCGTGAAGCGCGGCAGCAGCAACAGGAGCAGGCCGATCGCCGAGAGGAACACCACACTCAGGACGATCCACATGGACGCGGAGTTCACCGAGTACGCGAGGGCGCCGAAGGCGATCAGCGCCGACCAGAAGTACATGATCAGCACCGCCCGGCTGTGCGAGTGCCCGATCTCCAGGAGCCGGTGGTGCAGATGCCCGCGGTCGGCGGCGAACGGCGACTGACCGCGCCAGGTGCGGCGCACGATCGCCAGGACCAGGTCGGCCGCCGGGATCGCGATGATGGTCAGCGGCAGCAGCAGCGGGATGTAGACCGGCACCGTCTGGTGCACGGCCGCCTTCTCGGAGCCGGCGAACAGCTTCAGCGCGTCCGGGTCGACCTGGCCGGTGATGGAGATCGCTCCCGCGGCCAGCACCAGGCCGATCAGCATCGAGCCCGAGTCGCCCATGAAGATCCGCGCCGGGTGCATGTTGTGCGGCAGGAAGCCCAGGCACATGCCCATCAGGATCGCCGAGAACAGCGTGGCCGGGGCGGCGGCCTCGATGCCGTACGACACCCAGACGCGGTAGGCGTAGAGGAAGAACGCCGCCGAGGCGATGCACACCATGCCCGCCGCGAGGCCGTCGAGGCCGTCGACGAAGTTGACCGCGTTGATGGTGATGACGACGAGCGCCACCGTCAGCAGCGTGCCCTGCCACTGGGTCAGCGCGACATTGCCCACCGTCGGGATCGGCAGCCACAGGATCGTCAGACCCTGCATGACCATGACGCCGGCGGCGATCATCTGGCCGCCCAGCTTGATCAGGGCGTCGATCTCGAACTTGTCGTCCAGGACACCGATCAGCCAGATCAGCGCGGCGCCGCTGAGCAGCGCTCTGGGCTCGTTCGACTTGTCGAAGACCTGGCTGAGGTTGGTCAGGTGGTCGGCGACCAGCAGGCCCGCGCACAGGCCGAAGAACATGGCGATACCGCCGAGCCGCGGAGTCGGTTCCCGGTGCACGTCACGGGCCCTGATCTCCGGCATCGCTCCGGCCACGATCGCGAACTTCCGTACCGGCCCTGTCAGCAGATACGTCACCGCGGCCGTGATGCAGAGCGTCAGCAGGTATTCACGCACAGGCTTCCCCACAGGTCTCGCTGGCCATCTCAGCCCCACACCCTAGCGATGGACGCATATGGATGGGGACTTTCGGGTAGCGACGATGGTTGCACGAGTGGCTGTGCACCTCGGAGCGCCTACCCCCGCTCAGGCCGGATACGGCGGAAATCCCCCGACCAGATCCCGGACTTCTTCACGTGCCTTCTGCGTCTCGGCCTCACCTCGGAGCACCCCGGCGAGCAGTACGGCGATCCGCGCCATCTCCGCCTCCCCCATCCCCTGGGTGGTCACGGCCGCCGTGCCCAGGCGCAGGCCGCGGGCGTCCGCGTGCGGCAGCGCACAGCAGTCGAGCACCATGCCGGCCGCCGCGAGCCGTCCTCTCGCTGTCCGGCCCTCGACGCCGAGCGGTGCCGGGTCGGCGGTGACCAGATGGGTGTCCGTGCCGCCGGTGGTGACGACGAGCCCCTCGGTGGCCAGCCCCGCCGCGAGGACCCGCGCATTGGCGACCACCTGATGGGCGTACGCGGTGAAGGCCGGTGTTGCCGCCTCGCCGAACGCGACGGCCTTCGCGGCGATGGTGTGCATCTGCGCGCCGCCCTGGGTGAACGGGAAGACGGCCCGGTCGACCCGCTCGGCCAGATCGGCGCCGCACAGGATCATGCCGCCGCGGGGTCCGCGCAGCACCTTGTGCGTGGTGGCGCAGACGACGTCGGCGTACGGCACCGGGCTGGGCGCCGCTCCCCCGGCGACGAGGCCGATGGGGTGGGCGGCGTCGGCGATGAGATACGCCCCGACCTCGTCGGCGACCTCGCGGAAGAAGGCGTAGTCGATGTGGCGGGGGTAGGCGATGGAGCCGCACACGATGGCCTTGGGCCGGTGCTGACGGGCCAGCGTGCGGACCTGGTCGTACTCGATGAGCCCGGTCTCCGCGTCGACGCCGTAGGGCACGAAGTCGAACCAGCGGCCGGAGAAGTTGGCGGGCGAGCCGTGGGTGAGGTGACCGCCGTAGGGCAGGCCGAGGGCCAGGACGGTGTCGCCGGGGCGCAGGAGCGCGGCGTAGGTGGCCAGCACGGCCGACGACCCCGAATGGGCCTGCACATTGGCGTGCTCGGCGCCGAAGAGGGCCTTGGCGCGGTCCACGGCGATCCGCTCGGCGACGTCGACGATCTCGCAGCCGCCGTGGTGCCGGGCGCCCGGGTATCCCTCGGCGTACTTGTTCGCCAGCGGCGACCCCAGCGCGGCCAGCACCGCCGGCGAGCTGAAGTTCTCGGCGGCGATCAACTGCAACGACGTCGACTGCCGCGCCAGCTCACCGAGCAGGATCTCGGCCAGCTCGGGATCCTGCCGCCGCAGGATGTCGGCGGTCTCGGGGGCATGGGTGACCGACATGGTGGACTCCGGGGCGTCGACGATGACGTACGTCCAATGTAGGCCCGGGTCGACGGAGGCGCCCGGTGTTGACGGCGCCTACGTCCTCGCAGGTACTCCTGTGAGCGCCGTGACGACCGGATCCACCGCCTGGTGTATCTCGTCCCCGATCGACCGGAAGAACGGCAGCGGCGCCCCGTACGGGTCGTACACCTCGTCCGCCTCCGCCGTCGGCGCCAGGAGCCACCCGCGTAGAGCCGCCGCGGCGCGGACCAGGGCTCGGGCGCGGGCGACCACGCCGTCCTCCAGAGGCGGCAGCGTTGTCGGGTCTATCGCGCGGACCAGGCGGGTGAACTCCTTCAGGGTGAAGGTGCGCAGGCCCGCCGAGTGGCCCATGGAGATGACCTGCTGACGGTGGTCGCGGGTGGCGGTGAGGACGAGGTCGGCCATGATGACGTGCTCGTCGAGGAGTTCGCGGCCCGTGAAGCCGGTCGCGTCCGCGCCGAAGTCGGCCAGCACGGTCTCCGCGTTGGCCTCCATGGGCGCGCCCTCATGGCCCCAGGTCCCGGCGCTCTCCACGACGAGCCCGCCCCACAGCGGATCGCCGAGCCGGTCCGCCAGGGCATGCCGGGTCAGCCGCTCGGTGATCGGTGAGCGGCACACGTTGCCGGTGCTGACGTGGAGGATGCGAAAGCTGTCACGCGGCAGCCCTGTGAAGGTCCGCGTCTCTTCCGGGTCCCATATGCCACGCCCCGCGTCAGGGGCCGTCAATTCGCCACCTCGAGGTCGGGTACGACCTTCCTGAGCTCCTCCGCGGAGATCGCGCCCGCACGCAGCAGCAGCGGCACCTCGCGGGTGACGTCGACGATCGAGGAGGGGACGTTGCCCGGGGTCGGACCGCCGTCGAGGTACACGGAGACCGAGTCGCCGAGCATCTCCTGGGCCGCGTCACAGTCCTCCGGCGCCGGGTGGCCCGTCAGGTTCGCCGAGGAGACCGCCATGGGGCCGACCTCGGTCAGCAGCTCGATGGCGACGGGGTGCAGCGGCATACGGACGGCGACCGTGCCCCTGGTGTCCCCCAGGTCCCACTGGAGCGACGGCTGGTGCTTGGCGACGAGCGTCAGCGCGCCCGGCCAGAACGCGTCGACGAGCTCCCAGGCCAGCTCGGAGAAGTCCGTGACGAGGCCGTGCAGGGTGTTCGGGGAGCCGATGAGGACAGGGGTGGGCATGTTGCGGCCCCGGCCCTTGGCCTCCAGCAGATCGTGCACCGCTTCCGAGGAGAACGCGTCGGCGCCGATGCCGTACACCGTGTCGGTCGGGAGGACCACCAGCTCGCCACGGCGGACGGCGGACGCGGCTTCGCGCAGACCGGTCGAGCGGTCGGTCGCGTCGTTGGTGTCGTATCGCCGTGCCATTTAGCGGGCCTCCTCGTACACGTACTGCTCTGAAGACTGGGGGGTGTGGCTCACGGCATCGCCTTGCGGGCCGTCGCGAACCGGGGGCGGTTGTTGAGGTCGGGGTGGTCGGCCGCGTCGGCCCAGCCCCGCTCCTCGGTGAAGATCCACGGCACCTGGCCGCCCTGGGTGTCGGCGTGCTCGATGACGACGACGCCGCCGGGGCGCAGGAGCCGATGTGCGGTCCGTTCCAGACCGCGGATGAGTTCGAGGCCGTCCTCCCCTGAGAACAGGGCGAGTTCGGGATCGTAGTCCCGCGCCTCGGGAGCGACGTACTCCCACTCGGTCAGCGGGATGTAGGGCGGGTTGGAGATGACCAGGTCGACCTGGCCGTCGAGGTCGGGGAAGGCGTCCAGGGCGTTGCCCTGACGCAGGTCGACCCTGGACCCCTCCATGTTCTTGCGGGTCCACTGGAGGGCGTCCTCGGACAGCTCCACGGCGTGTACGCGGGAGCGCGGGACCTCCTGGGCGAGGGCGAGCGCGATGGCGCCGGAGCCGGTGCACAGATCGACGATGCACGGCTCTACGACGTCCATGGCGCGTACGGCGTCTATCGCCCACCCGACCACGGACTCGGTCTCGGGCCGCGGCACGAAGACACCGGGGCCGACCTGGAGTTCCAGGTAGCGGAAGAACGCCCGCCCGGTGATGTGCTGGAGCGGCTCACGCTGCTCACGGCGGGCGATGACCTCCCAGTACCGGGCGTCGAAGTCCGCGTCCTTCACGGAGTGCAGCGCGCCCCGCTTCACGCCGTGCACGAACGCGGCGAGCTCCTCCGCGTCGTTGCGCGGCGAGGGCACGCCGGCGTCGGCCAGCCGCTGGGTGGCCTGGGCCACCTCTGCGAGCAGCAGGTTCACGCAAGTCCTCCGTGTCGTACTCGGTCGTGCGTACGTGCCTTTAGGCGGCTGCCAGCTTGGCCGCCGAGTCCGCGTCGACGCAGGCCTGGATCATCGCGTCGAGGTCGCCGTCCAGGACCTGGTCCAGGTTGTACGCCTTGAAGCCGACGCGGTGGTCCGAGATGCGGTTCTCCGGGAAGTTGTACGTGCGGATCTTCTCGGAGCGGTCGACGGTGCGGACCTGGCTGCGGCGGGCGTCGGCGGCATTCTTCTCCGCCTCCTCCTGCGCCGCGGCGAGCAGCCTGGAGCGCAGGATACGCAGTGCCTGCTCCTTGTTCTGCAGCTGGCTCTTCTCGTTCTGGCAGGAGGCGACGACTCCGGTGGGAATGTGCGTGATGCGCACGGCGGAGTCGGTCGTGTTGACGGACTGGCCGCCGGGTCCGGAGGAGCGGTAGACGTCGATGCGGAGGTCGTTGGGGTTGATCTCGACGTCGACCTCCTCCGCCTCGGGGGTCACCAGGACGCCGGCCGCGGAGGTGTGGATACGGCCCTGGGACTCGGTCGCCGGCACGCGCTGCACACGGTGCACACCGCCCTCGTACTTCAGCCGGGCCCAGACACCCTGCCCGGGCTCGGTGGCACCCTGGCCGCCCTTGGTCTTCACGGCGACCTGGACGTCCTTGTAGCCGCCCAGCTCGGACTCGGTGGCGTCGATGATCTCGGTCTTCCAGCCGACGCGCTCGGCGTACCGCAGATACATGCGCAGCAGGTCGCCGGCGAACAGGGCCGACTCGTCGCCGCCCGCGCCCGCCTTGATCTCGAGGATGACGTCCTTGTCGTCGCTGGGGTCGCGCGGGACGAGGAGCAGGCGCAGCTTCTCCGTGAGCTCCTCGCGGGACTTCTCCAGCTCCTTGACCTCGGCGGCGAAGTCGGGGTCGTCGGCGGCGAACTCCTTCGCCGTCTCGATGTCGTCGCCGGTCTGCTTCCAGGAGCGGTACGTGGCGACGATCGGGGTGAGCTCGGCGTAGCGCTTGTTCAGCTTGCGCGCGTTGGCCTGGTCGGCGTGGACCGACGGATCGGCGAGCTTCGTCTCCAGGTCGGCGTGCTCACCGACGAGTTCCTCGACGGCCTCGAACATCTCAGGGCTCCTGTACTGCGGATGAAGGGGGAAGGCGGGCGACCAAAAACGCCGGTCCCGGCGCACTCCGAGGAGTGCGGCGTGGACCGGCGCTGGTGGCTCGCTACTTCTTGGCAGCAGCCTTGCCGAAGCGGGCCTCGAAGCGGGCCACACGGCCACCGGTGTCGAGGATCTTCTGCTTGCCCGTGTAGAACGGGTGGCACTCGGAGCAGACCTCGGCGCGGATGGCGCCGCTGGAGATCGTGCTGCGGGTGGTGAACGACGCGCCACAGGTGCAGCTGACCTGCGTCTCGACGTACTCGGGGTGGATGTCGCGCTTCAAGGTGTCTCCTAGTTTCGGGAGGGCACCGGGTCGCCTTCCGCGGGCTGCGGGGGCGTGAACCGGGGCCGACGTACCAGTCTGCCAGGACTGGCCGCATCCCCCAAAACGAGGGGTGGCCGTGATCTATTCCCAGCGGGTTCGGTGCGGCGCTAGGAGGCGCTCACGACACCGTCGGCCTGGCCCGTGGCCGTGCCCTTCGTCGCCGACTTCGGGATCGCCCGGTCCGCCTCCAGGGCCTTCCAGACCAGCTTCGCCTTGGCCTCGTCCACCAGTACCCGGTTGCCGTCCTGCGGGTCGTACTGGACCGGCATGGTGACCATGGTCATGTTCTTCGAGCTGATGCCCTTGAGGCCGTTGGCGAAGGACATGAGCTTGTTGACCGAGCCGAGGCCGGTGTCGGTGGTCACGGCGTTGGTGGCGGTGTCGGCGAGGTTGTAGAGCTTCTTCGGGCTGTCGAAGAGGTCGACGGTCTTGATCTGGTCGATCAGGGCCTTCATGAACGCCTGCTGGAGCTGGATGCGCCCGAGGTCGGAGCCGTCGCCGACGCCGTGCCGGGTGCGGACCAGGCCGAGGGCCTGCTTGCCGGTGAGCGTGTGCGTGCCGGCCTTCAGATCGAGGTGGCTCTCGGCGTCGCTGATGTTCTTCGTGGTGGTGACCTTGACGCCGCCGAGCTCGTCGATGAGCTTCTGGAAGCCGGAGAAGTCGACCTCCAGATAGTGGTCCATGCGGATGCCGGAGAGCGACTCGACGGTCTTCACGGCACAGGCGGCGCCGCCCGTGGAGTACGCGGAGTTGAACATCACGCCGCTCGCGGCGTCGTGCACGGTGCCCTCGGAGTCGGTGCACTCGGGCCGGTCGATGAGGGTGTCGCGGGGTATGGAGACCACGCTGGCCTTCTTGTGGCCCTCGTAGACGTGCACGACCATCGCCGTGTCGGAGCGGGCGCTGCCGTCGTCGGCGCCGCCGCCCAGCTTCTTGTTGGAGCCGGAACGGGTGTCGGAGCCCAGGACCAGGATGTTCTCGGAGCCGTTGTCGACCTTCGTGGGCCGGTCGGTGCCGAGGGCCTGGTCGATGTCGACGCTCTTGATGTTGCCGTTGAGCTTGAAGTACAGATAGCCGGCGCCGGTACCGCCCAGCACGACGATGCCCGCGGTGGTCCACGCCGCGATCATCAGGCCCTTGCGCTTGCCGCGGGTCTTGCGGCGCCGGCCCTTGGCGCGGTGGCGCGGGCCCGTGGTGCCGGACTCCCCGGGTATGCCGGGTTCCGGCGTGCTCTCGGCGGACATGTGCTCCTCGTTCTCGTCCGGTCTCGATTACCCCCTGCTTTCAGGGTCAGACGTGGTCGTTACGACCCGAACCACACCATGGTCGCTCCGTCCGGTCAGACGGGTAAACCGGAGAAAGGGTTGCACAACGCACTGTGCCCGCCCTGTGGAAGGGCGGGCACAGCGTGTAGTCGCCGAACGCGGGGCGTACCGCGCTCACCTGCTATTTCATCCGAAGATGTCGTACTGCTTGAAATCGGTACCGACAGAGATCCTTGTGGCGAAGATCTCGCTCGTGGCCTTGCCGGTGCCCTTGTACAGGTACAGGGTGCCGCCGGGCGTACGGGCCAGGAAGTCGGCCTTGCTGTCGCCGTTGACGTCACCGATGGCGTCGAAGGCGTTGTACGTCGAGTTGCTCCAGGTGCGCACCTTCACGCGGGCGGAGAAGGGGCTGGAGGCCTTGCCGGTGCCCTTGTACAGGTAGAGGGCGCCGGTGCTCTTGTTGCGCGCGAGCAGGTCGGCCTTGCCGTCACCGTTGAAGTCGCCCTTGCCGCGGACCATGTTGTAGGCGTTCCAGCCGGTGCCGGTGCCGATCTGCACACGGGCCGAGAAGGTGCCGTTGCCCTTGCCCGGGTAGAGCCACGCCTTGCCGGCGGAGTCCACGGAGACCAGGTCGGGCTTGTAGTCACCGGTCAGGTCACCCGGGGTGATGATGCGGGTGCGGGTCTTCCAGTTGTCGAAGATCTGCTTGGTCGCCCAGTCCTGGAGGGACCAGTCGTAGTGCGTCCAGTAGACGTCGCCGTTGTCGCTGCGGCGGTACACCAGGTCCTGGACGCTGTCCCGGTCGAAGTCCGTCTGCGTGACGAGGTTGACGCCGCCCCAGTCGCCGAGGCTCTGCCGGGCGCCGAAGGACGTGCCCTTGGAGTCCTTCTCATAGCCCGTCTTCGTGGACGCGTTGCGCACGAAGAGGTCGGCCTTGGCGTCGGTGTAGCTCATGTTGGCGTCGTCGACCTGGCCGTAGGCGGCACCGAGGTACGTCTTGACCTTCGCGAAGACGCTGTACGCGCCCTTCTCGACGCAGTCCACGACACCCCAGGAGACGACACCGACGATGCGGCCGTTGACCACGAGCGGGCCACCGGAGTCACCGTTGCAGGCGGACGTCGTACCCGCGTCGCTGCCGCTGGCGGGCTTGCCCGCGCAGACCATGTGCCCCTTGACGAAGTCGGAACCGTAGTAGCCGGCGCAGGTGCTGTCCGACTGGATCGGCAGCGTGGCCGTCTTCAGGGTCTCGGAGACGTCCTGGGTGGTGGAGCTGGTGCGGCCCCAGCCGTAGACCTTGGCGCTGGTGCCGGCGGCGTACGAGGCGGTGTCCGTGGACGTCGTCATCCGGATCGGCGTCGCCTTGACCGGGGAGGCCAGGGTGAGGACGGCGATGTCGTTGTCGATGGTCCGCGAGCTGTACGACGGGTGGGTCCACTGACGGACCACGCCGGAGACCTCGCCGGTGGTGTTGCCCGCGTCGTCGGGCAGCTGCGTGGCACCGGTCACGATCGCGCCGTACTTGGCCCAGTCGTAGCCCTTGGCGCAGTGCGCGGCGGTGAGGATCTTCGTGGGCGAGACCACGGTGCCACCGCAGAAGAAGCCGGTGTCGGTGGTGTCGTCGTAGTACCAGAGCTGGGCCATCCACGGTGCCGAGGTGATCGTCGTGGTGGAGCCACCGATGATCTTCGCGTCGACGGTGCCGCTGCTCGTGTCCGAGCTCAGCGACGACTTCGAGGTCGTCTCCCCCGCGGTGTCGTCACCGGCGACCGCCCCCGCGACGCGCTGCTGGAGTTCGGCGGCAGAGACGGTCGTCAGGGCGGGCTTGACCGGCTCCGGCGCCGCGGTCGCGGCACCGGCCGACGTGGTCAGCAGTGCGGCGGCGACGGCGGCTGCGACACCTGCCGCGCCGATGGGCAGGGCGATCCGCATCCGACGTCTGTGGCGACCGGCTCCGGACGTGGCTGTACCCACTCAAGTCCCCCCTCGGGATCAGAAGTTCAAGGGTCGAAAAAGTGACCGAAGAGCGCGATCGTACACTGAGCCACAGACAGCGAAGAGGGCCACCCTTGCACCAAGGGTGGCCCTCTTTACAAAGACTTACGTCAGTCGCCGTTGCCCGGCGTCGGCGTCGTCTTCTGGATCTGCATCAGGAACTCGGCGTTCGACTTCGTCTGCTTCATCTTGTCGAGGAGCAGTTCGACCGCCTGCTGCTGGTCGAGCGCGTGCAGCACCCGGCGCAGCTTCCAGACGATGCCGAGCTCGTCGGGAGCGAGCAGGATCTCTTCCTTACGGGTGCCGGACGCGTCGACGTCCACCGCCGGGAAGATGCGCTTGTCGGCGAGCTTGCGGTCGAGCTTGAGCTCGGCGTTGCCGGTGCCCTTGAACTCCTCGAAGATGACCTCGTCCATGCGGGACCCGGTGTCCACCAGGGCGGTGGCGAGGATGGTCAGCGAGCCGCCGTCCTCGATGTTGCGGGCCGCACCGAAGAAGCGCTTCGGGGGGTACAGGGCGGTCGAGTCGACACCACCGGACAGGATGCGGCCGGAGGCGGGCGCGGCGAGGTTGTACGCACGGCCCAGACGCGTGATCGAGTCGAGCAGCACGACGACGTCGTGGCCCAGCTCCACCAGACGCTTGGCGCGCTCGATGGCGAGCTCGGCGACCGTGGTGTGGTCCTCGGCCGGGCGGTCGAAGGTCGAGGAGATGACCTCGCCCTTGACCGACCGCTGCATGTCGGTGACCTCTTCCGGACGCTCGTCGACCAGGACGACCATCAGGTGGCACTCGGGGTTGTTGTGCGTGATCGCGTTGGCGATCGCCTGCATGATCATGGTCTTGCCGGTCTTCGGCGGGGCCACGATCAGACCGCGCTGGCCCTTACCGATCGGCGCGACGAGGTCGATGATGCGGGTGGTGAGGACGCCCGGGTCCGTCTCCAGACGGAGGCGGTCCTGCGGGTACAGCGGCGTCAGCTTGTTGAACTCCGGCCGCCCGCGCCCGGATTCGGGCGCCATGCCGTTGACGGAGTCCAGCCGGACCAGCGCGTTGAACTTCTCGCGCCGCTCGCCGTCCTTGGGCTGACGGACCGCACCGGTGATGTGGTCGCCCTTGCGCAGGCCGTTCTTGCGGACCTGGGCGAGGGAGACGTACACGTCGTTGGGGCCCGGGAGGTAACCCGACGTACGGATGAAGGCGTAGTTGTCGAGGATGTCCAGGATGCCCGCGACGGGGATCAGGACATCGTCGTCGGCGAGCTGCGGCTCGGCGGTGCCACCCATCTCGTCACGGCCGCGACGGCCACGACGGTCACGGTAGCGGCCGCGACGGCCACGGCGGCCGCCGTCGAAGTCGTCGTCGTCCTGCGGGCCGGCATTGCGGTCCTGGCGGCCGCCGCCCTGCTGCTGGCTCTGCTGCTGGCCGCGCTGGCCGCCCTGCTGGTCGTCGCCCTTGCCGCGGCGGTCGCGGTCCCGGCCGCCCCGCTCGCGGTCACCGCGGTCACCGCGGTCGGTACGGTCGCCGCGGTCCCGGCGGTCGCGACGGCCCTGACGGCCGTCCGCGTCACCGGCGTCGCCCTGCGGCTGCGCGGGAGTCTCGGCCTTCGGCTCGCTCTTCGCCTCGGCGACCACCGTCTCGGGGCTGCCGGCGTCGGCCGTGGCACGGCGACGGCGGCGCTCCGCGGGAGCGGCGTCCTCGCTGGCCGGCTGGCCGGGGATCTCGATCTGCTGCTGGGCCACGGCCTTCTCGGCGGGGGCCTCGGCCGCCTTCTCCGCCTTCTTCTCGGCGGATTCGCCGGTACGGGCCTTGGAGGTGGCGCGGCGCTTGGGCTTGGTCTCGGCGGTGTCCGCGGCGGCGGACGCGGCCTTCGCCGGGGCGGCCCCACCGCCGGCCTGTGCCTCCTTGATGACCTCGATCAGCTGGCTCTTGCGCATACGCGCGGTGCCCCTGATGCCGAGGCCGGATGCGACCTGCTGCAGCTCGGCCAGCACCATGCCCTCGAGGCCGGTACCGCGGCGCCGCCGGGAGCCGGCACCGCTGGCAGGCGCGGAGGCGTCCGTGGCGGGCGCGGCAGCGGTCTCCTCGACACGTGCGCCCATCAGATCGGTGGTGTCGCTCACGAAGGGTCCTTCCCTGGAGCGGACGTCGGCCTGTCTGGCTCGGCGACCGTTTGTGCTGTCCGACGTCGGTCCCATCTTTGTGGACCGTGCCGGGGCGGTGGTCCGCCTGGGCGGCGGAGGAATCTGGTGATGGCGCTTCCCAGAGCAGTGACACCGACTGTCTGTGTCACATGGCTCGGTCGCACCGGTTCCGGAGCGTGCCCGGCAAGTCGCTCAGTGCTCGCGTACGAGATACAGCCCACGTACGTCGTACGAAACACAGTGCGGCTTGGGAGGCTCCCGGAAGAATGTCTGTCCCGGACGGGGACGTGAAGCACCTCGCCATGGTGGGGTCGGGTGCAGACTTGAGGTTAACACTACCGGATCCAACAAACATTCCCCCTCTCGAAATCCGGCTCGCCGCCGGATTTCAAATGTCCCTGTCACATGTCACCGGTGGAAGCGAGCGGCAGCACACTCGCCCCCTGAGCATCGAGTTCGAGCCGGTTGGCGGCCCAGCCCTCACCTGCCAGATGGGCCACCTTGTCCGCGCTGTCCTCGTCGGCGAGCGCGAGAACGGTGGGCCCGGCCCCGGAAATCACGGCCGGAACTCCGTCCGCCCTCAAGCGCTCCACGAGCGCGGCACTCTCCGGCATGGCCGGAGCCCGGTATTCCTGGTGCAGCCGGTCCTCGGTCGCGGGCAGCAGCAGCTCGGGGCGCCGGGTGAGGGCCTCGACGAGCAGCGCGGCACGGCCCGCGTTGGCGGCTGCGTCGACGTGCGGCACGGTGCGCGGCAGCAGTCCGCGCGCGGTCTCGGTGAGGACCGGCTTCCCGGGCACGAAAACCACCGGAACGATGGAACGGTCGGGCTCCATCCTGATCGCCCGCGCGGCGCCGGCCTCCATCCAGGAGAGCGTGAAACCGCCGAGCAGACACGCCGCGACATTGTCGGGGTGGCCCTCGATCTCGGTCGCGAGCTCAAGGAGCGCGGTGTCGTCGAGCCTGGACTCGCCGCCTATGGTCACGGCTCGCGCGGCGACGATGCCCGCGCAGATGGCGGCCGAGGAGGAGCCCAGGCCACGGCCGTGCGGGATGCGGTTGGCGCACACGATCTCCAGGCCGCGCGGCTGTCCGCCGAGCAGGTCGAAGGCGGTGCGCAGGGACCGTACGAGGAGGTGCTTCTCGTCGCGCGGGAGGGTCTCGCTGCCCTCACCCGCGATATCGATGTGCAGCCCGGAGTCGGCCACCCGGACGACGACGTCGTCGTAGAGCCCCAGCGACAGGCCGAGGGCGTCGAAGCCCGGGCCGAGGTTGGCGCTGGTGGCGGGGACGCGCACCCGGACGGCGGCGGCGCGGAACGCTGGACCGGCCATCGCTCGATGACTCTCCTTGAGCTGCGTGATTGTCGAAGACATTCGATACGTACCTGGAAACCCTCGGGTCGCGGAGATGACGCGACGCCCGGCCATGCGCGGGGGCATATGCGGCGGGCGGGTTCAGTACAGCCTATCGAAGGAAGGTTCTGTGGCGACATAGGGCGCACAGGAGGCGCACGATGCGTGTCGTAAGCCCCCTGTGCACCCCCTATAGGGATGTCGCCCCCTATAGGGAGTCGCTCCAGGGATTGTCCCTTATACGAGGCCGAGGCGCTCGGCCGCCGTCGCCGCGTCGACCGGGACGGTGACCGGCTGCGGGGCGCCGGCGACGGCCCAGTCGGGGTCCTTGAGGCCGTTGCCGGTGACGGTGCACACGATCTTCTGGCCCGGGTCGACCAGGCCCTGCTCGGCGGCCTTCAGCAGACCGGCGACGGACGCGGCGGAGGCGGGCTCCACGAAGACGCCCTCCTGCGCGGCCAACAGCCGGTAGGCGCGCAGGATCTCACGGTCCGTCACCTCGTCGATGAGGCCGCCGGACTCGTCGCGGGCCGCGAGCGCGTACTGCCACGACGCCGGGTTGCCGATGCGGATGGCGGTGGCGATCGTCGACGGGTCCTTGACGACCTCGCCGCGCACGATCGGGGCACTGCCGGAGGCCTGGAAGCCCCACATACGGGGGGTCTTCGCGGCGATGCCGTCGGCGGCGTACTCCTTGTAGCCCTTCCAGTACGCGGTGATGTTGCCCGCGTTGCCGACCGGGAGGACGTGGATGTCGGGTGCGTCGCCGAGCATGTCCACGATCTCGAAGGCGGCGGTCTTCTGGCCCTCGATACGGACCGGGTTGACCGAATTGACCAGCGCCACGGGGTAGTTGTCGCTCAGACCGCGGGCCAGGGTGAGGCAGTCGTCGAAGTTGCCGTCGACCTGGAGGATCTTCGCGCCGTGGATGAGCGCCTGGCCCATCTTGCCGAGCGCGATCTTTCCCTGCGGCACGAGTACGGCGCAGACCATGCCGGCGCGCACGGCGTACGCGGCGGCGGAGGCGGAGGTGTTGCCGGTGGAGGCGCAGATGACCGCCTTCGCGCCCTCCTCCTTGGCACGGGTGATGGCCATGGTCATACCGCGGTCCTTGAAGGACCCGGTCGGGTTCGCGCCCTCCACCTTGAGGTGGACCTCGCAGCCCGTGCGCTCGGAGAGCACCTGCGCGGGCACGAGGGGCGTGCCGCCCTCGCGGAGCGTCACGACCGGCGTGGTGTCGGAGACGGGCAGCCGGTCCCGGTACTCCTCGATGATTCCGCGCCACTGGTGGGTCATTGCTGGTTACTCTCCTTCAACCCGCATGATGCTGGCGACACCGCGCACGGTGTCGAGCTTGCGCAACGCCTCGACGGTCCCGCCCAGGGCGGCGTCGGACGCGCGGTGGGTCACGACGACGAGGGACGCCTCGCCGTCCTTGCCCTGCTGGCGAACCGTATCGATGGAAACCCCGTGCTCGGCGAACACGGTCGCGACCTGGGCGAGAACACCCGGTTTGTCGGCGACATCGAGACTGATGTGATACCGCGTGAAGACCTCCCCCATGCCCGACACGGGCAGGGCGGCGTACGCGGACTCACCGGGACCGGTCGCACCATTGAGCCGGTTCCGACAGACGGCGACGAGGTCGCCGAGCACGGCCGAGGCGGTGGGGGCACCACCGGCGCCGGGGCCGTAGAACATGAGCTGACCGGCGGCGTCGGACTCGACGAAGACGGCGTTGTAGGCGCCGCGCACGGAGGCCAGCGGATGGGTCAGCGGGATCATCGCGGGGTGCACGCGCGCGGTGACGGAGCCGCCGTCCTCGGCCCGCTCGCAGATGGCGAGCAGCTTGATGGTGCAGCCCATGTTCTTCGCGGAGGCGAAGTCGGCGGCGGTGACCTCGGTCATCCCCTCGCGGTAGACGTCGTCGAGACGCACGCGCGTGTGGAAGGCGATACCGGCGAGGATGGCGGCCTTGGCGGCGGCGTCGAAGCCCTCGACGTCGGCGGTCGGGTCGGCCTCGGCGTATCCCAGCGCGGTGGCCTCGTCGAGGGCCTCCTGGTAGCCGGCGCCGGTGGAGTCCATCTTGTCGAGGATGAAGTTGGTCGTGCCGTTGACGATGCCCAGCACGCGGTTGACCTTGTCGCCGGCGAGGGACTCGCGCAGCGGCCTGATCAGCGGGATGGCACCGGCGACGGCGGCCTCGTAGTAGAGGTCCGCGTCGTGGTCCTCGGCGGCGGCGTGCAGGGCCGCGCCGTCCTGGGCGAGGAGCGCCTTGTTGGCGGAGACGACGGAGGCGCCGTGCTCGAAGGCGGTGGTGATGAGGGAGCGGGCGGGCTCGATGCCCCCGATGACCTCCACCACGACGTCGATGTCCCCGCGTTTGACCAGGGCGGTGGCGTCGGTGGTGACCAGCTCGGCCGGGATGCCCTCGCGCACCTTGGAGGGCCGTCGCACGGCGACACCGGCGAGCTCGACGGGGGCGCCGATACGGGCGGCGAGGTCGTCGGCGTGCGTCGTCATGATGCGCGCCACCTCTGAGCCGACAACCCCACAGCCCAGCAGCGCCACCTTCAGCGGACGCGTACGCATCATCCGACCTCGTTTCCTCATACCGTCTACGGTTGGACCAGTCTCACTCACCGGACGGGAGTTTCTACCCTTCGTCCGGATCGTGAGACATCTATTTCATTTGTACGGGGGTGGAAGACAGGAGATCTTCCACCCCGCGGCCACGGGGCCTAGCCGACGTCGAGACGCAGCAGGTCCTCCTCCGTCTCACGGCGGACGATGACCCGGGACTCCCCGTCGTTCACCGCGACGACCGGCGGCCGCAGCACATGGTTGTAGTTGCTGGCCATGGACCGGCAGTAGGCACCCGTGGCCGGTACGGCAATGAGGTCACCGGGCACGATGTCGGCCGGCAGGAACGCGTCCCGCACCACGATGTCCCCGCTCTCGCAGTGCTTGCCGACGACACGGGCGAGCATCGGCTCGGCGTCGGAGGTGCGGGAGACCAGGGCGACGGTGTACTCGGCGTCGTACAGCGCGGTCCGGATGTTGTCGGACATGCCGCCGTCGACGGAGACATAGGTGCGCAGCCCGTCGAGGGCCTTGGTGGTCCCGACCTCGTAGAGCGTGAACGCGGTAGGGCCGACGATGGCGCGCCCCGGCTCGACGGAGATACGCGGAGTGCGGAGCTTGGCGGACTCGCACTCCCGGGTGACGATCTCGGTGAGCGCCTTGGCGATCTCGTGCGGCTCGCGGGGGTCGTCGTCGGAGGTGTAGGCGATACCGAGGCCACCACCGAGGTCGATCTCCGGAAGCTCTACGCCGTGCTCGTCACGGATGTCCTTGAGCAGCCCGACGACCCGGTGGGCGGCGACCTCGAACCCGGACATGTCGAAGATCTGCGACCCGATGTGGGAGTGGATGCCGATGAGTTCGAGACCGTCGAGCTGAAGCGCACGCCGCACGGCCTCGGCGGCCTGTCCGCCGGCGAGGGGGATGCCGAACTTCTGGTCCTCGTGGGCGGTGGCGATGAACTCGTGCGTATGTGCTTCCACGCCGACGGTGATACGGATCTGGACGCGCTGCCGCTTGCCCAGTTCCTGGGCGATGTGGGCGACCCGGACGATCTCCTGGAAGGAGTCGAGGACGATACGGCCGACACCGGCCTCGATGGCCCGGCGGATCTCGTCGGTGGACTTGTTGTTGCCGTGGAAGGCGATGCGGTCGGCGGGCATACCGGCGGAGAGGGCGGTGGCGAGCTCGCCGCCGGAGCAGACGTCGAGGTTGAGCCCCTCCTCGTGCAGCCAGCGCACGACGGCGCGGGAGAGGAAGGCCTTGCCGGCGTAGAAGACGTCGGCGTCGGCACCGAAGGCGGAACGCCAGGCGCGGGCCCGTGCGCGGAAGTCGGTCTCGTCGATGACGTACGCGGGAGTGCCGTGCTCCTCGGCGAGCTGCGTGGCGGTGATACCGCCGACGGTGAGGACACCGTCCTCGTTGCGCGTGACCGTCTGGGCCCAGACCTTGGGGTCGAGGGTGTTGAGGTCGGCGGGCGGCGCGGAGTAGTGGCCCTCGGGGAGGACGTCGGCGTGACGGGGCCCGGCGGGGTGTGCGGAACGGCTCATGATCTGTCGCTGGCTCTCTAGATGTGGTCGGGTGCGTCGATGCCGAGCAGGGTCAGGCCGCCGGCCAGCACCGTCCCGGCGGCTTCGGCGAGAGCGAGCCGGGAGCGGTGGGCGACCGAGGGTTTCTCGTCGCCGAACGGGAGGACCGTGGGGAGAAAGGCGAGGGTCGCGTCGGCGACGGTGACGAGGTGACGGGCGAGGCGGTCCGGTGTGCGGGCCTCGGCGGTGGTGCGGAGGATCCGGGGGTGGTCGGCGAGGGCGGTGATGAGGGCGCCCGAGGGGGTGTGCGCCCGGTGTGTGTCTGTGAGGTGGGTGTCGGCCGGGTGCGCGGTCGCGGGGTGGGCGTCGCTGGGACGCGGGCCTTCGAGCTGTACGTCGCCAGGGTGGGCGTCGAATCCCAGGTCGGCGGCGTTGCGGCTGAGGGCTCGGGTGCGGGCGTGGGCGTAGCGGACGCGGAAGAGGGGGTTGCTCTCGCGCTGGACCAGGTGCTCGTCGGTGATGCGGGGACGGTCATGGGCGGCGGGGTGGAGCAGGGCCCAGCGGGCGGCGTCGCGGCCGAGGGGGGTGGGGTCGGCGGGGGCGGGCACCGGACGGACGTTGACGTCGAGGGGGGCGGGCGCCTCGGGGGTGCCGAAGGCGTCGACGTGCGCGCCGAGGATGTCGGTCCACTCCGGGCGGGGCGGGGCTTCCGATGACGTGCGGACGAGGGCGCCCTGAGAGATGAGGATGCGGGCGGTGGCCTGCATGACGACGACGGCGCGGACCTCGTGCGGGGCGTGGAGCTGCACGATCTGTCCCGCGGGGCGGTCGACATGGCCGTAGCGGAGGCCACGCCGCAGGATCTCCTCGACGAGCGCGGCGGCGGAGGTGTCGCCCAGGCTGATGTTGAGGAAGCCGGGCCCGGTGACGACGACGTCGGTGACGCCGGGGGCGTCCAGGAGATACGGCCGGAGGATCTCGGCGACCTTTTCCGACGGCTGCCCGGCGGGGCGGGCGAGCTGGAGGGCGATGGTGGTGGCGAAGTCACCACAGCCACCTGGCCCGGGGGGCGTGACGACGGCCCGTCCGGGAACGGTCACGCTCAGCTCTCCACCGTCGACAGCGCGACGGACCGCGCGCAGCACGGTGCGGGAGAGCTCGACGGGGGTCACGGGACAAGCGTAGGGGAGGAGGGGGGTGGGTAAGCGAGTCGGTTTGGGCGAAGGTCCGCGATGTGGACGGAGTCGGCGGGGAGGCGTGACGCGGATGCGGTGTCCTGGGTCGGTCTCGGCTCAACCGCCGGTACGCCCGGCCCTCTCGGTCTCCCCAGCGCCGAGGACGCGCCCGAAGACGTCGTCGCTGTCCTCCTCGACCGGGTCCCCGGCATGCCCGCGCTCGATCAACTGCCGTACGAGCTGGACGAGTTCGGCAGGTTCGAAGGGCTTGGCCAGGAAGGCGTCGACACCGACGTCGAGCCCGCTCTCGACCTCGTACTGCGTACACGCGCTGACGATGGCAAGGGGAAGATCACGGGTCCGTGGATCGGAACGCAGCCGCGCGGCGGTCCGAAGCCCGTCGAGTCGGGGCATAACGACATCAAGGGTCACCACGTCGGGCCGTACCTGATGCACCACATCCAGACACTCGGCACCATCGGCCGCGGTCACGACCTCGATGCCCTCCAGCTCGAGATTGACCCTGATCAACTGCCGGATGACCTTGTTGTCGTCCACAACAAGCACCCGGCCCGACGCGCCTGGCACAACTCGAGAGTAGGTCCGGACCGGCCACCGCGTCCGGGTTTTACCGACTTCTGCCCCCCGCAGGCGAACGAACGAGATCACCAGTCCACACAACCGACCACCACGCCCCCTCCCGGACAGGCCCACGACCCCACTAAACCCGTTCATGAACACCCCGACGAAGCTGGTAGTGTTCTACTCGTCGCCGCGAGCAACGCGACCGACACGCCCCCGTAGCTCAGGGGATAGAGCAACGGCCTCCGGAGCCGTGTGCGCAGGTTCGAATCCTGCCGGGGGCACTCGCCAGTCAGACAGCAAGAATCAAGCTCTGACCTGTGCGGATGCCGACTTGAGAGAGCGGGAGTCAGTCTCACTGACTCCCGCTCTTTCTCGTTGCCTCTCACTGTTCGCGCACCATCTGCGATACACGCGACACACCTCCGACACGGTCACGCGTAGGGCACCCCTGACTATCTCGGGGGCATTGCGGAAGGATGTGGACATGCCCAAACCGAAGAGCTTCACAGCCTGGTTGAAGACCCAAACCGATCGAGACACCGGCATCGGCGACCTCGCCCGTGATGTCGCCAACGATCCCGACTGGCCCTCGCGAAGGAACCGGGCGGGACAGCTGGCCTATCTCGAAGAGTGCGGCGCCATCCCAGCTGCCATCGAGATGTTCGAAAACGCCTGGGTGCGATACGAGGCGTACCGGGCGACGCTGGGCGATGTCTGAGTCGGTAGCGCGATCCAACAGGAGTATTGGCCCCTCGCTGCGCCTCTAGAGGCCTTTACGATGCGGGTTGCGCCGGGTCAATGACCTTGGCGTGGACCACGCTATGCCGGAGGGAGCATGGGCATATGGCGGATGGCGCAGCGGTGTATGGGTTAATCGGAGCCGTAGGAGGGGCGCTACTGGGAGCGCTGGGAACCCTCTCGGTGCCACTGTTGCAGAACAGGAGGACGGATCGCGAGCGGGATCGGTCTCGCGCAGAAGGCCATTTCGAGAAACTAATGGCCTTGCGGAATGCTACCCGCGACCTAGTGATGCTTCTAGAGGATACCCTCGACCAAAGATCGGAAAGTTTTACAGGCAATCAATTCAACGAAGATCGGTTTCGGTCCGACATTCAGGCCGCGAAAAGAAAGGTGATCGCAGCGGCAGAAGGTCTCTGGATCCACGGATGGGATTTCCGGATCCACAACAGCACTCCAGGGCCTGATTACACCAGCACTCTACCTAATCCATACACGGGGGCCGCCGGCCAAGTGGTTAACGGGCCCCCTGTAGCCGATGCATTTAATAACTTCGCATACAAGACGTTCATTTTATCGAGAATGATCGAGTCCGGAGTGGCAGAATTGCCGTTCCTTGACCGCCGAAGCCGTGGAGCCTATGACGCGTTCCGTGAGGTGGAAGAAAGCCGCAAGGTTCTCATGGGGTATGTCCTTGAACGTATGGGCGCGCTGCGCGATGGGGACCTAAGCTAAGAGACCTCGAATGGGCTTGCGTTAAGGAAGAGTGCTGAGCCGGTCTTGGTTAAACCCCGACGCTTGAAGGCCTCCAGCGCTAGAGGGCGGTCCGAGCCTCCCGGGCCGCCCTCGCAGCGCGGTGATACGGACCGCTATGCAGAGTCTCCGTCCTCTTCCAGCGCTTTTGCGATCTTCGCGTTGGCGGCTTCCTCGTGACCGTCGATGCAGCCGTGATAGCGCCGGTGGATCACCTCGGGAGAGTTGCCGACCCGCCGAGCTACCTCAGCGATCGGAACCCCGGCGTTCAACCACCGTGTGATGCAGGCATGCCGGAGGTCGTACGGGCGCCCAGCCAACGGCGAGTCGACGCGCTCAGGAGGGAGCGCGTATTCCCGTGCTTCCTCCCAGACCCGCCAGTAGGTAGAAGAACCGACCACACCCCCACGTTCGTTGCCGAACACGCGCCCTTCCTTGGCCGTCCCGAACGAGTCCAGGTGAGCCCGCAGGATCGCCACCAGGACAGGCGGGATGGGGACCGGCCGATCACTCGTGGCCTCCCGCGCCTTGAGCCCGCGCCGGTCGTGACGTTCCCCGGAATCGGTCCACTGCTTCCCGGAGACAGGACGCGTCTCCCGGAGCGTCAGCGTGCCCCATCCTGCGTCTGGGAGGTGGCAGTCAGAGCGCCTCAATCCGACCGCTTCGGCCGGACGCAGGCCCGCGTAGTACAGGACCGCATAGAAGGCCACCAGACGCCTCCCACGACACCGATCCCATGAACCAACGTAAGAGACTGCCGCGAGCAACTGGCGAGCCTGCATGGCGTTCACGAGGACGCGCCGGTCCACCACCACATTGGAGCCCACGTGCTTCCGGCGAGTGCGCTGAAGCGGGTTCTCCGGGAGGTCGCCCGCTACTACCGCATGTTCGAGTGCGGTGTTCAGAGCACGGCGGCGCCGTCTGTACGTGTCCCCTGCTGCCGGGGTGCCGTCCAGCTTGTACCCGAGGCGATAGAGCACATCCTCGAACACCGCAGCGTCTGCCACATCGCTGACCGGGCGGTCCGTCGCCGTGAGCCATTCATACGCGGCTTTGAGGTTGGCCGGCGGATCCTCCTTCGCATTTGCGGGAACCACCCCCCACCGGAAAGCCAACCGCAGTTGTTCATCAGAGGGAGCGTCGTCCCCACGCTTAACCATGGCGAGAGAAACGGCGGCAAGACCGTCCGCCATACCTTCTCGGGTCTTGGCCGCGCTCGCACGCCACCGCCCGGCGAGGTACTTCCGGCAGAACTCGAACCATCGCAACGGCGGCTTTCCTTCAGCGACTTTGGCCGCTGCTGCTGCCGCGCGGACTTCAGACTCAGGCTGTCCGCTTGCAATCTCGAATGCCTCGCCTCGACGCATTGCCTGCCGCAATTCCGAGCGCCGGTTTTCGGCAAGTGCCGACGTGGCGAAAGTCGCGCTGCTTACCTTTCCGCCTACAACCCATCGCAGTTGGTACGGACGTGCCTTCCGATTGACTTTCGCGACCTTCCAGAGCCGAATGTCGAGGGAATATCCCGGCTTTGCTTCCCCGTGCGGCCGGAGGACAGGAGTGTCGTTGTCCATGCTCACGCAGCGTCCTCCCGCTCTGTAAGCCAACGTTCGTATTCCGACCGCCGGATCCGTACATCGCCGTTGGGGAGCTTGATTGCGCGGGGTCCTTTGCCGAGTTGGCGCCACCGGTAGAAGGTCGATGGGGCGACCTTCAGATCGGCGATGACCTCTCTGACGGTCATCTTCTCGTCCGACGTACGGGCGCTCATTCCGCCGTCCTCTCGGCTTCGTCCTCACAGGACAGGGCGGACAGGTCCAACTCCGACTGTCCGGGGTGTTCGTGCTGGTCAGATGGGGCAACCGGACAGCCGGACAGTGCGGACACCTCTCCGGGGTCCTGCATCCGGGTCTCGGTGTCCGGGTAGTACCGGCCGCCGGGGTCCTTGGTGAGCTGTCCTGCGTCGGCCATGCGGTTGCACGTACGCCGGATCGTGTCCAGGTCCACGTGCGGCAGCTCGCTGGCCATGTCTTTGGGTTTGGCGCCGGGGTGGGCGCGGACGTAACGCAGGATCGTGGCGCGGGTGTCGCTAACGGTGTGGTCGGTGACCGGACCGTCCAGCAAATGCCAGGCGCCGGAGGCGGGTTGGAAGCTGAGGGCGTATTCGGATTCATCCACGTCGCGGCCGGTGACGTGCAGGATGCCGTCCGCCTGCCCACGCGCGCGCTTCAGCACGAGGGTGGCGTCTGCCGCTCCGGCGATGCCGTTGGTTCCGGAGACCTCGGTCAGGAAGTCGTCGGAGCCTGCCTTGCGGACATGGTGGACCAGAACGACGGCCACGCCGTAGTGGTCGGCAAGCCGCTTGGCGTAGCCGACGGAGACGTAGTCAGCGTCGTACGCAGACACCCCTTGCGGGGCCTGACCACGCATCTTGGCGAACACGTCGATGACGACCATGCGCGCGTCGGGGTTACGTTCCAGCCACTGGGCGATGGCCTCGCTGCCGCCCTGGGGGAAGGGCGGGCATTCGGTGACCAGGGTCAGCCCGGCAGGTGCCGGCTGTCCGCCCAACAGCTTGCCCATGCGGGTCTGGAGACGGCGCGGGGTGTCTTCCAGAGCAAGGTAGAGCACCGGGCCTCCCTCGACGGGCACAGAGTCAAAGGCCTTGCCCCCGGCCGCGACCGACAGGCCCAACCCGAGAGAGAGCCAGGACTTGCCGACCTTGGGCGGTCCGGCAAGCAGGCTGACGCCCTCCGCGAGGATGCCGGGCACGGCCCATTTCGGCTCAGGGAAATGTGCGTCCATGAGCTGGTCGGCGGTCCATGCGGTCCGCGGGCGCTCCCGTTTGAGCGGCGCCATGGGGACTGTCTCCGCGTCGCTGGGCACGGAGTACAGGTGCAGGGGCGGGATGGGGTTGGCGCTCATGCCGCGACCGTCCGCGGGCGCCGGGCTCCGGCTCGCAAACCGGAAGCGATGGTGCGCAGTGCCTCGCGCTCCCCCTGGCCGACTTGGAGCGCGGCGGTGAGGAGCCAGCCGGTGACGTCGGCTTCGCTCAGTTCGCCTCCGGCAACGAGCTGTCCTAGGGCGACCGAGGCGCAGAAGAGCGAGTTGTTGTGCTCGTGCGGGCCGGAGCCGGTCACCCGCTCCACTTCGCTATTGATCGCGGAGCGGAGGAAGGCGGTGCGCCTCCCGCGGCCGGTGAGGGCGACCGTGATGGGGGTCTGCGGGGGCAGCGGTGCCGGGCGCAGGAGTTCGGCGAGCCAGTCCGGCAGGGGCGCCACGGGGGCGTTGCGGGTGACCTCGTACGGGTGTCCGGCGAAGGTGCTACCCGCGCCGACCACGAGTCCTCCCCAAGCGCGGGTGTCGACCTTCCAGCCGAGCCCGCGAGCGCTGTCCCCGGCGGTGTTGCGCAATTCCTCGCCCTTGGGAGCGGCGAAGTACAGATGAGTCCCGCCACTCCAGGTGCGGACGGTATGCGTATCCCCGGGGAAGGGCTGGCCGTGGCGGTCACAGAGCACGGCGAGTACGTCGGCGCCGTCGGTGACGCCGTGTTCGGCCCATGCGGCTGGCGGGGTGTCGTCCGGGTGCTTGGGCTTGTCCAGGTCGATGACGATCAGACCGGAAGGGCCGGTGGCGATACCGACGTTGAAGACCGCGACAGACCACGCGCGGTCGATGCGGTCCGGGTCGGTGGTGGCGCGGGTCTCCCAGTCGGAGACGGCCGGGCGCTTGTCGCCAGGGATGAGAGGGAAGACGCGCCAGCCGCGTGACGCTGCGTCAAGCGCGGCGGCGTGCTGGGCGGAGCCGTCCGGGTGCGGCATGCTGGGGTTCTCCTGTTCTGTCTTCGGATGGGCAGGGAGAACCGCGGCGGCGGGCGACCTTGCTGGGGAGTCCCGCCGCCGCGGCGTTGCTACTGGTTCTTGATCCAGTGGGTGTATTCCTGGCGGACGTAGCCGCGCGGGTCGGCGTTGGAGACGGCGTTCTCCGGCCCGTACGGAGTGCCGTGGCAGTCGCTCTCGCCGTCCCGGTCGAACGCGATCAGCCGATGGGCCGCTTCGATGGCGGCCTCGGCTGCGTCGGTGTGGAAGCCGTCGGTCTCTCCGTGGAGGGCGATGCGGTCCAGGAGAGCGGCCTTGCGGAGCCAGAAGTCGCGGGGCAGGTGGGTGCCGAACGGCTTGCGGGCGGCCTGGTCGGCGGTCCATCCGACCTCGCTGACCATGCTGGGGGCGAGGGCGTAGGCCGTTTCCGGGGTGGGCCACGGGCCCGTGTCGGGGCGGTGCTCGGCACTTACGTACAGCCGTAGCCGCTTGCCGTCGCGGGTGGGGTACTGGCGGACCGGGCCGGTGGTGAACACCTGGGACAGGGCCTTGTGGACGCGGTCGCTGTCGTCGGGGTCGCAGATGATGCGGATGTCGAGCATGACTCAGTACTCCTTCGTCGTGTCGGCGGTGGGGAGTTGGGGCAGTCCCGCGGCTTGCAGGGCGGCGGGGTCGAAGCCCGGCAGGGCGGCGCGATGAACGAGCGCTTGCGCGAGGGATTCGGCGTAGGCGGCGCCGCTGCGGGCCACTTCGATCTGTGTGGTGGAGCGGAGGGTTTCGACGCGCTCGATGTGGGCGTACTCCTCGCGTCGCTCGCTGGTCTCCCGCTGGTAGGCGACGGTTTCGCGGCGGTCGGTGCGCCAGTAGCGGGCGGCGAGTCCGTAGGCGCCGGCCGTGGCCAGCGACCACAGCAGCAGCGGCAGGGGCAGGCCGTCGGCGTATCCGGCGACCCCGGCGAAGGCGAGGGCGCCGGAGGCGGCGAACGCGGTCCCGACAAGCACGGAGTCTCCGGTTGCGTTGCCCGCGACCACTCCCGCGGCGGCGGCCCCGAGAGACAGGGCGGTCATCAACGCGGCGTTGCCGATGCTGTGTTCGGCGCCGTTGGCGTTCCAGATGCGGGCCAGTGCGAGCACGGTGGTGGTGGCGATGGCGGGGGCCGCCTTGGGTAGCGCCGCCGCGGCCCAATGCCGGGCGGTGGTGGGCTCGTTCATGGCTGGCCTCCTAGATCTTGCCGAGGGCGTTGACGACGGCGGCGGTCAGCTCGGTCACCGGCTCAGAGACGCCGGTGGAGGCGAGGTAGAAGCCGAACATCACGGCGATGAACGCGGAGCCGTAGCCGAGGGTGTTGGAGCGCAGCAGGAAGAACAGGACCAGGCCGAACAGGAAGACCAGGGAGACGGTGACGGCCATCGGTTATCCCTTCGAGGCAGGCGTGGTGGCGGGGGTGTCGGTGCCGGCGCGGTAGATGCGGGCCCACCGGTTGTAGAGCCAGCGGCCGACGCGTATGCGCTTGCCGGTGGCCTGGCAGCGGCGGCAGTCCTTGCCGCGCTTCATGCGGCCCTTGCGGTCGGTCTTGAACGCGAAGCCCCAGCCGGAGCACTTGCGGCAGTTGCCGAACGGCGAGGCAGCACACACGGCGACGTAACACAGAGTGACATTGACGAGCAGGGTGATAGCGAGCAGGATCAGGGGCATGAAAGGCCCTTCCAGGCGGTTTCCAGGGGTTTCCGCAGGTGGGCCGCTATCCGCTAGCGGCCTGATCAGAGCCTGTTTGGGGCGCTAGCGGGGCCGCTAACGTTAGCGGGGTGTGCCGCTATCGTTAGCGGCCCCGGAGTGTCAGCCCGCGCCCCGGGTCCCGTCACGCTCCGCAATCGCGGCGACGATGTGGGAGCGGTCGATACCGCGCCGGTTGACCACCTTGCCCTTGACCCGGCGCCCCACCTGGATGGTGGAAACCCCGTGCGGCTTGAGCGCGGCGGCGAGCCCCTCGGGGTCCCAGCCGCTGTAGACGTCCTCGCGCAGGTCGGCGAGGCGGGCGACGACGGTTTCGGACCACACCTTGGGCTCATCGGCCGGGACGACGGCGAGGATGTCGGCGAGCAGGTCGTAGCCGGACGCGACCGGCTCGGGTGCCTCCCCCAGCGCGTAGCCGGACAGCAGTCCAGCCTTCTCGCGGGTGCGGCGGGCGCGGGCGGCGATCGTGTCGGCGCCCGGGGCGTCCACGTAGACGGAGGAGACGATGCGGGCATCGGAGCCTTCACCCACGAAGTAGTGAATGCCCTTGTCTCCCCAGGCGAACATGGTCGCCCGCACCCCGCGCTTGTACGCGGACGTGCCCAGGACCATGTCGTTCTCCAGCTGGCCCATCACCTTCAGGCACCAACGCGCCGACGCGTTCGCCGAGATGCCGGTAGGCAGTGCCTTGGCGTCCGGGCGCTGCGTGGCGAGCAGCAGCACGATGCCGGTGGCCGGACCGCGCTTGACCAGGTCGGTGCCGATCTCCTCGAACTCCTTGCCATGCTCGGGGTGCTCGAAGAGCACCTGGCACTCATCCACCCCGATCACGATCGGATGCAGGCCCAGGGAGCGCTTGTCGGCAAGAGCGCTGGTCACCTTCGACTCGGGGCAGATGTCCCGCGGCAGCGAGCGGATCACCTTGGTGCGGCGGCGCAGTTCCTCGCGCAGCGCCCGCCAGTCGTTGAGCGCGTACAGGATCGCTTCGTCGTCATCTCCGGCAGCGTGCCGGTGGGAGACGGCGTTGCCGACCGGGTCCAGGTCACCGGTGCCCTTCATGTCGTAGGTGTGCAGCTCCGCACGCGGGTCCAGGGCGGCGATAAGCAGCAGCAGACGCAGCAGGAACGTCTTGCCCATACGCGGGATGGCGCCGATGATGCCCGCGATGTACATCAGCGTGACTTCGATCCAGCGTCCGCGCTGGTCAGTGCCGTAGGCGACCGGCTTGAACAGATCCACCGACCCCGACTTGAGCAGCGACCATGCAGGCTTCTTGGCCTTGTTCATGTCCTGGTCACCGACCCACAGCACCAAGTGGCCGGTGTGCTCGTCCGGCACTGCCTCGGGCCACACGCACCCGAGCGGGCGGCGCAGGCCGGAGGCGAGCCGGTCGCGGCGCTCGATGACGTCGGTGACGGTGACGCCGTAGGGGAGGTTGCCCTCCGCGCGCCAGCCGGGGCCGTCGCGGGTGATGGGGGCGGTGAACTCGAACCCGTCCCGGCCCTTGGACTGTGCCTGGTTGATGGCGGGGATTCCGAGCGCCCCGAGTGCGCGCAGCACGATGTCCGACGTGAGCTTGACCGCCTTGGGCAGTTCCACGGCGCGGTGGATGACTGGCGCGTCCGCCTTGCGGCCGGCCGCCCCCAGGGCGAGGACGACCGTGCCGACCGAGACGGCTTGCAGCCAGTCGGGGGCCAGCACATACAGGGCGAGCGCCAGGCCAAGCCCGACGAACATCGCCAGCACCGTGACGAGGGTGCGCAGGCGGACCCGGCCGTCACGCTGCCGCGACAGCTTCAGATACTCCGCCGCATCCTCGCGGCGCACGGCGGCGAGGCGGACCGGTTCGCCCTCGCGGTCGGCCACCCACCGCGCGGTCCCTCCGATGAACCGGACGGCGCCGGTGGGGGCCTGGAAGGCGAGGCGGGCGGCGTAGACCGGGGCGCGCAGCGCGTGATACCCGGCCGCGTGGGCGTAGTGGCGGGCCACCCACGTGGTGGCGGTGCGCAGCTCCGCTGTGGAGCGCAGCCAGACGGGTACGACCGCACGGCGCCGCGCTCCGGCGAGCCGACCGAGGTAGCCCGGACCGGTCGCGGTCGGCGTCGGCTGGTCGACCATCCGGCGGGCGGTCGGGTCACCCGACCCATCACCCGACCCACCACGCTCCGGGTCGGCCGACCCGACCGCGTCGGGTCGGGCGGTCGGGTCGGCCGACTCGGTACGGGCCGACCGTGCCTTGTCGAGGTCGACCACCTCACCCCCGGAGTCGGGGCGCGAGTCGGCGGCCAACTCGGCTTCAAGCCGGTTGAAGAGTTCGTGGTCGTCGTCGGGGTGCTTCACTGAAGGTCCCTTCCAAGGGGAGAAAGGCGGGGCCGGTCCGTCGCTGTAGGAGGTGAGCGGACGGGCCCCGCCGGAACTTTGCGAGCAGGTCAGACGGTGGTGCGGGCGCGCGTCGTCGGCACGGTCACCGCCGACGGGTCCTCTGCTTGGGCACGATGTAGGGGTGGCCGTTGACCATGTGGTCGACGCACTGCGGGCAGTCCTCGCGAGGGGCGAGGTGGCGGTGTGCACGCCGGTCGTTGGCGTGCTGCCAGCACTGCGGGCACTCGCCCGCAGGCGTCTCTGTTCGGGCCACGGTCACCACCACCCCGAGGACTTACGGGCGGCCTTGGCGGCGGTGGCGGCGTTCACGATGCGCTGCCGCTCGTTCTCCAGCGCGCTCAGCTCCGACGCGAGCCGCTTCATCACCGACTGCGTCACCGCATCCAACTTGCGTTCCGCGCGGGCAGGGCTCTTGCCCCGCGCCACCTTCAGCGAGCCTCCGGCGAGGGCGGTCATGATCTGGCGGCGCTCGGAGCCGGTCAGCGGCCACCACTCCTGCCTGCGAACCGCCTCGATCTTGCGCTGTACGAGCAGGATTTCACGGTCCTGACGGCGGGTGTTGGGCTTGCCCATGGTCAACCCCTCCTCGGGGACGTGCAGTTGGCGGGTTGGGTGGCGGGGTAGGCACACAGCAGGCACATGCCGAGCGAGGTCGGCATGCAGTAGCTGTAGGTGACCTGGCAGACGGGGCAGGTGCGGCGGGCGAGCATCGCCAGCGCGAGGGCGCCCCACTTGCGCGACGTCATCGGCCGCACCGGCTTGGCGAGGTCCTCGCGGTACAGGTAAGCGACCTGCACACCGGCCTTGCGGCCCCGGTGCCGGCGCATCACCTGCGCCGCCACCGGCTGACCGCCGGGACGTAACCCTTGCTCGCGCAACTGGCGGCGGGTGGCGTAGCCGTCCGGGGCGAAACGCCACGGAAAGGTCGGGACGCCGAACCGGACGCCGGTCGGGTCGTAGCACTTGGTGTAGGCGGTGCCCATCAGGCCGCCACCCCCACCGTGGGAGCGTCGGTGCGGGCGCCGGGGCGTCCGGACCGGCGCCCGGCGACCGTGGCGAACAGCCGGCCGAGCCCGGCGCGGCGGGTGCCGGCGCGGCCCTGCTTGGCCGCATACATCGCCTCATCCGCCCGCCGCAGCAGGCCGGACAGGTCATCGGCGGGGAAGTCCGCGGCACGCACCCAGCCCAGCGACACAGTGGTGTGCACGGCCGGGTCCTGGCCGTC
Source organism: Streptomyces sp. NPDC001536 (assembly GCF_042894505.1). Classification (NCBI taxonomy): domain Bacteria; kingdom Bacillati; phylum Actinomycetota; class Actinomycetes; order Kitasatosporales; family Streptomycetaceae; genus Streptomyces; species Streptomyces sp. NPDC001536. The sequence continues at coordinate 131,879 of NZ_JBIAVQ010000015.1, forward strand.
GACCGGGCGGGCGAGGACATGGTGCAGCAGCGGCAGCATGCCCGCGGTCAGCTCGTGGTCGTCGATCAGGACGGCGGCAAACTCATCGCCCCCGAGCCGCCCGGTAACCCCGGACGGGCCGACGTGGTGGGCGAGACGGTCAGCAACTGCCTTGAGCAGCGCGTCACCGGCCGGATGCCCGAAGGTATCGTTGATCTGCTTGAACCGGTCGACGTCAGCCAGCACCACGACCGCACGCGGGTCCCTGAGCAGGGCAGTGGCGCGGCGGGTGAAGCCGTCGCGGGTGCGCAGGCCGGTGAGCGGGTCACGCCGGGCACTGTTCAGGCAGCCGCGCAGCCACCACACATGGACCGCCCATGCGGCAGTGATCGGAAGTGCAGACAGCAGGATCGTGGCCAGAGTGCTCACGCGGCCACCTCCGCGCGCTGGTCGTCCTCAGCCAGCCCGGCGGCCGGGACGTCAACGGGTTGCAGCACCGGGCCGTTGGCACGCTCGGCCTTCAACTGGTCCCGCAACGTGCGGGCGTTGGCCTGCGAGACATGCAGCGTGGTGCGGATACGGTCCGCGGTCAGCTCCGCCTCCGGCCAGTCCTCGGTCACCTCGCGCGCCTCCGTCACCAGCTCCTCGAAGGTGCGCTGCGTCTTGGCCTTGCCCTTGGCGGGCCGCTTCCGCGGACCCTTGGGCGCCGCACCCTGCGGAACCTGCGGAACCGGCCCCGGCTCCGGCTCGGAGTCGACCAGCACGGCGCCGGTGGGGGCGAGGTCGCCCATGCGCAGCATCACGCGCTCACGCCGCGGGGTCTTCGAACGCCACGAGCGGCCGTAGCGCTCGCGCAAGTCCGCGCGGGCCAACTGCCGTTCCTTCTCCCGCGCCAGCGCATCGGAGTAGGAGGTGATCTCCCACAGCGTCATGCGACGCCACAGCGCGAAGGTGGACGGGAAGGCGAGCAGCCAGCGGGAGAACCGGATCTTCTCCATACGGCGACCGGTCGCGGCGCCGATACGGACGGCGTAGATGTGCGCGCCGATCTCGGAGAACACCACCCACAGCAGCGGCATCGTGCCGTGCGCGACCTTGGCCGACAGGGAGTGTCCAGCCGCGATGTTCAGCCCGCACGTGATCAGCGTGAGCACCCAGGGCACGAACCGCACCCACGCCAGCGCCATGTCCATGCGGATCAGCAGCAGGTTGGCCACGGTGAACACCGGGATGGCCACGTCGATACCGACCGGCAGCATCCACGGCGCGGAGAACCCCCACCGGAGCGCGGCGGACGACACCGCGTCGAAGGAGGAGATCAGACCAAGCGCACCAACCCCGGCCGCGGTGAGCGCGCCGATACCGGCGAGCCCCATCTCCGGGCGGGTCAGCGGCGGCACAGCCGCATGTTCCACGGCGGTGGCCATCACTCGTCACCCGCCTCGGACGCCCGAAACTGCGCGTCCATCAGCTCCGCCTGCACGTCGGTGACCTGACCGGCGAGGATGCGCTCATAGACCGCCTGGCTCTCCAGGAACATCCGGTCCTCGAAGTTCGCGCCCTCGCTCATGCCGCCGCTCCCTTCCGGGAAGCCCGGCGCCGCCCGGACGGGCGGGCGAGGGGGACGACGTTGACCAACTCGGGGTGCAGCTCGATGAGTTCGGCGGCGACGCGGGAGACGTCGTCGGCGAGGTGCGGGGAGTCGGCGAGGATGTCGCGGGCCGCATCCCGACGGGCCGCGCGCTCCTCCTCACTCTCCCCCTCCTCCCCGAGCCACAGCTCAACCGGGGTACCGAGGGCGAGTTCTACGAAGTCCTCAGCAGAGATGGCCTGTTGATGGCCGACGTACGTGCGCATGGACGTTCTCCTGAGTCGAAGGAACAGGGAGGGACGCGACACCGGGCGACCTTGCTGGGGAGTCCCGGCGTCGCGATTTCAGATTGACCTAGGTCAATCTGACTGTCAAGAGAGTCCGGCCTAGAAGCAGAGATTGACCTAGGTCCAGTTACTCTCGAACCCATGGAGCAGAGCCCAGAAGCGCCCAAGCAGACGCCCACAGCCAAGGAGATCGCTGCGGAGTTCCGCGAAAAGATCACGGGCCCGAACCGCGAGTACGACCCGGGAGACCAACTCCCCGCGGCTCGCAAGCTCGCCAAGGACCTTGGTGTGCAGCTCATGACCGTGCAGAGCGCGTTCGGCCAGCTCCGTGACGAGGGGCTGATTCTCACCCAGCAGGGCCGCGGGACATTCGTCCGTGACCCATCGCTGCCGCTCGGCAGCGAGCCGGGCAGTAGCCCCGCGTTCACCGCGCTGGCAACAGAGCTCAGCTCGATTCATGACGCTCTTCGTCTGCTTGGTGAGCGACTCGACCGCCTTGAACAGCTAGTCGGTGACGGGACTCCACCCTTGCCGTGAGTTCGTCGGCACGCCTCAGCAGGCTTTCGACCGTGGTACGCGCCTCCCTCAAACTCGCCCCGATCAAGGCGAGCTCGGTGAGAGTCAGGCCACTCGCACTGCTCCGCTCATTGATCCCTGACATGCCAATGAGCATGCGACCGGAAACGAAAGAGGACCCGGACAGTATGTCCGGGTCCTCTTTCCTTGCAGCTCAGGCAGGTTGACGACTCGTCATCGAATAGCCTCATCCACAGCGTCCAGCACCGCCGCCCACGGGAGTTCACGCCCCGCCGGCGCTTCTCGCGGCTCGTACAACGGCCATACGTCCGGACCATCGACGATGCGCACTCCCCCGGCCCGCAGGGTGTCGATGTGGCGCTGCCACGCTGGATGGCGAGCGTGCGCGGCGTTCACCCGCGGGAAGACGACGACCGGCAGACCGAGAGTGCCGATGGCTTCGCCCACCTGTGTCAGGGCCTGGTTGTCCATCAGACCGGTCGCAAGCTTGGCGACCATGTTGGCCGACGCGGGAGCGACCACGTAGCAACCAACGGGCGGATGCGGCGGCGCCTCTCCGGGCAGCCGCGGTTCATCACGCACGGGAAGGCCAGTGAGCTTCTCCAGCCGTTCAACCTCGCCGCTCATCCGCAGCCACTGACCCGCGGTCGGCGTCAGTGTGACAGCCACCTGCCATCCGCGGTCCATCGCGGGCTCAACGAGACCGATGCGCAGTGCCTCTACGCCCCCGGCCGCCGACCCGACGACTCCGAGCACCCCGCGCTTGCCTGAACTCACTGCACCGCCCTGCACCGTTGAGCCATCACGAACACCTCAGACGAACGCGAGCCACCGGTCACCGGAGACTGCTTGATCAGGTCCCGTAGCGTCTCACGTACTCTCGGATTGTTCCGTACGAGCTGCGGCGACGTGCGCTCAGCCGTTCGCAGCTCGGCGAACGCCTCATCTCCGTGGCCGGCGAGCGACAGAGCCCTCGCGAAGTCGATGCGATGCGAGACGCTGCGCTCCTGCGGCATGTGGTCGACGTTGATCCGGCCGCGCTCCACGACGTACGAGATGTTGTCGAGATCCAGCTCAACGGACAGGCGATGGAGCAGTACGTTCGTGGGCCCGAACCCGGTCTGCCAGTAGTTTTCATCCGCCCCCAGGTCATCCGCGAGATCCTCGGCACGGTCCAACAAGGTCGTGGCGGTGGGCCGGTCCTGGTGTCGTGCTGCGGCGACGGCAGCGCGCAGGTGGATCATCCCGAGCAAGCTCAGCGCTGCGGGGTCGTTGTCGATCACCCGCGACGACAGCCATGCAGCCGCGGTGTTGCCCAGCTCCAGGGCATCGTCGTACCGGCCGTTCGCCAGAAGAGCATGCGTGCCGGATCGCGCGGCGGATGCCAGCACGAGCGGGTCGTCCGACTCATCCGCCGCTCGCATCGCGCGCTCGGCCGCAAGCCATGAGACGTCCGATTCACCGATCTTCGCAAGTGTCGTAGCCGCGAGATGGTGAGTGCGCGCCGACACTGCCCAGCAATCGCCACGGTCTTCGCCGCGGCGCGCCGCTCGCTCCTCCAACTCCTGTGCCGTCTGAAGCAGAGCAGGAAGGGCAGCGATGACACTGCCGAGCCGTCCGCCCTGGTAGTCGTTCCACGCCTGCTCCACACGTACGGCCGCAGGGGCGGGCGTCGGGAGCTGAGCCTCAGCGTCGGGACCGAAGAGCAGACGCGAGAGGCGACGCGGACTCATGAGGGCGTCACGTACGGCAGGGACGTCATCCTGCTGCCGCTCGTCTTCCATGAGGACGGTCTGTCCGAGCAGATCCCCAAGGGGCACGCGCAGGGTGTGCGACAACTCCGCGAGCATGTCGATACGCGGTGGCTTCCGGCGCCCAGTCTCGATCTTGGCGAGCCAGTCAGTGCTACGGCCCACCAGACCGGCCAGCACCTCTTGCGTGTAACCGCGGCGCTTACGGTAGAACGCGATGCGCTCACCAATGCTGAGGTGATCTCCGAGACCACGCATGGGGTGTTGCCTCCCGCTGCCGAGTAGGGGCGTCTCTCACGGTACCGACGCAGCGGGCAACGGGTAAGCGACCTCGCCCCTTACCGGCCCGCCATGGTCAGCATGTGGCACAGATCAGGAGGGGACCCGGACGGATTGTCCGGGTCTGATGGAGCCATACCGGGAGGTGTCCAGGCTGTCCGACTGTCCGGTTGCGGCTCCCACCTGCACAAAGAGACCGGACAGCTCAGAGCACCAGTGTCCGGGCTGTCCGGCTACAGACGGCTGTAACACCCAGAGGTGCTACAGCCAGTAGGCCCAGCCGCCCGTTCGAGGCACGAAGGCCGTATGAAAGCTGGTCTGAGCCTCACCAGTGTGCCGAGTTCGGAGAGACCCGGCACGCTCATTCACGGCCAGCACACCAGCCCCCGAGGATCCGAGACTGACATCCTCCGACAGCACTCTGACCCTCGAAACAGGCACACACGCGGCTCCGACGACCTAGTCTGGCGTCGCGCATGTCAGTTGCAGCACTGCCATGCTGTCTGAACAGTGGCGGGTGGGGGCGATATGCAGTGGTGGGAGTATGCCCTGCTGGGCGCTACGGGCGGTGCCCTGGTCGAGCTGCTTTCGATCTTCAACTGTCTTGCACGCTGGCAGGAAGCACGAAAGACAACAACCGGCAGAATAAGGGCTAAACCCCCCTCAGTGAGAGTATACCTAGACATTCCAGCTCACTTCTGGATGACGTTCTTTCGGACGCTTCTCGGCTCGGCCACCGCTTTGGCATTTGGCGCCAGTGGATCTATTAGTGGCGTAGCGGCAGCGATAGCTCTCGGTTTCTCGGCTCCATCTCTTTTGGCGCAGCTGGGAAACATTCCTCAAGTGGCTGACGCGGTTGGAGATCCTTCAGCAGAGGGGCGCTCCAGCCCTCGCAGCAGTGTTGAATTCACCGGAGGGAGCGGCCAGTGACTGATGGGAAAATTACCCAACGGATTCTTTCCGGCTTGCTTGAAGCCTCTCCACCGCCAGCGCCGATTATCCCATCTCCGGACAGAATGAACCTACCCCGAAGGGTCCTCGCAGGGCTTTTGGGGGTCCCCGCCCAGACCGGATACTTGCCACCTGAGCCACAGCCAGCACCCGTGCCTGCACCTTCCCCCCTTCTGGTGTCCGTAGGCGCGGGTGGCGGAAGCAGGGAAGAGCCTGATCCTGGATGGCCAGCGGATTCGGAAATCGCATACCCCAAGAGAGATCGCAAGCCGTGGAAGTACGTATTCGGATCGGTTTTCGTCGACCTGACCGGTATGACAACTCTGGCTGGTTCCGCACTCCACCAATCCGATCCATCGCATACAGGGCTGTTTGCCGTACTGCTGGGGGCGGCCTGGGTTCTGGTGCGATTCGCTCGCCGTAGGTACTCATTCCAGACTCTAGGACAGAAAAACCCATTCGGCGCCATGCTTGTCGATGGGCTTGTTCTTACTGCACTGGCTAGTCTGGCGCATGCTCTTTTGGGAATCGACTCAAGCAATAGTGCAAGTACAATTCCCCTATGGCTGGGAGTACTCTCCTCTTATATAGCCCAGGAGGTTCTGCGTTGGAGTAGGCGTAGGAAATGGAGGCAAGGCCTGGACCGCAGCACGACGCTCCTGGTTGGACCCTCACGCGATATCGTGCACCTATTCTCTGCGATGCGGCGAGGCAACGCACAACAATTCAAGGTCGCGGGCGCATGCTTGAGCGACCCGGAAAATGCCGCGGAGGTACGGGACGCAGGCCTCCCCGTTCTTGGTGGTACGGACCGCATAGACGACGTTATCCACGCCCTGGGCATCAGCTCCTTGGTCACCCTACCGATTCCCGGAGCTGACCCCGCCGTGCTGCGCCGCATGTCCTGGAGCGCGGCCGTACAAGATGTCGACTTCCTACTAGCCCCAGTACTGACCGACGTGTCAGCCTCCCGACTGGAAGTACGACCTACCGACGGAGTTCCACTAATTCGGATCAAGAGACCCGACATTTCCCGGGTTTCCCGACTACCCAAAGAACTGATGGACCGCACCCTCGCCGCCAGCCTCCTGCTGATGCTGGCGCTGCCCATGCTGCTCATCGCCCTAACGATCAGGCTGGACAGCTCTGGCCCGGCCCTGTCCCGGACCCGGCGAGTGGGCCGCTTCGGCGACCAATTCACCATGCTCAAGTTCCGAACTATGCGGGCTGACTCTGAGGCCCTGCGGGCAGAGCTGGCAGAGCACCTGCACCTCAACAACCGCGCCGGGATGGTGTTCAAGTTGCCGCGGGACCCCCGGATCACCCGGGTCGGTTCCTTCCTGCGCCGCACCTCGCTCGACGAACTACCACAACTGATCAACGTCCTCGGGGGCCACATGTCGCTCGTCGGTCCCCGCCCGCCGCTGCCGGAGGAAGTGGAGGAGTACGCGCCGGAGGTCAAGCGCCGGCTGCTCGTCAAGCCCGGACTCACCGGGCTGTGGCAGGTCAGCGGACGCTCCGACCTGTCCTGGGACGAGGCGGTCCGGCTCGATCTCTACTACGTAGACAACTGGTCCATGGCCCTGGACCTATCGATCCTGGCGCGTACCGGGTCCGCAGTGGTGCGAGGAACGGGGGCCTACTGACCCCGATGGGACAACCCGGGGTGTTACAGCCCGTCGGCGAAGCCGACCAGTCAATGGGCGCAGGAGCCGGAGGCGACTTCCGACTTCGCACTATCTGCGATACAGGGGGCACCACATGCTTCCGTGGATCAAGGAACCTGCTGGTCAGGAACCATTCGCAAGCCGAACTCTGATTGTGCTCCGGAGCCGTGTGCGCAGGTTCGAATCCTGCCGGGGGCACCCTGTATGAGGTGCCCAGAGACCCCGTAAGCAGCGGAAACGCTGAGTGCGGGGTCTTCGCGTATGTGTGGGGCGTGGGGTGCTGGGGGATCGAGGCGGCTTTACTCGGCGTTCGGCAGTGACTCGGATGGTCCGGTGGGTGCTCGCCGTGGGGCGTCGCCCGTGCGCGTGGGCCCACTGCTCGTGTCCGGGGCGAAGAGCGGCCGGGTGTACTCCAGTGTGGCCGCGTGTTCGGGATTTGGCTTCGTGGCGGGGGCATGGTGGGGCTCGAGTCCAAGAGGTGGTCGGCTACTTGAAGGGCGGTCGCGGTCTTCGCTTGTCGGGGGACTTCGGCAAGTCGGGGGCTGGGGGAAGTAGTTGGTGGCAGCATCGGCGGGCATGGGGAGAGATCGGTACGTCGACTTGCTGCGGGCGTGGGCGATCGTGTCGGTCGTTGTCGGGCACTGGCTCATCACCGCGCTCGTGCGGGAGCCCGATGGGGCGATTCGGGCGCCGGAGTTGCTCGCTGAGATTGCGTGGACGCAGTGGCTGACGCTCGGGTTTCAGGTCATGCCGGTGTTCTTTTTGGCGGGAGGGTATGCGGCGGGTGGGTCCTGGGGGGCCGCGAGGGGTGGGGGCTCGGGGTGGGTGCGGCGGCGGGTTCTGCGGTTGCTGGTGCCCGCCGGGGTCTACAGCGGGCTGGTGCTGGTCGCCGTAGGGGTGTGTCAGGGCGTCGGGGTGGATTCCGGCACGCTGGAGCTCGTCGGGTGGGCCATGGCGATGCAGTTCTGGTTTCTGCCGGTGTATGTGGTGCTCGGGGCGCTCACGCCGTTGCTGTATGCGGCGCATGTGCGGTGGGGGCTGCTTGTGCCGGTCGGGATGGGGGCGGTCGCCGCGGTGGCGGCGTTCGTGCCGTACGGAGGGATCCTCGGCTACGTCCTCGTGTGGGGTGTCGCCTATCAGCTCGGCTTCTGCTGGCGGGACGGTCTGCTGCGAGGGAAAGGGCTCGCGCTCGCGGGCTGTGGTGGGGTGGCCTTCGCCGGGCTCGTCGTCCTCGGGCCTTATCCCGTCAGTCTCATCCGGGTCACCGGGCAGGATCCCAGCAACACCGATCCGCCCTCGCTCGCCATGCTCGCCTGGGTGGTGGCCCAGGTGGGCGGGTGTCTGCTGCTCGCGCCGCCGCTCAGGAGGGTGCTTGCGCGGGAGCGGGTGTGGCGGGTGGTCCGGGGTGTCGGGGGTGCCAGCATGACGCTCTATCTGTGGCACATGCTGCCCGTGCTCGTCGTGGCCGCCTGCTTCTATCTCACCGGGCTCGCGCCGCAGCCCGCGCTCGGATCGCTCGGCTGGTGGGGGCTGCGGGTGCCGTGGCTGGTGGTGCTCGGGGTCGTGATGGCCGGAGTGGTGGCGGGGGTACGGCCGTTGGCGGGGATTCATGAGCGGGTCCGGCTCCCGGTGCAGAGGCGCTCCTGGACGCTCTGGGTCGGGATCGGGATCGCCGTCCCGTCTCTCGCTCGCTTCGCCGTGCACGGCTTCGCTCCCGACGGGCGGTTTCCGGTGCTGCCGGCGCTCGGGCTGGCGGTGGGTACCGCGCTGGTGATGGCGGGCGATGATCGAGCTGTGTGCGACCGTGACCTTCCACACAGATCATCCGCCATCGGCTCGGGTAACTCGGCGGATGCTGACGCGAGTTGACGGCTGGTTCGTTCTGCGGTCCGTTTGCGGATCGCAAGAAGCCGGGCATGTTTTCCTTTCAACAATGGCCTTTCCGGCTTGCGTCCAGTTCACTCGGGACGGTCTGCCGCAAGGCAGTTCGGACCACAGGAAGCATGTGCGGATATGTCCAAATCGTCCGAGAATTCCCAAGTACCGATAAATCCCCACCCTGTTAGCGCCGCCGAGGTCATCCCGGGTGATCTCGTCGCCCTGGCGCCGGAGGATGTCGAGGGGCCGCGGTGGTACGTCGTCACCCACACGCTGCCCGAGTCGCCGGAGACGATCCGGCTGACGTTGCGGCCGCCGTTGGGCGGTGTGGACCGCGACGAGGTGCTCGGGCGGGAGCGGCCGGTGACCGTCGCCTGTCGGCGGATGGATGTCGCCGGTGTGCCCCACCTCTCCTCGCCCCCTCTCGACGACGTCGAGTTCCGGGACGGGGACCGGGTCGGATCCCTGCGGGCCGTCGATCCGGCCGCCGTCGAGGTGACCTTCGTACGCCGGTGGGGGGTCTGGCACCGGGACCTCGACCACTGCGCCGACGCGCCCGTGTCCGACCGTGATGTGCGGCGGTGGGCCGCCGACGCGGATCGGGAGGGGATGGTCGTACGACATCACCCGCGGCCCGCGCGTGAGGCCGCCGCCGTTGGACCCCGGCGGGTCGTCGTCACCGGGCTCGGGGCCGTCACTCCGCTCGGTGTCGGGGTCGACGAGCTGTGGCGGGGGCTGCTCGACGGGCGGCACGGGATACGGGAGTTGGACGACGAGGAGTTCCGTGAGCTGCCGGTGCGGGTGGCCGGGACCGTGCCCGTGGATCCCGTCACGCTGCTGCCCCGCGCGGCCGCTCGGCGGATGAACCGTGCCGCCCAGTTCGCCGTGCTGGCCGCCCGGGAGGCTTGGGGGGACGCCGGGTTCGTGGACGGCGGGACGGTCGAGAGCGGGCTCGATCCGGCGCGGGTGGGGGTCAGTCTCGGCGCGATTCTCGGGGACGCGTCCGTGCTCGTGGGCGGGGACCGGAAGCTGCGGGACAAGGGGCCTCGCGGGGTCTCGCCGCTCACCACGCCCATGACCGTGCCCTCGCAGGCCGCCTCCCAGGTCTCGCTCGATCTGCACATCACCGGCGAGGCACGGACCGTCACCAGCGCGTGCGCCTCCGGGACCGAGGCGATCGGGCAGGCCATCGACCGCATACGGTACGGCCGGGTCGACCTCGCTCTCGCGGGTGGCGCGGAGGCCGTCGTCACGCCGGCGATCATGGCCTCGTTCGCCTCCATGCGGGCGCTGTCCCAGGCGGGGTTGGCGCAGGGGTCGCCCTCAAAGCCGTTCGCCAAGGACCGGGACGGGTTCGTCAACGGCGAGGGGGCGGGGGTGCTCGTCCTCGAGGCCGAGGAGCATGCCCGGGCCCGGGGTGCGCGGATCTACTGCGAGGCCGCCGGGTGGGGGCTCTCCGCCGACGCGCATCACATGGCCGCGCCCGATCCGTCCGGGAGCGGGGTCGCGCTCGCCGTGCGGCGGGCGGTGCGGGACGCGGGTGGGTACGTGGTGGACGTCGTCCATGTGAACGCGCATGCGACGGCGACCGTGGAGGGGGATCTCGCCGAGGCGGGTGCCCTGCGGGCCGTGCTGGGGCTGCGGTCGGTGCCGGTGACCGCGTTGAAGGGGCACCTCGGGCATCTCCAGGGGGCCGCGGGCGGGGTCGAGGCGGTTGCCGCCGTGCTGACGTTGCATCACGGGGTGGTGCCGCCGACCGTGGGGTGCGGGGAGGTCGACGACGCGGTCGGGCTGGATGTGGTACGCGGCGCTCCGCGCGACTTGCCGACCGACGGCGACCTCGCGCTCAGCAACTCCTTCGGGTTCGGAGGGCACAACGCGGTACTGGCCTTGCGGCGGCTCGGACTCGGGTAGTTCGGCACCGCCGGGCAGCGGCGTTGTGGTTGAGCACCGTCGCGGTGAGGAACCCGGCGTGCGGCGAGAAGAGACCCCGGGATCGTCTCAGGCCGAGCGCTTGCGCGCGGTTGTCTTCTTCGCCGCTGTCTTCTTCGCCGAAGCCGTGGACTTCGATGCCGTGGACTTGGACGCCGTGGACTTCGACGCTGTCTTCTTCGTCGTCGCCGTCTTCTTCGCGGAAGCCGCCGTCTTCTTCCCAGCCGCAGTCGCCGTCGACTTCTTGCCCCCCGCCTGCTTCGGTGTCGCCCGTGCCGACTTGCGCTGGGGCAGGCGGCGGACCTCCGCGGGCTCCTCGCCCCGGGACTCCTTCGCGTCGCGGACGCTCTTCTCCAGGGCGGCCATGAGGTCGAGGACCTTGCCGCCCTTCGCGGGTTCCGGAGCCTCGGGCACGGTCTCGCCGGCGGCCTTCGCGGCGACGACCTCCTCCAGAGCCTCGCGGTACTCGTCGTGGAGGTCGTCCAGGTCGATCTCGCCCAGGGTGTCCATCAGCGCGTCGGCGAGGTCCAACTCCTTGTCGTTCACCGTGACCTTGGTGTCAGGTGCGACGCCCTGCGGGGCCCGGACCTCGTCCGGCCACAGCAGCCCGTGCATGGCGATCGCGTCCTCCACCACCCGCAGCATGCCCAGGCGCTCGCGGCCCCGCAGCGCGTACTTGGCGATGGCGACCTTGTTGCTGCGCTTCAGGGCCTCCCGCAGCAGTGTGTACGGCTTCGCCGCCGGGGCGCCGCCCGCCGCGAGGTAGTACGCCGCGTCCATCTGGAGCGGATCGATCCGGTCGGCCGGCACGAAGGCGACGATCTCGATCGTCTTGGCCGTGGGGAGCGGGAGGTGGGCGAGGTCCTCGTCGGTGATCGGGATGATCGTGCCGTCGGCGTCCTCGTAGCCCTTGCCGATCTCGGCCGAGCCGACCTCCTTCTCCTCCAGCTCGCAGACCTTGCGGTAGCGGATGCGGCCGCCGTCCTCCAGATGGATCTGGCGGAAGGAGATCGAGTGGCTCTCGGTGGCGTTGACCAGCTTGATCGGGATGCTGACCAGGCCGAACGAGATGGCGCCGTTCCATATGGATCGCACGATCAGGACCTTTCCGTACGGTAAAAACCCCTATCCGCCCTTTTGCATGCAATTCTCATCGTATGACGCCGATCACCGAGGTGGACGGGCACCGGCTCGCGCTCAGCAATCTGGACAAGGTGCTGTATCCCGCGACCGGGTTCACCAAGGGCGAGATGCTGCACTACTACGCGACCACCGCCGAAGCCCTGCTCCCCCATCTGCGCGACCGGCCGCTGTCCTTCCTGCGCTATCCGGACGGCCCCGACGGTCAGGTGTTCTTCGCCAAGAACGTGCCGCCGGGTACGCCCGACTGGGTCACCACCGCCGAGGTGCCCAGGTCGGAGGGGCCGGCGCGGATGGTGCTGGTGCAGGATCTGGCGAGCCTGATGTGGGCCGCGAACCTCGTCACGGAGTTCCATACGCACCAGTGGGTGATCCAGCGGCCCAACGTCGCCGACCGGATCGTCTTCGATCTCGACCCCGGCTCTCCCGCCACCGTCGTCGACTGCTGCGAGGTCGCGCTCTGGCTGCGGGAGCGGCTCGCCGAGGACGGGATCGTGGCGTACGCGAAGACGTCCGGGTCCAAGGGGCTGCATCTGCTGGCCGCCGTGCGCCCCACGCCCTCCGAACGGGTGACGGAGTACGCCAAGGAGCTCGCCGTCGCCGCCGAGCGCGCCCTCCCCCGCCTCGCCGTGCACCGGATGACCAGGAGCCTGCGCCCCGGAAAGGTCTTCGTCGACTGGAGCCAGAACGCGGCCCGCAAGACGACCGCCACGCCCTACACGCTGCGGGCCCGCCAGGAGCCCACCGTCTCCGCTCCCGTCACCTGGGACGAGGTCGAGGAGTGCCGCTCACCCGGCCACCTCACCTTCCTCGCCACGGACATCGCACCCCGCCTCCAGGACCACGGCGACCTGCTCGCCCCGCTCTTCGACAGCGCCGACGCCGCGCCACTCCCCTAACCACGGATCCGACGGGACGACAGGCATACGACAAGCCGCCCGCACCCGGCGGACCGCCCCGCGGCGGCACCTTGCCGGCACGGTTCCACGCCTCCTCGCAGGCCCGCCGGCCGGCGCCATCACACCGTCTTCATCCGGCCTGCCCAGCGCCAAAGCACCCCGGCCGCCCCTCACCGCCCAACCGCCCAACCGCCCAACCGCCCAACCGCCCAACCGCTCAACCACCGGACGCCCACGTGTGCCGATCGCGCGCCATCGCGTGCAACGCCTCCACGTCCGCCGGCTTGAGCATCCCGCCGAGCCGGGCCAGGCTCTCCACCTCCGTGTCCGCGATGACCCGGACCTCCCGCAGCGGGGCCGTGATCCGGACGTCCGTCGGGCCGACGAGGGCGAGGACGGGGTGGACCTCGGCGGTCAGGGCGTAGGAGGCGCGGTCGGCGTCGGCGCGGACGCGGCGCAGCAGCGGATGGGGTTCACGGCGGCCCAGGGTGACCATGGGGTCGGCGACCGTCACCCGTTGCTTGCGGGCGTACAGCGTGTGGATCGCGAAGAGCCCGCCCGGGCCGATCGCCAGATGGTGGACGCGGTCACCGCCGGGGAACGGGACCGAGTGCAGGACGTGCCAGCCCGCCCCGTCCAGCCGGTCCAGCGCCTCCCCCACCGCCTGCTCGGCCAGCAGGGCCCTGCGACGCGGGTCCGGGCGCAGCCGGTGCGATGGTCCGGGGTCGCGGTCGAGGGCGATCTGGAGGGCCTCGCCGGGGCGGTTGGGCGCCAGGTCGTCGTCCGGGTGGAGGGTGAGCCGGGCGAGCTCCGCCGGTGTCGGCACCGGGGGCGGGCCCACCGCCACCGGGCCGGTCAGGAAGGGTCCGAGGACTTCGAGTACGTCGTCCCTGCGCTCCTCGCTCAACAGGTTCACCCGGGCCGCCTCACGGTCGTACCAGGCGACGTTCCGCCCGTCCGTCAGGCACACGTAGAGCCGCTCCTGGCCGTGCCGCCAGGTCGGTATGACGCGCAGTCCGCTCATGCACCATCACCCCTTGACCATGGGAACAGGCGGGGTGCTCCAGGGGCAAGAAGGCGGTTACCTTTGGGAGTAGTTGGGTGGGGGAGTTGGGGAGGCGTTATTGCGTACCCGCAGGAAGCAGCCCGACGTACCGGCCCCGGACAGTCCATGGAATGAGATAGTGCCCGGCCTGTGGATGGGCGGGCACGAGTTCAGGGGCCACTCGGGGCAACTGGAATTCGCCGTCGTACGGGACGAGTTCGATCTCGTCCAGACTCTGCTGAGGCTGCCGGGGCACGGGCCCGACCCGGGAGTGGAACACCATGTCTGGCCGATTCCCGACGGGCCACTGGACGGAACCCAGCTCGCGGGCGTGATACGTCTCGCGCAGGCCGCGAGCGACGCACTGGACGAGGGCCGCAAGGTCCTCGTCCGCTGTTACCACGGCTACAACCGCTCGGGACTGGTCATCGCGCACACACTGATCCGGAGCGGGCGCTCCGCGGAGGAGGCGATCCGGACGATCCGGTCCCGCCGTTCGCCGTGGGCGCTGCACAACGACCTGTTCGTCGACTATCTGCGGGCGGGTCTGCCGACCGCACGGCTGCTGGAGGAGCTGGCAGAGTAGGCCCACGTCACGCCCATCAGGTGCGCAAAAAGGACTTCCGTACGAATAAGGTGTACGGGCCGGTCATCGTCCTCGTCCGTTCCCGTCCGCCTCTGGAGCACAGTGCCACGCCCCGTCCGTCCCCTCGTCACCGCCGCCCTGGTGCTGGCCACCGTCGCGGGCTGCGGTGACGCGGGCGGGCTGCACGGCGCGGGCCCCACCTCGACCGCGACCAGCCCGGCCCGGCTGTGGCCGAATCTGACCCCCGCCACCAGTCCCGCCTGGAACTACGACGACGGCGAGTCCGAGGCCATGAAGGGCATCACCGCGCCGGGCGACGACGTCCACAAGGTGGATCCGGTGGCCGTCGTGAAGGCGGAGATCGCCCAGCATCCCGACGAGTACTCCGGTGCGAAGGCGCCGTACCACGAGACGGCCCGCCGCATGCCGTACTGCGGGAGGAAGCCGGCCGACAGCCGGTGCCCGCTGCTCAAGGCGTACTACCGCGACCTCACCGGCGACGGGCGCGACGACCTGACGCTGGGCTTCCGGCTGCTGCCGGGCCACCAGACGGCGGTGCGCGTCTACACCGTCGAGGGCGGCCGGCTGGTCCAGGTCATGGCCAACGAGGACGCCGTGAGCGGGGTCGAGCTGGCCGGGCGCTCGGTGATCATCCACGCGCCGTCCGACCTCGCGGACTACGAGTACCGCTTCCAGTGGACCTGGGATCCGCAGCAGCACGTCATGCTGCTGACCCACGACGAGATGCTGCACATCGGCAAGAGCCCGTCCCCGTCGGCGAGCGCGCGGTGAGGCTCGCGCTCCCCCGGTGGGCCGGCACCCTCGCCGTGAAGGCCGCCCTCTTCATCACGGTGATGTGCTGTGCGCTGGCCGCGCTGCTCGGCGTCCTCGTGCATGTCTCGGTGACCAACCAGACCGTCGGCCAGGCCCGCGACCTCGCGCTCCAACGGCTCGAGGACGCGACCTCGGCGTACGAGGCCGGGGACACCCTCGGGCCGTTCGCGAGTGTCGATCCGCCGGAGCTGCCGGACTCTCTGCGGGACCTGGCCGTGGCGGGCGACCGCGGCACGATGGTCGCCTCCCGGGACGGGGATCCCACGATGTGGGCGGCCGGCCCCGCCGACGGGAACCGGGCCCTCGCGGTCCGTGTCGACTACCGCCAGCAGGCCCACACCATCGCCGCCCTCGACCGGTCGATCCTGTGGTCCTCGGCGCTGGCGATCGGGGCGACGCTGCTGGTGGGCGCGTTCGCGGTGACCCGGGTGACGCGTCGGCTGCACGCCACGGCCCAGGTGGCCCGGCGGATCAGCGCGGGCGATCTGGACGCGCGGGTCGACGATCCCCGGACGAAGGATCCGACCCGGGCTCCCGACGAGGTGGCTGCCGTTGCTTCCGCGCTGGACTCCATGGCGGCCTCGCTCCAGGGAAAGCTGCTGAGCGAGCAGCGGTTCACGGCGGACGTGGCGCATGAGCTGCGCACGCCGTTGACCGGGTTGCACGCGGCGGCGGAGCTGTTGCCTCCGGGGCGGCCGACGGAGTTGGTGCGGGATCGGGTGGGGGCGCTGCGGACGCTGACGGAGGATCTGCTGGAGATCTCGCGGCTGGACACCGGGCGGGAGCGGGTGGAGCTGGACACCGAGCCGTTGGGGGCGTTGGCCGAGCGGGTGGTGCGGGCGTCGGGGACGGACACCGAGGTCGTCGTCGTACGGGATGTCTCGGTGGAGACGGATCGGCGGCGGCTGGAGCGGGTGCTGGGGAATCTCGTGGCGAATGCGCATCGGCATGGGCGCGGGCCCGTGGTTCTGACCGTGGAGGGGCCCGTGGTGTCCGTGCGGGATCACGGGGACGGGTTTCCGGAGTATCTGGTCGAGCATGGGCCGCAGCGGTTCCGTACGGAGGGGGGCTCCAAGGGGCATGGGCTGGGGTTGACCATTGCGCTCGGGCAGGCGGAGGTGTTGGGGGCGCGGCTTTCGTTTTCGAATGCGGCCGGTGGTGGGGCGGTTGCGACGTTGGTGCTGCGGTAGTTCGCGGCCCTGCGGTCGTGGGTGGCTGGTCGCGCAGTTCCCCGCGCCCCTTGAAGGAGCGCTGTGCGCTCCTATGGCCCATCGTGGCGCGCGTCCGTCTGCGAGCACTCCTAATGTGGCGAATAGTCAGCTTCGCCCCATACGTGGAGGTCTCCCCCATGTCCCTGCGCTCCCGCCTCTCCATAACCGTCGCCACCGGCGCCCTCCTCGCCGCGGCCGTCGCCACGCCCGCTGTCGCGGACGACGACTGGGGTGGCCCCCAAAGCGACTCGCAGAGCAACTCCCAGAACGACTCTCAGAACGACTCCCAGAGCGACTCCCGCGGTGACTGGGGCGACTCCGAAGGTGACGCGCAGAGTGACTCCCGCGGTGACTGGGGTCAGCACCAGCAGAGCAACCAGCGTCTCTACAAGGGCGTCGTCACGGCCAGCACGCTGCGGTTGCGGAGCAAGCCGACGACCGGCTCCCAGGTCATCCGCTACGCCTACCAGGGCGAGATCGTGTCGATCTTCTGCAAGACCGGTGGCCAGAACATCGACGGCAACCACCTCTGGTACCTCCTCACGGACGGCACCTGGGCCTGGGGCGCCGCCCGGTACATCGACAACATCGGGCCCGCGCCACGCTGGTGCTGATGGGCTAGGAAGACAACCTGCACCATTTGGGTAAGTTCCGGACATGACCAAGGCCGGAACCACCGTGGCTCAAGCGGATCCCCCCGCTCCCGCTGTACGCCTGCCCCGGCGCCGTGGCATCGAACTCTCCCTCATCGTCGTCGCCGTACTGCTCTCCGTGTACGGCTACTGCGACGTCGGCCTCGCCACCCACGGCACCGTCCCGCCCGGCGCCGCCGGTTACGGCGCCGGGCTCGGCGTGCTCGCGCTGGTCGCGCATCTCGTGGTGCGCTTCCGGGCGCCGTACGCCGATCCGCTGCTCCTGCCCATCGGCGTCCTGCTCAACGGGCTCGGCCTGGTCCTCATCTACCGGCTCGACCTGGAGACGCCCGGCGACCGGGCGGCCCCCACCCAACTCGTGTGGTCCACGGTCGGCGTCGCCCTGTTCATCGTGACCGTGCTGCTGCTGCGCGACTACCGCGTGCTCCAGCGATACGCCTACGTCTGTGTCGCCGCCGCCCTGGTGCTGCTCACCCTGCCGATCTTCTTCCCCTCCGTGAACGGCGCCCGGATCTGGATCCGGATCGCCGGATTCTCCATCCAGCCGGGCGAGTTCGCGAAGGTGCTGCTGGCGGTCTTCTTCGCGGCCTATCTCGCCGCCAACCGCAACGCCCTCGCGTACACGGGCCGCCGGGTGTGGCGGCTCCAGTTGCCGACGGGACGGGTGCTCGGGCCGATCGTGGCGATCTGGCTGCTGAGTGTCTGCGTGCTGGTGCTGGAACGGGACCTCGGGACGTCACTGCTGTTCTTCGGACTGTTCGTGATCCTGCTCTACGTCGCCACCGGGCGCACCGGCTGGATCGCCGTGGGCCTGTTGCTGGCCTCCCTCGGCGCGGTCGCGGTCGGCTGGCTGGAGCCGCATGTGCACAGCCGGGTGGAGGACTGGCTGCATCCGTTCGCCTCGATCGAGGCCGGGCAGGGGCCGAACCAGCTCGCGCAGTCCCTGTTCGCCTTCGCCGCCGGCGGCATGCTCGGCACCGGGCTGGGGCTCGGGCACTCGATCCTCATCGGGTTCGCGGCGAAGTCGGACTTCATCCTGGCGACGGCGGGCGAGGAGCTGGGGCTCGCCGGACTGTCGGCGATCTTCCTGCTCTACGCCCTGCTGGTGGAGCGCGGGATCCGGGCCGGGCTGTCCTTGCGCGATCCCTTCGGACGGCTGCTGGCCGTCGGGCTCGCCTCGATCGTGGCGTTGCAGGTGTTCGTCATCGCGGGCGGGGTGACCGGGCTGATCCCGCTGACCGGGATGGCGATGCCGTTCCTGGCGCAGGGCGGCTCGTCGGTCGTCACCAACTGGGCGATCGTGGCGCTGCTGATCCGGGTGAGCGACTCGGCCCGCAGTCAGTACGACGGGGAGGTCGCCCCGTGACCCAGGACAGGACCCGGCACATGACCCGCTACATCCGCCACGCCGCCTGCTTCTGCGCCCTGCTGCTCGGGGCGCTGCTCGTCAACGCCACCCGCGTCCAGGTCTTCGAGGCCCGGTCCTACGACGACAATCCCGCCAACCGCCGCTCCTCCATCGCCCGTTACAGCCAGCCGCGCGGCGACATCCTGGTCGGCGGGGAGCCGGTCACCGGCTCCCAGGACACCGACGGGCGGCTGCGCTTCGAACGGACGTATCCCAAGGGCCCGTTGTACGCGCCCGTCACCGGGTTCGCCTCGCAGATCTACGGCACGACGTTCCTGGAGCACTCCGAGGACGGCATCCTGTCCGGGACCGACCCGATGCTCTCGGCGTTCCCGCTGTGGAACGACTTCACCCGGGCCCAGAGCCCCGGCGGGAACGTGGTCACCACCATCAACGGGGCCGCCCAGGAGGCCGCTTACGCGGGGCTCGCCGGACGGAAGGGCGCGGTGGCGGCCGTCGAGCCGTCGAGCGGCCGGATTCTGGCACTGGTGTCGAGTCCGTCGTACGACCCCGGGGTGCTGTCCGGGAACGACACGGCGGTGGAGCGGTCCTGGGCGGGGCTGAACGAGGACCCGGACAAGCCGATGCTCAACCGGGCGATCCGGCAGACCTATCCGCCGGGTTCGACCTTCAAGGTGGTCACCGCGGCGGCCGCGCTGGACGCGGGCGTGGTGACGGACGTGGAGAAGCCGACGAACTCACCGGACCCGTACCGGCTGCCGGGCACCTCGACCTCGCTGGTGAACGAGGCGACGGGCTGCGAGGACGCCTCGGTGCACGCGGCCTTCGTGTGGTCGTGCAACACGGTGTTCGCCAAGCTGGGGGTGCGGGTCGGGGTGACGGACATGGCGGCCACGGCGGCCGGGTTCGGCTTCAACGACCAGGGGCTCGGCATCCCGTTCTCCGTCGCCGAGAGCACCTTCGACGTCTCCGTCGACAAGGCGCAGCTCGCGCTGTCGTCGATCGGGCAGTACAACACACGGGCCACGCCGTTGCAGATGGCGATGGTGTCGGCGGCCGTCGCGAACGGGGGGCAGGTGCGGCCGCCGTATCTGGTGGAGCGTACGACCCGCTCGGGCGGCGCCACCGTGGGGACGTCCGGCGCGCGGACGGTACGCCAGGCGATGTATCCGTCGACCGCCGCACGTCTGAAGGAGCTGATGGAGGACGTGGTGCGGGAGGGCACCGGCACCAACGCCGCGATCCCCGGCGCGACCGTCGGCGGCAAGACCGGCACCGCGCAGCACGGGGTCGGCAACTCCGGGACGCCGTACGCCTGGTTCATCTCCTGGGCGCAGGGCGAGCGCGCCATGGAACCGAAGGTCGCGGTCGCCGTGGTGGTGGAGGACGCGGAGGCGGACCGGGGGGAGATCAGCGGGGGCGGGGACGCGGCGCCGATCGCCCGGGCGGTGATGGAGGCGGTGCTCAGTTCCTGAGACGGGGGTACCGATGAGTGGCGCCCCGACCTACCGTTCGGTACATGACTTCAGCCGTCGCGTACGAACTCGCCCAGGTCAATATCTCCCGCCTCAAGTTCCCGCTGGACTCACCCGAGTTGAAGGATTTCGTCGACGCGCTCGACCCGGTCAACGCCTCCGCGGAGGTGGCCGACGGGTATGTCTGGCGGCTCCAGTCCGAGGGGGGCGACGCGACCGACATCAAGGTGTTCGGGGACGACTGGCTGATCATCAACCTGACGGTGTGGCGCGATCCGAACGCCCTGACGGCCTTCATGTACCAGGGGCAGCACCGCGAGATGCTGGCCCGCCGCCGTGAGTGGTTCGAGAAGGTCGCGGAGGCGATGACGGCCCTGTGGTGGGTCCCGGCCGGCCATCGCCCGACGGTCGCGGAGGCCGAGTCCCGCCTCCTGCATCTGCGGGCGAACGGCCCGACTCCGTACGCCTTCACCCTGCGCACGTCGTTCCCGGCCCAGGGCGCGGAGCCGGTGTCCTTCGCGGTGCCGGAGGACCTGGGCTGCGGGGTCTAGCCGGCCCCGCCGGGTACCGCCTCCCGACGCCGCAGCCACCCCTCCGGCACGCCCTCCACGCCCGTGCGGGCGGCGACGACGCCGCCCGTGATGGCGCAGGTGGTGTCGACGTCACCGAAGCCCTCGGCGGTGGTCCACAGGGCGGAGACGAGGTCGTCGGGGTGGCGGGCGGCGGACCAGAGGGCGAAGGGGACGGTGTCGTCGGCGCGGATGCGCTGTCCGTTGCCGAGGAGGTCGGAGGCCTTCCACGGTTCGGTGGAGAAGGGGACCTCCGCGGCCCGGACGAGGCCCCCCTGCACCGCGCTGCGGGGCGTCAGCGCCGCCACCGCGTCCAGCGTCAGTTCGTGCCCGGCGGAGAGCGCCGCGGCCACCGCCACGGCGACCGCGCCCGCCACCCCCTCCGGGTGGGCGTGTGTGACCTCGGCCGACAGGGTGGCCTGCTCGACGACCCGGGACACATCGGTGTGGAACCACGCGCCCAGCGGCGCCACCCGCATCGCCGCCCCGTTGCCGAGGCTGCCCTCGCCGCCGAACAGCTCCCGGGCGAACTCGGGCCAGCGGCCGGGCTCGTGGAGCAGCCGGGGCAGCAACTGGTGCATGCCGTGGCCGTACCCACGGGCGGGATCGACGTCGTAGCCGAGCGCGAACGCCTGGGCCAGCTCGGTCTGACGTATCTCACCGAACTCGTCGAGCACCCGGAAGATCCCGAGCGCCATGGCCGTGTCGTCGGTCCAGTGCCACTCGGGCTCCTGGGGCATACGACGGTCACGGACCTCGTTGTACGCCTGCCGGGGCTCGCGGAAGAGCGGGAACCACCGCTCGCCGAAGGCGTCGCCGAGGGCGAGGCCTTCGAGGCTGCGGCGTGCGGCGGCACGGTCCGGAACGGCACTCACTCACTGGCTCCCAGGTCGATCGACTGCCGCACCTCCGCGACCCGTTCATGCTCCTCCGCCGCGAACCGTTCCGCATCCAGTTTCTCGGCGATCTCCTCGTCCTGGGCCATCAGCAGATCGAGGTTGGAGTCCCCCATCTCGAAGACCCCCATGTCGACGTAGGCCTGCTGGAGCCGCTTGCCCCACAGTCCGATGTCCTTGACGCAGGGCACGATGCGCGAGAACAGCAACTGCCGGAACAGGGCGAGGAATTCGGACTGCTCGCTGTACTCCTCGGCCTCGGCGGTGGGGATGCCGAAGTTCTCCAGGACCTCGACTCCGCGGAGGCGGTCGCGCATCAGATAGCAGCCCTCGATGACGAACTCCTCCCGTTCCCGGAGTTCGGCGTCGCTGAGCTGCTTGTAGTAGTCGCGCAGCGCCATGCGTCCGAAGGCCACATGCCTTGCCTCGTCCTGCATGACGTACGCCAGGATCTGTTTCGGCAGCGGCTTGTCGGTCGTGTCGCGGATCATGCCGAAGGCGGCGAGGGCGAGCCCCTCGATGAGGACCTGCATCCCCAGATAGGGCATGTCCCAGCGGCTGTCCCGCAGGGTGTCGCCCAGCAGGGACTGGAGGTTGTCGTTGATCGGGTAGAGCATCCCGATCTTCTCGTGCAGGAACCGGCCGTAGATCTCGGCGTGCCGGGCCTCGTCCATCACCTGGGTCGCCGAGTAGAGCTTGGCGTCGAGGTCGGGCACGGACTCGACGATCCGCGCGGCGCAGACCATCGCGCCCTGCTCACCGTGCAGGAACTGGCTGAACTGCCAGGAGGCGTAGTGCTGCCGCAGCTCACCCTTGTCCTTGTCGGTGAGCTTCGCCCAGTGCTTGGTGCCGTACAGGGACATGGACTCGTCGGGTGTGCCCAGCGGGTCGTTCGGATCGACCTCCAACTCCCAGTCGATGCGCCTCTGCCCGTCCCACTGCTTGTCCTTGCCCTTCTGGTAGAGGGCCAGCAGACGGTCCCGCCCGTCGTCGTACTCCCAGCTGAAACGCGCCGCGCCGGTCGCCGGCACCTGCCAGTGGGGATCTCCCGGATCTGTGGCGTACAGGTCGAAAGTCGGCATGTCCCGCAGGCTCACACGCGGTAGACGCGGGGTCAACAAGTCGCGCGCGAGGGATTGACGAGCTTGCTGACAAGCAGTCTCATAAGGGCATGACGACGCTGACGGACGCCGACGCGCTCGCAGGGCTGCGCGATGCGCTCGGCCTGCTGAAGGACCGGGAGCAGGTGGCCCAGCGGCTCCTCGACTCCTCCGCCAAGCACTCCTTCGACCCGGACAAGGAACTGGACTGGGAGGCGCCCTTCGAGGAGGGCAAGTGGTTCTGGCCCCCGGAGCTGGTCTCCCTCTACGACACCCCGATGTGGAAGCGGATGAGCGAGGAGCAGCGCATCCTGCTCTCCCAGCACGAGGCCGCCGCGCTGGCCTCGCTGGGCATCTGGTTCGAGATCATCCTCATGCAGCTGCTCGTCCGGCACATCTACGACAAGGCGGCGACGAGCGCGCATGTGCGCTACGCGCTGACCGAGATCGAGGACGAGTGCCGGCACTCGAAGATGTTCGCCCGCCTGATCTCGCACGGCGGCACCCCCTGGTACCCGGTCAGCCGGGCCCACCAGAACCTGGGCCGCCTCTTCAAGACCATCTCCACCACCCCCGGCTCCTTCACGGCCACGCTGCTCGGCGAGGAGGTCCTCGACTGGATGCAGCGGCTGACGTTCCCGGACGAGCGGGTCCAGCCCCTGATCCGGGGCGTGACCCGCATCCACGTGGTGGAGGAGGCGCGGCATGTGCGGTACGCCCGTGAGGAACTGCGCCGCCAGATGATGACGGCGCCGCGGTGGTCCCAGGAGTTCACGCGGGTCACGTCGGGTGAGTTCGCCCGGGTGTTCTCGGTCGCCTTCGTCAACCCCGAGGTCTACACGAACGTAGGCCTGGACCACCGTGAGGCCCTGGCCCAGGTGAAGGCGAGCGGCCACCGGCGGGAGGTCATGCAGACGGGTGCGAAGAAGCTGACGGACTTCCTGGACGACATCGGGGTGCTGCGGGGTGTCGGGCGACGGCTGTGGAGGTCTTCGGGGCTGCTGGCCTGAGTTTCGGCTGACGGCCGGTGGGGGCTGGTCGCGCAGTTCCCCGCGCCCCCGAAGAAGCTGGGTCCAGCGCACGTACCTCCGCGACCAGCCACGACGCACCCCCAGACGCCCGACTACGCTGCACCCATGACCCCTGCCGCGCCCGCCTACCGCCGTCTGAGTGTCGAGGAGCGCCGCACCCAGCTCCTCGGCGCCGCCCTCGGCCTCTTCGCGCACCGCGCACCCGAGGACGTGTCCCTGGACGACGTGGCGGAAGCGGCCGGAGTCTCCCGCCCCCTGGTGTACCGATACTTCCCCGGCGGCAAGCAGCAGCTGTACGAGGCCGCGCTCAGGTCCGCCGCCGACGAGCTCCAGCAGTGCTTCGACGAACCGCGCGAGGGCCCGCTGCTCACCCGTCTCTCCCGCGCCCTGGACCGCTACCTCACCTTCGTCGACCAGCACGACGCCGGGTTCAGCGCGCTGCTCCAGGGCGGCAGCGTGGTCGAGACGTCCCGCACCACCGCCATCGTGGACGGCGTACGCAGGGCCGCCGCCGAGCACATCCTCAGCCACCTCGGGGTCACCGATCCCGGTCTCCGGCTCCGGATGACCGTACGGATGTGGATCACCGCCGTGGAGGCTGCGTCCCTGATCTGGCTCGACGAGGAGAAGCAGCCTCCCGTCGACGAGCTCCGCGACTGGCTGGTCGAGCAGTTCGTCGCCGTCCTCACCGTCACCGCCGCCCGCGACCCGCAGACGGCGGCGCTGGCGCGGACCCTGACACCGGATGTCTGAGACTGGTCCCGTGAAGAGCGAAGACACCCCCTTCGAGGGCGGCCCGATGGACGGACGCGTACTGCCCGTCCTCCTGGGCCCCACCGGCCACCCGCCCAAGCAGTACCGCATCCCGGTCCCCGACGCCGCCGGTGGCCCGCCCACCGTGCTGGTCTACCGCCGGGTGCCACGGGGCCAGAGCAAGCGGCTCGGCCTCCAGCAGGGCTGGAAGTACGAGTACGAGCCCGAGGGCAAGCCCTCCCGGCTGCGCTGGCCGTGGTCGAAACCCGGCACCAAGCCCGACGCCACGCCGGGCGGCAAGCGGGAGGACACCAACGGGTGACGTGATGGGGCCGAACCGCGCACGCTCGACGCGCGCGCCCTTCTGATCCGTCCCATGCTCGCCGTGCGGAACAGAGCGGCTGTCCCGCACCGGAGGTGATGACGTGTCAGGAAGGCTGCTGCGACTGGCGTGTACGGCGGCGATCGCGGCCGGTACGGCCCTGGCGCCCGTGCCCGCGACCGCCGTACCGGAACCCGGTGAGCGCACGGTGACCGAACTGCTGACGGATCTTCAGCGCCTGTACCGGGAGGCGGAACGGGCCACGGAGACGTACAACGCGACCGAGGAGAAGCTGAAGAAGCAGAAGGCGGAGGTGCTCCGCCTGGACACCGCGCTGGCGCGGGCCCGTCTCTCCCTGCACGACAGCCGGGGCGCGGCCGGCCGGCTGGCCCGCCAGCAGTACCAGAACAGCACCGACATCTCCCCCTACGTCCGGCTGCTGCTGGCCCGCGACCCCCAGCACGCCCTCGACCAGGGCCATGTCATCGGCCAGTTGGCCAAGGAGCGCGCCGAGACGGTCGGCCGGCTGACCGGCAGCGAGAAGAAGGCCGGCGATCTGGCCCGCGAAGCCCGCAAGGCGCTGGACGCTCAACTCACCCTGGCCGCACGCCAGAAGAAGGACCGGGACGGCGTACGGAAGAAGCTGCACGACGTCGAGGAGCTGCTCGCCTCCCTGAGCGAGGAGCAGTTGCGCGACCTCGCCCGGTTCGAGGAGGACGAGATCACCGAGGCACAGGACGACCTCATCGCGTCCGGTGCCTTGAGTGACGAGGACCGCAAGCCCTCGGACCAGGGCGACCGGGCGTTGCGGTACGCCATGGACCAGCTCGGGAAGCCGTACAAGTGGGGCGCGGAGGGGCCCAAGGAGTACGACTGCTCAGGTCTGACCTCGGAGGCCTGGGGCCATGCGGGGACGCCCATCCCCCGGACCAGCGAGGAGCAGTGGGCACGGCTGCCGCGTATCCCTCTCAAGGAGCTGCGCCCCGGCGACCTGGTGGTCTACTTCCCCGATGCCACGCATGTGGGGATGTACCTGGGCAAGGGCAAGATCGTCCAGGCTCCGAGGACGGGCGAGAAGGTCAAGGTGTCCCCGATCGCGTCGAACCCGATCCTCGGAGCCGTGCGCCCCGATCAGGAGAGGGAGGCGAGGTAGGCCGCGGTCTTGTCGGGCTCGTAGAAGAAGTTCTCGAAGTCTGCCGGGTCGTCGAAGGCGTTGGCGAACCGGTCGGCGGCGGGCTGCAACTGCCCTGCGGCACCGATGAGGTTGAGGATGTGCTCCGGCGGCGGCGCCAGCATCGCGTTCGTCCACTTGGTGACGTGCAGGGCGGTGTCCCAGTAGCGGTCGAACGTCCCCTGCATCCACTCCTCGTCGAACTCCTTCTCCCCGCGCTCCAGGATCGAGGCGAGGTACGAAGCGGCGCACTTGGACGCGGAGTTGGAGCCCTGTCCGGTGATCGGGTCGTTCGCGACGACGACGTCGGCGACACCGAGGACGAGGCCGCCGCCGGGAAGGCGGCCGATGGGGTTACGGACGGTGGGGGCGTAGCGGCCGGCCAAGGTGCCGCCGGCGTCGGTCAGTTCGACCTTGGTGGCCCGCGCGTACTCCCACGGCGTGAACCGCTCCATGAGTTCCAGGGTCAGGGAGAGGTGTTCCGCGGGGTCCTTGACGCCGTTGAAGACGTCGAGCGGGCCGCCGGGTATGCCCTCCCAGAACAGGATGTCCGCGCGGCCGGAGGTCGTGAGGGTCGGCATGACGAAGAGCTCGCCGACGCCGGGGACCAGGTTGCAGCGGACCGCGTCGTACTCGGGGTGCTCGGGGCGGGGGCCCAGGCCGTGGACGTACGACACGGCCAGGGCGCGCTGGGGCTCGCTGTACGGCGAACGGGAGGCGTCCCGGCCGAACATCGACACCAGCTCGCCCTTGCCCGCCGACACCAGCACCAGGTCGTACGTACGGGAGAAGTAGTCGAGGTCGGAGACCGCGGCGCCGTGGATGACGAGCTGTCCGCCGCGCTGGGCGAACGTCTCCATCCAGCCCGCCATCTTCACCCGCTGGTCGACCGACTGCGCGTACCCGTCGAGCCTGCCCACCCAGTCGATGGCACGGGCCGCGGGGCCCTCGGCCCAGGAGCCGGGGGCCGCGACCGAGACGCCGAGTCCTTCGATCTTCGGGGCCTGGGACTCCCAGAAGTTCAGCTGGAGATCGCGCTCGTGCTGGAGTGCCGTGTGGAACATGCACTGCGTCGACATGACCCGGCCGGAGCGGATCTCGTCCGCCGTCCGGTTCGACATCAGGGTGACCTCGTACCCGTGCGACTGGAGTCCGAGGGCGAGCTGGAGCCCGGACTGGCCGGCTCCTACGACGAGTATCTTCCGCATACGGGTGGTGGCTCCTAGGTCGCGACTACTCAGGTGTTTCTGCCAGCGCGTGGCCGACGAGGGCCAGGAGGCTCTCGATCACGGAGATCCGGCGGCGCGCATCCATGATCATTACAGGTATGTGCGCGGGGATCGTCAACGCCTCCCGCACGTCCTCCGGTTCGAAGAGCTCGCTGCCCTCGAAGTGGTTGACGGCGACGACGTACGGCAGTCCGCAGCTCTCGAAGTAGTCGAGCGCCGGGAAGCAGTCCTTGAGCCGGCGGGTGTCGGCCAGCACGACCGCGCCGATCGCGCCGCGCACCAGGTCGTCCCACATGAACCAGAACCGCTGCTGACCGGGCGTGCCGAACAGATAGAGCACCAGGTCGTCGTCGAGCGTGAGACGGCCGAAGTCCATGGCCACGGTGGTGGTGAGCTTGCCGGGCGTGGCGGTGAGGTCGTCGGTCTCCTCGCTGGCCTCGGTCATCAGCGCCTCGGTCTGCAGCGGTGTGATCTCCGAGACGGCGGTGACGAG
Source organism: Streptomyces sp. NPDC001536 (assembly GCF_042894505.1). Taxonomy (NCBI): domain Bacteria; kingdom Bacillati; phylum Actinomycetota; class Actinomycetes; order Kitasatosporales; family Streptomycetaceae; genus Streptomyces; species Streptomyces sp. NPDC001536. The sequence goes on from NZ_JBIAVQ010000015.1 coordinate 159,507, forward strand.
TGTGGTCTTGCCGACGCCGAAGCCGCCGGCCACGACTATCTTCGTCGCGATCGGGGCCCGGTTGCGGTCCGTCTGCCAGGACTTCAGATCCTCATCGGTGTCATCAAAGACGACGGAGTCCACTCAGCACCCTTTCGAGCAGAGCGCGGTCCGGGCGGCCGGTGCCGTGACCGGTGCCGGTGCCGTACACACGGATCTTTCCCTGGTCCGCGAGGTCGCTCAGGAGCACGCGGACCACGCCGAGCGGCATCTTCAGCAGCGCGGCGATCTCGGCCACCGTGCGCATACGGCGGCAGAGTTCGACGATGGCCCGCATCTCCGGCATGACCCGGGTGTTGAGGGAACCATTCGTCAGTTCCTTGCGCTCCTCCGGGGCCTCCAGCGCCGCGACGAACGTCTCCACGAGGAGGACGTGGCCGAAGCGGGTGCGGCCGCCGGTGAGCGAGTAGGGGCGGACACGGGCCGGCTTGCGGTCGCCGCCGCGCACGGGGAGGCCGGGACGTTCGGTCATCGCGTGCCCCCCGTGGTCTCGGACTCCAGCGACTGCCGTAGCTCACTGCGCAGTTCGGGGGTCAGCACATGGCCGGCCCGGCCGACGAACAACGCCATGTGATACGCCACGACGCTCATGTCGCTGTCCGCGGAGCCGTGCACCCCGAGGAGTGAGCCGTCGCTGATCGACATCACGAAGAGACTGCCCTCGTCCATCGCGACCATGGTGTGCTTCACACCGCCGGACTCCATGAGCTTGGCGGCGCCGATGGTGAGGCTGCCGATGCCGGACACGATGGTCGCGAGGTCGGCGGAGGAGCCTCGTGGGCCCTTCGGGGTGGTGCGGGTCTGCCGGGCCTCGTCGTTGGTGCCGGGGTCGGAGGAGAGCAGGAGCAGGCCGTCCGATGAGACCACCGCTACTGACTGGATGCCCGGCACCTCCTCGACCAGGTTCGTCAGCAGCCAGTGCAGGTTGCGTGCTTCACTGCTCAGTCCGAAGGTACTGGGCGCGGTCAACTGCTTGCCTCCTCGGGAGTGCCCCCCGTGGAATCTTCGCTGTGTGCGGGTGTCCTCGTCTGACCCGTCTGTTCGGCGATCTCTGCTTCTACGTCGCGGTAGCCGGCCTCCGCCCCCCGGCGGAAGCCGCCGAGCCTCCGGCGGAGGGCTTCGGCGTCGACAGAACTGCTGCGCGGGCGCGGTGTGGTCGCGGGCGCGGTGATCTTCGGTGTGCGCTTGGGGAGGCCCTTCGCGGTGAGCTGGTCCTCGTCCGGGGTGCGCTCGTGTTCCGTCTCGTCGTCATCGGCGGCGGGTGGCCCCTGTGGGGGTTCCTCGCCGTCGGCGGCCGCGGGTCCAGGGGTTGCCTCGGGCTCGGCCGCGGCCGGGAGCAGCAGCTCCATCGTCGTCTCGGCGGGGGTCTCCTCCGAGGTCCGTACCGCCTGCTCCGCCAGGGCCACCAGCACGTCGCCGGTGCCCGAACGGGTGGGAAGGACGTTGGAGTTGGCCTCCGCGTCGGCACCCGGCAGGGAGAAGGTGGGGGTGGTGCCGGCCGGCGGGGTGGCGGAGGGGACCGCGGCGGACGGTGCCGCCGCCAGCAGGCCCTTCGGAAGGACGACCACCGCGGCGATGCCGCCCTGCTTCTGCTCGCGGAGCTGGACGCGGACGCTGTGGCGGTGGGCGAGGCGGGCGACGACGTACAGGCCGAGGCCGAGTCCTTCCTCGCCCTCCTGGTCGTAGGGGGACTCCGGGTCGAAGTCGGCGAGGCGGGAGTTGAGGCGGGTCAGCCGCTCCTCGGTCATGCCGATGCCCTCGTCCTGGACGGAGAGCATGACCTCGCCGCTCTCCAGCAGCCAGCCGGAGACCTCGACGGGCATGTCCGGCGGGGAGAACGACGTGGCGTTCTCCATCAGCTCGGCCAGGAGGTGGGAGAGGTCGTCGGCCGCGAAGCCCGCGACATGGGCGTGCGGGGGCAGGGCGGCGATACGGACGCGCTCGTAGCGCTCGATCTCGCTCACCGCGGCCCGTACGACATCCACCAGCGGGACCGGACCGGCGTGCTGCTGGACGTGTTCCGTGCCGGCGAGGACGAGGAGGTTCTCGCTGTGGCGGCGCATGACCGTGGCGAAGTGGTCGAGCTTGAAGAGGGTCGCGAGCCGGTCGGGGTCCTGTTCGCGCTCCTCCAGGCCCTCGATGACCGCGAGCTGGCGTTCCACCAGGCCGAGGGTGCGCAGGGAGAGGTTGACGAAGGTGCCGCCGATGCTCTCGCGCAGCCGCGTCAACTGGGCGGCGGACTCGGCGAGTTCGGTGCGCAGCTCCTCGCGGGCGTCGGCCATCTTCTGGCGCTGGCCGACGAGGTGCTTGCGGTCGGACTCCAGGGTGGCGACGCGCTCCTGGACGGCGACGGCGTGCGCGTGCAGAGCGTTGACGGACCGGACGACCTGGGCGAACTCGTCATTGCGGCCGGTGAACTTGACGGGTTCCTCGGCGGTCGGCTGCTCGGACTGCGCGAGGCGGGCGGAGCCGATGCGCAGGACGGCCAGGGGGCGGGTCAGGGTGCGGGCCATGGCGGTGGCGACACCGACGGCGAGCAGCATGAGGGCGCCGAGGATCGCGACGCGCAGCTCCAGCGCGGTGACGTCGTCGTCGCGGAGCTGGGTGAGGTCCTCGGTGCGCTGGTGGTAGAGGGCGGACTCCACACCGCGCATCAGGTCGACGCGGGCGGAGAGGGCGGCGTCGGCCTTCGTGACGCTGGTGTCGAGTTCGCCGTCGGAGAGCGTGGCCTGGTCGGTGAGGCCGGCGAGGTACTTCTCGGCGGAGTTGACCTCGGGGCCGGTGACCGTGGAGTCGTAGCTGTTCCTCGCGGCCTCGGGTGCCGTGTCGTGGAAGTCGGCGAGAGCGGCGTCGGAGCGCAGCCGGGCCTGCTGGGCGGCGGCGGTCAGGGCGTCGCGCTGCTTGGTGTCGGCGGCCGAGGAGGTGACGACGGTGGAGGCGATCCCGGTGATGGGGTCGGTGACCGTCTGCTCGGTGCGGGGCACATTGAGCGCCGCGAGGAGCAGGCCGCGGGCGGCGGCGGCCTGCTGTACGGCGGAGTCCAGCTCGGCGAGCGCGTAGGCGCCGGAGCCGGCCCGGGGCGGCATCTGCTCGGCCAGGCGCTCGGCGAGGCGGTGCAGCTCGGTGATGGCCGCGGAGTAGGTGCGGTGCACCTCGAGGGCGGAGCTCTTGCCGGTGAGCGCGGCGCGGCGCAGGGCGGCGATGCCGTCGAGGTCCGTACGCAGGTCGGCGGGGGTGTCGGTGTCGGCGCGCAGTTCCTCGACCTGGCGGTCGACGCGGGCGCTGCGCTGCTCGGAGGGCGCCTTGGACTTGGCGCGTCCGGCGGCGACGTACGAGGTGACCTCGTCCCGCTCGTCGGCGAGCGAGTGCGCGAGGATCAGGGCGTCCTGGGTCTGCTCGGCGAGCGTCACCAGGTCCTGGGAGTCGCTCAGTTCTCCCGAGGCGGCGAGGATCGAGGGGGTCCCGGCGCCGGCGATGGCGGCGGCCACGACGGCCGCGGCGACGATCAGCCGGTTGCGTACGTGGGTGGGGCGGCCCTTGCCGACGGCGGAACCGTCGGCGGTGGTGGGATCGGCGGGGGCCGTCTGCTTGCTCGTACGACGAGGCCGCGTCTTCTGCACCGGTGCTCGCATTCCTGACTCGTGTACCCATGGGCCCGGGTGACGCTCCGTCAACTGGAGTCACACACCGGGTACGTTTCCCGACCCTCCCAGTGCCGCTGGGCAGCGGGCGCGCATCACCCGACCCGCCACCCGAAGGAGTGAACCCCGGACGGGAGTTGGCGAGCAAGTTCCGGTGGCATGGTCAGCGACCTTGACCGGCGGGCCGGTTGGACGTCGCCGCCGACCGATGGCATTATCCGCCACCACGCCTTCCCGGAGTGAACCATTCCCTCCCAAACCAGGCGCCTGACCTGCGCGCCTGCGCCCTTCCGGCAACCATTGCCAGCCTTTTGTGAACACCGTGAAGGGCTCGTGCAGACTGGCCGAATGCGTACGGAACTTATCTCGGAGCCCGGCGACCGGACCCGCCCCAACGAGGACTTCGCGAGCGTCGCCCTTCCGGCCTCCGGACAGGGCGGGGCACTCGTGGTCCTGGACGGTGTCACGCCACCGGCGGGCGAGACGGGGTGTCTGCATTCCGTCCCCTGGTTCACGGCACGACTGGGTGGCGCACTGACCGAACTGACCGTTTCCCTCCCCGATGTTCCGCTGGCCGACGCGTTGAGCCTCGCCATCTCGCGTACCTCCGAGTCCCACGCGCACACCTGTGACCTTTCTCACCCACGCACACCACAGGCAACGGTGGTTGTCGCCCGCTGGTCGGCGCGGACCCTGGAGTACCTGGTCCTCTCGGACTCGGCCCTGCTGCTGGAGTCGGGGGACGGCGCGGTGACCGCCGTCCTCGACGACCGCCTCTCCCGCCTCCCCCGCTCCGCCTTGGCGACGGACGCCCTCGTGGACTCGACGCTGCGCAACAAGGAGGACGGCTTCTTCACGGCCGCCGCCGATCCGACGGTGGCGGCGCGGGCGGTGACGCGGACGCTGCCACGCTCGTCCGTCCGCTCCCTGGCCGCGCTGACGGACGGGGCGACCCGGTGGGTGGAGAAGTTCCGCGAGGGCGACTGGGCGGACTGCCTCACCTTCGTACGCAAGGACGGGGCGAGGGCGCTGGTGGCGCGGGTGCGGGAGCTGGAGACCGCGGACGCGGAGGAGCGGGTGTATCTGCGGCGGAGCAAGACGCATGACGACGCGACGGTCGTGTACGCGGAGTTGTGAGAGCGCGGAGCTGCGAGAACGCCGTGCTGTGAGTCCTACTTCTCCATCCCCCGGTTCAACTGCTGCAGCAGCCGTGCCAGCTCGCCGACCTCTCCCGGATCCCAGTCCGCCAGCCGCCCCGCGTACCGGGCCCGGCGCGCGTTGCGTACCCGGCCCACCCGGGTCCGTCCTTCCTGTGTGAGCTCGACGAGCCAGGCGCGGCCGTCCGCGGGGTCCGGGGCGCGGGTGACGAGGCCCAGGGTCTCCAGGGCGCGGAGCTGGCGGGACATGGTGGCCTTGCCCACGCCGATGTACGCGGCGAGTTCCGTGGCGCGCTGCTGACCGCACTCGTCGAGCCGCACCAGCAGGCCGTACGCGGAGGACTCCAGGTCGGGGTGGACCTCGCGGGCCATCTCGCCCTGGTTGGCCCGGGCGCGCCGCAGGAGCACGGTCAACTCGCGTTCCAGCGCCAGGAATTCGGGCTGGTCCACACCACTTCTGGACACCCCGGACCCGTCTGCCTGTCCGCCGTCGTTCCCGTCTTCGCGCACGTCAGTCCCTGCCTCGGTTTTCCCGGTACTGAAAGTTTCCGCCAAATTGCGCCGTCACCGCAGCTCGGTAAGTATTTCGCAGGGCTAGACCAACGGCAGCAACTGGTCCCTCTTCCCACCCGCTCGTCGACGTGCGTAGCTTCTTGACCAGGCGATGTCTGGCATGCCCACGCCACACACCCCCGGCCGGGTGTTCCCCCACCGAGCATCACCGAGCCCTTCGGAGGCACGCCATGCCCGTGCACAGACCCGGATCGCCCCGCTCACGGCGCCTGCTCCTGGCCGGGGTCCTCATAGCCGTGGGCGCGCTGCTGCCCATCAGCCCGGCATCGGCCGCCGAGTCGCCCGACGCCACCGCCACACCGGCCCGCGGCAGCGCCCGCATGGGCATGGGCGTCGTCGCCCACGACGGACAGGGCGGTCTGCCCGCCCGCACCCGCGCCGCCCAGACCGAGGGCGTCGACGTGGCCAGCTACCAGGGCAACGTCGCCTGGACGACCCTGTGGAACAGCGGGGTCCGGTGGGCCTACACCAAGGCGAGCGAGGGGACGTACTACACGAACCCCTACTTCTCCTCGCAGTACAGCGGCTCCTACGGCGTCGGCATGATCCGCGGCGCGTACCACTTCGCGACCCCGGACACCACGACCGGCGCAACGCAGGCCGACTATTTCGTCGACCACGGAGGCGGCTGGTCCGCCGACGGCAAAACGCTGCCCGGCACCCTCGACATCGAGTGGAACCCGTACGGCGACTCCTGCTACGGCAAGACCCCGAGCGCGATGGTGAGCTGGATCCGTTCCTTCCTGAACCAGTACAAGGCCCGCACCGGCCGCGACGCCGTCATCTACACCTCCACCAGCTGGTGGACCCAGTGCACCGGCAACTACGCCGGCTTCACCGCCAACCCGCTGTGGATCGCCCGCTACGCCTCGACCGTGGGCACGCTGCCGGCCGGGTGGAGCACCTACACCATGTGGCAGTACACCTCGTCCGGGCCGACGGTCGGCGACCACGACCGGTTCAACGGGGCGCTCGACAGGGTGCAGGCGCTCGCCAAGGGCTGATCCCTTCCCCGATACGGCGAAGGCCCGGGCCTCCCTCACGAGAACCCGGGCCTTCACCTCATCCGGTGACGCCCGTCACGCCGCCACCGGAACCTCCGCCGTCGCCCCGTTCGTGGCCGGCGACAACGCCAGTTCCAGGACCTGGCGGACGTCCGTCACGGCGTGGACCTCCAGCTTGTCCAGCACCTCGGCGGGGACGTCGTCCAGGTCGGGCTCGTTGCGCTTGGGGATGATGACGGTCGTGACGCCCGCCCGGTGCGCGGCCAGCAGCTTCTGCTTCACACCGCCGATGGGCAGCACACGGCCCGTCAGCGAGACCTCGCCCGTCATGGCGACGTCGGTCCGCACCAGCCGCCCGCTCAGCAGCGAGGCCAGTGCCGTCGTCATCGTCACGCCCGCGCTCGGGCCGTCCTTCGGCACCGCGCCCGCCGGGAAGTGGATGTGCGCGCCCCGGTCCTTCAGGTCGCCCACCGGCAGCTCCAGCTCGGCGCCGTGCGAGCGAAGGAAGCTCAGCGCGATCTGCGCGCTCTCCTTCATCACGTCACCCAGCTGGCCCGTCAGGGTCAGACCCGCCGCACCCGTCTCCGGGTCCGCCAGGGACGCCTCCACGAAGAGCACGTCACCGCCCGCTCCCGTCACCGCCAGGCCCGTCGCCACACCCGGCACCGCGGTACGCCGCTCCGCCGGGTCCTGCGCCGACTCCGGCACGTGGTGCGGCCGCCCGATCAGGCCCCGCAGCTCCTCGTCGGTCACCGTGAACGGCAGCTTCCGCTCGCCCAGTTCGTGCTGGGCCGCGACCTTGCGCAGCAGCCGTGCGATGGACCGCTCCAGGGTGCGGACGCCCGCCTCTCGGGTGTACTCGCCGGCGAGCTTGCGCAGGGCGCTCTCGTCCAGGGTCACCTCGTCCTTGTCGAGCCCCGCCCGCTCCAGCTGGCGCGGGAGCAGGTGGTCACGGGCGATGACGACCTTCTCGTCCTCGGTGTAGCCGTCGAGGCGGACCAGCTCCATACGGTCGAGCAGGGCCTCGGGGATGGCCTCCAGGACGTTGGCGGTGGCGAGGAAGACCACATCGCTCAGGTCCAGCTCCACCTCCAGGTAGTGGTCCCGGAAGGTGTGGTTCTGCGCGGGGTCGAGGACCTCCAGCAGGGCCGCCGCCGGGTCGCCCCGGAAGTCGGACCCCACCTTGTCGATCTCGTCGAGCAGGACCACCGGGTTCATCGACCCGGCCTCCTTGACGGCACGGACGATCCGGCCGGGCAGCGCGCCGACGTACGTACGCCGGTGGCCGCGGATCTCGGCCTCGTCCCGCACACCGCCGAGGGCGACGCGGACGAACTTGCGCCCCATGGCGTGCGCGACGGACTCGCCCAGGGACGTCTTGCCGACACCGGGCGGGCCGACGAGCGCCAGGACGGCACCGCCACGGCGGCCGCCGACCACGCCGAGGCCCCGCTCGCTGCGGCGCTTGCGCACCGCCAGGTACTCGGTGATCCGCTCCTTCACGTCCTCCAGGCCCGCGTGCTCGGCGTCCAGGATCGCCTTGGCGCCCTGGATGTCGTACGCGTCCTCGGTCCGCTCGTTCCACGGCAGTTCGAGCACCGTGTCCAGCCAGGTCCGGATCCACGAACCCTCGGGCGACTGGTCGCTGGACCGCTCCAGCTTGTCGACCTCCTTGAGGGCCGCCTCGCGGACGTTCTCCGGCAGGTCGGCGGCCTCCACGCGGGCGCGGTAGTCGTCGGACTCCTCGCCGTCCTTCTCGCCGTTGAGCTCGCGCAGTTCCTTGCGCACGGCCTCCAGCTGGCGGCGGAGCAGGAACTCGCGCTGCTGCTTGTCGACGCCTTCCTGGACGTCCTTGGCGATGGTCTCGGCGACGTCCTGCTCGGCGAGGTGGTCGCGCAGCTGCTGGGTGGCGAGCTTGAGGCGGGCCACCGGGTCGGCGGTCTCCAGCAGCTCGATCTTCTGGTCGGTGGTCAGGAAGGGCGAGTAGCCGGAGTTGTCGGCGAGCGCGGAGACGTCGTCGATGGCCTGGACCCGGTCCACGACCTGCCAGGCGCCGCGCTTGCGCAGCCAGGCGGTGGCGAGGGCCTTGTACTCCTTGACCAGTTCGGCGACATGGCCCGGCAGCGGCTCGGGCGCGGTCTCGTCGATACGGGTGCCCTCGACCCAGAGGGCGGCACCCGGCCCCGTGGTCCCGGCACCGATGCGCACCCGGCCGCGGCCGCGGATCAGCGCGCCCGGGTCGCCGTCGGCCAGCCGGCCGACCTGCTCGACGGTGCCCAGGACGCCGGTACCGGCGTAGGTGCCGTCGATGCGTGGCACCAGCAGGACCCTGGGCTTGCCCGGCTCCGAGCGGGCGGCGGCCTGGGCGGCCTCCACCGCGGCGCGTACGTCGGGGTCGTTCAGGTCGAGCGGGACCACCATGCCGGGCAGCACGACCTCGCCGTCGAGCGGCAGCACGGGCAGAGTGAGCGGTGTGGACGTCGAAGCCATGATCTCCCCTTCGGCATTCAAGTTGAGCTATGCCGACTCAATGCACGTGAGCCTTTGATTGTTCCCCTGGGCGCGTTCGCTGTGAGCGATCACGTCTGCCGGAATGCGCGACCCAGCTGATGTAGTAACCCCGGAGGGCTTTCAATCATTACCAAGGGGGGTCCCATGGACCGGATCGTGCGGGCCTGGGTGGACGGATGGGTGCTCTCGCGCGGGGCGGCTCCGCCGGTGGTCGAGCCGTGGGGCTGCACGATCGACATGGGCGTGGACGGCCATGTCGCACGGCATGTGTTCGGCACGCTCGACGACGACGTCGAGGAGGCGGCCGTACGGAAGGTGGCCGGGGCGGTCACCGGTGCCGGGGTGTGGCTCAAGGTCTTCCGGGATCCGGCCGTGGCCGGCGGCTGGCTGGGCGCGGGCTGGTGGATCGATCCCGAGCCCGGCTACCTGATGACACTCCCCCCGACCAGGGCCCTCGACGAGCCGGCGGTCCCCGACGGCTACCGTCAGCGCACCTGGTCCCGCGGCGGCGTCATCCGCACCATGCTCGCCGCCCCCGACGGCTCCTGGGCGGCCCGCGGCCAGCTCGCCCCGACCGGCGCGACCGCGGTCGTGGACCAGGTCGAGACCTCGCCGCGGCACCGCCGCAAGGGCCTCGGCACCGTCGTCATGCGCACCCTCCAGCGGGCCGCCGCCGAACAGGGCGCGGAGACCTGCGTCCTGGCGGGGACGCCCGCGGGGCGGGGGCTGTACGAGTCGCTGGGCTGGACGGTGACCGCGCCGCTGACCAGCGCGAAGTTCACCGGCTGAGGACGCCGCGCAAAACCGGTTGCCTCCCGCGCCGGGCGCCGTACGGTCGTGCCGTGACCGACACCGAGATCTTCCTCGCCGCCTACGACGACCAGATGCGCGGTGCGCCACCCACCCCGCCCGCCGGGGTGACGTACGAGAAGGACGGCCCGCTGCTGCGGATCGTCGGACAGTTCCGGGGGTTCGTGAGCGGGCCGCGCGAGCTCGGCGTCGACGGGGACGCGCTGGACGGGCTCATCGTCCGGCAGCGGGACTTCTTCGCGGCGCGCGGCGAGGCCGTGGAGTGGAAGACACGCGGCCACGACACCCCCGCCGACCTCACCGAACGGCTCAGCGCGGCCGGATTCGTGCCGGAGGACCGGGAGACGGTGCTGATCGGCCGGGCGGCCGACATGGCCGTACGCGAGCCCGTCCTGCCGGCGGGCGTGACGTTGCGGCGGGTCACGGCGGACGCCGACATGCACCGGATCGCCGCCATGGAGTCCACCGTCTGGGGCCAGGACTGGAGTTGGCTGGCCGACGACCTCATCGGCCGGGTCGCCGCCGCCCCCGACGAGGTCGCGATCTACGTCGCGGAGGCGGACGGCGAGGTCGTCTCCGCGGCCTGGCTCGCCTTCCGCGCGGGCACCGCCTTCGCGAGCCTGTGGGGCGGCTCCACGCTCGCCGAGTGGCGGGGCCGGGGGATCTACCGCGCCCTGGTCGCCACCCGCGCCGCCCTCGCGACCGCGCGCGGCGTCACCTATCTGCACGTGGACGCCTCCGACGACAGCGCGCCCATCCTGCGCCGCCTCGGCTTCGAGGCGGTGACGACGACCACGCCGTACGTCTGGAACCCGCCCCGCACGGCCTGATCGCCTCGACACCGCAGGTCCGTCGTCATGAACCCGCAACGGCACTCACAGGAACCGCCTGCACGGGGCAACCGAGGCGGACGAACAACACCTCGGCGTACCGGCGTTGGCGAGGGGGCTGGCGGCGGCGCGGAAGGCGTAGGACGGCCGTCAGGGACGCCCGTGCTCCGGGACGAGCGTCTCGCAGTGGTCGCACAGCACGAGATGGATCCGCCTGCTCTCCCGTAGGGAGCCCTCGGCGCCGCATCGTTCGCAGATGCGCTTGCTGCGGCTGCTGAAGGCACTGGTGACCACACGGAGGCGCGAATGTTCGGCGTCCGTCCAGTCGCCGCCGGGCTTCCACGGGCGCGGAAACGCCTGGAAGGCCAATGACCCGAACTTCTGCTTCACGGCCAGCAGTTCGTAGTCGGGGAATTCCGCGACCAACGCCTGATGACACTCGAGCACCAGCCGCCGCCAGCCGGGCCCCACGTCGAAGCCGTACGACGGGTCCCGCAGGTGTCGCCGGAGCGGCTCCAGCGTGTCACCCGGCGCCGGAACAGTCCCAGCCATCCGTCCCCCTACGCAGCAACGGCCACCGACGGTACGGCCCGGCGCCGTATCACCGGCCAGGTCGCCACCCCGATCGTCAGCGCCATCAGATGCCCCCACTCGGTCATCGGATCGGTGAAAGCGAGCAGGTCCTGGACCAGCATCCCGCCGAACAGCACGAGCAACGGCCACCGCAGCCACGGTGGGAGCAGGCCCGCCAGCGCGCCCGTCGCTGCCGCGACGCCGAAGCTGATGCCGTAATCGAGGCGGTGCAGGGAGCTGTCGGGGAGGTGGCCGATCAGGACGGCGAGGCCTACCGGGAGCTCGGTCGCGAGCGTGGCCAGGACGTGGCCGAGGAGGAAGACGCCTGCCGCGCGCAGACCGCCTATGCGGCGCTCCAGCGCGGTCATGACCAGCAGGAAGCCGAGGACGTACGGCGACGCGATCCCGCCCGCGATCCACAGCGCGCTCGCGAGCAGCACGAGCACCGGTGTGCGTACCAGGTGGGCCACGTCGGTGCTGGAGCCCTGGAGCAGGGAGTGGACCAGGGTGGGGTCGGCGTACTCCGTCACGAGGGAGGTCACGGCCAGGACGGCGGCGTAGCCGAAGGTGAACGGCGTTCCGGTGGGGGTGGGGAGGAGGCGCCAAGGGCGGATCCGCGCGCGGGGCTTGGGGAGCTCGGCGGCATCCGGAACCGAAGCCGGTCCGCGCTGGGTGGGCACCGCGTCCAGCAGACCGCCGACGTCGGGACAGCAGGCGCCCGGCGAGGAGAGCACGTTGTCCGCAGACTTCGCCGTCCGTTCCACCGCGAGGCGCTCCTTCCGTTTCACCCCAGCCTTCGCGCTCCGCTGCCCCCGTGTCTGTGACCGGCGCCACGCGGACCCCGATTCACAGCCACTTCTCAACAACCGTCCGGCATCCCTCCCCAGGGGCGGGCCCCGGACAAATCCCTGTGCACCCCGCACCGAACTGCCAAAATGGGCCGATGCCCATCTCGTACGACATCCCCGAAGTCCTGGACCGTCGCGAGGGCCCGCACGGCGAGGTCGTGCTGCGCCGGCACGGTGAGCTGCTGCAGATCATCGCCAACGGGTGCTTCCTGATGGACACCTCCGACGGGCGCTCGGAGCGGCTGCTGGTGGACGTGGCGCTCGACGCGCTGGACGGCCGGCCAGAGCCGGGTGTGCTGATCGGCGGTCTCGGGGTCGGGTTCTCGCTCGCACATGCCGCCGCCGATCCGCGCTGGGGCCGGATCGCGGTCGTGGAGCGCGAAACGGCCATCATCGACTGGCATCGCCACGGCCCGCTGTCCGCTCTCTCCGCGGCGGCGCTCGCCGATCCACGCACCGACATTCTGGAGACGGATCTTGTCACTTATGTGAATGAGACATCGGACACGTACGACGCGCTGTGCCTGGACATCGACAACGGACCCGACTGGACCGTCACCGAGGGCAACGACGGGCTGTACTCGGCGCGCGGACTGGCCAGCTGCGCAAGGGTGTTGAGGCCCGGTGGCGTGCTGGCCGTGTGGTCGGCGCAGCCCTCACCGGAATTTGAAGGATCCCTACGGAATGCCGGGTTCCAACGGGTGCGTACCGAAGAGGTCCCGGTTGCCCGGGGCGTTCCGGACGTCGTGCACCTCGGGGTCCGACCTGGATAGCCGTGGCGTGGTGACTCCCCGTACTCTGCTTCCCTGGCGCAGATCATTCAAGCGTCAATCGCAAGCATGCGCAGGCATAAGCCAGTAAGCGGGATCACCCCACTGATTCCGGAAAGCAACCCTTGGGGCGGGCGATGGAGCAGACACACACCTCCCACAACGGCACGGCTACGGCCACTCCGGGCGCACAGCGCCGGGTGCTGGTGGTCGAGGACGACCCGACGATCGTGGAGGCCATCGCGACCCGCCTGCGTGCCGAGGGATTCCTCGTGCAAACCGCGGGCGACGGTCCGGCGGCGGTCGACACGGCCGAGGCCTGGCAGCCCGATCTGCTGATCCTCGACATCATGCTGCCCGGCTTCGACGGTCTGGAGGTCTGCCGTCGTGTGCAGGCCGCCCGGCCGGTGCCGGTGCTGATGCTCACCGCGCGCGACGACGAGACCGACATGCTGGTCGGACTCGGGGTCGGCGCCGACGACTACATGACCAAGCCGTTCTCGATGCGGGAGCTGGCCGCACGGGTGCACGTACTGCTGCGCCGGGTGGAGCGGGCCGCACTGGCCGCCGCGACGCCCAGAAGCGGCATCCTGCGCCTGGGCGAGCTGGAGATCGACCACGCGCAGCGCCGGGTCCGGGTCCGCAGTGAGGATGTTCACCTCACGCCGACCGAGTTCGACCTCCTGGTGTGCCTGGCGAACACCCCGCGCGCGGTCCTCTCCCGCGAGCAGCTGCTCGCCGAGGTGTGGGACTGGGCGGACGCCTCCGGCACCCGCACGGTCGACAGCCACATCAAGGCGCTGCGCCGGAAGATCGGTGCCGAGCGGATCCGCACGGTGCACGGCGTGGGCTACGCCCTGGAGACGCCGACGCCATGAGCGGCGGTCCGTCCGGACGGAGAGGCCCCTGGGAGCCCTGGGGCGGCGTGCGCCCGTTCTCGATCAAGACCAAGCTGGGTGCGCTCGTCGTCACCTCGGTCCTGATCACGACGGGTCTGTCGATGATCGCGGTCCGCACCAAGACCGAGCTGCGCTTCATCACGGTGTTCTCGATGATCGCCACACTGCTGATCACGCAGTTCGTGGCGCATTCGCTCACGGCTCCGCTGGACGAGATGAACGCGGTGGCCCGCTCCATCTCACACGGCGACTACACCCGCCGGGTGCGGGAGAACCGCCGGGACGAGCTGGGCGACCTCGCCGAGACCATCAACCGGATGGCCGACGACCTGGAGGCCCAGGAACAGCAGCGCAAGGAACTCGTGGCGAATGTCTCCCATGAGCTACGCACCCCCATCGCGGGGTTGCGGGCGGTGTTGGAGAACATCGTGGACGGGGTCTCGCCCGCGGACCCCGAGACGATGCGTACGGCCCTGAAACAGACGGAGCGGCTCGGCCGGCTGGTCGAGACCCTGCTCGACCTCTCCCGCCTCGACAACGGCGTCGTACCACTGAAGACGCGCCGCTTCGAGGTGTGGCCGTATCTGTCGGGCGTGCTGAAGGAGGCCAACATGGTCGCCTCCGCGCGCGCGGGCATCGCCTCCGGATCCGGCAGCCATACGCGTACGGACGTCCATCTGCACCTCGACGTGTCCCCGCCGGAGCTGACCGCGAACGCGGACCCGGAGCGGATCCACCAGGTCGTGGCCAACCTGATCGACAACGCGGTCAAGCACAGCCCGCCGCACGGGCGCGTGACGGTGAAGGCCCGGCGCGGACCGCTGGCGGACTCCCTTGAGCTGGAGGTCCTCGACGAGGGCCCCGGCATCCCCCGTTCGGAGTGGCACCGCGTCTTCGAGCGGTTCAACCGGGGGGCCGTGAACCGGCCGCACGGTCCCGGCAGCGACGGCGGCACGGGGCTCGGGCTGGCGATCGCCCGCTGGGCGGTGGATCTGCACGGCGGCCGGATCGGAGTGGCCGAATCCGAGCGGGGTTGCCGGATTCTTGTCACCCTTCCGGGACTTCCATCTCTGCCAAGTTGACGTAAAGTTCGAACCGGAGTCACAAGATCCATGTGCGTCCGCGCTGACGGACACGTGTGATCGGCCACAGGCCTGCGCCATCGGCGTCCGGGGCCCCGCTCCCGCCTTCCCTTCTGAAGCGGAACCACGCTTGTTTCCCGCCATTTCTGGCCCCGAAACACACTTTCCGATGTGACTTACGCGACGATGACCTTGCCCGGCCTGACCTTCCCGGCCATGGGGGCGTAGCCTTTATTCCCGCTGTCCATCACCTTGTGAAGCGGAAGAGGGCGGTTGCCGCCGTGTCGCCACAGTCCCCCAGTAACTCGAGCATCTCGACCGACACCGACCAAGCGGGGAAGAACCCCGCTGCTGCGTTCGGTCCCAATGAGTGGCTCGTCGACGAGATCTATCAGCAGTACCTCCAGGACCCGAACTCGGTCGACCGAGCCTGGTGGGACTTCTTCGCCGACTACAAGCCGGGAGCGGCCGCCGCCCCGGCGGCGACTGCTGCTCCGGCCCCTGCCGCGCCGGCCCAGGCCGCGCCCGCCGCCCCGGCCGCTCCCGCGGCTCCTGCGGTGCCCGCTCCGGCTCCCGCCGCGCCTGCGGCCCCGAAGCCCGCCGCGGCCGCTCCGGCGCCCGCGCAGGCCGCCGCCCCGGCTCCCGCTGCCGCTCCGGCCGCTGCGAAGCCCGCCGCGGCCAAGCCGAAGGCCGAGCCCGCCGCCGCGTCCGCGGACGGTCCGGAGCTGGTCACGCTGCGTGGCCCCGCCGCCGCCGTCGCGAAGAACATGAACGCCTCGATCGAGGTGCCCACGGCCACGTCCGTGCGCGCGGTCCCGGTGAAGCTGCTCTTCGACAACCGCATCGTCATCAACAACCACCTGAAGCGCGCCCGGGGCGGGAAGATCTCCTTCACCCACCTCATCGGCTACGCGATGGTGCAGGCCATCAAGGCCATGCCGTCGATGAACTACTCCTTCACGGAGAAGGACGGCAAGCCGACCCTGGTCAAGCCGGAGCACGTCAACTTCGGCCTCGCCATCGACCTGGTGAAGCCCAACGGCGACCGCCAGCTGGTCGTCGCGGGCATCAAGAAGGCCGAGACGCTGAACTTCTTCGAGTTCTGGCAGGCCTACGAGGACATCGTCCGCCGCGCCCGTGACGGCAAGCTGACGATGGACGACTTCACCGGTGTCACGGTCTCCCTGACCAACCCCGGCGGCCTCGGCACCGTCCACTCCGTGCCGCGTCTGATGCCCGGACAGTCGGTCATCATGGGCGTCGGCTCCATGGACTACCCGGCGGAGTTCCAGGGCACGTCCCAGGACACCCTGAACAAGCTCGGCATCTCGAAGGTCATGACGCTCACGTCGACCTACGACCACCGGGTCATCCAGGGCGCCGCCTCCGGCGAGTTCCTGCGGATCGTCGCGAACCTCCTCCTCGGCGAGGGCGGCTTCTACGACGACATCTTCGAGGCCCTGCGCATCCCCTACGAGCCGGTCCGCTGGCTCAAGGACATCGACGCCTCGCACGACGACGACGTCACCAAGGCCGCGCGGGTCTTCGAGCTGATCCACTCCTACCGGGTCCGCGGTCACGTCATGGCCGACACCGACCCGCTGGAGTACCGCCAGCGCAAGCACCCCGACCTGGACATCACCGAGCACGGGCTCACCCTGTGGGACCTGGAGCGCGAGTTCGCGGTCGGCGGTTTCGCGGGCAAGTCCCTGATGAAGCTGCGCGACATCCTCGGCGTGCTGCGCGACTCGTACTGCCGCACCACCGGCGTCGAGTTCATGCACATCCAGGACCCCAAGCAGCGCAAGTGGATCCAGGACCGCATCGAGCGCGCGCACTCCAAGCCGGAGCGCGAGGAGCAGCTGCGCATCCTGCGCCGGCTGAACGCCGCGGAGGCCTTCGAGACCTTCCTGCAGACGAAGTACGTCGGCCAGAAGCGCTTCTCCCTGGAGGGCGGCGAGTCCGTCATCCCGCTGCTCGACGCGGTCATCGACAGCGCTGCCGAGTCGCGCCTGGACGAGGTCGTCATCGGCATGGCCCACCGCGGCCGCCTGAACGTTCTCGCCAACATCGTGGGCAAGTCGTACGCCCAGATCTTCCGCGAGTTCGAGGGCAACCTCGACCCGAAGTCGATGCACGGCTCCGGCGACGTGAAGTACCACCTGGGCGCCCAGGGCACCTTCACGGGCCTCGACGGTGAGCAGATCACCGTCTCGCTGGCCGCGAACCCGTCCCACCTGGAGACGGTCGACCCGGTCATCGAGGGCATCGCCCGCGCCAAGCAGGACATCATCAACAAGGGCGGCACGGACTTCACCGTCCTGCCGGTCGCCCTGCACGGTGACGCGGCCTTCGCGGGCCAGGGTGTGGTGGCCGAGACCCTGAACATGTCGCAGCTGCGGGGTTACCGCACCGGCGGCACGGTCCACATCGTCATCAACAACCAGGTCGGCTTCACGGCGGCGCCTGAGTCGTCCCGCTCGTCGATGTACGCGACGGACGTGGCGAGGATGATCGAGGCCCCGATCTTCCACGTGAACGGCGACGACCCGGAAGCGGTCGTGCGTGTCGCGCGCCTGGCCTTCGAGTTCCGTCAGGCGTTCAACAAGGACGTCGTGATCGACCTCATCTGCTACCGCCGCCGTGGTCACAACGAGTCGGACAACCCGGCCTTCACCCAGCCGCTGATGTACGACCTGATCGACAAGAAGCGCTCGGTGCGCAAGCTCTACACCGAGTCCCTCATCGGTCGCGGCGACATCACCCTGGAAGAGGCCGAGCAGGCGCTCCAGGACTACCAGGGCCAGCTGGAGAAGGTCTTCACCGAGGTCCGCGAGGCCATCACGGCCCAGCCGGCCGCGGGACCGATCTCGGACCCGCAGGCGGACTTCCCGGTCGCCGTGAACACCGCGATCACCACGGAGACCGTCAAGCGGATCGCCGAGTCCCAGGTCAACATCCCCGACACCTTCCACGTCCACCCGCGTCTGCTGCCCCAGCTCCAGCGCCGGGCGACGATGGTCGAGGACGGGACGATCGACTGGGGCATGGGCGAGACGCTCGCCGTCGGCTCGCTGCTCCTGGAGGGCACCCCGGTCCGTCTGTCGGGCCAGGACTCCCAGCGCGGCACCTTCGGCCAGCGCCACGCGGTCCTCATCAACCGCGAGACGGGCGAGGAGTACACCCCGCTCCAGTACCTCGCCGAGGACCAGGCCCGCTACAACGTCTACAACTCCCTGCTCTCCGAGTACGCGGTCATGGGCTTCGAGTACGGCTACTCGCTGGCCCGCCCCGACGCGCTCGTGATGTGGGAAGCGCAGTTCGGCGACTTCGTCAACGGCGCGCAGACGGTGGTCGACGAGTACATCTCGGCGGCGGAGCAGAAGTGGGGCCAGACCTCTGGCGTCACCCTGCTCCTCCCGCACGGCTACGAGGGCCAGGGCCCGGACCACTCCTCGGCCCGTGTCGAGCGCTTCCTCCAGCTCTGCGCCCAGAACAACATGACGGTCGCGATGCCGACCCTGCCGTCGAACTACTTCCACCTCCTGCGGTGGCAGGTGCACAACCCGCACCACAAGCCGCTGGTGGTCTTCACCCCGAAGTCGATGCTGCGCCTCAAGGCCGCCGCGTCGAAGACGGAGGAGTTCACGTCGGGTCAGTTCCGCCCCGTCATCGGCGACGCGACGGTGGACCCGGCCGCGGTCCGCAAGGTCGTCTTCGTCGCGGGCAAGCTGTACTACGACCTGGAGGCCGAGCGGGTCAAGCGCGGCATCACGGACACGGCGCTCATCCGTATCGAGCGTCTGTACCCGCTGCCGGGTGCCGAGCTCCAGGCGGAGATCGCCAAGTACCCGAACGCCGAGAAGTACCTGTGGGCCCAGGAGGAGCCGGCGAACCAGGGTGCGTGGCCCTTCATCGCCCTCAACCTGATCGACCACCTCGACCTCGCGGTCGGCGCGGACGTCCCGCACGGCGAGCGCCTGCGGCGCATCTCGCGCCCGCACGGCTCGTCGCCGGCGGTGGGTTCGGCCAAGCGTCACCAGGCCGAGCAGGAGCAGTTGGTGCGTGAGGTGTTCGAGGCGTAGGTCTCGGAACAGCTGGTCAATTGACCGCAGAAGGGCCCGACCCCGTCAGGGGGCCGGGCCCTTCCCGCTACGGGGGTGTGTTCGTGGGCAAGCGCCACATACGGAAGATGCTGCGACGGATGGGCAGCGGTGAGCCCGTCCGGGCCACCACCGCCCTGGGGACCACCAAGGGGCTCGCTCGACTCGCCTTCTACGCCGAGCAGTTCGGGTACCAGTACGCGAACGCCCATCAGCTCGGCAACAAGTACGTGATCCGGGTCGTGCCCGCCTCCGGCACCGCCGCACGCGCGCGTGCGGCGGAGAACTGGATGAGATACCCGGGCGCCGCCCAGGGAGGGGCGCTGCCGCCGCTGGACGACGGCGCGGTCGCGGTGCTGAACGCGCGGATCAGTTTCGAGCTGGCCACCCGCTTCACCGAGAAGCAGATGCTCGGGCTCACCGTGTTCGGCTTCACCGGGGTGGCCATCGGCCCCTGGATCAAGTTCGGCCTTCTCGTCGGCGGCAGCCTCTGGGCCGTACTGATGGCCCTCATCCCGGTCCTGCTCGTCGCCAACCGGCGCTACCGGGCCAGGAACGCCGCCCTGCTGGAGGGCGCGGGATTCACCGCGGTGACCGAGCCGGACGGGCGGCCGCGGTATCTGCCGCCCGCCGCCGGCCGACCGGAGTGACTACTCGTCGTCCTCGTCGTCCAGCCGCGCGAGCCATGTGGCCAGCCGCTCCACCGGCACCTCGAAGTCCGGGTTGAGATCGACGAACGTCCGCAGCTGCTCGGCGAGCCACTCGAAGGTGACCTCCTCCTGGCCGCGCCGCTTCTCCAGTTCCTCGATGCCACGGTCGGTGAAGTACAACTCTCGCTCCTGATACGAAAGGGCACTGCCCTGGGACCTACTCCCTCAGGGTATGCCGTACGTCCGTGGCGGGACGGGCCAGGTCGCACGGCGGCCCGGCAGGGCGTACGTCAGTCGCGGGGGCGGGCCAGGTCGTACGCCAGTCCCAGTGCCCCGTGCGCCAGCAGCAGGACGCCTGCCGTGATCCAGCCGCCGCTGCGGCGGTGCAGCCCGAGGGCGGTGAGCGGGGCGCCCGCGATGACCTGGGCGAGGGCCAGGACGCGGGCCTTGGGGGTGCCTGCCCAGGGGAGCCAGGGGCCCAGGCGGCTGCTCTCGACGACGTCGAGTTCCGCGCGGACCGCGTCCCGCCAGCCCGGCCACTCGATCGGGAGGGCGTCCGGCTGGACGCGGGCGACCTCGCGGAGACGGTCGGCGGGGTCGCCGGGAGTGAGGCCGGTGGGGAGGGTCAGGCCGGTGCGGGTGAGGACGGCGAGGAGGCCACGGAGGCGGGCGCGGGCGTCGGCCGCCGGGTCCGGTTCCATGAGGGCGTCCAGGGACTGCGCGTCCAGGACCGGGTCCAGGCCCAGGCGGGTGGCGAAGGTGCGCATGGCCTCGTCCTCGCCGGCCGGGGTGCCGTTGGCGAGCCAGACGTAGCCGACGGGGCGGCGGAAGCCGGAGGCGAGGGTGTAGCCGCTGCGGTCGGCGTCCCACCACAGGGCCACGACGGGCCAGGGGGCGCCGACGGCGAGTGCCGTGGCCCAGCCGGTGAGCACCCGGTCGACCGGCTCGCCGCCCTGCTGCCAGGGCTTGCCCTCGGGGACGAGGACGCTCCACTGCCCGCCCGCGCTCGTGAGCAGCATGCGTTCGCGCAGCAGTTGGGCGGCCGGGGCGACGGACTCGGGTTCCGCGCGGCAGAGGAGCAGGGCGCCCGGGGCGGGACCGGGACGAGGGGCACCGGGACGAGGGGCTTCCGTCGGCGACATGCTCACACGCTAGGTGGATTCGTACTGTTTGGTCATTTTTGGGGCGCGAGTGTCCCCAGAACGGGTGTCTTGACTTTCCGTGCCCGCGATATATCGTGAATAGCGGAAGACGCGATATGGCGTGTGTGGTGTCACGGGGAGGTCTGCACCATGTCCGAGTGGTCCGTATCGGAGCCGCGGAAGCTCACGTTCGACGAGCCGGTGAGCCGGCTCCATGTACGCATCGTCAATGGAACGGTGAACGTCGTGGGCACGGACGAAGGTTCCGCCCGTCTGGAGGTCTCCGAGCTGGAGGGGCCGCCCCTGGCGGTGACCCAGGAGGGCGGCGTCCTCACGGTGGCCTACGACGATCTGCCCTGGAAGGGCTTCCTCAAGTGGCTGGACCGCAAGGGCTGGCGGCGCAGCGCCGTCGTCTCGCTGGCCGTGCCGGCCAACACCGAAGTCGAGGTGGGCGTGGTGGGCGCCGCGGCCGTGGTCTCGGGGATCGACGGACGCGCGGAGGTCAAGGGGGTCACCGGCGACACCACGCTCGTCGGGCTCACCGGTCCCGTCCGCGCCGACACCGTCTCGGGCAGTCTGGAGGCCCAGGCCCTGCGCGGAGACCTCCGCTTCAACTCCGTCTCCGGGGACCTGACCGTGGTCGAGGCGGGCTCCTCGGTCAAGGCGGAGTCGGTGAGCGGTTCGATGATCGTCGACCTCGATCCGACGAGCCGCCCGACCGACATCAACCTGACGAGCGTCTCCGGCGAGATCGCCATCCGGCTCCCCCACCCGGCGGACGCGGAGGTGGAGGCGAACACCGCGAGCGGAAAGGTCTCCAACGCCTTCGAGGACCTGCGGGTCGGCGGCCAGTGGGGCGCCAAGCGGATCACCGGCCGGCTCGGCGCGGGCCGCGGCAGCCTCAAGGCGACCACCGTCTCCGGCTCGATCGCCCTGCTGCGCCGACCGCCGGCCGAGGACGTGCCGTGGGACGTGGACCCGGCGGACGTGCACCCGGCGCCCGAGGAGGGACCCATAGGCCCGGTGGCCGATCCACAGAGCGACTCGGGGGACAATTCCGTTTCCGGCCCGGGTGAGGGCGCTGACGCCGCGGACGCGGCCGACGCCGACGACACCCCGGCCGACGGCACGACCGACAAGAAGGTGCTCTGACATGCCTCCCGTCTTCGCCCACGGCCGCCTCCGCCTCTACCTGCTGAAGCTGCTCGACGAGGCCCCCCGCCACGGCTACGAGGTGATCCGGCTGCTGGAGGAGCGGTTCCAGGGGCTGTACGCACCCTCGGCCGGCACCGTCTACCCCCGTCTCGCCAAGCTGGAGGCCGAGGGCCTGGTCACCCACACCACCGAGGGCGGCCGCAAGGTGTACGCCATCACGGACGCGGGCCGCGCCGAACTGGCCGACCGCAGCGGTGAGCTGGCCGATCTGGAGCTGGAGATCCGGGAGTCGGTCGCCGAGCTCGCCGCCGAGATCCGGGCCGATGTGCGCGGCGCGGCGGGCGATCTGCGGCGCGAGATGCGGGCGGCCGCCTCGGAGGCCGGCGGCGGCGAACAGGACGGCGCCCCCGGGGAGTTCGGGGACTACGGCGACAAGGAGGCGTGGCGCGTCGCCAAGGAGGAGATGCGCCGCGTCAAGCAGGAGTGGAAGGAGCAGGCCCGGCGCGCCAAGGACGAGAGCCGGCGGGCCCGCGAGGAGGCCCAGCGGGCCCGGCGGCAGGCCAAGGAGGCGCAGGAGCGGGCGCGGGTCCAGGCCCAGGAGGAGGTGCAGCGCATCGCGCGGCGGGTCCAGGAGCAGGTGCAGGATCACTTCGCGCGGGGTGACTGGCCGACGGGGGTGCGCGAGGGGCTGACCGAACTGGCCAAGGAGTTCGGCGAGTTCGGGCGGGACTACGGCAGGGAGTTCGGCAAGGACTTCGGGTTCGGGCACGGGCACGCGGAGAAGAACGCCGCGAAGTCGGCGCCGAGTGCGCCCGAGTACTCGCAGACCCCCGAGGACTTCCCCGCCGACTACGAACCGGCCTGGGCCCATGAGGACGGCACCGGGGACTCGGCCCGCGACCTGGACCGCCTTCTCGACCGCTTCCGGGACGACATCCGCGACGCGGCCCGGGACCACGGCGTCACCTCGGACCAACTCCGCGACGCCCGCCGCCATCTGTCGACGGCGGCGGCACACATCGGGGCGATACTGCGGACACCGAAGGCCTGAGGCGCCTTGGGCCCGCCGATGGGCCCGGCGTCGTCCGACCGCCCCCGACCCCGCCCCGCCTCAGCCCGCCTTCGCCTCCCCGTCGCCGTAGAGCACGCGGACCAGCGACTCGTAGGTCACACCGTGGTCGGCGAGCACCTCGCCCGGGACGCCGGGGCGGATCGTGAGGGCGACAAGCATGTGTTCGTCGCCGACATGGCGGTCACGGCGGGCGACGGCGGTGCGCAGGGCTCGTTCCAGGACGTCCTTGGCGCCCCGGCTGAAGGGGCGGCGCCCGGTCAGGCCACTCCTGCCCTTGCGATCGCCGGACATCGCGCCGACGCCGTGCACCTCCTCGACGCGGGCGACGATCCGCGCGACGTCGATGCCGAGACCGGCGAGGGCGTCGGACTCGGCCTGAGAGAGGCCTGCGCGGCGCCGGGACTCGGCCAGGGACTGCCGTACCGACTCCTTGCGTTCCTCCGCGACACCCAGCGAGGCCAGCGCGAAGGACGCGCGGCTCGCCTCGCGGTCGAGCAGCGCGAGCAGGATGTGCTCGGCGTCGACGGTGGCCGCACCTGTCCGTTCGGCCTGTTCCACCGCCGACTGCACCACGGCGCGGGCGTCCTTCGTGAACCGCTCGAACATCAATGCCTCCCGTACTTCTTGTGCACGGCCTGCCTGCTCACACCGAGTTCGGCGGCGATCTCCTGCCACGACCAGCCCTGGTTGCGCGCGCTGCGCACCTGCACCGACTCCAGCTGTTCGAGGAGCCGGCGCAGGGCGGCGACGGCCCGCAGGCCGACCCGTGGATCGCGGTCGCCCGCCCGCTCGGCGAGATCCGTTGCTTCGGTCATGACGTCAACTTACGTTGACAAGAGCCGCATGTCAACCAGAGTTGACACCACGGGTACACGAAAGGCGGGCCCGGCGCCCCGGACCCGCCTCACGGCACGTCACATCACGTCACATCAGGAATTCGTGAGCACGATCTTCCCGAACTGCTCGCCCGACTCCAGCCGTTCGAAGCCCTCCCGGGCCCGGTCCAGCGGAAGCACCTCGTCGATCACCGGGCGTACCCCGGTGGCGGCGCAGAACGACAACAGGTCCTCCAGCTCGTCCTTGGTGCCCATGGTCGAGCCCACGACCTTGAGTTCGAGGAAGAAGATCCGGGTGAGTTCGGCGTGCGAGGGCCGGTCGCCGCTCGTCGCGCCGGAGATGACCAGCGTGCCGCCCGGCTTCAGGGACTTCACCGAGTGGGACCAGGTGGCAGCACCGACGGTCTCGATGACCGCGTCCACCCGCTGCGGCAGCCGCGCGCCCGACTCCAGCGCCTCCACGGCGCCCAGCTCGATGGCCCGCTTCCGCTTGGCCTCGTCCCGGCTGGTGGCGAAGACTCGCAGACCGGCGGCCTTGCCGAGCACGATCGCGGCCGTGGCGACACCACCGCCGGCGCCCTGCACGAGGACCGAGTCGCCGGGGCGTACGCCCGCGTTGGTGAAGAGCATCCGGTACGCCGTCAGCCACGCCGTGGGCAGACAGGCGGCCTCGGCGAAGGAGAGCTCCTTGGGCTTGGGCAGGACGTTCCAGGTCGGCACGGCGACCTGCTCGGCGAAGGTGCCCTGGTAGTGCTCGGTGAGGATGGAGCGGGGCTCCCTGGGGCCGACGCCGTGTCCGGTCTGGCCGATCACGGAGTGCAGGACGACCTCGTTGCCGTCCTCGTCGACACCGGCGGCGTCACAGCCGAGGATCATCGGCAGCTTGTCCTCGGGCAGGCCGACGCCCTTGAGGGACCAGAGGTCGTGGTGGTTGAGGGAGGCGGCCCTGACGTCGATCACGCTCCAGCCGGGTCGGGCCTCGGGGGCCGGGCGCTCCCCCAACTCCAGGCCGTTGAGCGGCTGGTCACGGTCGATGCGGGCGGCGTAGGCGGCGAACATGACCTTGACGATAGGGTCCGGCGCGGCTCGGGGGAACCGCGGAGCTCTGTGACACACACCCTCTTGCCAGTCCGGCACCCCGCCGGTGCCGGGCCGCGCGACCCGCTCCCGGCCGACGCCGACCCCGGGACGCCACCACTCGAACAGCCCCACCCCAACGTAAAAAGTGGCCCCGCCCGGAACGCACCGGACAGGGCCACCTCAACGCTCACTCACCTCAACGGCGGGCGACACCCTCCGCACGGGCCGCGGCCGCGACGGCCGCCGTGACGGCCGGAGCGACGCGCTCGTCGAACGGGGACGGGATCACGTAGTCCGCCGCGAGATCGTCGCCGACGACCGCCGCCAGGGCCTCCGCCGCCGCGATCTTCATGCCCTCGGTGATGCGGGAGGCCCGCACCTGGAGCGCACCGGCGAAGATGCCGGGGAACGCGAGGACGTTGTTGATCTGGTTGGGGAAGTCGGAGCGGCCGGTGGCCACGACCGCCGCGTACTTGTGCGCGACGTCCGGGTGCACCTCGGGGTTCGGGTTGGCCATGGCGAAGACGAAGGCGCCCTCTGCCATCGACGCCACCGCCTCCTCCGCGACCGTGCCGCCGGAGACGCCGATGAAGACGTCGGCACCCTCCAGCGCGGCCTCCAGGGACCCGGTGAGGCCGGCCTTGTTGGTGAAGCCGGCGAGTTCCCGCTTGACCGGGGTCAGGTCGTCCCGGTCGGCCGACACCACGCCCTTGCGGTCGGCGACGGCGACGTCCCCGATCCCGGCGTCGACGAGGATCTTCGCGATGGCGACACCGGCCGCGCCGGCGCCCGAGATGACCGCCCGCAACTCGCCGACGGCGCGCCCGGTCAGCCGCGCGGCGTTGCGCAGGGCGGCCAGGGTCACGACGGCCGTGCCGTGCTGGTCGTCGTGGAAGATCGGGATGTCGAGGGCGTCCTGGAGGCGCTTCTCGATCTCGAAGCACCGGGGCGCCGAGATGTCCTCCAGGTTCACGCCGCCGAAGGACGGTGCGAGCCGGACCACGGTCTCGACGATCTCGTCGACGTCCGTGCAGGCCAGCGCGATCGGCACCGCGTCGACGCCGCCGAACTGCTTGAAGAGGATGGCCTTGCCTTCCATCACCGGAAGGGAGGCCTCGGGCCCGATGTCACCGAGTCCGAGCACCGCCGTACCGTCCGTGACGACGGCGACGACGGAGGACTTCCACGTGTAGTCGTGGACGAGGTCGGGCTGCTCGGCGATGGCGCTGCACACCTTCGCCACGCCGGGCGTGTACGCGAGGGACAGGTCGTCCTTGTCGCGGATCGGCACGGTGGCCTGCACGGCCATCTTGCCGCCGCGGTGCAGCGCGAACGCGGGGTCGAAGGAATCGAGGGGCTCCGCCCCGTCCTGGCCCGTTTCGTTGTCGCTGCGAGGATTGACGATCTCCGCTGCCACTTGTTCTACCCCTTAGATATTCATGGTTTGAGGGTGGCCACTCCTGGTTGAGAAGTGGGCGGGCACCGCGTACGACCCTGTCGGTGATGCGTATGGGCCGTGCGCGACGGGCGCGCCGCACACGCGCCCTGAGCCCCGGATGAGGGGTGTAAAGAACCTTCTTACCGGACGGACGGCACGCTCGACGAGTCCATAAGTGCAAGGTCACATGTCGACATCCGAAGGTCACGGAACAGTGACATGAATCATGGTCAAATATACGGACTCGTCCTCGACCGCCTCTTGACGGAGACTCGAACAATGGAGCGACACGTCAAGGTGTCACTCACATCGTGAGATGCGCCGAAGATCCTCCGGCCGGAAGGACAGATTCCCGCAGAAGGTGCGGCCGTGATGTCCGACCTGATGCGGTTCGGGGGTCACCCGTTATCCGATTTTGACATGGCTGGCCCCCTGAATGGTCCAGTCCGAATGGCAAGATGCCGTAATCACACGAGGTCGCGGCACTCGAAGGCGTGTGCTCTCGTCGACCTGAGAAACCAAGGCGTCCGTCGGCACCGTCGGCAGATGCCCGCCCCATCGGCAACTCCACCCATCCGCCGGAGGAACCCAAAATGACCGCAAGCTCCCGTCGTACGACCATCGCGCGCTCCAGGATTGCCGCGGTAGGTGCGATCGCGGTCGCAGGCGCCCTGATTCTCACCGGTTGCGGTGACCAGACGGAGGGCGGCGGCGACAGCTCCAACGAGACGTCGTCGTCGAGCAAGGCCCCGCTCTTCGACAAGCTGCCCGCGAACATCCAGAAGGCGGGTGTCATCAAGGTCGGCACCAACGCCGAGTACGCCCCCATGGAGTACCAGGAGGGCGGCAAGATCGTCGGTGTCGACCCCGACATCGCCGCGGCGCTGGGCAAGCAGCTGGGCGTGGAGTTCAAGTTCACCTCCGGCTCCTTCGACGGCCTGATCACCTCCCTCAACTCAGGCCGTTACGACGTCGCCATGTCCTCCATCACGGACACCAAGGCACGTCAGGAAGGCCTGGACGACGAGGGCAAGAAGCTCGGCCCCGGTGTCGACTTCGTGGACTACTTCACGGCGGGCACCGCCGTGTACGTCCAGAAGGGCAACCCGAAGAAGATCAACTCGATCGCCGACCTCTGTGGCCAGACGGCCGCCGTGCAGCGCGGTACGACGTACGAGCAGGCGCTGCAGAAGCAGTCCAAGGCCTGCACGGACGACGGCAAGAAGAAGATCACGATCGAGTCGTTCGAGAACGACACCGAGGCCCAGACCCGTGTGAAGTCGGGCGGCGCGGTCGCCGGCGTCAACGACTACCCGGTCGCCATCGACATGGCCCGCAAGGCCGACGGCGGCAACGCCTTCGAGGTCGTCGGCGAGCAGGTCGACGCCGGTCCGTTCGGCATCGCCGTGAACAAGGACAACAAGGAGCTCTCCGCCGCCCTGGAGGAGGCCGTCAACGCGATCATCGAGGACGGCACCTACAAGACGATCCTGGAGAAGTGGGGCGCCGAGAGCGGCGCCATCGACAAGGCCGCCATCAACGGCGGCAAGTGACCGACCCAGCAGCACTGAAGGGCAGTCACTGTGACTGACAAGTTCGACAAGGAGCCGGCGGACTCGACACCGCCTGCCTCCACGGTCTCCAAGGAGGCCTCCGTTCGGCCGGAGGCGATCAAGGCCATCCCGGTCCGCCACTACGGCCGCTACGTCAGCGCCGTCGTGGTGCTGGCCCTGGTGGGCCTGCTGGTCAACGCCTTCGCCACCGCCGAGAAGATCCAGTGGAACGCCGTCGGCGACAAGCTGTTCGACTCCACGGTCCTCGCGGGCGCCGGCCGCACCCTGCTGATCAGCGTCCTGGCGATGATCCTGGGCGTCGTCCTCGGCGTGATCCTGGCCGTCATGCGGCTCTCCAAGAACCCGGTGACCAGCTGGGTGGCCTGGGTCTACATCTGGTTCTTCCGCGGGACGCCGGTCTACGTCCAGCTCCTCCTGTGGTTCAACCTGGCGCTGATCTTCCCGATGCTGAATCTCGGTCCGATCTACAAGGACGAGATGACGGACGTCATGACCCCGTTCATGTGCGCCCTGCTCGGCCTCGGCCTCAACGAGGCGGCGTACATGGCGGAGATCTGCCGCGCCGGTCTGATGGCGGTCGACGAGGGCCAGACGGAGGCGTCGCACGCGCTCGGCATGAGCCACGGCAAGACGCTGCGCCGCATCGTCATCCCGCAGGCGATGCGGGTGATCGTGCCGCCGACCGGCAACGAGTTCATCAACATGCTGAAGACCTCGTCGCTGGTGTACGCGGTGACGTACAACGAACTGCTGCGCGCCACCTCGACGATCGGCTCCACGTCGTACGCCGTGATGGAGATGCTCTTCGTCGCCTCGATCTGGTACCTGGTCATGACCAGCGTGTTCAGCGTCTTCCAGTACTACCTGGAGCGCTACTACGCGCGCGGTTCAAGCCGCAGTCTGCCGCCGACGGTCTTCCAGAAGGTCAAGGCGAACATGCTCGGGCTGGGCAGCGAGAGGGGCAAGGCAGCATGACCGCCATGGTGAAGTCCGAGGGCGTCCACAAGTCCTTCGGCCTGGTCGAGGTCCTCAAGGGCATCGACCTGGAAGTGAACACCGGCGAGGTGTTCTGCCTCATCGGACCCTCCGGCTCCGGCAAGTCGACCTTCCTCAGGTGCATCAACCACCTGGAGAAGATCAACGCCGGTCGCCTGTACGTCGACGGCGAGCTGGTCGGCTACCGCCAGAAGGGCGACAAGCTGTACGAGCTCAAGGACAGCGAGGTCGCGCAGCAGCGCCGGGACATCGGCATGGTGTTCCAGCGGTTCAACCTGTTCCCGCACATGACGGCGCTGGAGAACGTCATCGAGGCGCCGGTCCAGGTCAAGGGCACCAACAAGTCCGAGGCCCGGGAGCGCGGCATGCAGCTCCTGGAGCGCGTGGGTCTGGCCGACAAGGCCAAGAGCTACCCCTCGCAGCTCTCCGGCGGCCAGCAGCAGCGCGTCGCCATCGCCCGGGCCCTCGCCATGGACCCGAAGCTGATGCTCTTCGACGAGCCCACCTCGGCCCTCGACCCGGAGCTGGTCGGCGACGTCCTCGACGTCATGCGCGACCTGGCCGAGTCCGGCATGACGATGGTCGTCGTCACCCACGAGATGGGCTTCGCCCGCGAGGTCGGCGACAGCCTGGTCTTCATGGACGGCGGCGTGGTGGTCGAGTCCGGCAACCCGCGTGACGTTTTGACGAACCCTCAGCACGAGCGGACACAGGCGTTCCTGTCGAAGGTGCTGTAGCGGCGCTACGACGGGAAAGGGGCGGTACGGGATTCCGTACCGCCCCTTTCCCATGCGCTACTTCACCGCGAGCAGCAGCGTGTCCGACGGCGAGCACCACACCGGCCGCGCCTCCCCGAAGCCCTTCTCGCGCAGCACGCGCGCGTGCCACGCGGCGGAGGGCATGTCGCCGTCGGCGTGCTCGCCGTAGATCTCGAAGCGGCGGGCGGTGGGCTGTGCGAGGACGGGGTCGTTCGCGGCGACCTGCCACCACTCGGACCAGTCGAGGGCGCCCTCGCGCTTGGCCTGATCCATGCGGGTGTGGCGCTGGGCGCGTTCGGCCGCGTTGATCCGGGGCGTGGTGTCGTCGATCATGTGGTCCGCGTTCATGAAGAGACCACCGTCGCGGACCAGGCCCGCGACCTGACCGTAGAGGGCCGCGAGGGGTTCGCTGTGCAGCCAGTGCAGGGCCGTGGCGGTCAGGACGGCGTCGTACGAGTCGTAGGGCAGTTTGGCCCTCCAGTCAGGGTCCTTGAGGTCGGCCGTCACGAAGGTGACCCGCTCGTCGTCGGCGAAGGTGCCCTCGGCGATGGCGAGGAGCGCCGGGTCGAGGTCGACGCCGGTGCTGAGGGCGTCCGGGAACCGGGCGAGCAGCCGGGCCGTGATACTTCCCGTGCCGCACGCGAGATCCAGTACCCGGGGGCGGGGCCCGACGAGGGCCTCGACCATGTCGAGCATGATCCGGAAGCGCTCCTCCCGGTCGGGCATGTACCACTCCTGCTGCCGGTCCCAGCTCTCCTGCCAGGCCTGCCAGTCGGTTCCGGTACTCGTCGTCATGAGAGCCCCCTCTTCGGACGTATGCGTAATACCCTGGAAGCACGATCAGCTGTTACCGACCGACCGCACCACGACGATAGAACGCCTCCGTAAGGACTACAAGTGGAACTGGCCTATTACTCGGACTACGCCGTGCGTCTCGTCAACACCGAGGACCCGGCCCGGGGCAAGGACTCGCTCACCTCGGTCGAGGCCGTGCGCGACCTCTTCGGCGCCAGCCAGGACGCGGCCCGGCGCGCCGCCGAGGCCGACGTCAGCCGCTTCCGCTCGGTCCGCGGCCGCCTGAGGGCGGTCTTCGAGGCCGCGGACGACGGCGACGAGACCCTGGCGGTGAACCTGCTGAACTCGCTCCTGCTGGAGTTCCCGGTGAGCCCGCAGATCTCCGGCCACGACTTCCGGGACGACGACGGCCGCCCCCTGTGGCACATGCACCTGGCGGACCACCCGTCCAACGCGACCGCCGGCTACGCGGCCATCGCGGCGATGGGCCTCGCCTTCCACCTCACGGAGTACGGCGTGGACCGCCTCGGCCTGTGCGAGGCGTCGCCCTGCCGCAACGCCTACCTGGACACGTCCACGAACCGCTCCCGGCGCTACTGCTCCGACCGCTGCGCCACCCGCGCCAACGTGGCCGCCTACCGCGCCCGCAAGCGCCTGGAGGCCGACCGGTCGGAGAAGACGGGCCTGGCGGACGACAGCGCCCAGCGCGCGACGGCGAACGGCGAGCGCTGATCCGGCTTGCGCGGCCGGTACCGGAAGCGCGCCTTGCCCAGCACCAGGTCCTCCGGAACCACCCCGTAGTCGGTGCTGTCGCCGCCGGCGTACGCGTTGTCCCCGAGCACCCACCAGCCGCCCTCACGCCGCTCCGCGGCCCGCTTGACGACCAGCAGGTCCTGCTGGAACGGATGCCGCAGGACGACGACGTCACCCGGCCTGATCCGGGCCCCGTAGTGCACCATGAGCCGATCCCCGTGCTGCAGCGTCGGCACCATCGACGGGCCGGTCACCTCGGCCAGCCCGAACGGCAGGAGCGCTCCCCTGTGGTCGGTCTCCTGCGACAGCTCCGGCATCCCCGGCACCTCCCCGGTACGTTCGTCCACCAGTCTCAGTCTCACCCCGGACTTTTGTCCTAAGCCCATGGGGGCACTCGCGAAAACCCGTCTCGCAGGGAGTAATGTCCCACCTGAGAAGACGATCACGAGGAAGGAATGCTCCATGCTTTCCCGCCTGTTTGCCCCCAAGGTCAAGGTCAGCGCACACTGCGACCTGCCCTGCGGTGTGTACGACCCGGCCCAGGCCCGCATCGAGGCGGAGTCGGTGAAGGCCGTACAGGAAAAGATTGCCGCCAACGACGACCCGCACTTCCAGGCGCGTGCCACGGTCATCAAGGAGCAGCGCGCCGAGCTCGCCAAGCACCACGTCTCGGTGCTCTGGAGCGACTACTTCAAGCCCCCGCACTTCGAGAAGTACCCGGAGCTGCACCAGCTGGTCAACGACACCCTGAAGGCCCTCTCGGCCGCCAAGGCGTCCACCGACCCGGCCACCGGCCAGAAGGCGCTGGACTACATCGCCCAGATCGACAAGATCTTCTGGGAGACCAAGAAGGCCTGAGGCAAGGCTTTCCGAAGGGGCCCGGTCGCCGTCCGCGATCGGGCCCCTTCCTTGTGCCGTGACGCAGATCACTGTGCTGCCGTCGGGTGCAACGACCGCCTTCTTCCGGCTTGTTGCACTTTCCGCCCGTCCTGGTGCGCATACCTTTCCGTAGGCATCACATCTGTGGTGTCAGTGGGGGCACTGTTGCGGAAGGTGTACGCGTCGACATGAGACGTCGTTGGTGGGGGGCGGCCGCGTTGACGGCTGCCACGGTGACCGGGGCGCTGGTCGTCCAGGGCGTGACCGGTGATTCGGCGGACAGCGCGGCGGACGACGGCAAGTCACGGCCCGTCAAGAGCAGCACCCGCACGGCACCGTTGTCCGTGGCCGCCGACGGCACCTCGGCCAGGCTCGGCAAGCGCGACACCGCGCCCTTCAGCATGCTCGGCCTCACCTGGTCCGACACCTCCGCGCGCGTGAGCGCCACGATCGAGGCCCGCACCCGGGACGCCGAGACCGGCACCTGGTCCGCGTGGCTGACGCTGGAGGGCGACGGCGGCGAGGGCGAACAGGGTGCCACCCGCGCGGGTACCGAGCCGGCCTGGGTCGGGGCGTCCGACGGCGTGGAAGTACGTGTGGACGGCAAGTCCTCGGCCAAGCTGCCCGAGGGGCTGCGCCTCGACATGGTCGACCCGGGCTCCGGAACGGTGTCCGGCCTGGAGCCGGCCGCCTTCGCGATGGACGCCACCGAGTCGCCCGCCGCCACCCAGAGCACGGAGCCGACGGACACGGCCACGACCACGCCGTCGACCGGCGAGACGGACGGCACGGGCACCCCCAGCGCGTCCACGAGCCCGACCCAGACGCCCACGGCCACCTCGCCGACGACCGGTACGCCGAGCGCGTCCACGTCCCCGACGGCCACCCCGACCTCGACCGCGCCCTCCGCCCCGGCGTCCACCGTGCCGGAGCCGCCGATCACCTCGCGGGCCGGCTGGGGCGCCGACGAGTCGATCAGCCCGGAG
This sequence comes from Streptomyces sp. NPDC001536, assembly GCF_042894505.1. Taxonomy (NCBI): domain Bacteria; kingdom Bacillati; phylum Actinomycetota; class Actinomycetes; order Kitasatosporales; family Streptomycetaceae; genus Streptomyces; species Streptomyces sp. NPDC001536. The sequence goes on from NZ_JBIAVQ010000015.1 coordinate 192,461, forward strand.
GAGCCGACCTATCTGCCGGGCGGGAAGATCAAGGCGGTCACGGTCCACCACACCGTCGACTCCAACGACTACACCTGCGAGCAGGCCCCGGCCGTCGTCCGCGGCATCTACGCGTACCACGTGAAGACGCTGGGCTGGAAGGACATCGGCTACAACTTCCTCGTCGACAAGTGCGGCACGGTCTACGAGGGCCGCAAGGGCGGCGTCGACCTCCCGGTGCTGGGCGCGCACACCTACGGCTTCAACAGCCAGACCACCGGCATCTCGGTGCTCGGCACCTACACGGACGCGGCCCCGAGCACGGCCGCGATGACCTCGGTCGCCCGGATCGCGGCCTGGAAGCTGGGCCAGTACGGGGTCGACCCCAACGGCACCACCACGCTGACGGCGGGTGCGGACGGCAACAACTACTTCGGCAAGTCGTGGACCCTGGGCACCCAGCTGTCGTTCCCGACGATCATCGGGCACCGCGACGGCTACAACACCGAGTGCCCGGGCAACGCCTTCTACGCCAAGCTCTCCACGGTCCGCGACTGGGCTGCGGGACCGGTCTCCGGCCTCGCCCTCAAGTCGGTCACGGGCGCGGGCACCGTCGGCTCGACGACGTACGCCAAGGCCTCCGTCACCCTGAACTGGTCGGCCACCACCCCGTCCGCGCTGATAGCGAAGTACGAGATCCTCGTCGACGGCAGGGTCGCCGCCACCACCGCGGGCACCGCCACCAGCGGAAAGGCGACGCTCGCGGTCGGCAGCCACAAGGTCGCCGTACGGGCCGTCCACCAGTCCGGCACCACGGCGACCACCCCGACGGCCACGGTCGTCGCGGAGACCACCGCGCCCACCTTCGCCACCAAGCCGAACCTCGCCCTGCGCACCGGCACGGTGAGCACCGCGGCCGTCCCGCTCACGCTGAAGTGGAAGGCCACCGACACGGCCGCGCTGAAGGAGGTCAGGCTGACCGCCCCGGTCGCCAAGACCTACGGTCCGACGACGGTCAGCGCCTCGCTCACCGCCAAGTCCGGTGCGGCCACGACCTGGTCGCTGAAGGCCTACGACCAGGCCGGCAACACCGCGACGGCCTCGGTCAGCGGCACGCCGGTGATCCTCCAGGAGACCTCGGCGACGAGGTCCGGCACCTGGACGGCCAAGTCGTCGACCAGCTACCTGGGCGGCAAGTCGTACACCAGCAAGACCAAGAACGCCTCCCTGAGCTGGACGTTCACCGGCCGCTCGGCGGCCTGGGTGGTCTCGCGGGCCGCGACCTCGGGCCAGGCGTACGTCTATGTGGACGGCACGAAGGTCGCCACCGTCGACCTGAAGTCGACGACGACCAAGTACCGCGACGCGCTGTGGACGAAGACCTGGTCGAGCAGCGCCAGGCACACCGTCAAGATCGTGGTCGTCGCCACGAGCGGTCGTCCGACGGTGACGACGGACGGGCTGGTCTACCTGAAGTGACGGCTGTGCGGGGGACCTGCGCGAAGGTCCCCCGCACCTGCCTCAGTGGAACTGCGGCACGATCAGATAGATCCCGTACGCCACCACGCCCGCGCAGGCGAGGAAGCACAGCCCCGCCTGGGTCAGGCCGAGGGCGGACGTGCCGCCGGCCTCCTCGCGGGCGCCCTCGAAGCGGGCGAGGCCCAGGACGCCGAGGGCGAAGACGACGACCACGGCGACGGTGACGCCGATGCTCACCCCGGCCACCTGGCCGAGTGCGGTCCAGTCCAGTTGCATCGAAACTCTCCCTGACTCAGGCGGCCGTGCCGACCTCGGCCGGCCCGGTGCTGCGTACGGTGACCTCGTGGGTGTCGTTGACGTTGTGGGCGCTCACCGGGTTGCGGCGCGAGACCAGGACGATGCCCGCGGCGACGGCGGCACCGACCAGCGCGACGACGACCGTGCCGAAGTCGCCGCCGTGCTTGACCGCACTCGCCGACACCCCGCCGACCAGCGCCGCGGCCGGCAGGGTGATCAGCCAGGCGACGACCATGCGGCCCGCGACGCCCCAGCGCACCTCGGCCAGCCGTCGGCCCAGCCCCGCGCCGAGGATGGAGCCCGAGGCGACCTGGGTGGTGGAGAGGGCGAAGCCCAGGTGGGCCGAGGTCAGGATCACCGTCGTGGACGCCGTCTCCGCGGCGAAGCCCTGCGGCGACTGGATCTCGGTCAGCCCCTTGCCCATCGTGCGGATGATCCGCCAGCCGCCGAGGTAGGTGCCCAGGCCGATGGCGAGCCCGGCGGACGCGATCACCCACACCGGCGGACCGGCGTCATGGCCGAGCGCGCCCGCCGAGATCAGGGTCAGCGTGATGACGCCCATGGTCTTCTGCGCGTCGTTGGTGCCGTGCGCGAGCGAGACCAGTGAGGCCGAGGCGATCTGCCCGAGCCTGAAGCCCTTGGTCACCGAGCCCTTCCGGGCGCGGGCGGTGAGCCGGTAGGCGAGGTAGGTCGCGATCAGGGCGGCGGCACCGGCCACCAGCGGTGAGGCCACGGCCGGGATCAGCACCTTCTCGACGACCTTGTCGAAGTGCACGCCGGAGGACCCCGCCCCGACCCACACGGCCCCGATCAGCCCGCCGAACAGCGCGTGCGAGGAACTCGACGGCAGCCCCACCAGCCACGTGAGCAAATTCCACAGAATCGCCCCCACCAGACCCGCGAAGATCATGCCTGGGGTGACCAGGGTGTCGTCCACGATCCCGCCGGAGATGGTCTTGGCCACCTCGGTGGACAGGAAGGCGCCGACGACGTTGAGAACTCCGCTGATCAATACGGCTGTTCGCGGTTTCAGCGCGCCGGTGGCGATGGAGGTGGCCATCGCATTCGCCGTGTCATGGAAGCCGTTCGTGAAGTCGAACGCGAGGGCCGTGACGATGACGACCGCCACGAGGAACGTGATGTGGTCCATTCCGCAATGCAAACAAGCGCACGCCAATTCCGCGCGAACCGCAGGCAAAGGCCTTACCAGGAATCTCGGCCTCCGTGCGATGCTGGCGGGGTGAATCGTGAGGATCTGGTGAGGCTGCGCAAGGCACGCGACCGCATGGACCGCGAGTACACCGAGCCCCTGGACGTGACCGCCCTCGCACGCACCGCCCTGATGTCCCCGGGCCACTTCCAGCGCAGCTTCAAGGAGGCGTACGGCGAGACGCCGTACGGCTATCTCATGACCCGCCGCGTCGAGCGCGCGAAGATGCTGCTGCGCCGCGGCGACCTCTCCGTCACCGATGTCTGCATGGCGGTCGGCTGTACCTCCCTCGGCTCCTTCAGCTCCCGCTTCACCGAGCTGGTGGGCGAGACACCGAGCTCCTACCGGGCCCGCTCGCACGAGGAGAGCGCGGAGATCCCGCCCTGCGTGGTGCGGGCGTACACGCGTCCCCGACGGACGTGACGCCGGTTCTGACCTTAGGTTGGTCCCATGGACCTGAAACTCCACACCTGTTTCATCGCCGTCGACGACCACGACAAGGCGATCGCCTTCTACTGCGACGTCCTGGGCCTGGAGATCCGCAACGACGTCAAGTACGAGGGGATGCGGTGGACGACCGTCGGGTCGCCGTTGCAGCCGGACGTGTCGATCGTCCTGGAGCCGCCCGCGGCCAACCCCGACCTCTCCCCCGCCGACCGCGAGGCGATGGAGCAGCTGCTGGCCAAGGGCGTGCTGCGCGGGGTCAATTTCACCACCGACGACTGCGACGCCCTCTTCGCCCGCGTCCAGGCGTCCGGCGCCGACGTGCTCCAGGAACCGACGGACATGCCGTACGGGGTGCGCGACTGCGCGTTCCGGGACCCCGCCGGAAATATGCTGCGGTTCATGCAGTCCCCCTGATCTACGATCCCCGGCATGAGCATCCGCTGGACGTACGCCTTCGTCGACCGCCCCCTCGGACGGTTCGAGCGGGCCGGTGACTTCTGGACCGCCGTCACGGACACCCGGCTGTCCGAACTCCGGGGAGAGCACAAGGAGTTCGCCACCCTGCTGCCCGGCGGCGAGGCTGACGCCTGCGTGAAGATCCAGGGGGTGGCCGCGGGGCCGGGTGGCGCGCATCTCGACTTCGCCGCGGACGACGTACGGGAGTTCGCGGGGTCCGCGGTGCGGCTGGGGGCTCAAGTGGTCGACGACCAGGGCACGTTGATCGTACTGCGCTCCCCCGCCGGGCACTTGTTCTGCGCGGTGCCCTGGCACGGCGAGTCGGTCCGCCCGCCCGTCGTCCACGGCAGCCGTCTCGACCAGGTCTGCCTGGACCTCGCACCTTCGCGCTACGACGCCGAAGTCACGTTCTGGAGCGCCCTGTTGCCCGACTGGCACTCCCGCCCCGGCTCCCTCCCCGAGTTCCACGCACTCGTCCCGCCGCCCGGTCTCCCGGTCCGCGTCCTGCTCCAGCGGCTCGACGAGGAACGCGCCGGCTCCGCCCATCTCGACCTGGCCTGCGCGGACATCGCGGCGACCCGGGTCCGGCACGAGAAGCTGGGCGCGGAGACGGTCGCGCACGGCAGGCACTGGACGGTGATGCGGGACCCGGCGGGCGGGACGTACTGCCTGACGGGCCGGGATCCGGAGACGGGCGGTCTGCCTAGGGCTTCATGACGACGCACAGGACCCGCGTCCCTTCACCGTCCTCCTCCGGCGGGCTGGGCGTGGCGAGCCCGCACTGCTCCTTCCAGTCATCCGGGAGCGAGGGCTGGGGGCTCAACTCGACGCGCCCCACGGGTTTCTGGGGCTCTTCCGAGTCCTGAAGCCACCACGTGAGTCCGCCCCCGACGACCACCGCGACCGCCCACGCGATCACGGCCCATCGCCACCACCGGGGCCGGTGCGTCACCCCCACGGCTCCACGTCGACCACGGCCTCCACCGGCAGCGGCCCGTAGATGTGCGGAAACTCCTCGGCGCCCGGCTCCGGGGCCTCGTACTTCAGGGGTACGCCGAGCCGGTCGGGGTCGATGACCAGGAGCACCAGTTCGTCTGGCCCGTCGTAGGAGCCGTAGAGGAAGGGCGCGACGCTCGGGAGCTGGGCGCGTGTCGAGCAGTGGATGAAGCCCTCCTCCTGGAGGGTCTTGCCGCGGGTCGACATCTCGTACGTGCCGCGGGCGCGGGCGGCTTCCCAGAGGGCGCGTTCTGTCAGGTGCACGATGGGTGTGGACATGGACTCACGTTAAGCCCTGAGCCGTGCCGCCCGCCCCTGCAAATAGCGCTGCTCGGGCAGGCTCAGGGTCTGCGCGGCGGCCGACTCGTAGGCGGCGCGCGCTTCGTCGTACGATCCGGCGCGCTCCAGCAGATGACCTCGTACGGCATCCCGTCGGTGCCCCAACTCGCCCACCAGGGCGTCCACTTCGGCGAGCCCCGCTTCGGGCCCGTGGACCATGGCGACGGCGACCGCGCGGTTGAGGAGTTCGACGGGGCCGGGGACGAGGCGGACCAGGACGTCGTAGAGGCCGAGGATCTCCCGCCAGTCGGTGGCCTCGGCGGAGGGTGCCTCGTCGTGCACGGCGGCGATGGCCGCGCGCAGTTGGTAGGGGCCCGCCGGGCCGCTGCTCAGGGCATGGGTGATGAGAGCGACGCCCTCCTCGATCGCGGCCTTGTCCCAGCGGTCGCGGTCCTGCTCGTCGAGGGGCACGAGGTCGCCGTGCGGGCCGGTACGGGCCTCGCGGCGGGCGTCGGTGAGCAGCATCAGGGCGAGCAGTCCGGTGACCTCGCCGGTCTCGGGGAGGAGACGGTGGACGGTACGGGTCAGCCGGATCGCCTCGCCGGCGAGGTCACGGCGTTGCAGGGCCGGGCCACTGGTCGCCGTATAGCCCTCGTTGAAGATCAGGTACAGCGTATGGAGGACGGCCGGCAGCCGTTCCACCCAGTTGTCGGGCCGCCCGAAGCGCGCGCCTTTGATCTTCTGCTTGGCTCGGCTGATGCGCTGGGCCATGGTCGCCTCGGGCACCAGGTGGGCGCGGGCGATCTCGGCCGTCGTCAGACCGCCGACCGCGCGGAGCGTGAGGGCGATCTGCGCGGGTGGGGGCAGGTCGGGGTGGCAGCACAGGAAGAGGAGGGAGAGGGTGTCGTCGTCCTGCGGGACCCGCTCGGCCGGTGGCAGCGCGAGCGCCGCCGCCTTCTGCTCCCGCGCCCGGCGCGCGTCCTCCGCCCGCAGCGCGTCCACGAGCCGCCGCGAGGCCACCTTGATGAGCCAGCCGCGCGGATTGTCCGGCACCCCTGCCGCGGGCCACTGCCCGGCCGCCGCGAGGAGTGCTTCCTGTACGGCGTCCTCGGCGGCGTCGAAATGGCCGTAGCGCCTGATCAGCGCACCGAGGACCTGCGGCGCGTGCAGGCGCAGCAGGTCCTCGACATCGGTCGTCCGTCGCACGGGGCTCAGATGTCCCCGGCGCCGTCCAGGATGGGGCGGATCACCACCGGGTACTCGGGGGCGCCCGCGGGCTGCGGGCAGTGGGCGATGCGCTCGGCGATCTCCGTGACCCGCTCCAGGCTCGCGCAGTCCAGCACCCAGTAGCCGGCCAGCAGCTCCTTGGTCTCGCTGTACGGCCCGTCGGTGATCACGGCCTTGCCGTCCGCGCCGAGGCCGACGTGCCGGACCTTCGCGGGCTCGGCGAGACCCTGGCCGTCGACCATCTCGCCGCTCTCGGCGAGGTCGTCGTTGATCGCGCTCATGAACGCGTACATCGCCTGGATCTCCTCCTGGCTCCAGGCCGGGGAGTTCGCGGAGGCCTTGCCACGCATGGCCTCGTAGTCGGCCTGGGTTCCCTGCACCATGACCAGGTACTTCATGAGTCCACTCCTTCGGCTCCGGCCACCCCTGGTGGGCGGCTCTCACAGGGGACGTCGGAGCCGGGGCCGGGTTCTCGACAGGGTTCAGGATTTTTTCGCGGCGGATTTCCTGCCGATCTTCTTCGCGCGCTCGTCCTCGGGCTCGCCGCCCTGCTCGACGTGCGCCTCGCACTTGGGGTTATGGCACGGCCCGGCCACCCAGACCGGGACCCACGCGCCCAGCGTCTTGTGACGCTTGACGACCGTCTCGACGGACTGTCCACAGGCGGGACAGGCATGTTTTTCGCTGTCCATGCCTTCAGAGTAGGGCCGACAGGGCGTCAGCGCTTCCTGCTGTACGTCCGTACGAACACACCGTTCTTGAACGTGCGGACGTCGTCGAGCCCGAACTCGGTGATCGAGAAGCCGGATCCGAACATCGGCATGCCCGAGCCGATGGTGACCGGGTAGGTCTTGATGACGAGTTCGTCGATCAGGTCGAACAGTTCGCCCGCGATCCGGGACCCGCCGCACAGGTAGATCCCCAACTCCCCGTCCTCGGCCTTCAGTTCACGCACCTTGCCGACCAGGTCGTCGGCGATGATCTCGACGTTGGGGTCGGGCGACTCGGTCAGGGTGCGGGAGGCGACGTACTCGCGCAGATGGCCGTAGGGGCTGGTGATTCCCTCCTTCAGGCCCTCGTTGTAGCTGCCGCGGCCCTGGATGACGGTGTCGAACCTCTTGTTCTCCAGGTGATGGATGCCGAGGGCCTTGCGACCGTGGGCGGCCATGGTCTCCGGGTATTCCGCCGTGAGGAACGCGATGAACTCCTCGTCGACGAACGGCATCATGAACGTCGCGTCGCCGCCCTCGTCGCCGATGAAGCCGTCGATGGAACAGGCGATGAAGTACGTGAGCTTGCGCAAGCTGGTCTCTTTCCGTCGGCTGCGTGGTTACCGTGCCCTGCCGTTGAATGACTCCATTTGTAGTACTTCACTTGTAGTGGTCGCAAGGGTGTTTTCGGGATGGGACGCAAGTAGGAGAGGGGATTCCGCATGGCGAGCAACCCGGAGCGCCGGTCGACTCCGGGGTCCAGGTGCTCTCAGGGCCCTCGAAACGCGCCCGGCGGCGAAACGGTCACCCCCGCGGTTCGCGCCACATCGGCCACATCTGGGGACCCGCCGGGAGGTCGAGGGCGGGGCCGGCCGGCTGGAAGCCGAGGCGTTCGTACAGGGCGCGGCTGCGGGCGCTGCTGGCCTCCAGGTAGGCGGCGAGGCCCTCGCGGTCGCAGCGGTCGAGGACCGAGGCGATGAGCGCGGTGCCCAGGCCCTGGCCCTGGTGCTCCGGTGCCACGCCGATCATCCAGAGGTATTCGTGGGCGCGGCCGGCAGGGTGGATGTCCGCCGTCAGCCGGCCGATCAGCTCCACGCGCTCGTTCTCCGGGTCGACCTCCGCCCGCAGCGCGGCGGGGCCGTCGACGTCCTCCTCGTCCGCGTGCTCGCCGTCCGGCACCGAAAGCCACAGCGCACAGGCCGTACCGTCCTCGGTGACGTCGACACGTCCCTCGGCCAGCACGATGTCGGTGAAGGCGGCCATGAGCCGAGCGTGGGTCGTACGGCGGTGCTCGGCCCCCGGGAACACCCACCGGCTGACCGGGTCGTCCTGGAACGCCGCGTCCAACAGTGCGACGACCAGCTCACGATCCTCTTCGCCCGCCGCCCGGATCGCCACGCCCATGTTCCGCCGCCCCTCGAATCAACTGGCCTCGACCGTACGGTCGTTGACTCTATCGGGGCCCGAGTGACGAAGGAGGCGGGGCCCGCACGCCGTGGGGATGTGCGGGACCCGCCCGACCGGAGCCCCGCGGGGCCGTGCGGGGTCAGGAGCCGCACGGCCCCGGGGGCTCCGGGGTCTGGGTCGACTGCTTCCGTGGAGCAGTACGGCCTACGGAGGCACCAGCGCTCAACCGGTGCGCCGTGTCACGAACTCGGCCAGGGCCAGCAGTCCCCCGGCCGCCGCCGGCTCGGGCACCGCACGGGACAGTTCCCCCAGCGCGCGGGCCATCCGGTCGGCCGCCTGGACCTGCGCCCAGTCCCGTCCCCCGGCCCGCTCGACGGCGAGTGCCGTCCGGTCGAGGTCCTCCTGCGCGTACGCAGACGCGTAGAGCTCCGCCAGTTCCGCGCCCGCCGGGGTGCCGGAGGCCAGCGCGGCGACCACCGGCAGGGACTTCTTGCGGACCGCGAGGTCGGCCCCGGCCGGTTTGCCGGTGCGGCGCGGGTCGCCCCATATGCCGATCACGTCGTCGATGAGCTGGAAGGCGAGCCCGGCCTCCCGGCCGAACGCGTCAAGGGCCTCGACGTCCTCCCGCGCCGCGCCCGCGTACAGCGCGCCCAGCGCACAGGCACACCCGAGCAGCGCGCCGGTCTTGGCCTCGGCCATGGCGAGCGCCTCGTCGAGGGTGACCTCGCCGGGGCCGCGCGCCTCCATGGCGGTGTCCGCGTGCTGGCCGGCGCACAGCTCGACGACACAGGCCGTGAGCCGGGCGGCGGCCGCCCCGGCTGCCGGGTGCGGGTCCTGGGCGAGCAGCCCGAGGGCGAGCGCCTGGAGGGTGTCCCCGGCGAGGATCGCGTCGGCGTCACCGAACACCGTCCACGCGGTGGGCCGGTGCCGCCGGGTGGTGTCCCGGTCCATCACGTCGTCGTGCAGCAGCGTGAAGTTGTGGACCAGCTCCACCGCCGCGGCCGCCCGCACGGCCGCCTCCCGTGCCGCCGCTCCCCCCAGTGCGGCGGCCGCGGTGAGGACGAGCGCGGGCCGTATCGCCTTGCCGGCATGGCCCGCCGCCGGGGTGCCGTCGGCGTGCTCCCAGCCGAAGTGGTAGAGCGCGATCCGGCGCATGGAGCCGGGCAGCGAGTCGATCGCCTCGCGCAGCACGGGGTCGACCGACGCCCGGGCCCGCTCCAGGATCACCGCCGACTCGTGCCCGTCGAGCGGCTCGGTCCCGGCGGAGTGCTGTGTCGCCTCCCTCATGCGCTCGGCCATGGGGGTCTCCTCGCAGAGTCCGCGGACGGTGGCGTTTCCGCTGCGACTGGGCGCGTACGACCGGGGTGTACCCGCCCGCGGGGGCGGGGACACGGTTCCCAGCTGCAGAAACGTCACCTCCAGCGGCCGATCTCGACGTTCTCCAACACCCCGAGCGCGTCCGGCACCAGCACCGCAGCCGAGTAGTACGCCGTCACCAGGTACTTGATGATCGCCTGCTCATTGATGCCCATGAACCGCACCGACAGGCTCGGCTCGATCTCGTCCGGGATACCGGCCTGCTGAAGACCGATGACACCCTGCTCGGCCTCGCCGGTACGCATCGCGATGATCGAGGTCGTACGGGCCTCGGTGACCGGGATCTTGTTGCACGGGTAGATCGGCACCCCCCGCCAGGTGGGGATGCGGTTGCCGCCCACGTCGATGGTCTCGGGGACGAGTCCGCGCTTGTTGAACTCACGCCCGATCGCGGAGATGGCCCGCGGATGGGCGAGCAGGAACTTGGTGCCGCGCCGCCTGCTGAGGAGCTCGTCCAGGTCGTCGGGGCTGGGCACACCGTCGTGCGGCTGGAGCCGCTGGTCGTACTCGCAGTTGCTGAGCAGCCCGAACTCACGGTTGTTGACGAGCTCGTGCTCCTGGCGCTCCTTCAACGCCTCGACGGTCAGCCTGAGTTGCTGCTCGGTCTGGTTCATCGGCTGGTTGTAGAGGTCGGCCACGCGTGAGTGGATGCGCAACACGGTCTGGGCGACGCTCAGTTCGTACTCGCGCGGCCGGGCCTCGTAGTCCACGAAGGTGTGCGGGATGTCCGGCTCGCCGCTGTGGCCGGCTGCGAGGTCGATCGCCTTCTCGCCGTACCTGTTGGTGCTCTGCTCCGGGATCGAGCGCAGCGCCTGGAGGTGCTCGCGCAGGGAGTCGGTGCGCTCCGCGATCTGCTCGACGGCGTTGCGCGGCAGGACGAGCACCGTGCAGGCGGTGACCGCGCGTGCGGTGTACTCCCAGATGGCCTCGGGGTCGAGCAGCGCCTGGTCGCCGAAGTAGGCGCCGTCGGCGAGGACTCCGAGCACGGCGTCGTCGCCGTAGGGGCCCGTGCCGATCGTCTCCACCCTGCCGTGCGCCAGCAGGAAGACCGCGTCGGCCTGACTGCCGAACGAGGCGATCACGTCCCCCGCCGCGAACTCGCGCTGCTCACAGCGCCGGGCGAGCTCGGTGAGCACCTCTTCGTCCTCGTACGACCGCAACGCCGGCAGCTCGCACAGCTCCTCCGGGATGACCTCGACCCGATCGCCTGTCTTCACAAAAGTGACCCGGCCGTCCCCCACGGCGTAGGTCAGCCGCCGGTTCACGCGGTATGTACCGCCCTGAACATTCACCCAGGGCAGCATGCGCAGCAGCCAGCGGGAGCTGATCTCCTGCATCTGGGGTGCGGACTTGGTGGTGGTGGCCAGGTTCCGCGCGGCCGCCGTGCCGAGACTCTGCTGCGGCCGGCCCTGCTCGGTGCGGACCTCTTCGCCTACCGACATATGAGAATTGCCCTCCCGGTCATACCCCGGCGCCGGTCTGCACCGAGGCATCGAACTGCCGACCAGCCTTCCATCACGGAGCGTGCCGGTGCTATTACACGAAAGAGTTGGAATGGATCTTCGATAACTGGGCAATACCGAGATCCCGCGCACCGTTCCCGGCCCGGTGTCCGAAACGGCTCGCACACCGTGCGAACCAGGTAGTCCCGGGTGTCGGGCTCCGGTACAAGCAGCGGTACGAGCCGATCGCGAAAGGGCGGTCGCCGCGCACGCGAAGGAGGCGGCATGGCCCCACCCATGTCCGCGAGCAGGTTCCTGGACGCTCTCCAGGACGAGGGCGTCACCGTCGTCCAGGTCGGCGACTGGAGACATCACAACCGCAATCACAAGGGCCCTTGGGGCCCGGTGCACGGCGTGATGATCCACCACACGGTCACCAAGGGCAGCCAACGCACCGTCGAACTCTGCCGCGACGGCTACGAGGACCTCCCCGGCCCGCTCTGCCACGGCGTGATCACCAAGGACGGCCGGGTCCACCTCGTCGGCTACGGCCGCGCCAACCACGCGGGCCTCGGCGACGACGACGTCCTGCGCGCGGTGATCGCCGAGAGGGCCCTCCCGCCGGACAACGAGGCGAACACCGACGGCAACCGCCACTTCTACGGCTTCGAGTGCGAGAACCTCGGCGACGGCCAGGACCCGTGGCCGGCGGCCCAACTGGACGCGATCGAGAAGGTCGCCGCCGCGATCTGCCGCCACCACGGCTGGACGGAACGGTCCGTCATCGGCCACCTGGAGTGGCAGCCCGGGAAGGTGGACCCGCGCGGCTTCACGATGACCTCGATGCGGAACCGGATCAAGGACCGGCTGGCGTAACGGCACGGATGTTCCGGGGGCGACCACACAGGCGACAATGAGGGCGTGACCAGCACCGACCTCGCCGCCCTGCGCCCCCGGCTGCCGTCGCCGCTGCAGGAGACCGAGGACGACCGCTTCACCCGCAGAGGCGTCCGCCTCCTCCTCAAGCGCGACGACCTGATCCACCCCGACCTCATCGGCAACAAGTGGCGCAAACTCGCCCCGAACCTCACGGCCGCGGCCGGCCGCACGCTGCTCACCTTCGGCGGCGCGTACTCCAACCACCTGCGCGCGACCGCCGCCGCGGGGCGGTTGCTGGGGCTGCCGACGGTCGGCGTGGTGCGCGGCGACGAGCTGGCCGACCGCCCGTTGAACCCCTCCCTCGCCCGCTGCGCGGCGGACGGCATGCGGCTGCACTTCGTCGACAGATCGACATACCGTCACAAGTCCGAGCCGTCGGTGCGGGAAGCGATCCTGCGGGCCGCGGGCGCGAAGGAGGCGTTCGTGGTGCCCGAGGGCGGCAGCAACGCGCCGGCGGTACGGGGCTGCCGGGCGCTCGGCGAGGAGCTGCGGGGGCGGGCCGACGTGGTCGCGGCGGCGTGCGGCACGGGCGGCACCTTCGCGGGGCTGGCGGCGGGACTGGGGCCGGGTCAGCGGGCGTTGGGGATACCGGTGCTCAAAGGGGGTTTCCTCACGGCCGACATAGAGGGCCTTCAGCGGGAGGCGTTCGGGGGGCGTCGCGGCGACTGGTCCCTGGACGACCGGTTCCACTTCGGGGGTTACGCACGCACGACACCCGAACTCGACGCCTTCGCCGAGGACTTCGAGGCGCGGCACGGGGTGGGGGTGGAGCGGCTGTATGTCGCCAAGTTGCTGTATGGACTTGTGGCGCTGGTCGAGGAAGGAGCGTTCGCGACAGGGACCCGTCTGGTCGCCGTGATCACCGGCGCGCCGTTCACCGGCTGAGCGGCCCGTCGCGCAGCTCTCGGCGGCGACTCCCTGGTGGGCCTCGGTCCGGCCCGGCCGCGGATTCGCCCCGTCCAAGCGGGAGTCGACAGGTCACGTGGCCCGCACGGCCTTCGCCCCTCACGCCGCCTCCCGGTAAGCCGCCGCCTCCTCCAGGTCCAGCCGGCGCAGCAGTGTCCGCAGCATCTCGTCGTCGATGTAGCGCCCGTCCCGCAGCTTGACGAAGACCTCCCGTTCCGCGCCGATCATCTCCCGGGACAGCCGCCGGTAGGTGTCGTCGACGGTCTCGCCCGTGATCGGGTTGACCTGGCCCAGGCGTTCCCAGACGGCGTTGCGGCGGCGTTCCAGGACGGTGCGGAGGCGGTCGGCGAGGGGTTGGGGGAGGGCGTTGCGTTCGTCGGCGAGGAGGTCGTCCAGGCGGCGTTCGGCGGCCCGGGAGGCCTGTGCCTGGGCGTTGGCCTCGGCCAGGGTCTCGGCCTGGGCGTCGCGGCCGGGGAGCTTCAGCATGCGGATCAGCGGGGGGAGGGTGACGCCCTGGACGACCAGGGTGCCGATGACGGTGGTGAAGGTCAGGAAGAGGATGAGGTTGCGGCCGGGGAACGGCTCGCCGCCGTGCATGGTCTCGGGGATCGAGAAGGCGATGGCCAGCGAGACCACACCCCGCATGCCGGCCCAGGCGATGACGAACGGACCCTTCCAGGTGGGGTTGTCCTCGCGTTCCCTGATCCGCGCGGAGAGCAGACGAGGAAGGAAGGTCGCGGGGTACACCCAGACGAACCTGGAGACGACGACCACGAGGAAGACGGCCACCGCGTACCAGGCGGCGCTGCCCCCCTCGTACTCCCCGAGGCCCTTCACCACGACGCGCAGTTGCAGGCCGATGAGGGCGAACACCGACGACTCCAGGACGAAGGCGACCATCTTCCACACGGCGTCCTCCTGGAGGCGCGTGGCGAAGTCGACCTCCCACGCGCGGTGTCCGAGGAAGAGGGCCACGACGACGACCGCGAGGACTCCGGAGGCGTGGAACTGCTCGGCGGCGGCGTAGGCGACGAAGGGGATCAGCAGGGAGAGGGTGTTCTGGAGCAGCGGTTCCTTGAGGTGGGTGCGCAGCCAGTGGATCGGGACCATCAGGATGAGACCGACCGCCACGCCGCCCACGGCCGCGAGCAGGAACTCTCCGATGCCGCCCGCCCAGGACGCGCCCTCGCCGACCGCGGCCGCGAGGGCGACCCGGTAGGCGGTGATCGCGGTGGCGTCGTTCACCAGGGACTCGCCCTGGAGGATCGTGGTGATCCGGGACGGCAGCCCCACCCGGCGCGCGACCGCCGTGGCCGCGACCGCGTCCGGCGGCGCCACCACCGCGCCCAGCACGAGTGCGCCGGTCAGCGACAGGCCGGGCACGATCTGGTAGGCGGCCCAGCCGACGACGAAGGTCGCGAAGAGCACGTATCCCACGGACAGCAGCGCCACGGGCCGCAGTTGCGCGCGCAGATCGAGGTAGGAGCTGTCGGTGGCCGCCGAGTGCAGCAGCGGGGGCAGCACGAGGGGCAGGACGATGTCCGGGTCGAGGGTGTACTCCGGGACCCCGGGGACGTACGAGAGCACCAGCCCCACGGCGACCAGCAGCAGGGGGGCCGGCACCGGGGTGCGCCGGGCCGCCGCGGCGACCGCTGCGCTGCCCGCGACCAGCAACAGCAGTGGCATCACGTCCATGGTCCTCGCCCGCCCTCGTTCATCGTCGTCGCCCGCCCTCGTTTTTCCGCGCGGCCTTCCGCGCGGCCGTCGTAACCTGGCAATCATGAAACAGTGCACGCACGCCGACGCGCTGCCGCACCCGGAACCCGCCCCGCTGAGCGACACGTGTCCCGAGTGTCTGCGCGAGGGCCAGCACCCGGTGCAGCTGCGGCTCTGCCTCGATTGCGGCCACGTCGGCTGCTGCGACTCCTCGCCGGGCCGGCACGCCACCGAGCACCACAAGGATTCCGGACACCCGATCATGCGGACATTCGAACCCGGTGAGAGCTGGCGCTGGTGCTTCGTGGACCACGTACTCGTATGACCCCGGACCACTCCGGTTTTCGACGGTTCGAGCGTCTGACGTCTGGGTACGTCAACCCGGCGCGCGTTCTTCCCAATTGGAGCCGCAGACCCCTAGACACGGAGCGTATCCACAGTTTTACTGTGAGTGACGCCAAGGGGTTGGGGTCCTGGGGACAGGAAAGTTGAGAGCGCGATAGCGTCACCGCTGAACCACACTTCGCGTTACCCCGGGGGGCGACCCTCGGCCCCGAAAAGCTTGTACCACCTTGGAGGTGAGGGTGTCCCAGATCGCAGGCGAGCCCGCGACCCAGGACTTCGTGGAAGTCCGGCTGCCGGCTGCGGGTGCCTACCTGTCGGTGCTGCGTACGGCGACTGCCGGCCTCGCGGCCCGTTTGGACTTCACCCTCGACGAGATCGAGGACCTGCGCATCGCGGTGGACGAGGCGTGCGCGATCCTGCTCCAGCAGGCCGTGCCAGGCTCGGTGCTCAGTTGCGTCTTCCGCCTTGTCGACGACTCACTCGAGGTCACCGTCTCGGCGCCGACCACGGACGGTCACGCCCCCGCGCGTGACACCTTCGCCTGGACCGTCCTGTCCGCTCTCGCGGGCAAGGTCTCCTCAGCCGTGGACGACGACAAAACCGTTTCGATCAGCCTCTACAAACAGCGCGGCGCGGGCCCCGGGCCGGCGTGAGGACAGGGGACGGGCCGGTGCGTGACGAAGAGCGCGGCACACGGGAGCTGCCGGCCGAGGGCACAGGCGGGTCCCGACGCATGGGGGACGGCGTCAACGGCATCCCCGAACAGGCCCGGCCGCATCCGGAGGACGACTCGCCGGAGGCCGGCTTCCTGGACGACGGGCAGCGGGATCAGGAAGGTGCCGTGCAGAGCGTGCCTCTGGACGGACGGATCGGGGTCTCCCCTGTCCGAGCAGAGACGAGGGCTCGGGGAAGGGCGACGGGCGGGACGATGAGCGAGCACGAGCGAGACGATCAACAGGGCGCGCAGAGCGGGCAGGCCACGCAGCACGACCCTCAGGACCGCAGCGGGGCGCGTGCGCTGTTCATCGAGCTGCGCAAGCTTCAGGACGGCAGCACGGAGTACGCGGACCTGCGCAACCGGCTGGTCCGTATGCACCTGCCGCTCGTCGAGCACCTCGCGCGCCGCTTCCGCAACCGCGGCGAGCCGCTGGACGACCTGACCCAGGTCGCCACCATCGGCCTGATCAAGTCGGTCGACCGCTTCGACCCGGAGCGCGGCGTCGAGTTCTCGACGTACGCGACGCCCACGGTCGTCGGCGAGATCAAGCGGCACTTCCGGGACAAGGGCTGGGCGGTCCGCGTCCCGCGCAGGCTCCAGGAACTGCGCCTCGCGCTCACCACGGCGACGGCGGAGCTCTCGCAGCTGCACGGCCGCTCCCCCACGGTCCACGAGCTGGCCGAGAAACTCGGCATCTCGGAGGAGGAGGTCCTGGAGGGCCTGGAGTCCGCCAACGCGTACTCCACGCTGTCCCTGGACGTCCCGGACACCGACGACGAGTCCCCGGCGGTGGCGGACACCCTGGGCGCGGAGGACGAGGCGCTGGAGGGCGTCGAGTACCGCGAGTCGCTCAAGCCGCTGCTGGAGGACCTGCCGCCGCGCGAGAAGCGGATCCTGCTGCTGCGGTTCTTCGGCAACATGACCCAGTCGCAGATCGCGCAGGAGGTCGGCATCTCGCAGATGCATGTCTCCCGGCTGCTGGCGCGGACGCTGGCACAGCTGCGGGAGAAGCTCCTGGTCGAGGAGTAGTCGAGGGCCGGGCCCTACTTCTGCGCACCGTCGGCGTTGCCGGGCCCGCGGATCCCGAGGGCCCGGGTCGTCTCCGCGTTGACCAGCAGGACGAGCGCGGTGACCGCGACGACCGCGAGCACGATCCCCGCCGGGATGGCCACACTGTCGGCCTGGAGCAGGTTGTAGGCCACGGGCAGCGCCAGGATCTGCGTGATGACGGCGGGCCCCCGGCTCCAGCCGCGGCGGGCGAGCAGCCCCCGCGCGGCGAGCAGCGGCAGCAGGGCGAGGGCGATCAGCGTGATGCCGCCGGTGACACCGGTCTCCCGGTTGTCCGAGTCGCCCGTGATTCCCGCCACGAGCATCCACACACCCCCGACGAGGAGCGCGAGCCCCTCCAGCGCGGCCAGCGCGGCAGCGTAGGTCAGCCGCCGCGGACGCGGACCGACGGTTTCCTCGGGAACGGGCGTCTGCTCACTGGTCACCTCTGAAGGGTATCCGCCGCCCACAGCGCCCCCATGGCGGGCCCGAGCGTCTCTGAGGCGGATCCGGACGCACGCCCCGACGCCTCTCCCGCACCGCTCCCGGCGGACCCGGAAACTCTCCCGCGGACCCGGGCGCACCCGGCGGACGCGAGTGCTTCCGTGGCGAGGTTCACGTGGCGATCTCTTACTTGATCCCTACCTCGGCCTGTGCCGGGTACCACCCAGTAGGTACGCTGCAACTCATGCGTGCACTTCTCGTGGTCAATCCGGCAGCTACCACCACAAGCGCACGTACGCGCGATGTGCTGATCCACGCGCTCGCGAGCGAGATGAAGCTCGAGGCGGTCACCACCGAGTACCGAGGGCACGCGCGCGACCTGGGCAGGCAGGCGGCGGAGAGCCAGGACGTCGATCTCGTGGTCGCCCTCGGCGGCGACGGGACGGTCAACGAGGTCGTCAACGGTCTGCTGCACGCCGGACCCGATCCGGAGCGGCTCCCCCGTCTCGCCGTGGTCCCCGGCGGCTCCACCAACGTCTTCGCCCGCGCCCTGGGCCTGCCCAACGACGCCGTGGAGGCGACCGGCGCGATCCTGGACGCGCTGCGCGACGGCAGTGAGCGCACGGTCGGCCTGGGCCTGACCTCGGGCACGCCCGGCACGGAGGACGAGGCGGTGCCGGCTCGCTGGTTCACCTTCAACGCGGGCCTCGGTTTCGACGCCGGTGTGGTCGGCCGGGTCGAGCAGCAGCGCGAGCGCGGCAGGAAGTCGACGCACGCGCTCTACGTCCGTCAGGCCCTGCGCCAGTTCTTCGGCGAGGCCCATCGCCGGCACGGCACGATCACGCTGGAGCGCCCGGGCGCCGATCCGGTGACCGATCTGGTGCTGTCCATAGTCTCGAACACCTCTCCGTGGACGTTCCTGGGCAATCACCCGATGTACGCGTCGCCTAAGGCCTCGTTCGATAAAGGCCTCGACGTACTCGGTCTCAGCCGAATGACGACGACCGCGGTTGCCCGGTATGGCACCCAGTTGCTCACTTCGTCCCCCGAGCGTGGACCGCATGGGAAGCATGCGTTCTCCCTGCACGACCTGGACCAGTTCACCTTGCATTCCAAGGTGCCCCTGCCCCTCCAGATGGACGGCGACCACCTAGGGCTGCGTACGAGCGTGACGTTCACAGGCGTACGCCGTGCACTGCGTGTGATTGTGTGAGCAGAAAGGGCTGAAGTCCTTTCACTCGAACGTTTAGGCCAGGATCCACCCCATGGAAGTACGGCTGTGACCTAGTCGACACCGAGGAATCAAAAAAAACTTTCCGGAAGGGGTTGTATCCGCCGCTGAGGTTTGCGAGTCTCTACGTGGCGATCGGGACAGCCCGCAACACCGGCTCCACAGATCACCGGAACCCCTCTTCAAAACCAGGACCACGCCAGGGAAACCTGACGGTCGGCCCTTCACTTGTTGAGGGATTCGTGAAAGCGTTCACATTCACAAGCAACTTGCACGTAATACCAAGGAGAGGTAGCAGCCATGGACTGGCGTCACAACGCCGTTTGCCGCGAGGAAGACCCCGAGCTCTTCTTCCCCATCGGCAACACCGGTCCTGCGCTGCTGCAGATCGAGGAAGCCAAGGCCGTCTGCCGTCGCTGCCCCGTCATGGAGCAGTGCCTGCAGTGGGCGCTCGAGTCCGGCCAGGACTCCGGCGTCTGGGGTGGTCTCAGCGAGGACGAGCGTCGCGCCATGAAGCGCCGTGCCGCCCGCAACCGGGCCCGTCAGGCTTCTGCCTGACGCAGCCACCCCGCCTGAGCTTGGCGGCGCGTACAGCGAGTACGCATCTCCCGCCCCCGAGCCGCAGCGCGCAGTACCCCCGATGCGCAGCACATGCTGGCAACGAGCATTCGAGCCCCGGACCACTTCAGGTCCGGGGCTTCTTGCTGTGCCCGTGCACTGAACACAGCGCGTTTCACTCCTACTTGTTCGCGCGCACCGGAACGTCCAGGATCACCCTGGTACCGCCCTCGGGTGCCGGAACCATGTCGAAGGTTCCGCCCAACTCGCCCTCCACCAGGGTCCGTACGATCTGAAGGCCGAGGTTCCCCGCGGTGTGCGGGTCGAAGCCCTCGGGCAGACCGACCCCGTCGTCCTGGACCGTGACGAGAAGGCGGGCCTCCTTCGTCGTACCGCCGCGGACGGCCGAGACCTCGACCGTGCCGGTCTCGCCCTCACGGAAGCCGTGTTCCAGGGCATTCTGGAGGATCTCGGTCAGCACCATGGAAAGCGGGGTGGCGACCTCGGCGTCGAGGATGCCGAAGCGGCCGGTGCGCCGGCCGGTGACCTTGCCGGGTGAGATCTCCGCGACCATCGCCAGGACCCGGTCGGCGATCTCGTCGAACTCCACACGCTCGTCCAGGTTCTGAGACAGCGTCTCGTGCACGATCGCGATCGACCCGACCCGTCGTACCGCCTCTTCGAGGGCTTCGCGGCCGCGATCGGACTCGATGCGGCGGGCCTGGAGGCGCAGCAGGGCGGCGACCGTCTGGAGGTTGTTCTTCACCCGGTGGTGGATCTCCCGGATGGTCGCGTCCTTGGTGATCAACTCGCGCTCGCGGCGCCGCAGTTCGGTGACGTCACGGAGCAGGACCAGCGAACCGATCCGGGTGCCCTTGGGCTTCAGCGGAATCGCCCGGAACTGGATGACCCCGTCCCCCGACTCGATCTCGAACTCACGCGGGGCCCAGCCGCTGGCGACCTTGGCGAGCGCCTCGTCCACCGGGCCGCGGGTGGGGGCGAGTTCGGCGGTGGTCATGCCGAGGTGGTGGCCGACCAGGTCGGAGGCGAGGCCGAGGCGGTGGTAGGCGGACAGCGCGTTCGGGGAGGCGTACTGGACGACTCCGTCGGCGTCGAGGCGGATCAGGCCGTCGCCGACGCGGGGGGCGGCGTCCATGTCCATCTGCTGGTTCGCGAACGGGAAGGAGCCGGCCGCGATCATCTGCGCGAGGTCCGACGCGCTCTGGAGATAGGTCAGTTCGAGACGGCTCGGCGTGCGCACGGTGAGCAGGTTGGTGTTGCGCGCGATGACACCGAGGACGCGGCCCTCCCGTCGTACGGGGATCGACTCGACCCGTACGGGGACCTCTTCGCGCCACTCCGGGTCGCCCTCGCGCACGATCCGGCCCTCGTCGAGCGCGGCGTCGAGGAGCGGACGGCGGCCGCGGGGGACGAGGTGGCCGACCATGTCGTCCTGGTAGGAGGTGGGGCCGGTGTTGGGGCGCATCTGCGCCACGGACACATACCGGGCGCCGTCCCGGGTGGGCACCCACAGCACGAGGTCGGCGAAGGAGAGGTCGGAGAGCAGCTGCCACTCCGAGACCAGCAGATGGAGCCACTCGAGGTCGGAGTCGTCGAGGGCGGTGTGCTGGCGGACCAGTTCGTTCATGGAGGGCACGGGTGCGAGCGTACCTGGCGGTATGTGGATGGCCTAAAAGCGCCGGGGATCGTGCGGCCGTCCGCACCGGCCCGGTCCGAAAGGGCCCTGAGAACACCCGCGGGCCGCGGCGCCTGAGAGGGACCCTCAACCCTCTCGGCACCGCAGCCCGGAGCAATATCGGCCACGGGGTGTGCGGTCCCGGACGGCCGAAGGATGAGGAGCCGGAGCAGTCAGGGCAGAGAGCACCGGTTCCTCGGTCCGCCTTCCTGTGCGGGGAAGGCGGAAGTCGTGTATTGAGTTCTCTCCATGGCATTGTGGACTAGACCACTGCGTGTGTCCATGCGTTGGAGGCTGTTCGTTGTTGTCAGTTCTCCGAGGGTCTTTGACGTGGCTCGACCCCCGCTGGAGAACTGATCGGACGCCCTAGCATCCACCACGCAGCCTAACCCGTGTGGGTTCATGTGCGGGGCCAGATGGCCATGGCAATTTCCGCGAGCGCCTCCAACTCCTCCCGGCTCGCCCCGTCCCGCGCCTGTTGGGACATGCCGGTGATGATCGCCCCGGTGTGACGGGCGAGCGCGAGGGCGTCGACGCCTGGCGGGAGGGCGCCGGTGGCCATGTCCGCCCGGATCCGGCTCTCCAAGGCGGCGATGGTGGCGTTGCGCCGGTCACGCAGGGAGTCCGCGACCTCCGGAGTCGTGCAGTTGATGGCCGCGTGGGCGATGAGGCAGCCGTGCGGGTGCTCCGGGTCCGTGTACATGACGGCGGCTTCCCGCAGGGTCCGTTCGACGACGGCGCGGGCCGTGGGCTCCTCGGCGAGGGCCCGGTCGGCGAAGGCGGCGTAGCGGGCGGTGTAGACGCGGACGGCCTCGTCGAAGAGGGAGCGCTTGTCGCCGAAGGCGGCGTAGAGACTCGGGGCGCCGATGTCCATGACCCGGGTGAGGTCGGAGACCGAGGTGGCCTCGTAGCCGTGCTCCCAGAAGGCGAGGATCGCCTTCTCCAGGGCGGTCTCCCGGTCGAAGGAACGGGGCCGGCCGCGGGGCTTGGCCACGGCTGCGGTCTTCGCCTCGGTCTCCTCGGTGTTCACCATGGAGTGCATTTTATAGCGAGTGCTAGAGAACTGTCGGAGGGCTGTTGTACGGTCTTTCTGTATCGACCGCTAGGGAATTGCGAGGGGGCGTCGGCATGGGTGGCACGGGTGTGCTCGCGGGCAGGACGGCACTGGTCACGGGGGCGAGCAGGGGGATCGGGCGGGCGGTGGCGGAGCGGCTGGCGCGCGACGGGGCGCGGGTCGCCGTGCACTACGGCAGCAATGAGGCGGCGGCGAAGGAGACGGTCGCCGCGATCGAGGCGGCGAGCGGGAGCGCCTTCGCGATCCGTGCCGAGCTGGGCGTGCCCGGCGACGCGGAGTCCTTGTGGGAGGCCTTCGACCGGCATGCGCAGGGGGTGGACGTCCTGGTCAACAACGCGGGGATGGCGCTCTTCGCGACCGTCGAGGAGACGGACGAGGAGCTCTACGACCGGACGCAGGCGGTCAACGCCAGGGCGCCGTTCTTCATCGTCAGGCACGGCCTGCGGCGACTGCGCGACCACGGCCGGATCATCAATGTCACGGCGGCGACGGACGCCGCCATCTCCCCCATCGCCGCCACCCACATGGCCAAGGGAGCGGTCACGACCCTGACCCGCTCCCTCGCGGCCGAGCTGGCACCCCGCGGTATCACCGCCAACTCGGTCGGGCCCGGCTTCATCGACACCGACCTGACCAGCACGGCACTGGCCGACCCCGCGATGCGCGCGCACGCGAAGTCCGTGTCGGTCTTCAAGCGCGTCGGCACGACGTCCGAGGTGGCCGACGTGGTGGCGTTCCTGGCGTCACCGGACTCCCGCTGGGTCACGGGGCAGCACATCGACGCGACCGGGGGGTCCTTGCTGAGCCTGCACTAGAGGCCGCGGGAGCGGAGCCGGGCGGGCTCACGGCCGGGTGGGTCCGTGGGGCGCGCTGTCCGCGTCCGATCGAGTCGCACGCCGGCCGTGCCGGTGTTCAGCGGGTCTCCGTCACCTTCGCCAGGGCGCGCGGCGCGTCCGGGTCCTGGCCGCGGGCGATGGTGACCTCGTAGGCGAGGAGTTGCAGCGGGATGATCTCCAGGATCGGCTGGAGCTCCTCGGCGACGCCCTCGGTGGGCAGGACGAAGCCGGCCGAGGCCTGTTCGACCTGGCCGGCGGGGCCGATGACGACCAGGTCCGCGCCGCGGCCGCGCAGCCGGTCGAGGACGGGCTGGAGGGCCTCGCCGCCCTTGCCGTCGGTGACGACCGCGATGACCGGGGAGACGTTGTCGACCATGGCGAGGGGGCCGTGCAGCAGGTCGGCACCCGAGTAGGAGAGGGCGGGGATGTAGCTGGTCTCCATCAGCTTGAGGGCGGCCTCCTTGGCCGTGGGATAGCCGTAGCCGCGCGAGGTGATCACCATGCGCTCGGCGAAGCGGTAGCGGGAGGCGAGGGCGCGGACCTCGTCCTGCCGGGCGAGGAGCTGTTCCGCCAGGTCGGGCAGGGTTTTCGCGGGGGCGCCGTCGCCGCCGCGCAGGCCCTCGACGAAGAGATAGAGCGCGAGGAGGGAGGCGGTGTAGGTCTTGGTCGCGGGGAGGGCCTTCTCCGGTCCGGCCATGATGTCGACGTGGTACTCGGAGACGCCGGCCAGCGGTGAGTCGGGGTTGTTGGTCACAGCGAGCGTG
This sequence comes from Streptomyces sp. NPDC001536, assembly GCF_042894505.1. Taxonomy (NCBI): domain Bacteria; kingdom Bacillati; phylum Actinomycetota; class Actinomycetes; order Kitasatosporales; family Streptomycetaceae; genus Streptomyces; species Streptomyces sp. NPDC001536. The sequence goes on from NZ_JBIAVQ010000015.1 coordinate 216,042, forward strand.
ATCGCGCCGGCCTCGCGGGCGGCCCGGGTCGAGGCCACGAGGTCCGGGGAGCCACCGGACTGGCTGACGGTGACGACCAGGACGTCGGTGAGGTCGGGGCGGGCACCGTAGGCGGTGGTGGTCGACATCGAGGTCAGACCGCAGGGCAGGCCGAGGCGGATCTCCAGGAGGTACTTGGCGTAGAGCGCGGCGTTGTCGGAGGTGCCGCGGGCGGTGAGCAGGACGAAGCGGGGCTTGCGGGCGGCGATCTCCTGGGCGACCTGCCGGATGCCGGGGGCGCCCTCCTCCAGGATCCGGCGGAGCACTGCGGGCTGCTCGGCCATCTCGCGGGCCATGATCCGGCCGGGGAGTTCGCTCTGGGGCTCCGATGTCGTGGCGGTCATGCGGGGGTCCTCCCGGGTGGTGCCGTGCGGCTTGTTCTGCGGTGGTCCAGGGGTTCGCCGGCCTCTCCCGTGGCTCTCCCGTTCCCCTCCCCCTATTCCACTCCCCCGGACGCGGGGACGCCTGTGCGGGGTGTGGATGCGTTCGTCCCGGCACTTCGTCCACACCTGTTCGTGACTGCCTCGTAGGGGCCGCTTCACCTGGGCAGGGAAAGCTGATTCTGTTAAATTGGTCTAAACCACATAGCCCTTTCAGATCGGCAGGCCCAGCGTGGAAGTTGTCATCGTTCCGGACGCCAAGTCGGGCGGCGAGCTCATCGCCGAGGCCATGGCGCGGCTCCTGCGGCGCAAGCCGGACGCGCTGCTCGGCGTGGCCACCGGCTCGACCCCGCTGCCGATCTACCAGGCGCTGACGGCGAAGGTGCGGGCCGGTGCGGTGGATGCCTCGCGGGCGCGGATCGCTCAGCTCGACGAGTACGTGGGGCTGCCGGCCGAGCATCCGGAGTCGTACCGTTCGGTGCTGCGGCGCGAGGTGCTGGAGCCGCTGCGGATCGGGATGTCCTCCTTCATCGGGCCGGACGGTACGGCCCAGGACGTCCAGGCGGCGTGCGAGGCGTATGACGCGGCGCTGGCGGACGCCGGGGGTGTGGATCTGCAGTTGCTCGGGATCGGGACCGACGGGCACATCGGGTTCAACGAGCCGTGTTCCTCGCTGGCCTCGCGGACCCGGATCAAGACGCTGACCGAGCAGACCCGGGTGGACAACGCGCGGTTCTTCGACGGGGACATCTCGCAGGTTCCGCATCACGTGATCACTCAGGGGATCGGGACGATCCTGGAGGCCCGGCATCTGGTGCTGCTCGCCACGGGGGAGGGCAAGGCGGATGCGGTGGCGGCGACGGTGGAGGGGCCGGTGGCCGCGGTGTGTCCGGCGTCGGCGTTGCAGTTGCATCCGCATGCCACTGTGGTTGTGGATGAGGGGGCCGCGTCCAAGTTGAAGCTGGCGGATTACTTCCGGCACACGTTTGCCAACAAGCCGGACTGGCAGGGGATTTGAGGGTAGTTGGCGGGCCGGCCCTCCTGAAAAAGCAAAGACAGGCGCCGGTTCCTTCCGACGGAACCGGCGCCTGTCTCGTCGTACCTGCTACTCCCCCGCGACGACCTCCGCCGCCGCCCTGCCGCACACCCTCGCCGCGCCGTGGGTCGCGATGTGGAGGGTGCCGCGTGCGGGGGCCTGGGGGACGCCCATCTCGACCACGATCGTGTCCGGGCGGCTGCGCAGGACGCTGTCGAGGGCTGATGTCATCCAGGGGTGGCGGTGTTCGTCGCGGACGACGGCGACGATGCGGCGGCGGCCCGCTGCCGCGAGTGCGGCCATGCCGGCGCCCTCGCCCGCGAAGCTGCCCGTGTCCGTGCCCGGCAGGAGGCGGGAGAGTTCCGCGGCCACGCCCCAGGGGGTGTCGTCGCCCACCGCGAAGTTGGCGACCGGGGTGAAGGCGGCGACGTAGGGCGGTTCGGTGAGGGGGGTGAAGTGCTCGGCGCCGGTCAGAGTGAGGGCTCGGCGGGCCGCGCGCAGGCCTACCTCCGGGTCCGGCTCGGCCTCCGTGTCGGCCGCCGAGGCCGCCGCCGTCCAGCGGGCCAGGGACCGGACCCGTTCCGCCGCGTCCGCCAGGCGCTCCTCGGGGAGTTCGCCCGAGCGGACCGCCGACACCAAGGCGTCGCGCAGCCGTCGTACCGTCTCGTCGTCCGCCAGCCCGCCGCCCACGCAGATCGCGTCCGCGCCGGCGGCGATGGCCAGCACGCTGCCGCGCTCGATGCCGAAGGTGCCCGCGATGGCCTGCATCTCCATGCCGTCGGTGACGATCAGGCCGTCGTAGCCGAGTTCGCCGCGCAGGAGGTCCGTCAGCACCTTGCGGGACAGCGTCGCCGGGTGGTCGGCATCAAGGGCCGGGACCAGGATGTGGGCGCTCATCACCGCACGGGAGCCGGCGGCGATCGCGGCGCGGAACGGGGAGAGTTCACGGGACATCAGCACCGAGAGGTCCACGTCGATGCGGGGCAGGGCATGGTGGGAGTCGATCGCCGTGTCGCCGTGGCCCGGGAAGTGCTTCGTGCAGGCGGCCACCCCGGCCGACTGGAGGCCGGTGACGTAGGCCGCGGTGTGCCGGGCGACCAGGTCCGCGGAGGCGCCGAAGGAGCGGACGCCGATCACCGGGTTGCCCGGGTCCGAGTTCACGTCGGCCGACGGGGCCCAGTTGAGGTTGACCCCGCAGGCGGCGAGGCGGCGGCCCAGTTCGGAGGCCACCTCGCGCGTCAGGTCCACGTCGTCGACGGCGCCGAGTGCGTGGTTGCCGGGGAAGGAGGACCCCGTCCGCACCTCCAGGCGCGTGACGTCGCCGCCCTCCTCGTCGATGGCGACCAGGACGTCGTCGCGCTCGGCGCGCAACTGGGCGGTGAGGGCGGACAGTTGGTCCGGGGAGGCGATGTTGCGGCCGAACAGGCCGACCGAGGCGAGCCCCTCCCCCAGACGGCGCAGCAGCCAGTCGGGGGCGGTGGTGCCGGTGAAGCCGGGCTGGAGGACCGTCAGGGCGTCGCGGGTCAGGGTGTCTGTTCCGCTGGCGAAAGTGGTCATCGGGGGGCGTTATCCCTTCACCGCGCCGGCGGTCAGGCCCGCGGCCATCTTGCGCTGGACGAGGAGGAACAGGACGACGATCGGCACGGCCATCAGGGTGGATCCGGCCATCATCGGGGCGTATTCGGTGCCGTGCTTGGTGGTGAAGTTGCCCAGCCAGACGGTCGCGGTCTGGTTCTCCTGGCTGAGCAGCATGAGGGCGTAGAGGTACTCGTTCCAGGCCTGGATGAAGCCGTAGACCGAGGTGGCGACCATGCCGGGAGCCAGGAGGGGGAAGACGACCCGGATGAAGGCCATCGTGCGGGAGCAGCCGTCCACCATGGCCGCCTCCTCCAGCTCCTTGGGGATGTTGACGATGAAGCCGCGCAGCGTCCACACCGTGAAGGGCAGGATGAAGGTCAGGTAGGTGAGGACCAGGCCGGACAGCCTGTCGTACTGGCCGAGGTCGTTGAGCAGCAGGAAGACCGGGATGATCATCGCGACCAGCGGGACCATCTGGACCGCCAGGATGCCGACGATCACGATCTTGCGGCCGCGGAAGGCGAACCGGGAGATGGCGAGCGCGGCCAGCAGGCCGATGACGATGCCGATCGCCACGACCGACAGCGACACGATCAGACTGCGGCCCACCGGGCCCCAGAAGTCGGCGATGTTCAGCGCCCGGTCGAAGTTGGAGAAGGTGATGCCGGTCGGCAGCAGACTCGGGTCCGGGTCGATGGCGTCCTTGGCCGGCTTGAAGGCCGTGTTGAGCATCCAGTAGACGGGGAAGCCGGCCGTGACGAAGACGAGGAGACCGAGAAGGTTCCAGCCGGCCTTGGACTTCCGACGCCGTACAGGAGTAGTCAGCGCGCTCATTCGACCTCTCCGATCTTCAGCATCTGGCGCATGTAGACCGCGACCACGCCGAGCAGGAGCAGCACGGTGAGCAGGGCGATCGCCGAGCCCTGGGCGTAGTCGTTGACCACGAAGGCACGGTCGTAGGAGTACGTGGTGAGGAGCTGGAACTCGGCCTCGGGATGCCCGTTGCGCATCACGAAGACCTGCGGGAAGACACCCATGTCCCAGATGACCGACAGCGTCGTGAGCATCACGATGATCGGCTTGAGGATGGGGAGGGTGACGAAGCGGAAGACGCCCCAGGCGCCCGCGCCGTCGAGCCGGGCCGCCTCCTCCAGCTCGGCCGGGACCTGGGTGAGTCCGGCGCTGAGGGTGATGACGACGAAGGGGACGGCTCCCCAGACCACCAGCAGCATGATCACGGCCAGGCCCTGCGGCCCGCTCGCGAACCAGTTGTGGCCGACCATCTCGACCCCGGGCAACTTGCTGAGCAGCGCGTTGAGGATGCCGTAGTCCGCGTCGAAGAGCCACTTGAAGACCGTGGTGGCGACGATGATCGGCATGCCCCAGCTGGCCACGAGGGCGATGTTGACGAGGGTCTTCACCCAGCCGGAGACCCGCTGGAGGAGCAGCGCGATCAGCATGCCGGCGACCATCGTGAAGATGACGCAGCCGGCCGCGAAGACGACCGTGCGGACCACGACCGCCCAGAACTCGCTGTCGCCCAGCACCTTGGTGAAGTTGTCGAGCCCGACCGACTCGGCCGGCTTGAAGCCCCACAGCTGGGACTGCCCGAACTCCTGGAAGGACAGGGTGACCAGGCGCACCAGCGGATAGCCGAGGACGAGCGCCAGGATCAGCAGACAGGGGGCGAGCAGCAGCCAGGGGGTGCCGGCGCCGGAACTCCGTCCTCTGGATGGCTTCTTGGCCGTGGCCGGTGCTGGTGGTGGCGATTGCCGTGTCGGCGGCACTTTGGCAGTGGTCGTGTCTGCGGCACTCATCCGCGCGCTCCTCAGCGGTCCCTCAGGTCGTACGCAAGCAAAGGCCCCACAGGGGCAGGTCGTACGAGAAGCAGGGCCCCGCCGATCTCAACGGGGCCCCGCCGTCGGTCACTTGGTGTTGATGACCTTGTCGATCGCGGCGTCCGCTTCCTTCGCGGCGTCCTCGACCGACTTCTTGCCGGTGCCGATGGACTGCAGCATGGTCTGCAGGACCTGGGCCTTCTCGACCTGGCCCCAGCCGGGGGCCATCGGGACGAACCAGTTGGACTCGGCCGCGGTGGCCGGGACCGCCGTCGCCGGGTCGTTCTTCAGGGTGGCGAGGTCGGTCTTGTTGTTGGGCAGGTTGCCCTTGGCCATCAGGCCCTTCTGGCCGGAGGAGCCCGCGAAGGCGTTGATCCACTCGGCGGCGACGGCCTGCGCGTCGGACTTCACCGGGACGGCGAGGTCGGAACCGCCCAGGAAGACGGGGAGGTTCTTGCCGGACGGGCCGGGCATCACGAAGTTCTCGACGTTGCCCTCGAGCTTGCCGGTCTTGTCGTTCTCCTTCGCCGCTGCGGTGGCGCCTTCCCACGCGGGGGCGAAGATCATGCCGGACTTGCCCTGGCCGTAGACGATGTAACGGTCGGACTCGTCCTTGGTCTTGTCGCCGTGCATGTACGTGTCGACGACGTTCTGGAACGCCTTGAGGCCCTTGATGGACTCGGGCGAGGAGAGGTTGGCCTTCCACTTGCCGCCGGACTCGACGGCGATGGAGCCGCCGGCGTCGTAGACGAAGGACATGGCCGCGTACCAGTCACGGGTGGGCTGGTACCAGGCGTTGAACTTGTCGCCCTCCTTCTTCTGGACCTTGTCCAGGGCGGCGGTGAGCTCGGCGTACGTCTTCGGCGTGGACTTGACGCCGACCGAGGCGAAGAGGTCCTTGCGCCAGTTGGCGACGCGGCCACCGGCGTAGTAGGGGACGCCGTAGGTCTTGCCCTCGTAGGTCACCGAGGCCTTGAGGCCGTCCAGCCAGGCGTCCGAGTTGTCGAACTTCGACGCGTCGACAGGCGCGAAGGCGCCCTTGACCATGTAGCTGAGCATCTCGGTGTTGCCCATCTCGACCACGTCGGGGGCCTTGTCGGTGGCGAGGACCGCGTCGAGCTTGGCGTTCTTGTCCGGCCAGCCGTAGTACTCGTGCTTGATCTTGATGCCGGGGTGCTTCTTCACGATCGCCGCGTCGGCGGCCTTCACCAGCTCGGGCCAGTTGTTCTGCGCGTCCACCGTGAGCCAGACGGTCAGTTCCTTGACGTCCGCGCCGCTGTTGTCGGAGCTTCCGCTGTCGCTGTCACCACATGCCGCGATGGAGACCATCATGCCCGCGATACCGATCGCGGCTATCAGCTTGCGCTTCACGCCACCCTCCTCAGGGATGCCCACACCCCCCGCCCATGGAGCTGGGACCTGGACCAATGGTGTAGACCAGTACCGGGAGCTTGGACCAGACCAGGAAGCCTGTCAAGGGTGTCCGAATAGGCTCTGACCAGCCGTTATCCGACCTACATATGCAAGAACCTTTAAGTAAGAAGCCAGCGAAATCAGCACCGCCGGAGTACTGTCTTCCACTAGACCACCTGGGGCTATGGACTAGACCAAAAGAGGCGGCGACGGTATACAGAAGGGATCACGATGTGACCCGCATCCGGAGCCGGGAAGGCAGAACATGAGTACCGACGTCAGCAGTGCGGAGAACGAGGGTGGGGCCGGCGTCCGTACCGCGCGCGTGCCCAAGTACTACCGCTTGAAGAAGCACCTGCTCGACATGACGGAGACACAGTCGCCCGGTACGCCGGTCCCGCCCGAGCGGACCCTGGCCGCGGAGTTCGACACCTCGCGCACGACCGTCCGCCAGGCCCTTCAGGAGCTCGTCGTCGAGGGTCGCCTCGAACGCATCCAGGGCAAGGGCACCTTCGTCGCCAAGCCGAAGGTCTCCCAGGCGCTCCAACTCACCTCGTACACCGAGGACATGCGCGCCCAGGGCCTCGAACCCACCTCGCAGCTCCTGGACATCGGCTACATCACCGCCGACGACCGGCTCGCCGAGCTCCTCGACATCACGGCCGGCGGCCGGGTGCTGCGCATCGAGCGCCTGCGTATGGCGAACGGCGAGCCGATGGCCATCGAGACGACCCACCTCAGCGCCAAGCGCTTCCCGGCACTGAGGCGCAGCCTCGTGAAGTACACGTCCCTCTACACCGCCCTCGCCGAGGTCTACGACGTCCATCTCGCCGAGGCCGAGGAGACCATCGAGACCTCGCTGGCCACCCCCCGCGAGGCCGGCCTGCTCGGCACCGACGTGGGCCTGCCCATGCTGATGCTCTCCCGCCACTCCCTGGACCGGGACGGACAGCCGGTGGAGTGGGTGCGGTCGGTGTACCGGGGGGACAGGTACAAGTTCGTGGCCCGCCTGAAGAGGCCTGTCGACTAGCGGCGTTTCAATACCGCACGCGGTGTAGCGCAACTCAGCGTCCTGCTCTACGGTCCTCCCGTCTCCACATGGACGGGAGGACCGCGCTGTGCGTACCGCGAACGTCCGAACCATCGCCATCTGGACCGTCGTCGCGCTGATCGGCGCCACCGGCTGGGCCGTGCTCGCGCTCTCCCGCGGAGAGGACGTCTCCGCCGCCTGGATGGTCGCGGCGGCCCTCGGCTCGTACGCGATCGGCTACCGCTTCTACTCGAAGTTCATCGCGTACAAGGTCCTCAAGGTCGACCGGACCCGGGCCACCCCGGCCGAACGCCTCGACAACGGCATCGACTTCCACCCCACCGACCGGCGTGTCCTGCTCGGCCACCACTTCGCGGCGATCGCCGGCGCCGGACCGCTCGTCGGACCCGTACTGGCCGCGCAGATGGGCTATCTGCCCGGCACCATCTGGATCATCGTCGGCGTGATCTTCGCGGGCGCCGTCCAGGACATGGTGGTGCTGTTCTTCTCCACCCGGCGCGACGGCCGCTCGCTCGGCCAGATGGCCCGCGAGGAGATCGGCCCGTTCGGCGGCGCGGCGGCGCTCATCGCCGCGTTCGCCATCATGATCATCCTGCTCGGTGTGCTGGCCCTGGTCATCGTCAACGCCCTCGCGCAGTCCCCCTGGGGCACCTTCTCCATCGCGATGACCGTCCCGATCGCCCTGCTCATGGGCTTCTACCTGCGCGTCCTGCGCCCCGGCCGGGTAGCCGAGGTCTCGCTCATCGGCGTGGCGCTGCTGCTGTTCGCCCTGATCGCGGGGCGCTGGGTCGCGGAGTCCTCGTGGGCCGGCACCTTCACCCTCGCGCCCTCGACCCTGGTCGTCTGGCTGGTGGCGTACGGCTTCATCGCCTCGATCCTGCCGGTGTGGATGCTGCTCGCGCCGCGCGACTACCTCTCCACCTTCATGAAGATCGGCACGATCTTCCTGCTCGCCCTCGGTGTCATCGTCTCCCTGCCGACGCTGAAGATGGACGCGGTCACCGACTTCGCCTCGCAGGGCAACGGCCCGGTCTTCGCGGGGTCGTTGTTCCCCTTCGTCTTCATCACCATCGCCTGCGGCGCCCTGTCCGGCTTCCACTCCCTCATCTCCTCCGGCACCACGCCGAAGATGATCCAGAAGGAGACACAGGTCCGGATGATCGGCTACGGCTCCATGCTGATGGAGTCGTCGGTCGCCGTGATGGCGCTGGTCGCGGCGAGCATCATCGACCCCGGCCTCTACTTCGCGATGAACGCGCCCTCGGGGGCGATCGGCACCACCGTGCAGGAGGCCTCGCGGGTGGTGACCGGGTGGGGCTACGCGATCTCCCCCGACGATCTGGCCCGGGCGGCCGAACGGGTCGAGGAATCAAGCCTGTTGTCCCGGACCGGCGGTGCGCCCACCCTCGCCATCGGTGTCTCGGAGATCTTCTCCAAGGTGACCGGCGGGAGCCTGCGGGCCTTCTGGTATCACTTCGCGATCATGTTCGAGGCGCTGTTCATCCTGACCGCGCTCGACGCCGGCACCCGCGTGGGCCGGTTCATGCTCCAGGACATGCTGGGCAATGTCATCAAGCCCTTCAAGAACGTGAGTTGGAAGCCCGGCCTGGTCATCACCAGCGCGATCGTGTGCGGACTGTGGGGGTACTTCCTCTGGGTGGGCGTCCATGAACCGCTCGGCGGGATCAACCAGCTCTTCCCGATCTTCGGCATCTCCAACCAGCTGCTCGCCGCCGTCGCCCTGGCCGTCTGCACCACGCTGCTCGTGAAGTCCGGACGCCTCAAGTGGGCCTGGATCACCGGGATCCCGCTCGCCTGGGACGCCACGGTCACCCTGACCGCGAGCTGGCAGAAGGTGTTCTCCAGCGACCCCAAGGTCGGCTTCTTCAAGCAGCGCCAGATCTTCCAGGACGCCATCGACCGGGGCGAGGTGCTGCCGCCCGCCAAGAGCATGGACGACATGCGCACCGTGGTCACCAACTCCACGGTGGACGGCGTCCTGACGGCCGTCCTCGCGCTGCTGATCGTGGTGGTGATCGCCGACTCGCTGAGGGTCTGCGTCCGCCACATCCGCCGTCCCGCGCTCTCCACGCTCAGCGAGTCGCCGTACGTCGAGTCGAAGATCGTCGCCCCGGCGGGGCTGTTCCCGACCCGGGAGGAGAAGGAGGAGGCACGCCATGAGGTCACTGCGGCGGGCCCTTAGGGGTGTGCGCTGGTATGTCCGTGAGCTGACCGACGAGTCGGCGTACGACCGCTATGTCGCGCACGTCCGCCGGGACCATCCGCAGGCGGACGTGCCGACCCGGCGGGCGTTCGAGCGGATGCGGACGGACCGCCAGGAGGCGGACCCGCGCCAGGGGTTCCGCTGCTGCTGACACCGCTGCCGGGCCAGTTGCCGGCCCAGTTGCCGGCCCGGTTGTCGGACCTTCACGGAATCGACATACCGATATGCGGACGAGGTCTTCCTCTCCTGTCACACCGTGACCTACATTGCCTGCGCGTTACACGGTGATCAGTGAGGGGATCGGAGCCGCCGCATGTCAACAGATTCGCCCGAGGCCGGACCACCGGTGGTGACACCCGTACGGGTCGTCATCGCCCTGTGCCTCCTGGCACCCTTCGTCGCCATGCTCTGGGTCGGCTCGTACGCCAAGGTCGACCCCACGTTCATCGGCATCCCGTTCTTCTACTGGTACCAGATGCTGTGGGTGCTCATCTCCACCGCGCTGACCATGGTCGCGTACAAGCTGTGGCAGCGTGACCAGCGCGCCCGCCGGGAAGGTGCCTCCCAGTGAACGACGGCGTGAACGGCGTCGCACTCGCCGTCTTCATCATCTTCTTCCTGGCCGTCACGGTCATGGGCTTCCTGGCCTCGCGCTGGCGCAAGGCCGAGAACGAACACACCCTGGACGAATGGGGCCTGGGCGGCCGGTCGTTCGGCACCTGGATCACCTGGTTCCTGCTCGGCGGCGACCTCTACACGGCATATACGTTCGTGGCGGTCCCGGCGGCGATCTACGCGGCGGGCGCGGCCGGCTTCTTCGCGGTGCCGTACACGATCCTCGTCTACCCGCTGATCTTCACCTTCCTGCCCCGCCTCTGGTCGGTCTCCCACAAGCACGGCTATGTGACGACGTCCGACTTCGTGCGCGGACGGTGGGGCTCCAAGGGCCTGTCGCTGGCGGTCGCCGTCACCGGCATCCTGGCGACGATGCCCTACATCGCCCTCCAACTCGTCGGCATCCAGGCGGTGCTGGACGTCATGGGCGTCGGCGGCGGGGAGAACACCAACTGGTTCATCAAGGACCTCCCGCTCCTGATCGCCTTCGGTGTGCTGGCGGCGTACACCTACTCCTCGGGGCTGCGCGCCCCCGCGATGATCGCGTTCGTGAAGGACACGCTGATCTACGTCGTCATCGCGGTGGCGATCATCTACATCCCGATCAAGCTCGGCGGCTTCGACGAGATCTTCGGCGCGGCGAACGACAAGTACACCGCCGCCAAGGCCGGCGGCCTGGTGCCGCCCGAGGCGGGCCAATGGACGTACGCCACGCTGGCGTTGGGCTCCGCCCTCGCGCTGTTCATGTACCCGCACTCGATCACCGCGACGCTCTCCTCCAAGAGCCGTGAGGTGATCCGCCGCAACACCACGATCCTGCCGCTCTATTCGCTGATGCTGGGCCTGCTCGCGCTGCTCGGCTTCATGGCGATCGCGTCCGGAGTCGACGTCACCAACCCGCAGTTGGCGATCCCGCAGCTCTTCGAGGACATGTTCCCCAGCTGGTTCGCGGGCGTGGCCTTCGCGGCGATCGGCATCGGCGCGCTGGTGCCGGCGGCGATCATGTCCATCGCGGCCGCGAACCTCTTCACCCGCAACATCTACAAGGACTTCCTCAAGCCGGACGCGACGCCGGCCCAGGAGACGAAGGTCTCCAAGCTGGTCTCGCTGCTGGTGAAGGTGGGCGCCCTGGTCTTCGTCCTCACCATGGACAAGACGGTCGCCATCAACTTCCAGCTCCTGGGCGGCATCTGGATCCTCCAGACCTTCCCGGCGCTGGTCGGCGGCCTGTTCACCCGCTGGTTCCACCGCTGGGCGCTGCTGGCGGGCTGGGCCGTCGGCATGATCTACGGCACGGTCGCGGCGTACGGCGTGGCCTCCCCCACGCAGAAGCACTTCGGCGGCTCGTCGAAGGAGATCCCGGGCATCGGCGAGATCGGCTACATCGGTCTGACGGCGTTCGTGCTCAACGTGGTGGTCACGGTCGTGCTGACGTTCGTCCTGAGGGCCGCGAAGGCCCCCGAGGGCGTCGACGAGACGAGCCCGGCGGACTACACGGCCGACGCGGGCGACCCGGGCGTCGAGGTGGAGCTGCCGCCGGCGACGGCGGGCGCCTCGCACTGAGGCATACGGTGATCAGCGGGCCGTCGGTACATCCGGCGGCCCGTTGTCGTGTCCGTCGTGCACACTCGCCCTCATGGACATCGAGATCCGGGCAGCGGACCCGAGCGAATACGCCACGATCGGCGAGATCACAGCCCAGGCCTACCTCCTGGACGGGCTCCTGACCTTCGGCGAGAGCGACTGGTACCTGGGCGAACTCAGAGACGTCGCCAAGCGTGCCGCCACGGCCGACGTGCTCGTGGCCACCCTCGGCGGCGAGCCCGTCGGCACCGTCACCTACGTCTCCCCGTCCGGCGGGCTCATGGCCGAACGCGCCCGCCCCGGAGAGGCGGAGATCCGTATGCTCGCCGTGGCCCAGGCGGCCCGGGGCCGAGGCGCCGGAGAGGCCCTCGTACGCGCCTGCGTCGACCGTGCCAGAGCCACCGAGAACTGCACCGGCATGGTCCTGTCGACCCAGCCCGTGATGTACGCCGCCCACCGCATCTACGAGCGCCTCGGCTTCGTCCGCGCCCCCGAGCGCGACTGGAAACCGATCCCGGGCGACGACTTCACGCTCGTCACCTATGAGTTGACGCTCTGACACGCTCCGAAGTCGCCGCGACACAACATCTGGGGGTGCCACCGGAACCCGACACAAGATGTATGCTCATGCTCGCTGTCGCCGCAGGGGAATCCGGTGCGAATCCGGAACTGTCCCGCAACGGTGTGCTCATGCGTGCATAAGCGCATATGAGAGTCAGTCCGAGGACCTGTCGACAGTGTGCCCAGGCCGCCGTGGCCCGGGTGCCAAGACGTCCGGGCCTCGTGGAGTGGGCCGGTGGACGCGACGCCCGCGTGCGCTCGTGTGCTGCCCCCTGCCCTCCGCCAGGCCCCCGTGCCGAGCGAGGGAGAGCCCCCACGTGACCATCGCGCCAGTCGACCCGGCCTCAGTGACCCAGGCGGAGACCGACGGTCCCGGTACCGCGCTGCTGCGGACCCTGACCGAGCTGACCGCCGACCTCCCCGACGCCGACCCCGGACGGGTCGCCGCCGCCGCGCTGCGCGGCCGGTCCGCCCGGGCCGACGAGTCGGAGCTGCGCGAGCTGGCGACGGAGGCGGCCGCGGGGCTGATCTCCGAGGACCCGGCGTACTCCCGCCTCGCCGCCCGGCTGCTGACGATCAGCATCGCCGCCGAGGCTGCCTCGCAGGGCGTCACGACCTTCACCGAGTCGGTCGCGGTCGGCCACCGTGAGGGCCTGGTCGCGGACCGCACCGCGGAGTTCGTCCGTATCCACGCGGCTCGCCTGGACGCGCTGATCGACCCGGCCGGCGACGACCGCTTCGGCTACTTCGGCCTGCGCACCCTGCACAGCCGCTACCTCCTGCGGCACCCGATCACCCGCAAGGTCATCGAAACGCCCCAGCACTTCATGCTCCGGGTGGCGTCCGGCCTCGCCGAGGACGACACCCCCCGTGCCCTGGACGAAGTCGCCGCGCTCTACGGGCTCATGAGCCGCCTCGACTACCTCCCCTCCTCCCCCACGCTCTTCAACTCCGGCACCCGGCACCCCCAGATGTCGTCCTGCTACCTCCTCGACTCCCCGCTGGACGAGCTGGACTCCATCTACGACCGCTACCACCAGGTCGCCCGTCTCTCCAAGCACGCCGGCGGCATCGGACTGTCGTACTCCCGTATCCGCAGCCGCGGTTCGCTGATCCGGGGCACCAACGGGCACTCCAACGGCATCGTCCCGTTCCTGAAGACGCTCGACGCCTCGGTCGCCGCGGTGAACCAGGGTGGCCGGCGCAAGGGCGCCGCCGCGGTGTACCTGGAGACCTGGCACTCCGACATCGAGGAGTTCCTGGAGCTGCGGGACAACACCGGTGAGGACGCCCGGCGTACGCACAACCTGAACCTGGCGCACTGGATCCCGGACGAGTTCATGCGCCGCGTGAACGCCGACGGTCAGTGGTCCCTGTTCTCCCCCTCCGACGTGCCCGAGCTGGTCGACCTGTGGGGAGCGGAGTTCGACGCGGCGTACCGCAAGGCGGAGGCGGACGGCCTCGCCAAGAAGACCATCCCGGCCCGTGACCTGTACGGCCGCATGATGCGCACGCTCGCGCAGACCGGCAACGGCTGGATGACCTTCAAGGACGCCGCCAACCGCACCGCCAACCAGACGGCCGAGGCGGGCCACGTCGTCCACTCCTCCAACCTCTGCACGGAGATCCTGGAGGTGACCGACGACGGGGAGACGGCGGTCTGCAACCTGGGCTCGGTGAACCTGGGCGCGTTCGTGGTCGACGGCGGCATCGACTGGGAGCGGCTGGACGAGACCGTCCGCACCGCCGTCACCTTCCTCGACCGGGTCGTCGACATCAACTTCTACCCGACCGAGCAGGCGGGCCGCTCCAACGCCCGCTGGCGCCCGGTGGGCCTGGGCGCGATGGGCCTCCAGGACGTCTTCTTCAAGCTGCGGCTGCCCTTCGACTCCCCCGAGGCGAAGGCCCTGTCCACCCGTATCGCCGAGCGCGTCATGCTCGCCGCGTACGAGGCCTCCGCCGACCTGGCCGAGCGCAACGGCCCGCTGCCGGCGTGGGAGAAGACCCGTACCGCGAAGGGTGTCCTGCACCCCGACCACTACGACGTGGAGCTGACCTGGCCGGAGCGCTGGGCGGCGCTGCGCGAGCGGATCGCGACGGTCGGCATGCGCAACTCGCTGTTGCTGGCGATCGCCCCGACGGCCACCATCGCCTCGATCGCGGGCGTGTACGAGTGCATCGAGCCGCAGGTCTCCAACCTCTTCAAGCGCGAGACGCTGTCCGGCGAGTTCCTCCAGGTCAACTCCTACCTGGTGGCCGAGTTGAAGAAGCTCGGCGTCTGGGACGCGCAGACCCGTGAGGCGCTGCGCGAGTCCAACGGCTCGGTGCAGGGCTTCACCTGGGTGCCGCAGGACGTCCGCGACCTGTACCGCACGGCGTGGGAGATCTCGCAGCGCGGCCTGATCGACATGGCGGCGGACCGTACCCCGTTCCTGGACCAGTCCCAGTCCCTGAACCTGTTCCTGGAGACGCCGACCATCGGCAAGCTCTCCTCGATGTACGCGTACGCCTGGAAGCAGGGCCTGAAGACGACGTACTACCTGCGCTCGCGCCCGGCGACGAGGATCGCCCGCGCGGCACAAGCAACTGTCCCCGTGCAGCAGGCCGCTGACCCCGACGCGGTCGCCTGCTCCCTGGAAAACCCCGAGTCCTGCGAGGCCTGCCAGTAATGCCCACCACCCAGAACCAGAACCTGCTCGACCCGGGCTTCGAGCTGACTCTGCGCCCCATGCGCTACCCGGACTTCTACGAGCGCTACCGGGACGCCATCAAGAACACCTGGACCGTCGAGGAGGTCGACCTCCACTCGGACGTCGCCGACCTGGCGAAGCTGTCCGAGGGCGAGCAGCACATGATCGGCCGGCTGGTCGCGTTCTTCGCGACGGGCGACTCGATCGTGGCGAACAACCTCGTGCTGACCCTCTACAAGCACATCAACTCCCCGGAGGCGCGCCTGTACCTGTCGCGCCAGCTCTTCGAGGAAGCGGTCCACGTCCAGTTCTACCTGACGCTGCTCGACACCTACCTCCCCGACCCGGAGGACCGCGCGGCCGCCTTCGACGCGGTGGAGAACATCCCCTCCATCCGTGAGAAGGCCGAGTTCTGCTTCAAGTGGATGGACTCGGTCGAGAAGCTGGACCGCCTGGAGACAAAGGCCGACCGCCGCCGCTTCCTCCTCAACCTGATCTGCTTCGCCGCGTGCATCGAGGGCCTCTTCTTCTACGGCGCCTTCGCGTACGTCTACTGGTTCCGCAGCCGGGGCCTGCTGCACGGCCTGGCGACCGGGACCAACTGGGTGTTCCGAGACGAGACCATGCACATGTCCTTCGCGTTCGAGGTCGTCGACACCGTCCGCAAGGAGGAGCCGGAGCTCTTCGACGACCAGCTCAAGCAGCAGGTCACCGACATGCTGAAGGAGGCCGTCGAGGCCGAGCTCCAGTTCGGGCGCGACCTGTGCGGTGACGGTCTGCCGGGCATGAACACCGAGTCGATGCGCCAGTACCTGGAGTGCGTCGCCGACCAGCGCCTCACCCGCCTCGGCTTCGCCCCGGTGTACGGCTCCGAGAACCCCTTCTCCTTCATGGAGCTCCAGGGTGTCCAGGAACTGACCAACTTCTTCGAGCGGCGGCCGTCCGCGTACCAGGTCGCCGTGGAGGGCACGGTCGACCTGGACGAGGACTTCTGACCTGAAGATCATGGATCCCTCCTCGCCGCTGGTACGTCACATCGGTGAGGAGGGATTCTTCATGCGCCGTATCGCGACTCTCGCCGTGACAGCCCTGCTGCTGGCCGGGTGCGGAACCCAGACCGGCGGCGACGAAGGTGACAGCGGTGACTCCGTGTCGCCTTCGCCTTCCGGCTGTACGTCCGTGCCGGAACTGCACGCCGCCGACAGCGGCCGCACGGTGTGTCTGACGGTGGGCGGCACGGTCCGGGTCGCCCTGGACGGGACGAGGAACCGGCCGTGGACACCGGTCACCGCCGAGGGCAGCGGGCTGGAGGCCGCCAACAGCGGCATCGTGCTGCTGCCGGGTGACGCGAACGCCGCGTTCGAGGCGGTCTCGGCGGGCACGGTACGGCTCGGTGCGTCCCGTCCGCTGTGCGCCACGGAGGCCGGCCGGGTCGCGTGCCAGGGGATTCAGGAGTGGTGGGTCGCCGTGGTGGTGAAGTAGCGCCGGTGCGCGTCGCGGATCTCGCGGTCGATACGACGATCGCGCACGATGCCGACCACTGCGGGGGCGACCAGCAGAATCAGGATTCCGAGAACGATGAGCATTCCGATCAGTCCTTCTGTCTGTGCTGGGGTCATGTCACCACTCTCGCGCTGAACACTCCTTACCAACAGTGGCAGGACTGCCGTACAACCTCGATTTACTGCCACTTCCGAGGCATACTGGGGAACATGCTGAAGAACGTGGCCACCGTCCTGCTCGACGGCGTGCACCCCTTCGAACTCGGGGTGATCTGCGAGGTGTTCGGCATCGACCGCAGCGACGAGGGACTGCCGACGTACGACTTCGCGGTCGCCTCGGCGGAGGGTCCGTCGCTCACCACCCATGTCGGCGGCCTCACCGTGGGTACGCCCTACGGGCTGGAGCGGCTGGAGGAGGCCGACCTGATCGCCGTACCGGCGGGGGCGGACTACGTCGTGCGCGACTATCCGCCCGAGCTGCTCGACGCGCTGAGAAGGGCCGTCGACCGGGGCGCCCGGGTGCTCAGCGTCTGCTCCGGCGTCTTCGTGCTCGGCGCCGCCGGGCTGCTCGACGGGCGCCGGTGCAGTGTGCACTGGCGGCAGGCTGACGAGCTCGCCGTACGCAACCCGCGCGCGATCATCGAGCCCGACGTCCTGTACGTCGACGAGGACCCGGTGATCACCTCCGCCGGCACCGCCGCCGGCATCGACGCCTGTCTGCACATCGTCCGCAAGGAACAGGGACCCGAGGTCGCCAACAAGATCGCCCGGCGCATGGTCGTACCGCCGCACCGGGACGGCGGACAGGCGCAGTACATCGAACGGCCCCTGCCGAAGGACTCCTGCGACACCGTCGGCGAGGTGCTGGTGTGGATGGAGCAGCACCTCGACGAGGACGTCACCGTCGAACAGCTCGCCGACCGCGCCCACATGTCCCCGCGCACCTTCGCCCGCCGCTTCCAGCAGGAGACGGGCACCACCCCCTACCGCTGGATCCTGCGCCAACGCGTGCTGCTGGCCCAGCAGTTGCTGGAGGGGACCGACGAGACGGTGGACGCGGTCGCGGGTCGAACCGGGTTCGGCACCGCGGCCGCACTGCGCCACCAGTTCGTGCGGGCACTGGGGACCACCCCGAACGCCTACCGACGGGCGTTCAGGGGGCCGGAAGCGGCCTGAGCCTCACCTCTCGACGGGCCGCAGCAGCAGTTTGTGCGGGCGGAGCGTGATGCCCACCCGCGTCCCGTCGTCGGAGCCCGACACCTGCTCGAAGCGGTACTTCGTCGAGACCGCCGCCGTGATCAGCGACAGCTGCGCCATCGAGAAGTGGTCGCTCGGGCACTTGCGGTTGCCCACGCTGAACGGGCTCATGGCGTATTTCGGCACCTCCTTGACCCGCTCCGGAAGCCAGCGGTCGGGGTCGAACTCCAGGTTGCCCTTGTACGACTTCGCATCGCGCTGGATCGCGTACGGGCTGTACACGATGTCGGCCCCGGCCGGAATGCGATACCCACCGAGTTCCGTGTCGGCGACCGCCCGGCGCGTCAATATCCACACGGCGGGGCGCAAACGCATGGCCTCGACGACGACATTGTTCGTGTGGGTCAGCGCCCGGACATCGTCGAATGCGACAGGACGGCCGCCCGTTACGGATTGAACCTCCTCGCGCACCCTGTCCGCGTGTTCCGGATGTTCCGCGAGCACCTGGAGCAGCCACATGATCGTGGAGGCGACTGTTTCACTGCCCGGGGTGAGTATGGCGACCACCTGGTCGTGGATCTCCTGTTCCCCGATGGGGTCCCCATTGTCGTCCGTCGCCTCCAGCAATGCCGTCAGCAAATCGTCCGGCTTTTGACCAGATGCGCGGCGCTCGGCGACGATCTCGTCGACCAGCAGATGCAAATCGGCCAGGGCCGCGTTGAATTTCCGGTTGGGCGGCAGGGGCAGGTTGTACAGGGGTCCGAGCGGGACGACCATCCGCCGGTACATACCGCGGAAGACGGTGGCGAGCGCGACGCACAGCCGCTCGGCCCGCTCGTCCATGAAGTCGCCGCGCAGCAGACAGCGGGCCGCGATGCGCACCGCCACGCGGAAGGACTCGGAGGTGCAGTCGATGGTCTCGCCGGGCCGCCAGCGCGTCGTCAGCGCGTGTGCCTCCTCCTCCATGATCGGCCCGTACCCGGGGATCGCGTCCAGCCGGAACGCGGGCTGGATGGTGCGCCGCTGGCGCCGGTGCCGCGGACCGTTGGCGGTGGCCACGCCCTCCTTGCCGAGCAGGCCCTCCAGGGACTGCCACAGGGGCCCGTCGATGACGTAGTCGGGGTTGAGTGCCATGGCCCCGGTGAGGGCCGGTGTGGTGACGGCGTACACCGTCTTGGGGCCGAGCTTGAGCCGTACCACGTCGCCGTGGTCCCGCAGCTGGGACATGAAGGCCAGCGGATCCCGCAGCAGCTTCAGCCCGTGCCCGAGGACCGGAACGGCCCCTCCCGCGAGGACCGGCTCACGTAACCCGGACTCCGGTGTCACCGGGGTCTCGGGCTTCACAGACTCGACGGTCATTTCTCACCTGCCGCTTCGTTGTCGACGTACGGGGGTGTGGACCGGTCGTCCCAGCTGTCGACCATGTAGCGGCCGGACTCGTGGTGGAACCAGTAGACGGTGCTGAACCAGTTGCGCATATTGCCGACGCAGGCCCGCACGGTGGCGCTCAGGTCTTTTCCGCGCAGGGTTCCGTCGTCGAGCGAGGCGGCGAACCGCAGGGCTGATTTCTCGGCGACCAGGAATTCACAGATGCATTCCTCGACCCGTCGCCGCACTTCCCTTATCGCTTCCTCGAGTGTCAGCCCCTCGTGTTTGATGAGGCTGATTCCGAGATTGTGGACCTCGTCGCCCGCTATTTCCTTCGGCAGCGAGCAGAGGTCGTTGTACCAGGCGGCGAATTCCTGGCTCAGAAGTGCCGCACGCCGATATGCCGGGTGTTTCCGCACCCGGTCCGGGAGTTCCCGGCCCGCGCTCGGCTCCAGCAGATCGGTCCAGATCCAGTGCGCGAAAGTCAGGCGCCGGAGCGCGAGGTATTCCTCGACGGTCGGCACGACACCTTCGGTGCGGTTGTGGAATTCCCGGTCGTACGCCTCGATCACCGAGTGGAAGTGCCGGGCGAAGCGCGCGTTCCAGGTGCCGGGCAGGAACGCGTACAGCCGCACCATGGTGTCGGCGAAGGCGGCTACCAGGGGATCCTCGTGGTGCAGGTGCTCCTCGGGGGAGTCGAGTGCCGCGTGCAGCCGGTACCTGAGCCGCCGCCAGGCCTCGCGCCGGTGGTGGACGATGTCGCGGTCGTGCCGGTCGTCCCAGACGAAGAACCACGCGCTGTAGTCCGCTATCGCCTGGAGGACCTCGTCCGGGGCGCCCAGGTAGTAGCCCGCCATGAGGTCCGTGTAGCAAAGACCGTCGGCATATTCCTCCACCTTGTCGGCCGGCATGAGCCGCTTTTCCAGCAGCCAGGTACGTGTCTTCTCCTGGAGCTGGGGCCAATACGAGTGGAGTTGCCGGGGAAACGCCGCCTCGATCACCGGGAGAGAGAGCGACGGTGGGACCGCGATCGCTGTCGGTGTCGATGTGGTGCCGTGTGAGAAAGCATGCACGAACTAACCCCTCTCAGCCGCCAGTTGCGCACGCCCTCCCGCCGTGCCGGGCGTGCGCCGTTGCGTATCCCCGCACTTCCCATTCAGCACCACAACTGACCGATCTGGGAACGGATTTGCACCATTCACTACCCCACAGTGCCGAGAATCTCCCCTTGTGTGACTGAATCTGGATCACTAAGGGAGCACATACGATCGAACGTGCGACGGACAGACGAACGGCGCCTGGTCAGGGAGGGAAACCTGAACAGACGCCGTGCGTACGGGACTTGTGTGATCCCGAGAGGCCTCAGTCGTTGGCGACCACGGGGTAGCGGGGCTCGTTCTCGGCCATCTGCCGCAGCGCGTCCTTGCGTTCACGCTTGGAGAGCCGGTCGATGTAGAGGTACCCGTAGAGGTGATCCGTCTCGTGCTGCAAACACCGAGCGAAGTACCCGGTGCCGCGCACCTTGATCGGGTTGCCCTTCTCGTCCTGCCCGGTCAGCTCCGCGTAGTCCGGGCGGGCCAGCGGCGCGTACGCGGTCGGCACCGACAGACAGCCCTCGTTGCTGTCGTCCAGGACCCGCCGGTCGGCGGGCAGGTCGACGAGCTTGGGGTTGCAGACCACACCGACGTGCCGCTTGCCCTCGTCGTCCATGCAGTCGTACACGAAGACCTTCAGGTCGACACCGATCTGGTTGGCGGCCAGGCCCACACCCTCGGCGGTGCGCTGCGAGGCGAACATGTCCGCCACCAGCTGGTCCAGCTCCGCGCCGAACTCGGTGACGTCCTTGCACTCCTTGTGCAGCACCGGGTTCCCGACGACGGTGATGGGCCGCGAGGTCCCACGCTCCCGCCAGCCGTTCTCCCGCTCCTCGGTCTCCTCGGTGTCGATGACGAAGCCCTCGTCGTCCACGGGGAGCACGCCCGCGTGCTGCTGATCGGTGTCCTGCTGCGCCATGACCGACGATGCCTTCCTCAAACCAAAACAGGGGGTAGATGCTGATACAGGGTAAGGGGGACGCGCCCCGCAGGGGCGCGGGGAACTGCGCGACCAGCCACAACGGACCGGCAGCCGAAATCAGTCAGCACACCTCTTCAAGATCACGCCAGTCACGAGAATCAGGGCTATCGGCAACCCACCCGTCCAGCAACCCCCGAACCAGCGCAGCCGGCGCAGCCACCCCGCACTCCCGCTCCGGCACCCACAACTGCCCGTCCGTCCGATGCCCGAGCGGCCCCGGATGCCCCGGCTCACTGTGATCGTGCGGATCCAGATGCTCCCCGTCCCCCTCATCGGACGGCATCCGCGACTCCGAGCACATCCGGCACAGCAACCGCACCGAAGAAGACCAGTCCTCCGCCGCGAACCCCGCATCGGCGGCGAGCTGCTCCAACGCGTCCCGGTCCGCCTCGGTCGCCGCCTCCAGCAGCACCACCCACGTCGGCACCGGCGAAGGCGCCCACAGCTCGATCTCGTCGAACACGGGATACGAGTGCCCGGCCACAGTGGTGCGCTCCCCGTGCGGCACCCCGTCGTGGAGCACGACCTCACCCCACCGCCGCCCGGAGGACGGCAGCGGAATCGACAGCACCTCGATGCGAGCGGGGTCCAGACGACGGCCCCAGACCACCTCCGCCTCGCCCTCCGGCGACAGCCGCACCGCGGCGCTGCCGAGGTCCATGCCGACCGGCTCCCCGGGGTCCGCGGCCCCGCCCGGCACCCGCAGCCCGTAAGCCTGCCAGGCCCGCCGGGCCAGCGGCCAGTCCTGGAGCGCGGTGGCCGCGATGCCGACGTTCCACCAGTCGGGTGCGCCCGTCTCGCGGTCGAGCAGCGCGACGGCCCTGAGTCCCGCCGCCCGGGCCTGCTCCCAGTCGTGCCGGAACTTGTGCAGCAGGGCGAGGTTGAACCAGGACTCGGACAGCCAGGGCTCCAGGTCGGCGGCCCGCGTCAGCAGCGCGCCCGCGTCCTCGTACCGACCGTCGCCGATCAGCGTGAACGCGCGGTCTGTGGCCTGCCGCCAGGAGGCGGAGGGCCGGTGCCGTCCCTTGCCGAAGATCCTCACGATTCCCGCCTGCCAGTTCCGTTCAGTGGGCTGGCCACTGCCCCCGGACACCCTCTTCTTCGCATCCAACCATGCGCGGCTGGAAGGGCGCTCATTACCCATGGGTTACCCAACCGAGGGCAAGGTAAGACAGTCCCTCGCCAGCACCCTGGCCAGCGCCTCCACGACCTCGGGCGCGTAGTCCCCCGCGGTGGCCAGACGCAGCTCCTCCAGGGCGGTGAGGGGCCCGCCGGGCCCGGCGTCCCGCGCCTTCTCCTCGTAGGCGTTGACCGTCCGCACGATCCGCGCGGCGACGGGCTGCTGCCGATAGGGGTCGGCCTGCCGCTCCACGACCACGGCGACCGTGCCGTCCACCCCCGTCTGCCGGACGACGGCCCCGCCGAGCAGGGCGATCCGCCGCTGCTCCTCGGTGGGCAGCCCCGCGGTGGCCCCCGCCGGCACCGGATCGATCAGGCTCAGCTGTCCGATGTCGTGCATGAGGGCGGCGTACTCCAGGACGGTGAGATCGGGCCCGGTCAGCCCCAGGTCCCGCCCCACGGCCTTGCAGAGCTCGGCGACACGGCGGGCATGGCCTGCGGGGGTGTACCCGGCTATCTCGGTGGCCCGGGCGAGGGAGGCGATGGTCTGCCGGTAGGTGGTCCGTACGGCCGCGTACCGCCGGAAGGCCAGCTGGGTGAGGAGCAGCGGCAGGCAGAAGACGGGCAGCGCCCACAGTCCGGCGACGGCGACCGCGAGGGCCATCACCGCGCCGGTCGCGCAGACGGCGGACCCGATGCCGAGCAGAGCCCGCAGCTCGTGCCTGAGCAGCGGGGGGAAGGGCCAGCGGGTGCGGGAGTGGGCGAGCGCGGCGGCGAGCACGGCGTCGCAGAGCGCGGTGAGGGCGAGGAGCGCGATCAGTACGAGGGCGTACGCCGGTCCGCCCCAGGCGTCGAGAACGCCCCGGTTGTACAGGGGCTGGAAGCAGACGGCGCAGAACGCGGTGCTGAGCAGGCGGCGCGAGAGATGGTCGACCATCGGACCCTGCCCGCGCGCGATGTGCGGCACGCTGCCGAGGAGCGCGGCGGCGAGCACGACGGTGACCACCTGGAGGACCCCGTGCGTGGTGGGCCGCCCGGCGTCCGCCCCGAGCAGCGCGTACGCCAGCGCCCCGGCGGCCCCGAGCGGCGCGGCCTCCCGGACCCGGGCGCCGGTCCACCTGGCGAGCTCACCGACGGTGATCAGCACTCCGAAGGCCAGCGCGGCCCCGCGCTCCTCCAGGCCGGTCCAGAGGATGACGGCGAGCGAGACGAGGGCGAGCAGCCCCGCCGAGCCGTGCACGAGCAGCCGGGGCCATCTCATCGGCGTGCTCCGGAGCGGCCGGCGACCGGTCGCCGGGGCCGGGGCGGGCGCTCCTCGTCCGCGGTCACGGCGGGGTGCCAGCCGTGCCTGCCCAACGCCCGCACGAGAGCCGTCACCATCCGCGGGTCGAACTGCGACCCCGCGCACCGCTCCAGCTCCTCCAGCGCGGTGGCGACAGGCCGTGCCCGCCGGTACGACCGCGTCGACGTCATCGCGTCGAAGGCGTCGGCGACCGCGACCACCCGCGCGGACTCGGGGATCTGGCTCCCCACCAGTCCGTACGGATACCCGCTCCCGTCCAGCC
The DNA here is from genome assembly GCF_042894505.1 of Streptomyces sp. NPDC001536. Taxonomy (NCBI): domain Bacteria; kingdom Bacillati; phylum Actinomycetota; class Actinomycetes; order Kitasatosporales; family Streptomycetaceae; genus Streptomyces; species Streptomyces sp. NPDC001536. Next base: position 239,878 of record NZ_JBIAVQ010000015.1, read on the forward strand.
GCTCGTGATGATGCAGTACGGCCGCCCGCGCCTCCCCCAGGAACGAGATCCCCCGCACCATCTCGTGCCCGTACTCGGGATGCAGCTCGATGACGCGCCGCTCCTCCGGGGTCAGCGGCCCGTCCTTGCGCAGCAGCCGCGTCGGCACGCCCAGCTTGCCGACGTCGTGGAGGATCCCGGCGAACCGGAGCACCTCGATGCGGCCCTCGTCCATGCCCAGCTCGCGGGCGATCATCATCGAGGCCTGTCCGACACGCTCGCTGTGCCCGCGGGTGTACTCGTCCTTGATGTCGACGGCCTGCACGAGCGCGCGGATGGTGGCCTGATGGGCGGCCTGTTCCCGGTGGTACTGGGCGAAGGCCCACCAGGACACGCACATCGGCAGCAGCACGAGCAGCGCGGCGACGGGCCCGTACGGGCTGCGCCACAGCACGGCCATCATCAGCCCGGCGAGCCCGTGCACGGCGATCGGCGCGAGGGAACGGACGAACAGACCGCGCCAGGCCAGTCGTACGGGCACCCGCTCGGCCAGCGCCAGGATGCCCCCGTCCAGGACGGTGAGCACCAGACAGAAGGCGAGAACGGCCGCCCCGGCCGGGACGAGCACATAGGGAAAGTCGGGGGCCACCACGGCGTCCCGGCCGCCCAGCGCCCAGTGCACCCGGGACGCGGCCCAGACGGCGACGGCGAGTTGGGCGGCCCGCCAGATCCGGCGGATCCCGCGCGGCCGCTGTGCGACCGGGGACAGCAGCGCCCCCGGCAGCGCGACGAGCGCGGCGGCCGGGGGCGGCAGCAGGAACGCCCCGGCGAGCAGCACGGGGTAGAAGGTGCCGGACAGCCGCTCGCCCCCGGCGTAGAGGGCGGCGAGCAGGGCCACCGCCCACCAGGGGGCGGTCACCTGCGGCAGCGCGTGCACGCAGTACAGGGCACCGAGGACGACACCGACCACGTACACGCGTGTACGTGCCGCTGTCCCCTCCATGACGCCCCTTTGAGATCTCCCGAGCCGGCTCAGCTTCGGAGCCTAGGAGGGCAAGAGGGGGTTCCGCGGGCCGATTACCCGCGGATTAGCACGTTCGAGTGACGACAGCCCGTTCCCGGAAGGGAGTTCAGGCCTCCTGGGCCGGGGCCGCGGTGATGTCGTGCTCGGGCACCGCCTGTCCGGAGCGGATCAGGTCGAGCCGGCCCAGGACCTTGGAGCGCAGGTCGGTGGGGACGTCGTCATGACCGCAGCACCGCTTGACCAGCTTCTTCACGGCCTCTTCCAGGCCGTACTTCTCCAGGCACGGCGAGCACTCCGTGAAGTGCTGCTTGAACTTGTCGCGGTCGACGTCCGGCATCTCACTGTCGAGGAACTCGTAGAGATGATCGAGTACCTCACTGCAGTCCGTCTCGTGCGGCTCTCCGCAGCTCATGAGCCCGAACCTTTCGCTTCGTTCGACTCTCCGGCGCCGGCCGGGACCAGGCCGCGCTCACGGGCGTAGTCCTCGAGCATGCCGCGCAGTTGGCGACGGCCCCGGTGCAGCCGGGACATCACCGTACCGATGGGTGTCCCCATGATGTCCGCGATCTCCTTGTACGCAAAGCCCTCGACGTCCGCCAGATAGACCGCGATGCGGAATTCCTCGGGGATCGCCTGGAGTGCTTCCTTCACGTCCGAGTCGGGCAGGTGGTCGAGCGCCTGCGACTCGGCGGAGCGCAGACCGGTCGACATGTGCGACTCGGCGCGCGCCAGCTGCCAGTCCTCGATCTCCTCGGCCGCGGAGCGCTGGGGTTCGCGCTGCTTCTTGCGGTACGAGTTGATGAAGGTGTTGGTCAGGATCCGGTACAGCCAGGCCTTCAGGTTGGTGCCCTCGCGGAACTGGTGGAAGGACGCGTACGCCTTGGCGTACGTCTCCTGCACCAGGTCCTCGGCGTCGGCCGGGTTGCGCGTCATGCGCAGGGCGGCCGAGTACATCTGGTCGAGGAATTCGAGCGCGTCCCGCTCGAAGCGCGCGCTGCGCTCCGAGGTGGTCTCCGTGCTCGTGCCCTGGCCCTCGGGCTGCTCCGCCTGGCCGTGTTCGGTCCCTGCGTCGGTACCGGGAACCGGACCCACCTCCTCAAGATTGCGGGTGGGAGCGAAACCGATCCCACCAGAATCGGAGGATAGAACACGATCCGGTCCGCCCGCCGCCCGAATAGGGCCGGTCTTGGTCGCGTGCAGCACCGTCCAGTCCAGGTCAGCGCGGCTGCTGCGGCTCGGGCAGAAGGTCGAACCCATGCGGCGGACTTCCTCTCTACGACGGTCGGTGCCGGTTCTTCAGCACTTCTGTCCGCCACAACAGAGCTCCGGGGCTCAACATTCCCGAGCCTTTACCCGAGTGACCCGGCCCACTTCACCACCGCGTCGGTGAGGATCGTCACGGCCTGTTCCGGTCCGATCTCCGCCTTCTTCGGCACGGCGAACCCATGATCGCCGTACGGCACCTCGACCAGCTCGTAGGAGCCGTCGGGGAACTCCTCCGGCTTCCCGAAGGGGTCGTTCCCGCCCTGGACGACCAGTGTGGGCACCCCGGCCCCGAGCAGCTCGTCGGCACGGGACTTCTCGGGCTTGCCGGGTGGATGCAGCGGAAAACTGAGCGCGAGGACGGCGACGGCGCCCAGCTCGACGGCGGTACGGCAGGCGACCCGGGCCCCGGCACTGCGCCCGCCGGAGATGACGGGCAGCCCCTTGCCGGCCACGGCGGGCCAGATGCCCCGCCATCCCACGTCGAGCGTCCTGGGCGGCGACGCCACCTTCTTCCCGGCCACCCGCCAGGGCTGCTCGACGAGCGCGACGGTCACACCGTGGCCCGGGAGCACCTGGGCGAGCGCCCGCAGATCGCGGGCGTCGACACCGCCGCCCGCGCCATGGCTGACGGCGAGGACGAGGCGGGGCTTCTTCGCGGGGTGCCAGGTGATGCGGGCATCCCCCGCGTCGGTGGCAATGATCTCGGTCGTCACGCTAGAAGAGTGTGCCCTCTTCGGGCCCCTCCAGCTCGGTCAGCAGCTCCGGTCCGTTGTTGCGGACGTTGCTGACGGCCGTGGAGACCGGGTAGGCGCGCATCAGGCCGACCGGGGGCGGCTCCAGGAGGGAGCGGAGGTCCTCGACGTCCGTGCGGGAGGGGTCCAGCCAGGAGTCCCAGCGGTCCGGGGTGAGCATCAGCGGCATCCGGGGGTGGATGTCGGCCAGCGCGCGCGGTCCGTCGGCGGGGGACACGGCGAGGGGGGTCGTCTCGGCCTCGGTGGTGATGACCGAGCAGGTGACCCACCAGGCCTGCGGGTGGTCGTCGGGGAGGGTCTTGTCGCGCCAGAACTCGTACAGCCCGGCCATCGCGAACACCGACCCGTCGGCCGGCAGCACGAAGTACGGCTGCTTGCGCGGCCGCTTCTTCTTCCCCTCGACCTCCAGGTCCCGCTCCTCCTTGGCCGTGACCCACTCGTAGTAGCCGTCGGCGGGGATGATGCAACGGCGGGAGGAGAAGGCCCGCTTGAACGACGGCTTCTCGTGGACGGTCTCGGCGCGCGCGTTGATCATCCGGGCGCCGCCCTCGGGGGTCTTCGACCAGCTCGGCACCAGTCCCCACTTGAGCGTGCGCAGCTGGCGAACCGGGCGTGGATCATCCGCGTCCTTAAGGGGACGGTCGAGGACGGCATAGACCTCCTTGGTCGGGGCCACGTTGTAGTCGGGGGCCAGTGCCTCCTCGGGCTCCCACTTCTCGATCTCAAAGATTCCTGCGAGATCCTCGGGCCTACGACTCGCTGCATACCGTCCGCACATACGTGCCACACTGCCAGACGCCGTACGACCAGAGGGAGCCACCGCCGAACATGGACACCAGCACTGCGACCTCTCTCTGGGACGAGCTGATCGGAACCCAGCCCGACCCCGACCTGTGGGTGGTCCTGGCCACCCTGGTCGCGGCGCTCGCGATAGTGGTCCCGCACCCCCTGTGGCGTGTCTCGCGCAACGCCATCACCATCGCCCACGAGGGCGGCCACGGTCTGATCGCCCTGGTCACCGGCCGCCAGCTGACCGGCATACGGCTGCACTCCGACACCAGCGGCCTCACGGTCAGCCGCGGCAAGCCGCACGGCATCGGCATGATCCTCACCGCCGCCGCCGGCTACACCGCTCCCCCGCTCCTCGGCCTGGGCGGCGCGGCCCTCCTCGCCTCCGGCCGCATCACGTTGCTGCTGTGGCTGGCGACGGCCCTGCTCATCGCGATGCTGGTGATGATCCGCAACGCGTACGGCGCCCTGACGGTGGTCGTCACCGGCGGCACCTTCGTGGTGGTGTCGTGGCTCGCGGGTCCCCAGGTGCAGGCCGCGTTCGCGTACGCGGTGGTGTGGTTCCTGTTGGCGGGCGGCGTCCGTCCCGCTTTCGAGTTGCAGGCGAAGCGGGTGCGGGGCGGGGCAGGTGATTCCGATGCGGACCAGCTGTCGCGCCTGACGCACGTACCGGCGGGGTTGTGGTTGTTCCTGTTCCACGCGGTGAGCCTGTGCTCGCTGATAGGCGGCGGCAGGTGGTTGCTGGAGGTGTGATGCAGGCCCGAAGGGCCGCATCACAGGGGCGCGGGGCTGTATATAGGCGCGGGGCTGTATATAGGCGCGGGGCTGTATATATCAGCGGCTCCGCCGCGGGGCGCGACCAGCCACGATGGCGTCGCACCCGAAAGACCGCCCCCCACTAAAGTGGACCCCATGGCTTTGAACCCCGCAGACACCGCCCTCTGGCCCGCCCCCTATGCGAGCGGAGCCGTCGACGCGACGGTCCACGTCCCGGGGTCGAAGTCAGTCACGAACCGCGCCCTGGTCCTCGCGGCCCTCGCCAGCGAGCCGGGCTGGCTCCGCCGCCCCCTCCGCTCCCGGGACACCCTCCTCATGGCCGCGGCCCTCCGCGAAATGGGCGTGGGCATCGAGGAGGGAGTGGGCCCCGACGGCACGGGCGAGTCCTGGCGCGTCCTCCCGGCAGGGCTCCGCGGCCCCGCCACGGTGCACGTCGGCAACGCCGGCACCGTCATGCGCTTCCTCCCCCCCGTCGCCGCCCTCGCCGACGGCGAGATCCGCTTCGACGGCGACCCGAGGTCGTACGAGCGCCCCCTGAACGGCGTCATCGACGCCCTGCGTGTCCTCGGCGCCCGTATCGACGACGACGGCCGCGGCGCGCTGCCGCTGACGGTCCACGGCGGCGGCGCCCTGGACGGCGGTCCGGTGGAGATCGACGCGTCCTCGTCGTCGCAGTTCGTGAGCGCGCTGCTGCTGAGCGGCCCCCGCTTCAACCAGGGCGTGGAGGTCCGCCACATCGGTTCCACGCTGCCCTCGATGCCGCACATCCGGATGACCGTCGACATGCTGCGCGCGGTCGGCGCCCAGGTCGACACGCCGGAGTCGGGTGGCGAGCCCAATGTCTGGCGGGTGACGCCGGGTGCGCTGCTGGGCCGGGACCTGACGATCGAGCCGGATCTGTCCAACGCCCAGCCGTTCCTGGCGGCGGCCCTGGTGACCGGCGGCAAGGTCGTCGTCCCGGACTGGCCGTCGCGTACCACCCAGCCCGGTGACAGGCTGCGGGAGATCTTCACCGAGATGGGCGGTTCCTGCGAACTCACCGAGTACGGCCTGGTGTTCACCGGGTCGGGGTCGATCCACGGCATCGACGTGGACCTGAGCGAGGTCGGCGAGCTGACCCCCGGCATCGCGGCGGTGGCGGCGGTGGCCGACTCCCCCTCGACCCTGCGTGGGGTGGCCCATCTGCGGCTGCACGAGACGGACCGGCTCGCCGCGCTCACCAAGGAGATCAACGAGCTCGGCGGTGATGTGACCGAGACGGCCGACGGGCTGCACATCCGCCCGCGCCGTCTGCACGGCGGGATCTTCCACACGTACGAGGACCACCGGATGGCGACGGCCGGCGCGATCATCGGTCTCGCGGTGGAGGGTGTGCAGATCGAGAACGTGGCGACGACGGCGAAGACACTGCCGGACTTCCCCGACCTGTGGACCGGGATGCTCGGGAGCGATGGGGCGTAGGGGACTCACGCCATGCGCCGCTACGGCAAGCACACCGACGAGGACGACATCCGCAGCCGCCCCAACCGCAAGGGCAACCGGCCGCGTACGCACATCCGCCCCAAGCACGAGGAGGCGGTCGAGGGCATGGTCCTCACCGTCGACCGGGGCCGTCTGACCTGCCTGGTCGAGAACCGGGTCGTCATGGCGATGAAGGCCCGTGAACTGGGCCGCAAGGCGGCGATCGTCGGCGACCGGGTGGCCATCGTCGGCGATCTCTCCGGCCAGAAGGACACCCTGGCCCGGATCGTCCGCATCGAGCCGCGCACCTCGGTCCTGCGCCGTACCGCGGACGACGACGACCCGTACGAGCGCGTGGTCGTCGCCAACGCCGACCAGTTGGCGATCGTCACGGCCCTCGCCGACCCCGAGCCCCGCCCGCGTCTCATCGACCGCTGTCTGGTCGCGGCGTTCGACGGCGGTCTGACCCCGCTCCTGGTCCTGACGAAGTCGGACCTCGCCCAGCCCGACAAACTCCTTGAGCTGTACGGCCACTTGGACATCCCGTACGTCGTCACCAGCCGCGAGGAGCTGGAGAACGGCGACGCGGCGGACCGGGTGCGCGAGGAACTCAACGGCAAGATCACGGCGTTCGTCGGCCACTCGGGCGTGGGCAAGACGACGCTGGTGAACGCGCTGGTCCCCAAGGACCAGCGTCGTGTGACGGGCCATGTGAACGCGGTGACCGGCCGCGGCCGTCACACCACGACCTCGGCGCTGGCGCTGCCCCTGGCGGGCGACGACGGCTGGGTGATCGACACTCCGGGCGTACGGTCCTTCGGTCTGCACCACGTCGATCCGTCCCGCGTGATCCTCGCGTTCCCCGACCTGGTGCCGGGAACCGAAGGCTGTCCCCGAGCGTGCAGTCATGATGAGCCGGACTGCGCGCTGGACGAGTGGGTAGCAGAGGGACACGCGGACCCGGCGCGCCTGTACTCGCTGCGCCGTCTGCTGGCGACCAGGGAACGCAAGGAAGGCGACTGACCTCCGCGTTGTTTGTCTCCGTACAGGTTAGGTAAAGGCATACTCGCACCGAGCCGGACATACGGGAGGACAGCACATGGCGTGGCTGCTGGTGGTGGTCGCCGGGTTGTTGGAGACCGGTTTCGCCGTGTGTCTCAAGCTCTCGCACGGTTTCACTCGACTGTGGCCCACGGTCGCGTTCTGCGTCTTCGCCCTCGGCAGCTTCGGTCTGCTGACCCTGTCGCTGAAGAAGCTCGACGTGGGCCCGGCGTACGCGGTGTGGACCGGTATCGGGGCGGCGGGCACCGCGATCTACGGCATGGTCTTCCTCGGCGACCTGGTGTCGACCCTGAAACTCGTCTCGATCAGCCTGGTCATCGTGGGCGTGATCGGCCTCCAGCTGTCCGGCTCGGCGCACTGAGGGCCCGTCAGGCGACCTCGCGAACCACGACGACGACTGCGCGACGGCGGGCCCGCTGAGGCGACCGCCCTCACACCGGCTGCCGGTGCAGCGCGCTGCGTACCAGGTCCGCGACCCCTCCCTCACCCGGCGGGGCCGCCACGCAGGACAGCGCGATCCGCACGGTCAGCTCGCAGGAGCGGGCGAGGTCGGCGAGGTCCTGCTTGTTGTGCGCGACGGAGCCGGAGAGCACCGCTACGGCACGGTCGCGGACCAGCGCCACGAAGTCGCCGGGCGAGGGCAGCGGGCCGTCCGCCCGGCGCTGTGCCGGTACGGCCGAGGAGGACGGGACCGCGGACAGCGTCGGGGAGGGCAGCCGCTCGCTCCAGCAGCCGGTGAGCATGGCGCGTACGAGCGCGTTGTCCTTGGCGGTGGCGGCGGTCCACTCGGCGGTCGCGGTCAGCCGCTCACGCGCGTCGCTGTGGGTGGCGAGCGCGCGCTCGACGCCGGCGAGATATCCGTCGGCCTCCCTTCTCACCAGCGCGCGGGCCAGCCCCTCCTTGCTCCCGAACTCGTTGTAAAGCGTCTGCCGGGACACTCCTGCCGCCGCGGCGACATCCACCATCCGCACGGTGGACCACGGCCGACGGGCCAGCGCCGTGTACGCGGCGTCCAGCAGGGATTCCCTCGCTGCAGGCATCATCGCCTCCTAGGGGCGAGCGGCTCTGGGCCCAGATTTGACGCGCGTGAGGGCACTGTCAAGGGTTCGCGAAGGCATCGGGGGGCGCCCTTGATCCACCGCACGCCGTCCGCCCCGGGGCCGTCCGCGCCTTGGTCCCGTGTAGCCCCGTACCGACCATGGCAGATACCGTTCGCCCCATGCCGGACTACCTCGACGACCTCCGCTTCGCCCACGTCCTCGCGGACGCGGCCGACGCAACCACCATGGACCGCTTCAAGGCGCTGGACCTCAAGGTCGAGACGAAGCCGGACATGACCCCGGTGAGCGAAGCGGACAAGGCGGCGGAGGAGATCATCCGTACCCACCTCCAGCGCGCCCGCCCGCGGGACGCGATCCTCGGCGAGGAGTACGGCGTCCAGGGCACCGGCCCCCGCCGCTGGGTGGTCGACCCGATCGACGGCACCAAGAACTACGTCCGCGGCGTCCCCGTCTGGGCCACCCTGATCTCCCTGATGGAGGCGGCGGAGGGCGGCTACCAGCCCGTCGTGGGCGTCGTCTCCGCCCCGGCGCTCAACCGCCGCTGGTGGGCCGCGAAGGGCCACGGCGCCTTCACCGGGCGCAGCCTCACTTCGGCCTCCCGGCTGCATGTCTCGCGCGTCTCGAAGATGTCGGACGCCTCGTTCGCGTACTCCTCCCTGAGCGGCTGGGAGGAGCAGAGCCGCCTCAACGGCTTCCTGGACCTGACCCGCGATGTGTGGCGCACGCGCGCGTACGGCGACTTCTGGCCCTACATGCTGGTCGCCGAGGGCGCGGTCGACCTCTGCGCCGAACCCGAGCTCTCCCTCTGGGACATGGCCGCCAACGCGATCATCGTGACGGAGGCGGGCGGCGCCTTCACCGGCCTCGACGGCCGCCCCGGCCCGCACAGCGGCAACGCGGCCGCCTCCAACGGACTGCTCCACGACGAGATGCTGGGATATCTCAACCAGCGGTACTGAAGCCGGGCACTGAGCGCGCACGCCCTCAATCGGCCGCACGCGCCCCCTTGTTGACCCTCGCTTTACCTGCGACTCTGAGGGGACCCTCATTTGTGAACTTGTGAATCGCTGAACTAACTCGGCGATTCCTTTGGAGGTGACTCCGCACCCATGCTCGTCCGTGACGCCATGAGCACAGTGGTCCTCACCATCGGCCCCGCCCACACCCTCCGCCAAGCCGCCGCCCTGATGTCCGCCCGGCGCGTCGGCGCGGCCGTGATCCTCGACCCCGATGCCGGCGGCATCGGCATCCTCACCGAACGCGACGTCCTCAACGCCGTGGGACTGGGCCAGAGTCCGGACACGGAACGCGTCCACGACCACACCACCACCGACGTCGTCTTCGCGGCGCCGTCCTGGACCCTGGAGGAGGCGGCCCGGGCCATGGCCCACGGCGGCTTCCGGCACCTCATCGTCCTGGACCGCGGCGAGCCGGTCGGCATCGTCTCGGTCCGCGACATCATCCGCTGCTGGGCACCGGCCAGACAGCACGTCCCCGCCTGAGCGCAGCGAGGGGGGTGGGCCGGGCGACCCGGCCCACCCCCGCCACTCTGGACATTGTCCAACTCAAGGTGCACTCTAAATTCACACCTATTCGGAGCCTGGTCCCCCTTGCTGTTAAGGTGACCCCTATGAGTGACCTTCTGGAACGACTGCGCGGCCGCGGATGGCGGATGACCGCGCAGCGGCGCGTCGTGGCCGAGGTCCTCGACGGCGATCACGTCCATCTGACGGCCGACGAGGTCCATGCCCGGGCCGTCGCCAAGCTGCCCGAGATCTCCCGCGCGACCGTCTACAACACGCTGGGTGAACTGGTCTCCCTGGGCGAGGTGCTCGAGGTCGCCACCGACAAGCGCGCCAAGCGGTACGACCCGAACGCGCACCGGCCGCACCACCACCTGGTCTGCGCCCAGTGCGGCGCGATCCGCGACGTCCACCCGAGCGGCGACCCGCTCACCGACCTCCCCGACTCGGAGCGCTTCGGCTTCACGGTCTCGGGCGTCGAGGTGACGTACCGCGGCATCTGCCCGAACTGCGCGGCGGCATAACCCGGCTTCCGAAGCCCCGGCCCCTCTTGGGCGCCGGGGCTTTGTGCTGTCTACAGGCTTCCCGGATCTGACGGACCGTCATATGGTCAACGGCACCCACCAGTCCGTTCCGCACTCCGCGAGGAGACCCCGTGGGAGAGCCGTATCCGAAACTCAGCGCACGTGATCTGACCCGAACCTTCGGCCGGGGCCCCGGCGCGGTGGCCGCCCTCGGCCCGCTGGACCTGTCCGTGAGCGCCGGCGAGTTCGTCTGTGTCGTCGGCCCCTCGGGCTGCGGCAAGTCCACCCTGCTGCGTATCGCCGCGGGCCTGCTGCGCCCCAGCACGGGCCGCCTGGAGATCCGTACGAGCAGCCCCCGCCCGGCCGCCATGATCTTCCAGGACTACGGCATCTACGACTGGAAGACGGTCCGCGCCAACGTCCGCTTCGGCCTCGACATCCAGCGCGTCCCGCGCCGCGAGGCCGACGCCCGCGCCGACGCCTGGCTGGCCCGCATGGGCCTGTCGGACTTCGCCGACGCCTACCCCGCGACCCTCTCCGGCGGCATGCGCCAGCGCGTGGCGATCGCCCGGGCGTTGGCGGTGGAGCCCGAACTCCTGCTCATGGACGAACCGTTCGCGGCCCTGGACGCCCAATTGCGCATGATCCTCCAGGACGAGCTCCTGGAACTCACCCAGACGACCCGCACCACCACCCTCTTCATCACCCACAGCCTGGAGGAGGCGATCGTCCTCGGCGACCGCGTCCTCGTGATGTCCGCCCGCCCCGGCCGCGTCATCGCCGAGCACCACCCGCCCTTCCCCCGCCCGCGCACCGGCGACATCCGCTCCGCGCCGGAGTTCACGGAGCTGAAGAGCGAGTTGTGGGACCTGCTGCGCAAGGAGGCGGTGCCGGCATGACGACGACCGCTCCCGCACGGGAGTCCGTCCTGGTCCGCGCCCCGGGCCCGCACGAGCTCCATCCCGTACGCACCCACCGGCGCCGACGTGCCCTGGAACTGTCCCTGGCGGCGGCCGTCCCCCTGTTCCTGATCCTCCTGTGGCAGCTGGCCGCCGCTCAGGCCTGGATCGACTCCCGCGTCTACCCGGCACCGTCCACGATCTTCGCGGACGGCTGGGACCGGGCCGCGGCGGGCGACCTGTGGCCGGACGTGTGGGCGACGACGAAACGCGTCGTGGCGGGCTACGCGGTGGGCACGGCCGCCGGGTACGCGCTGGGACTGCTCATGGGCTCGCTCTCCCTGGTCAGAGCGGCACTGGAGCCGCTGCTTGACGCCCTGTACGTGGTGCCGAAGCTGGCCCTGCTGCCGATCTTCCTGAACATGTTCGGCCTGGGCGAGGGGCCGCAGGTGGCCCTGGTCGCGGCGACGGTCTTCTTCTTCGTGTGGATCTCGACGATGTCCGCGGTCATGTCGATCCCCTCCGGCCACCGCGACGCGGGCCAGGTCTTCGGCGCCTCGCCCTGGCAGATGTTCCGCCACGTCCTGCTGCCGGCGTCGCTGCCGTCGGTCCTGGTGGGCGCGCGCATAGCGGCGGGCGTGGCCGTGCTGGTGATCGTCGCCTCGGAGCAGATCGCGGCGACGAACGGCCTGGGGCATCTGATCTTCGACTCCCGCGCGCTGTTCCAGAACGACGTGATGTTCGTGGGGATCGTCTGTGTGGCGGTGCTGGGGGTCGTCTTCTCCGAACTGGTGCGGGTGGTGGGCCGGTTGCTCACCCCGTGGGCGCCGAGGGACCGTGGACGGGGGCAGTCATGAGGGGACGTACGTACCTGGTGGCCGTCGCGCTCCTGGCGTCGGCGGCCTGCTCGTCGCCGTACGAGGACAGCACACCGCGAGCGGGCGCGGGCAACCGCACGATCAGCCCCGTGGCGGGCTGCGGGGCCACGTCCTGGACGGACCCGGCCGACCTCTCCCCTAGCCGTGCGCCGGCCCGCTGCCGGCCCGGCGCACCGGCCCCGAAGGCCCTGGCGAAGACCAGGAAACTGACGATCGCGACGGGGACGCTCAGCGCCGAGTACGTGGCACCGCTGCAAGTGGCGCTGGACAAGGGCGAGTTCGAACGTGAGGGCCTGGACGTCACCCTCAAGGTCCTCCCGACGCCGGACGCGCTGCCGCTGCTCGCCAAGGGCGACCTCGACGCGATCTGGGCGGCTCCGGAGGCGGCCGTGATGAACGGCCTGCGGGGCGGCTTCGACATCAAGTGGGTCGCGGGGAACTTCTCACCGGACCCCGACTCCAAGAGCGGTCTGTGGGTGCGGCTGAAGGACGGCGAGAGCGCGTCGCGCGTGACCATGGCCGGCCGCAGACTCGGCACGATGATCGGCAAGGGCTCCGTCATCGCGTACCCCATGGAGAAGGCCCTGGAGAAGCACGGCGGCGGCCTCGACAGGATCCAGTACCAGCAGCTGGGCTCCGCGGACGTCCTCACCGCCCTGGAGAACGGCGGCGTCGACTCGGCCTGGCTCCTGGACCCGGTGTGGCGCAAGGTCGACGGACAGCCCGCCTACGCCTTCCTCGGCGGCCAGCCGCAGGGCGAGCCACTGGGCGGCATGCTGTACGGCCCGTCGCTGCTCCAGCGGGACGTGGACGCGGGAGTGGCCCTGCTCCGGGCGTACATCCGCACGGTGAACTCCTACTTCGCGACGGACTACAAGAGCGACGACGCCTTCGTCGGCTACCTGGCGAAACTCCTGAAGGCGGACCGGCAGATCCTCCGCTCGACCCCGTCCCTGCGGATGGACTGGGAGATCCGCGAAGGCACCACGGACCGCCTGCAAGCCGCGTACACCGCACAGGGAGTCTCCGAGGGCGACCCGCTGCCGGAGTCCGAGACGGTCGACCGCACCCTGTACGAGGAGGCGGTGGGCCACCGGTCCTGAACAAACACCGAGGGCCGGAATCCTTAAGGATTCCGGCCCTCGGTCTTCAGTAGCGGGGACAGGATTTGAACCTGCGACCTCTGGGTTATGAGCCCAGCGAGCTACCGAGCTGCTCCACCCCGCGTCGGTGAAATGAACACTACGTCAACGGGAACGACAGAAGCAAATCGCTTATCCGGACCCGCCTGACCTGCGGTGGACGTCAGGCCGACAGTTCCTGCCGCAGCGCGTCCCGCAGCCGGGCCGCCCGCTCGGACACCTCACCCGGCCCCAGCGTCACCGCCCGGTCGGCCCACCGCTGCCCCTCCGCGAGCTCCCCACGACGCGCGTAGACCAGGGCGAGCCGCAACGCCGCCCGTCCGTGCCCCGCGTCCGCGGCACGGGTCCACCACACCGCCGCCTCGGGCTCACTGCCCTCCCGGGCCAGCAGCAGCCCGAGGTTGAAGGCACCGTTGCGAGAGCCCGCCTCGGCCGCCTCCCGGTACCACCGAGCCGCCTCCACGACATCGCCCCGCGCGGCGGCCAGCATCCCCACCCGCACCTGCGCCCGCCGATGCCCCTGGGTGGCCGCCCGCTCGTACCACTCCTCGCACTCGCTCTTGGACGAGTGCACGGGCTCCCCCAGCTCATGCGCGGGCGCGGGCGGGCGCCGGGCGTCCAGCACGGTCGCCAGCCGGTACGCCGCCTCCGCACTGCCGCCCCCGGCCGCACACCGCAGATGCCGCTCCGCCGCCGCCTCGTCCCCGTCCCGCAACCGCGCGATCCCGACCTGCAACGCCGCCTCGGTGTGCCCGGCGGCCGCGGCCCGCTCGTACCACCGCAGCGCGACCACGTCCTCATCCCGCCCGGCGAAGAGGATCCCGAGGTTGAAGGCCGCGTCCACGCTCCCGGCCTCGGCCGCCTTGGAGAACCACGGCTCGGCTCCGGCGGTGTCCCCGCCCTGGAGCAACAGGATCGCCAGCGCGTTCGCCGCCTCCCGGTGCCCGGCGTACGCCGCCCGCCGGTACCACTGCTCGGCCTGCGCGGTCCGCGCCTGCTCGGCGCAGAGCAGCCCGAGGTTGTACGCGCCATTGACGTCACCGGCGTCCATCGCGGCCCGGTACCACCGCTCGGCGGTCTGCGTCTCGCCCCGCTCGGCGTGCAGCGCGCCCAGCGCGTTCGCCGCGTTGCCGTCCCCGTCCTGCGCGGCCCGCAGCCACCAGACGGCGGCGCTCTCGACGTCTCCCGCGTCACGCAGCAGGAACCCGAGCGCACAGGCGGCCCGCGCCTCGCCGTCCTTGGCGGAGGTCAGGTACCAGCGCCCGGCCTCCTTGAGCTCACCGCGCCGCTCCAGGATCGCGCCGAGGTGCAGCGCGGCCCGCCGGTGGCCGCGCGCGGCGGCCTGCCGGTACCACTGCTCGGCGTCCTGCGAGACACCGTTGTCGGACTCGGCCTCCCCCTCGGCCGGCACCTCACGATCAAGAGCGCGCGCCAGTCGGTAGGCCGCCTCGCGGTGCCCCCGCTCGGCCGCGGCCCGCATCCACTGCCCGGCCCGGGCGTCCCCGCGGTGCTCCAGCAGATCGGCGAGCGCGTACGCGCCGAGGGCGTGTCCCTGCTCGGCGGACTGGCGCAACCAGTACTCGGCGGCGGGCTCGTCGCCCTTCTCCCGGAAGTGCCGCCCGAGCGCGTGCGCGGCCGCGGCGGACCCGGCGACGGCGGCGATCCGCCACCATCCGGCGGCCTCGTCGGCGTATCCGCGCTGGTGCAGAAGGACACCCAGGTTGTTGGCGGCGGCCCGGTCGCCCGCGGCGGTGGCGGCACGCAGCTGGGGTTCGGCTCCGTCGAGATCACCGCGGCGCAGCAGCATGGCCCCGAGGACGCTCATCGCCTCGACATCGCCGGCTTCCGCGGCGAGCCGCTGCCTTGCTTCCTCGGCGGCCTCACCGGTCTCGTCCCGGTCGGAAGGCTGCACAAGATCGGCAGACTGCGCAAAATCGGCAGACTGCTCAAACCGCCCTGTCTCCAACAGAGTTGCCTTGTCCCCCATAACGTCCATCGTCGCACCACCTGCAACCTGGGTACACCTGGTATACCGCAGCCAGTGAGGTCACTTCAGCGTTTTGTCGACATGCCCACAGAGAGACAAGTCAAACACAGTTCCCCCAACTCCCCACGGCGGCACGTCCATCGCTCCCCCCGGCACATGCGTTCGCACATCACGAAGGCCCGGATCCTTGATCAGGATCCGGGCCTTCGTTTTCAGTAGCGGGGACAGGATTTGAACCTGCGACCTCTGGGTTATGAGCCCAGCGAGCTACCGAGCTGCTCCACCCCGCGCCGTTGTGTTGCAACCGTACCACGGCGCGGGAGGGGCATTTGACCAGCTCAGGAACCGGTCAGCCGCTGGGACTGCCGCTCGGACTCGGACTGGAGCTCGGACTCGGACCGGCGCCGCCGGGCTTGTCCTCCTTGGCCTGTGCGTCCTCGGCCCGTTGCAGGGCGTCCTCCAGGTCCTTCTGCGCCTGGCCGTACGCCTCCCAGTCGCCCTTCTTCAGGGCTGCCTGGCCTTCCTCGAAGGCCTTCTGGGCGTCGTTCAACGCCTCTTGGACCGTCGGGTTGTCGGAGCTCGGTGGCGGAGTCGTGGTGCCCCCGCCGTCGTCCTCCGGTGGCGGGGTGGTCTCGCCCTCCGCTCCGAAGACCTTGTTGAGGGCCTCGTCAAGGGTGTCCTCGAAGGCGGTGTTGCCTCCGTAGGTCACCAACACCTTCCGCAGCAACGGGTACTTCAGTCCACCGCCGCGTACGTAGACCGGCTCCACGTACAGCAGTCCTCCGTCGAGCGGCACCGTCAGCAGGTTGCCGTACTCGACGCTGGAATCACCTCTGTTGAGGAGGCTGATGGTCTCGGCGATGTCCTGTTCGGAGTTGAACGTGCTCTGCACCTGTTTGGGGCCGCTGACGGTGGTGTTCGTCGGCAGTTTCAGGATTCTGATCTTGCCGTAGTCCGAGGTGCCCGCCTCGGCGTCCACCGACATGAACGCACTGAGGTTGTCCCGGCCGTTGGGCGTGAACGTCGTCGTGAGCGAGAACGCCTGGGCCTTCTGGTCGGGCATCTTCATGCTGAGGTAGTACGGCGGCACCGCGTCGCCCGACTTGTTGGTCGGGTCGTCCGGCACCTGCCACACCTCGGAGCCGCTGAGGAACGTCGTGGCGTCCTCCACGTGGTAGCGGCTGAGCAGTTCGCGCTGGACCTTGAACAGGTCCTGCGGGTACCGCAGATGGTCCATCAGCGACTGCGAGATGGCGGTCTTCGGCTCCACCGTGCCCGGGAACGCCTTCATCCAGGTCTTCAGGACCGGGTCCTGGGTGTCCCACTGGTAGAGCTTGACCTCGCCGGTGTACGCGTCGACGGTCGCCTTCACCGAGTTGCGGATGTAGTTGACCTGGTTCTGCTGGGCCACCACCGCGCGCGAGTTGTTCGTCGCGGTCAGCGAGTCGGCCGTGGTGTCACCGAGGGTCGTACGGGACGAGTACGGGTAGCCGTTGGTCGTCGTGTACGCGTCGACGATCCACTGGATCTCGCCGCCGACGACCGCCGGATAGGCGTCGCCGTCGATGGTCAGCCACGGGGCGACCGCCTCGACGCGCTCCTTGGGCGTGCGGTTGTACAGGATCCGCGAACCCTCGCCGATCGCACCGGAGTAGAGGATCTGCGGCTCGTTGAACGCCACCGCGTACGCGGCCCGGTTGATCGGGTTGGAGAGGTTGACCCCGCTCTTGCCGGTGTAGCTGAAGGTCTTCTCACCGTTGTCGTCGGAGTAGTCGATCTCCTTCTGGGGACCGCCGACGATCGAGTACTCGGTGGTCTTCTCGCCGTAGTAGACCCGCTGCTGATACGTCCCGAGGTCACCCTTCGACGGCAGGTCGGACTCGGTGAAGACCGGGCGGCCCTCGGAGTCGGCGGTGGTGCCCTTGGCGGCGACCACGCCGTAGCCGTGGGTGTAGCGGAAGTGGTCGTTGATCCAGTTGTTCTTCGGAATGCCGGCGAGGTTCAGCTCGCGCAGACCGATGACCGTGTCCTGGTCCTTGTCGTCCTTGCTGTAGCGGTCGACGTCCAGGTTGGTCGGGAACGCGTAGTAGTTACGCATCTGCTGGAGCTGCTGGAACGTCGGGGAGGCGATGTTCGGGTCCATCACCCGGATGCTGGCCGTGCTGTCGACGTCTTCGCGCAGCTTGGTCTTGTCCGTGGTGGTGGAGGTGCCCGCGTACTCGGTGACCTGGGCGTCGTCGATGCCGTACGCCTCGCGCGTCGCCTTGAGGTTCTTGGAGACGTAGGGCGCCTCCTTGGCCTGCTCGTTCGGCTGGACCTGGAACTTCTGGACGATCGCCGGGTACAGACCGCCGATGAGGATCGCCGAGAGGACCATCAGACCGAAGCCGATGACGGGCAGCTGCCAGGTGCGCCGCCACAGGGTGGCGAAGAACAGCAGGGCGCAGATGACGGCGATGCAGAACAGGATCGTCTTGGCCGGCAGATAGGCGTTGGCGTCGACGTACCTCAGGCCGGTCCAGTTGTCCGTCGCCTTGAAGTCGCTGGACTTGACCGCGAGGCCGTACCGGTCGAGCCAGTAGGCCACCGCCTTCAGGGCGACGAAGACGCCCATCAGCACCGACAGATGGCCCGTGGCCGCGGCCGTGGCGCGCGCTCCCGGGCTGGTGATCCTGAGCCCGCCGTACAGGTAGTGCGTCAGCGCGGCGGCGATCACGGAAAGGATCGCGGCCGCGAAGCCGAAGCCGAGCAGGAACCGGTACCAGGGCAGGTCGAAGGTGAAGAAGGAGATGTCGAGCTGGAACTGCGGGTCCTTCTCACCGAAGGACACGCCGTTGACCCACATCAGCCAGGTCCGCCACTGGCTCGACGCCGAGGCGCCGGCGATGAGGCCGACCAGCGCGGTGATCCCCAGCAGCAGCCACTTCTTGTAGGGCGCGATGCCCATCCGGTAGCGGTCGAGGTTCTGCTGCTCCATCGACATGGCGCTCAGCGGCGGCCGCAGCCGGTGCGCCAGCCAGATGTTGAAGCCGACCGCCAGGGCCATCAGCAGACCGAAGACGAAGAACAGCCCGATCTTCGTCCACAGGGTCGTCGTGAACACGGACGAGTAGTTCACCGACCGGTACCAGAGCCAGTCCGTCCAGAACCCGGCGAACATGGTGAACGCCATGCCGAGCACGGCAAGGACGCCCAGTGTCATGAGCAGGGTCCGGACACGCCGGGACGGGCGGCCCACTCTGATCCGTGGCCCCGTCGGGCCTCCGCCGCGGTCCGGCATCTGGAAAGCCAAGGTGCGCACCTCGAAAGTCGCTGTTGGTCCGTCAGACCCGCGTCCCCGCGGGCCGTCCGTGGGCCACGTGATCGTAGGCCCTCACCTATGCAACTTACTCACGCTTTACTCGGTTCCCGATTCCGGCCATGAACGAGGCAGGATTGTGACCATGTCCAACACTCCCATGGCAGCGAGCCCTCTGACCCGGGCCGTACTCGAGATCGACGAGTACGTCTCCGGCCTCGGCTGGGACCAGCCCGCTCGCCTCTTCGCCCTCGTAGACACCGCCCGGCTGCGCGCTCAGGAACCCGGGCTCGCGGCCCAGCTCGGCCTGGAGGACGAGCAGGAGACCACCGGTCTCACCCCGATCGAGCAGGAGGAGATCCCGGCGGGCAAGCCGCTGGACGAGTTCCTCGGCACGATCGCCTGGCCCGACGCGGTCGTCGGCTGCGCCCTGACGGTGGAGCGCCTGATGCTCCCGCCGTCCGCCGAGGCCTCCGTCCCGGAGGGCCTGAGCGACAAGAAGCTCACCCAGTGGGTCGCGCAGCACCCCGACCGCCAGGAGGTCCGCATGACGGTCGCGGTCCTGCGCGACGGCACCCGCGACTCCGCCCTGCGACTGCGCGAGAAGGACTCCCCGACGGAGGTCCTCACGGGCGGCGAGCTGGTGCCGGGGCTGGCGGAGGCGCTGTCGGCGACGTTCGAGGACTGAGTTCTTCCAGTACGTCGATGTCTCCTCGTACGACAACGGGGGCGCCCTCGGTCTTGGGGGCGCCCCCGTTCACGTACGCGCGCGTGTGCGTCGCGTCAGCCCTTGGTCGTGCACTGGGGCAGGTCGGCGGTGTCGCCTGAGCGGATGTCCTTCAGGGCGCCCAGGGCGTCCTCGATGGTGTCCACCTTGACCAGGGTGAGCCCGCTGGGGGTGTCCTTGGCTGCCGCCGAGCAGTTGTCGGCCGGGGTCAGGAAGTACTGGGCGCCCTTGTCGCGGGCGCCGACGGTCTTCATCTCGATGCCGCCGATCGGGCCGACCTTGCCGTCGTCGTCGATGGTGCCGGTGCCGGCCACGAACGTGCCGCCGGTGAGGCTGCCCGGGGTGAGCTTGTCGTAGATGCCGAGCGCGAACATGAGCCCGGCACTGGGCCCTCCCACATCGGCGAGCTTGATGTCGATGGTGAAGGGGAAGGTGTGGTCGGTCCCGGCGGAGATCCCGACGATGGCGCGCTTCTCGCCGTCGTCGTCGGACTCCTTGGTCGTGACGCTCACGTCCTCGGTCCTGGTGGCGGTCCGCTGCTCCTTCTCGGCGGCGGCCTGCTCCTTGGCGGGGACGATGGTGAAGACGACCTTCTCGCCGGCCTTGTGCTTGGTGACCAGTTCGGCGACGTCGGCGGGCTGCTTGACGGCGGTCCCGTCGACGGCCTTGATGACGTCACCGGCGTGCAGCCGGCCCTGGGCCGGGGAGTCCTTGACGACCGTGGAGACGATCACGAAGGACTTCACGGGGACGTCCAGCTCCTTCAGGGCGGCGACCTTGGCGCTCTCCTGGGACTGGCTGAACTCCTCGGCGTTCTCCTGGGTGGACTGTTCCTCGGTCTTGCCGTCCGGGTAGAGCGTGTCGTGCGGCACGACCTTGTTGTCGTGCGCGAGCCACCCGTACACGGCCTCGACCAGGTTCATCTTGTAGTCGGCGCTGGTGACCCGGACGGTGGTCATGTTCAGATGCCCGCTCGTCGCGTACGTCTTGCGGCCGGAGATCTGGAGCACCGGCTCGCCGTCGTGATCGCCCAGGGTGTTCACCGTCGGCCCGGGGGACATCTCCGAGTACGGCACGGGGATCAACACACCCGCGCACAGGAGTGCGATCAGCATCAGGGTGGAGGCGAGCATCGTCGCGGTGCGGCGTGGCATGGCACGACAGTACGGGACGCCCCTGTCAGCGACCCGTCAGGGCTGCTTCTCCATGGCCGCACGGAAGCGGGCGTACCCGTCCAGCTCAGGGCCGTCGCTCCGCACCTTGCGGGTCCGGTTGGCCCAACTGCCCCACAGACCTGCGCCGATCGCAGCCAAAAACGGAATCAGCAACCAGGCGAGCGCCGCCATGCCGTCCTCCCAACCCCGGTGCGCGACCGCAACTGACTGATCAGCAGATTAACCATCCGCACTGACAACGCTCATGCCAGGGGTGCGGTTACGCAACCGGAGGAGAGCCCGAGGTCAGCAGGCGCCGACCCACTCCTCGGTGCCGTCGGAGAACTTCTGGTGCTTCCAGATCGGCACCTCGTGCTTGAGGTCGTCGATCAGCTTGCGACAGGCCTCGAAGGCCTCGCCGCGATGCGGACACGACACGGCGACGACGACGGCGAGATCCCCGACGCTCAGATCCCCCACACGATGCACCGCGGCCAGCGCCCGCACGGGGTACTCGGCGACGACCTTCTCCGCGATCCGCCGCATCTCCGCCTCGGCGCTCGGATGACACGAATACCCGAGCTCGTCGACGTCGGCTCCGCCGTCGTGGTTCCGCACGGTCCCCACGAACAGGGCGGTCCCCCCGGCCGCGTCGTCCCCGACGGCCTTGAAGACTTCGTCCAGGGAGAGCGCGGTCTCACGAATGGCGATGAGCTTGATCGCGTCCTGCGCGCCCCGCTCACCGGGGTGATCGTCGATAGCTGCCATGCCCCCATCGTGCCCCATGCCTGTGACCACGCGGAATAGCGCTATCGTCCGGCACACGCGTGTGGGCGTTCGGAGCCTCCTACAGGGACCCCGCAGGGCGTGAGCCGGTCGGCCTCAGATCCGCCGCCGGGCCTTCCGGGCCCGCCGCACCACGGCCGCCGCGCCCAGCAGCGCGACCGTGGCACCCGCGGCGCCCGCGGCCGTCGCGTCCTTGCGACCCAGTCGGCGCCCCGCGACGGTGTGCCGTCCGGCGACCTCCTCCAGCAGCTCCGCGAGCACCTCCTCGTTGGTCCACTGCGGCCGCCATCCGGCGTCGTGGAGCCGGCTGCCGCTCACCACCCAGGGGTACATCGTGTAGGCGAGATCCCCGGCCGGGGACGGCGTGAGCCCGATCCGGTGCAGCCGGGCCGCCGCGCCCAGCGCGACCGCCGACGGCAGCTCCATCCGCCGGATCCCGCTGAGCTCCTCGACCTCCTCCTGCTCCAGCCATCCGTCGCACCCGACGGCGAGCTCGCCCTCGACCTTCTCCAGGACGGCGTACTCCAGGGCGCTGACCAGATCCTCGACGTGGCAGAACTGCCAGGCGGGCCGGGACCCGGCCACGACCAGCAGCCGGGGCGACTCGAAGTACCTGGTCAGCGCGGTGTCGGTGCCTCCGACGAGGACGGCGGGCCGCACCACGGTGACGTTGAGCCCGGGGTGCGCCCGCGGAGCGCGCCGCGCGAGCCGCTCGACCTCCAGCAGATCCCCGACCCCGGTCGCCTCCGCCGTGGCCCGCAGCTCCGCGTCCTCGGACAGCGGCAGCTCGTTGTCCGGAAGGGCGCCGTAGACCATGGCGGAGGTGCACAGCACGACCCGGTGCACGCCGGCCGCGGCCGCGGCGGTCAGCACGGTCTGCGTACCGCGCACGTTGTACGCCGTTCGGGCGGCTCCGTCGGTCTCCAGATCGAGATCGAGGGCCAGATGCACCACCACGTCCGCGCCCCGCAGCTTCTCCGCGATCGCCGGATCCCGCACATCCAGGATGTGCCACTGCGCCGCCGCGCACTCGCCTCGCCGCTCGTCGATGGCGATGACCTGCTTGATCTCCTCCGAAGCGGCGAGCCGCTCGGTGAGCATGGCGCCGACACCGGCGGCGGCGCCGGTCACGGCGACGACCGGTCCGCGGAGGCCGGGACTGGTTGAGTGGTTTCGCGCTGCGCGAACCTGTGGATCAGGGGAACTCACCGGGCGTCTCCAGCGGTTGTCTTCAGTACGGGCGCGAGTGACGCGTACGTACCAGGTGGCATCCATCCTGCCGCAGGCCGAGAGTCGGCGGAGCACCGAGGCCCGATCCGCCCACGGTGTCTAGGCTGGGTGGTGTTATCGGGCAGTCGTGCCGTCGGAGTGAAACCGGCGGCCTTACCAGCCGAGGAATCCCGTGAGTGACACCCCATTCGGATTCGGCCTTCCGCCGGAGGAGCCGGACGACGGCGACGAGGGCAAGAAGAAGGACCAGCAGAGCGGTGGTGGTCAGGGCCCGGCCAACCCGTTCGGTTTCGGCGGGCTGCCCGGAGCCGGAGGCTTCGGTGCCCCTGGTGCCGACAACCCGTTCGCAGCCATGTTCGGTTCCCTGAACCCCAACGACCTGGGCGCCGCGTTCCAGCAGCTGGGCCAGATGCTCTCGTACGAGGGCGGCCCGGTGAACTGGGACATGGCCAAGCAGATCGCCCGCCAGACGGTCTCCCAGGGCACCGCCGACGGCACCAAGGACGCCAGCGTCGGCCCCGCCGAGCGCACCGCGGTGCAGGAGGCCGTCCGCCTGGCCGACCTGTGGCTCGACGACGCGACGTCCCTGCCGTCCGGCGCGGGCTCCGCCGTGGCGTGGTCCCGCGCGGAGTGGGTCGAGGCGACCCTGCCCGCGTGGAAGGAGCTCGTCGACCCGGTCGCCGAGCGCGTCGGCACCGCCATGGGCGATGTCCTGCCGGAAGAGATGCAGGCCATGGCCGGCCCGCTGATCGGCATGATGCGCTCGATGGGCGGCGCCATGTTCGGCACCCAGATCGGGCAGGCCGTCGGTGTGCTCGCGGGCGAGGTCGTCGGCTCGACCGACATCGGCCTGCCGCTCGGCCCGGCCGGCAAGGCCGCGCTGCTGCCGCTCAACATCGAGTCGTTCGGCAAGGACCTGGGCGTGGCGCAGGAGGAGGTGCGGCTGTATCTCGCTCTGCGCGAGGCCGCCCACCAGCGCCTCTTCGCGCATGTGCCGTGGCTGCGCTCGCACCTGTTCGGCGCGGTCGACGGGTATGCGCGCGGCATCAAGGTCGACACCGCCAAGCTCGAGGACGTGGTCGGCCAGTTCGACCCGCAGAACCCCGAGCAGCTGCAGGACGCCCTCCAGCAGGGCATGTTCCAGCCGGAGGACACGCCCGAGCAGAAGGCGGCCCTGGCCCGTCTGGAGACGGCTCTGGCGCTCGTCGAGGGCTGGGTGGACGCGGTGGTCCACGCGGCCGCGAAGCCGCGGCTGGCGTCCGCGGACGCGCTGCGCGAGACCCTGCGCCGCCGTCGCGCCTCGGGCGGCCCGGCCGAGCAGACCTTCGCCACGCTGATCGGCCTGGAGCTGCGCCCCCGCCGGCTGCGGGACGCCTCCCGGCTCTGGGCCTCGCTCACGGACGCGCGCGGTGTCGACGGCCGGGACGGTCTGTGGGCCCACCCGGACATGCTCCCGACCGCCTCCGACCTGGACGACCCGGACGGCTTCGTCCACCGCGAGCAGCTGGACTTCTCCGAGCTGGACAAGATGCTCGGCGAGGCGGCCGGCGGCTCCACCGAGAAGCCCGACCTCAAGAAGAAGGAAGACGACAAGGCCGAGGGCGACGACACCGAGTGAGCCTGCACGACGACGCGGTCCTCGTACTGAAGGGGTACGAGGACCAGGAAGAGCTGCGCCAGACGTACCTCGACCACTTGGCAGCCCACCCGGACGGCATGTGGAAGGCCTGCGAGGACGGTCACATCACGGCGAGCGCGCTGGTGATCGACCCGTCGCGTGGACAGGTCCTGCTGACCCTCCACAAGAAGCTGCGTATGTGGCTCCAGATGGGCGGCCACTGCGAGCCGGGCGACGCGACGGTGGCCGCGGCGGCGCTGCGCGAGGCGACCGAGGAGTCCGGGATCGCGGGCCTGACCCTGCTGCCGGGCGGCCCGGTCCAGCTGGACCGGCACCCCATCCCGGCGCCCTGCCACTGGCACTTCGACGTCCAGTACGCGGCACTGGCCCCGGCCGGAACCGTGGAGGCGATCAGCGACGAGTCCCTGGACCTGCGCTGGTTCGCCTACGACGAGGTGGCGGACGTGGCGGACGACTCGGTCGTACGACTGCTGGAAGCGACGCGGGCCAGGCTGTGACGTGTAAGGGGCGACCACCATGGGTGGTCGCCCCTCACTTGTCGGATACGGCTAGCTCCAGACGTTGCCCTGGTTCTGCCCCCGGGCGCCCTGCTGCCCCACCCCGTACTGGGCAGCCAAGCCCGACCCGATCTGCGCGTTCTGCGGCGGCAGCAATTCGCTGGGCTGGACGATCGCGTAGCCGCTGCCCATGAAGCTGAGCTCCCAGCCCTCACCGGTGTTGCCCCGGCGCCGGAACACCCCGGAGGAATGCGTCTGGGCCTGCATCTGGACGCGCAGCGAGGTCGACCAGGCGACGATCGCGTCGGCGTCGCAGTTGACGTACTTGTCCGGCGTGACCTGCATCATCAGCGGCGCGCCGGAGGTCATGAGGGCGACCTTGCCGCGGCCGGTGATGTTGAGCTGGTACTTCCCGGAGCCGGAGATGCCGTAGAGGCTGTCGACGGCGATGACCTCGTGGTGCAGCGAGGAGTCCATGGCGAGGACGTAGTTGCTGTCGACGGTCAGCCCGTCCTGCTCCACATCCACCAGATGGACGTGCTGCTTGAGGTTGGCGAGATAGACCGTGCCCTGCCCGTGGCAGCGCATCAGGTCCAGGCCCTCGCCGGTGTGCGCACGCGAGCGTCCCTGCTGGTTGCTCTGGTACTCGGCGTCGAACTCCATCAGGCCCTGGTAGGCGACCATCGTGCCCTTGCGGGCGAGGATGTCGTCGTGGCCCTCCAGGGTGACGCGGAGCATCTGCTTGTTCTGCAGGCTCCAGCGCTCCTGGGTCTGCTGGTCGTTGTAGGCGAAAAGCGGACTCTGCATGACGTTCTTGCTCCCCCTCAGCCCCGGACCCGGAGACGGTCGGTGCTGTCCTCGCTGGGCTGGACGACGACGATGCCCTGGCCCGAGAAGGCCATCTGATAGGCCTCACCGCTGCCGCGGCCGATGAGCGACTGCGCCTTGAAGCTGCGCTTGCCCTTCACCTTGAGGTTCGGGGACCAGGCGACGAGCGCGTCGGGGTCGACGTACGTCTCGTCCTCGCCGCCGCCGCAGTCGACGACGATCGGCTTGCCCCGGGAGGTCAGCGCGACCCAGCCCTGCCCGGAGATCTTGGTGTTCCACAGTCCCTGCCCGGCGAACTTCGCCAGCCCCTTCACGCGCTCGACACCCCAGGTGAGGTGCGCGTCGAAGGCGAGCAGGTTGGTGGCGTTGACGGAGATGCCGTCGCCGTTGAGGTTGATGACGACCACGTTGGCGCCGTAGTCGGCGAGATAGAGCAGTCCGTCGCCGGAGCACTTCATCAGGGGCGCGCCCTCGCCGGTCATCCAGTCCTTGGCGATCTGGCGCACGGCCGGCGGGTTGGGCTCGTACTGGACGAACCCTTCGTAGGCGACCATCGAGCCCACGCGCGCGAAGAGGTCGTTCCCGGTCTGCATGGCGATCTTCGCCATGTGGTTGCCGTGGTTCTCCATGCGAGCCGTGACGGGTGCGGGAGCGAAGCCCGCGAGTGGCTGGTTCATGACGGACTCCCTCAGATCTCGTACGGCTGGACGACGATGAAGTTGCCGGGCGCGGCCCGGAACTGGAGGTTGACGCTCTCGCCGGTGTCGCCGGGGTAGGCGTTGCGCCGCATCCGGACCTGGCTGGAGACGACCACCTGGGCGGCGGACGACCAGGCGACCACGGCGTTGGCGTCGGCGAAGGTCGTGGGCGTGACCGGCAGCACCACGGGCGTGCCGTGCGTCTTGAGGACGATCGTGCCGGTGCCCTGGAACAGCATCGTGAACAGCGCGCCGCCCGGGATGCCGTGCCCTTCGATACGGCGGACCTCGTACTGGAGGCTCTCGTCGAAGGCGAGGACGTTCTCGGCGGAGACGCAGATGCCGTCGCCCTGGAGTTCGATGGGGTGCAGCATCGTGGAGTTCTCGGCGAGGAAGACCTGTCCCTGGCCGGTGCAGCGCATCAGCTGCATCTCCTGGCCGGTCGCGTTGCCGACGACCCGGCCGGCGAAGCCCGCGCCCTTGTAGCTGAAGTCGACCTTGCCCTGGTAGAGCACCATGCTGCCCTGGCGGGCCAGCACCGGCTGACCGCCGACGCCGAGGTCGACGCGGACGAGCTTCTTGTTCTGCTGCGTCCAGCGCTGACCGGTCGGCGTCTCCTTGAACTGCTGGAGAGCGCCCGCGACACCGGCGGCCTGGGGCGCGCCCTGCGGTACGCCCTGGGGCGCGCCGTAGGGGGCCTGCTGGCCCGGGACCTGGCCGTAGGGAGGCTGCTGACCGTAGCCCGGGGGCGGGGTCGGCTGGCCGTAGCCGGGCGGCGGGCCGGGCGCCTGGGGTGCCTGCGGGGCCTGGGGCTGGGCGCCGTAGCCGGGCGGCGGGGCGGGCTGGCCGTACGGGGGCTGCTGCGGCTGGCCGTAGGGCGCGGGAGCCGGGGCCGGGGGCGGCACCGGGGCGCCGCCGGGCGGGGTCATGGGCGCGACGATGGTGGGCTGGGCGTGCATGTTCGGCGCGGGCGCAGGCGCGGGGGCCGGGGGCGGGGTCGCTCCGGGCGGGGGCGCGAAGCCCTGCGGGGCGGGTGCGGGGGCCGCGGGGGCCGGGGCGCCGAACGCGGGCGGCGCGGTGGCCTGGGCGGGCGGGGCGAAGCCCGGGGCGGCGCCGGCCTGCGGCTGCGGCGGGGCCGCGGGCGCCTCCTCCTCGGCTACCTCGCCGCCGAAGTTCTTCAGCAGCGCCTCGAGGCCTCCGTCGAAGCCCTGTCCGACCGCGGCGAACCGCCAGACGTCCTTCAGGTAGAAGTCGCCCAGCATCACGGCACGCTCGGTGGAGAACTCCGAGCCGTTGAAGGAGTAGCGGACCACCTCTTCGCCGCCGGCCACGATCCGGATGTATCCGGGGGCGATGTGCGACATCTGCCCGGCGCCGTCGATCGTCGCCGTGAACGACAGCTTGTGGATCTGCGCCGGGATCCGGTCGAGGGTGACCCGGAAGGACTCCGTGTCGCCCGCCTGGGCGCCCAGGAGCTGGATGGACTCCTCGGGGGACTTCGGCTGGTTGAAGAAGACGAAGTACCGGTCGTCCGAAAGCTGTTCGTTGGCGTCGAGACCGAAGCAGCTGATGTCGAAGCTCAGTCCGGGGCCGGTGATCTGTACGCCTACGTACAGATCCGTGCCCGCGGTGAGGTCACTGACCTTGGCCTTGTGGCCGCGTTGGAATTCCCTGGCCATGCGTAACGACCGTCCCCCATCCAAGTGCGAGTGCGTCGCGCCAGGCTAACGGCAAACTCGGACAGTGGACGAAGTCGGTACAGACCCGGTACACAATCCCCGGCCGGGGACGTCGGTCACTCTCCGCGCGCGCCGGGCAAATGGGGCAACCGGTCGGCCGCGACCACGCCTTCGAGATAGCCGCGGGCCCGCTCGGTGCGCGGATACGCCTCCAGGAGCCGCCAGAAGCGGGGCCCGTGTCCGGGCACGAGCAGATGCGCGAGCTCATGGACGAGGACGTAGTCGACGACGTATTCGGGCATCCCTTGCAACCGGTGCGAGAGGCGGATGCTGCCCTCGGAGGGGGTGCACGAGCCCCAGCGGGTGTTCTGGTTGGTGACCCAGCGCACCGAGGCGGGCCGGGCGCGTCCGTCGAAGTACTGGGCCGACAGCCGCGCGGCGCGCTCGGCCAGTTCGGTGTCGCCGAGGACCCGCTTGCTCTCCTGGGCGGCCAGCTTGTCGAGCATGACGCTCACCCAGCGTTGCTCCTCCGCCTCGGACATCCGGGCAGGGATCAGCACGACGGTGCGGTCGCCCTCGCGGTAGG
Source organism: Streptomyces sp. NPDC001536 (assembly GCF_042894505.1). Lineage (NCBI taxonomy): Bacteria > Bacillati > Actinomycetota > Actinomycetes > Kitasatosporales > Streptomycetaceae > Streptomyces > Streptomyces sp. NPDC001536. Next base: position 268,124 of record NZ_JBIAVQ010000015.1, read on the forward strand.
CGGAGACCGTCCGGCGTCGTCGCGCGCTCCTGCGCACCTCGATCGCGCTCGCTCCCGAGCCGCTGGGGGGCTGGCTCGACGTGCGTCGCTGTGGTGTTCCGGCGCGGTTCAGTGGGTCGGCGGACACGCCCCGACGTTACCCGCTGTGAGTGGTGGAAGTCCCGACTCCGGGACGGTTCGGTCCGGATCCCCCACCATGCGTTTGATTTGTACGACGAATACCCACCGCCTGTGGACAACTTTCGGCAGCGCATCACCGATCCGGGCATGCTGGCATTCGCCGACGGAGCCACGGCCCTGCGCCGAGGGGTCTGCGAGCGGCGGACGGGGATGTTCCACGAGGGCTACGGGGGCCTGTCATGCAGTCTTCACAAGATCCACCGGTTACGGCGATCCCGCTGGTCCCGCTGGTGAAGCCCGCGCTGCGGCGCGGCTGGCGCGACCTGAACACCGTGCAGTTCGGGATGACCCCGGCGCACGCGATGACGCTGGGTCCGATGGACACCGCCACGGGCAGTTTCCTCGACCTGCTCAACGGCACCCGCGGTCCGGGGCTGCTGCGCGAGGAGGGGCGGCGCATGGATCTGCCCGACGGCCATGTCGACCGGCTCCTGGAGCGGCTGGCGCGGGCCGGGCTCCTCGACGACGCACGGGGCGGCGGCCAGGCCGGTGACACCCTGCGAAGGAAGAAGCGGGTCCTGGACCGGCTCCGCCCCGATCTGGCCTCGCTGTCCCTGACGACGACCGAACCGGGCGAGGGGATCGAGGTGCTGGCCGCCCGTCGCTCGCTGCGCGTGCAGGTCAGGGGCGCGGGCCGGGTGGGCACGGTGCTGGCCTCGCTGCTGGCGGGCGCCGGGATCGGCGAGGTCGACGTGCGGGACGTCGGCGAGGTCGAGCCGTGGGACGTCGCGCCGGGCGGGCTGCCCGCCGAGGCGATCGGCGAGCGCCGGGACGAGGCGGCCCGGCGCGCGGTGCGCCGGGCCGAACCGGACCGCTCGCCACGCCGGTCGCCCTCCGGGGCGGGCGAGCCCGGGTTCTCCCTGGTGATCCTCGCCCCGAGGGACGATGTCGCGGTGCACGCCCCGCCGGCCGCCGACCCTCTCGTCGACTCCGGTACGCCCCATCTGTACGCCGGTGTCGTGGAGGCGACCGGAGTCGTCGGCCCTCTCGTCCTGCCCGGGGTGACGAGCTGCGCGGGCTGTCTGCACGAGGGGCGCACCGACCGGGACCCGGTGTGGCCGCGGCTGGTCGCGCAGTGGCGGTCGGGCCTGGGACGGTCGCGCCAGGTGCCTCCGTGCGATCTGACGCTGGCCATGACGGTGGCGGGGCTGGCGGCCGCGCACGCCCTCTCCTTCCTCGACGGCCGGACCCCGTCGAGCGCCGGCGCCCGCTGGGAGGTCTCCCTCCCCGCCCTGAACTGGCATGCTCGGCCGGTCTGGGCGCATCCCGCATGCCGGTGCGGAGCCGCGGAGAAAGGTAAGGAGGAACACACCTCTAAGGACGGGGAGTCGCACGAGACAATGGCGGAGCAAGGGCCGTCGAAGGAGCTGCGCCGTAAGGCGGATGCCGTACGGCCGGCTGGGACCTGGAGGGCGCATGTCTGATCTTCCCCGCAAGGCGGTCACCCGTACCGCCAAGCTCGCCGCGCTCCCGCTCGGCTTCGCCGGCCGGGCAACCTGGGGGCTCGGCAAGAGAATCGTCGGGGAGTCCGCGGAGATCGTCGGCCGTGAGCTGCAACAGCGCACGGCGGAGCAGCTGTTCAAGGTGCTCGGCGAGCTCAAGGGCGGTGCGATGAAGTTCGGCCAGGCCCTGTCCGTCTTCGAGTCGGCGCTGCCCGAGGAGGTCGCCGGGCCCTACCGGGCGGCGCTGACCAAGCTCCAGGAGGCGGCTCCTCCGATGCCGACGCGCACCGTGCACCGGGTGCTGGAGGAGCGGCTCGGGGAGGACTGGCAGGAGTTGTTCCTGGCGTTCGAGGACAAGCCCTCCGCCGCGGCGTCGATCGGCCAGGTGCACCACGCCGTGTGGCACGACGGCCGCGAGGTGGCGGTCAAGGTGCAGTACCCCGGGGCCGGGGACGCCCTCCTGTCCGACCTGAACCAATTGAGCCGTTTCGCCCGGCTGTTGGGGCCGCTGATCCCCGGCATGGACATCAAGCCGCTCATCGCGGAGCTGAGGGACCGGGTCTCCGAGGAACTGGACTACGGCCTGGAGTCACAGGCCCAGCAGGTCCATGCCGACGAGTTCGCCGACGACCCGGACGTCGTGGTGCCGGCGGTGGTCCACCAGTGCGACCAGATCCTGATCACCGAGTGGATGGAGGGCGTTCCGCTGTCGGAGGTCATCTCGGACGGCACCCAGGAGCAGCGCGACCGCGCCGGCCAGCTGCTGGCCCGCTTCCTCTTCTCCGGTCCGGCCCGCACCGGCCTGCTCCACGCCGACCCGCACCCCGGCAACTTCCGTCTCCTGCCCGGCGGCCCCGGCGGCGAGGACGACTGGCGCCTGGGCGTCCTGGACTTCGGCACGGTCGACCGCCTCCCGGGCGGCCTGCCCACCCCCATCGGCGACTCCCTGCGCATGACCCTCGACGGCGAGGCGGAGGCCGTCTACGAACTCCTCTGTCTGGAGGGCTTCGTCAAGGAGTCCATAGAGCTGGACCCCGACGCCGTCCTCGACTACCTCCGCCCGATCATCGAACCGGCCCTGCTCGACGAGTTCACCTTCACCCGCGGCTGGATGCGCAGCCAGGCGGCCCGCATCGCCGACATCCGCTCCCCCGCCTACCAGCTGGGCAAACAGCTCAACCTCCCCCCGGCGTACCTCCTCATACACCGCGTGACCCTGAGCACGATCGGCGTCCTGTGCCAACTGGGCGCGACGGTACGGCTGCGGGAGGAACTGGAGGAGTGGCTGCCGGGATTCGTGTTGGAGGGGACCGAGGAGGAGACGGCGGTGGAGGCCTGAGCCCCCGGCGGACCGGCGCTACCACCAGGCGGAGTCCAGGCGTCCCTCGATCGCTCTGAGGTTCTCCCTCGAGCAGGTGTCGCAGATGTACTGACGGACGCCGTTCTCCACGGAGCACGTCCAGGTGGGCCGGGGGCCGTCGGCGGTCGTGCCGCAGCGGGCGCACACAAGAGGCTGGGGCTCCGTGGCGGAACCGCCGTCGTCACTGCCTCCGGGAAGACTCGTCACGCGGCGACGATATCGCCGCGGCCGGTGGATCGGCGGGCACAACGCACCGCGGGGGCCGGTCCGTTCGGACGGACCGGCCCCCGCGGGGAGCTTTCGCCTCCCGGAGTCCGGGAGGCCACCGCTTCAGGTGGTGTCGCTTACTGCATGACCGCGATGGCCAGCGCACGGCGGGCGCGCATCGAGGCGCGCTCGGCCCGGCGCTGCATGCGGCGCGCGGCCGCCAGGCTCACGGCCCGGCGTTCCTGCTGCGCCTGGTGCAGTCGCTCGTGCATATGCGCACGAGCCAGGGCTTCTGGTTGGAGTTGCATCTCTCGGGTCCTGTTCTGGCGCAAGTCGCTCGCGCCAACGGTGGTGAAGTCTGGAATCGCGGAGCCCACGGGCTCGGTGGTGGACGGCTTCATCGGGGCCTGCTTCTTGGGGTCGTTCGTGAGGGGGCGGTCGATCGTTCCTGCGATGGTGTTCATGCCGTGACCGGGTTCTTGCGCGGGCGGCCACGCGGCCGCTTCCGGGCGACGACGACACCCTGGACGAACAGCTCGCCACCCCAGACGCCCCAGGGCTCACGCCGCTCCTTGGCGCCGGCGAGGCAGGCCTCCATCAGCGGGCAGGTGCGGCAGAGGGACTTGGCGTACTCGACGTCCGCCGGCGACTCGGCGAAGAAGACCTCCGGGTCGTACGAACGGCAGGGGACGGGTACGCCGAGGCTCTCGATGGCGTCGTCGAGCGCGGTGAGCGCAGTCAGCGGGATCAAGGTGGAGTCCTCCGTGAGGCCGGGCGGGGGGATCGTTTCGGAAGGCGGTACGGACGGGGCGTGCGCTTCGAGTTGCACGGTTCGTCTTCCTCGTCTGTCGGTCCGGCCCTGTTGGACCGGTAGTCGGCTTGGTACCGGGTTCTTTTCTTGTCCCGAGGCCCCTTCGCTCTGCCGTCCCCGGTCGGGGACAAACAGAAGGGCCGCGGATCCCGGATGGGGTTCCGCGGCCCTGAAGGCGCCGGCCTGATCAATCAGGCTGGATCACTCCAGGGTTCTGGCCCACGGAAGGCCCACATCAGGTCGTGCTGCGTCGTCTGCTTCCGGCTTCCGGCACCGGCTGCCGTAAAGGCATAGGCATGCGCCTGACCCTCTACCGCTTCCAGTGCCTTCGTCGGTCGCTCATTGCGCTCCCGGACGGGAAGACCCGCGAGAGACACGGAGGACGCCGGGCCGGCGACACGAATGCCGGACAGACCGGTGCCCTGGTTCGAGACGGCGAGCATGCACAGGGAGGCGACGACCGAGCGATCGGTCATTTTCGCGGTGTTGATGGCGTTGATGCTGGTCACTGGACTCGCCTCCTCTCGGCGTCTCGGGGGACCGGGGTGAACCGGTCCTACGGGTATGTAAGTAGAGCACGGAATTGGGGCCTCCGAGAAGGCCTCCGTTCCCGTGGCTAAGAACCTATGGGGATTGCCGGGGCATGCGCAAACTATTTTTTCGACGAGTTCGGATCAGTTCCCCGCTTCTTCGGCCCCGGGCTCCTGGCCTGCGCAGATCGCCAGCACATCGGCTCCGAAACGGTTGAACTTGCGGACCCCGACCCCGGGGATCCGCGCCAGCTCGCCCTCGTCGTCGGGAACGGCCTCCGCGATCGCCATCAGTGTCTTGTCGGTGAAGACGCAGAACGCGGGCTGTCCGCTGCGCCGCGCCTGCTCCGCCCGCCACTCGCGCAACCGCTCGTAGAGGCCCTCGTCCATGTCGGAGGGACAGTCCTCGCACCGCATCAGCTTCATCTCACCGGCGTCGGTGAGGGTGCGGCCACAGACCCGGCAGCGGGCCGGGGTGCGCTGGGTCCGGCGCCGCACGACACCGGCCGTACCGCTCGTGAAGCCGCGCTCCACGCCGCCGGGGCCACCGGTGGCGGCACGCGCGGCGGCGCCGGTCGAGCCGGGGCGCAGCCCGTCGAGGAAGCGGCTGGGGCGGCGGTTGGGGCGCCCGCCGGGCGAGCGGGACAGTGCCCAGGAGACATGGAGGTGCTCCCGGGCGCGGGTGACACCGACATAGAGGAGACGGCGCTCCTCCTCGATCTGCTCGTCGGTCTTTGCGTAGGTGATCGGCATCATGCCCTCGGCGACCCCGACCAGGAAGACGACGTCCCACTCCAGGCCCTTGGCCGAGTGCAGGGAGGCGAGGGTGACGCCCTGCACGGTCGGGGCGTGCTGGGCGCCCGCCCGCTCGTCCAGCTCCGCGACGAGGTCGGCGAGGGTGGCATCGGATCTGGCGGCGGCGAAGTCCTGCGCCAGGTTCACCAGCGCGGCCAGCGACTCCCAGCGCTCTCTGACCGCTCCGGATCCCGCCGGGGGCTCGGAGGTCCAGCCCTCGCCGGAGAGCACGGCACGCACCTGGGAGGGCAGGTCGGGGGCGTCGTCCAGGAGAGCGTCGTTGCCCCCGAAGCGGGAGGCGGCGCGCAGGGCGACGCCGGCCTTGCGCACCTCAGGGCGGTCGAAGAACCGTTCGGCGCCGCGCAGCTGGTAGGGGACGCCCGCGTCGGCGAGGGCCTGCTCGTACGTCTCGGACTGGGCGTTCGTCCGGAACAGGACGGCGATCTCGGCGGCCGGGACGCCGGCGGCCATCAGTTCGCGGATACGGCGGGCGGCGCCCTCGGCCTCGGCGGGCTCGTCGGTGAACTCGGTGTAGACGGGTTCGGGGCCGGGGGCGCGCTGCGAGACCAGCTCCAGGCGGTGATCGGCGGCGCGGCCGCTGGCCTGGGCGAGCAGGCCGTTGGCGAGATGGACGACCTGGGGCGTGGAGCGGTAGTCGCGGACCAGCTTGACGACGGTGGCACCGGGGTGGCGGGTGCGGAAGTCGAGAAGGTGGTCGGGAGTTGCTCCCGTGAACGAGTAGATCGTCTGGCTGGCGTCGCCGACCACGCAGAGGTTGTCCCGGTCGCCGAGCCACAGCTCCAGCAGGCGCTGCTGGAGGGGGCTCACGTCCTGGTACTCGTCGACGACGAAGTGCTGGTACTGGGCCCGGACCTGGTCGGCGATGTCGTGCCGGTCCTGGAGGACGGCCACCGTCAGCAGCAGGACGTCCTCGAAGTCGATGACGCCGCGCTCACGCTTGAGGTCCTCGTAGGCGGCGTAGAGCTGGGCGATCTCGGCGGGGTTGCGGGGGACGTCCCGGCCAGCCTTCGCGGCCGCGAGGGCGTAGTCGCCGGGGACGGTCTGGGTGACCTTGGACCACTCGATCTCGGCGGTGACGTCCCGCAGCTCGCCCCGGTCGAGGCGGATACGGCAGGCGGCGGCCGCGTCGACGACGAGCTGGATCTTGCGGTCGACGAGCCGGGGCATGGCACCGCCGACCGCTTTCGGCCAGAAGTACTGGAGCTGGCGCAGGGCGGCCGAGTGGAAGGTGCGGGCCTGGACCCCGGCGGCACCGAGCTGGCGGAGCCGGCCGCGCATCTCCCCGGCGGCACGGTTGGTGAAGGTGACGGCCAGCACGCTGGAGGGCTGCAGGATCCCGGCACGCACTCCGTAGGCGATGCGGTGGGTGATCGCCCGCGTCTTGCCCGTACCGGCGCCCGCCAGCACGCACACCGGACCGTGCAGGGCGGTGGCCACCTCGCGCTGCTCGGGATCGAGCCCTTCGAGCACCGCGTCGGCCGTGTCCGGGACGTGCGGGAAGAGGGTGGAGTGCGTTGCTGCTGTCACACCGCCATGCTGCCAGGTCGGCGGGGACGGCTGTGCCGGTTGTCCACAGGCAGGGGCTCGCAGTCGTACTAATGCGGCAGGCGTCACCCGGCCGGGCAGCGCGGTCGGGAATGGCGCTCCGGTCGCATACGTTCCCCCTGTGGACCACCTCGTCCCCGAGCCACCAGAGGAGCGCGCGAGACATGCAGGGCACTGTGACGATGTACAGCACCACGTGGTGCGGTTACTGCCAGCGGCTGAAGAAGCAGATGGACCGCGAGGGCATCGCGTACACCGAGATCAACATCGAGCAGGACCCGGCGTCCGCGGCGTTCGTCGAGAAGGCGAATGGCGGAAACCAGACGGTTCCGACCGTGCTGTTCGCCGACGGTTCGACGCTGACGAACCCGTCGCTGGCCCAGGTGAAGCAGAAGATCGCCGCCTGAGCGACGTACGTGCGCGCAAGTGGGGGGGGGGGCCGGGGGGGGGGCCCCCCCCCCCCCGGGGGCACCCCCCCCCCGCGCCGCCCGGGGGCCGGGCCAAAGCGAGGGAAACGGGGGCGGGGCCGGGGGGGTGAGGGGGGGGGGGGCC